>DASUJY010000021.1:0-14414 GCA_036279015.1 Gaiellaceae bacterium | reverse complement strand
CACGTTCACGTACTGGGTCTCCGACCGGAGCGTCGGGAACCCCTCGCCGAACTTGAAGTCCCACTCCCAGGTCGAGGCCGTCCCCTGGCGCTCGGGGGCGGCGCCGTAGCCGTCGGCGCCCTGGTTCTCGTGGAAGTCGCTAAAGCCGACCGAGTCGCGCTCGCCGTTCGTGTCGTCGTAGATGCGAAGCCGGGCGCAGGGATTCGTGAGGCACTCCGGCCCCGAGATCGCCCGCGCCTCGCCTGGAGCGCAGCCGGTGTGCTGGCAGTCCCAGGAGGAGGCCCATTCGCCGGGCACGTCGCTCTTGCCCGTCCCGACCCGGTAGTTGCCGAGCTCCTGAGCCGGGAGGGCGGCACGCAGCTCGTGCTGCTCGGGGCGCACGGCGAGCAGGACCGCGACCGCGATCCCGGCGAGCGCTGCGGCGACGATCGCCGCGACGACCAGGCGGCGCACCCGGCTCGGCTTCCCTGTCGTCCCGCCGTTCATTCCCTTGTCCACAGGGTAGGGACCGCGCGTCGATGAGCGCGAGATGCTGGTGCTATCCTGTCTCAACCACATTTCCCCAGCTGGAGAAATGGGCGCGCGGCGCCCATTTTTTGCGAAGAGGCACAGAACAAAGATGACCCAGGTCCACGAGAGAGAACGCCAGCTTCACCGCGAGGTCGCCGAGACCGTCCAGGAGCGGCTGCCCGACGTCGACGTGCTCGCCGTCGAGCTCAGCGGCCCCGAGCGGCTCTGCGTCTACATCGACCATGCAAAGGGCGTCGATCACGCGCTCTGCGAGCGGGTGACGAACGCCCTCAGGAGCTATCTCGAGCGCTTTTCGCTCGAGGTCTCGTCTCCCGGCTTCGAGCGCCCGCTGCGGACGCGGGCCCACTTCGCCGGCGCCGTCGGGCGAACGGTCGCCGTGCGGACGAACGTCGAGGTCGAGGGGCGGAAGCGCTTCCGCGGCGAGGTCGTCGAGGCGGGCGAGGACGAGGCGACCATCGCGGTCGGCAATGAGCGGTTCGGCGTTCCGTACGACACGATCGTGCGCGGGAACCTGATCGAGGAGAGGCGATAGACGATGAGTAGAGAGATTCTCGAGGCCGTGAGGCAGATCGAGCGCGAGAAGGGGATCGAGGACGACGTGCTCGTGCGCGCGCTCGAGGATGCCCTGCTCGCCGCGTACAAGAAGACGCCGGGAGCCGCCCGGCACGCGACCGTCGAGCTCGACTCGGGCGGGGACTTCCGCGTCTGGTCGGTCGAGCTGCCGCCGGACATCGAGGAGCGGCTCATGGACGAGGCGCGCGAGCGTGCGATCTCGGAGCTCGAGGCCGCCGAGGCCGAGAACGGCGAGCGCTCCCATACGCTCGTGACGGACGACGACCTGGTCATCGACTGGTCGGACGTGCCGGACGAGCAGGTCAAGCGGGCCGACGTCACGCCGGAGAACTTCGGGCGCATCGCCGCGCAGACGGCCAAGCAGGTGATCCTCCAGCGGATCCGCGAGGCCGAGCGCGAGATGATGTACGACGAGTACGTCGACCGCGTCAGCGAGGTCGTGACCGGCATCGTGCAGCAGGCCGGCGACCGCAACAACGTCCTCGTCGACCTCGGCAAGGTCGAGGCCCTCCTGCCGCGCTCGGAGCAGGTGGACGGCGAGCGCTACGAGCAGGGCAGCCGAATCAAGGCGGTCATCACGGAGGTCCGCTCCGGGACGAAGGGCCCCCAGGTGATCCTCTCCCGCCGCGATCCCGAGCTGATCAAGACGCTCTTCGAGCTCGAGGTGCCGGAGATCGCCGACGGACTCGTCGAGATCCGCGGCGTCGCGCGCGAGCCGGGCTACCGGTCGAAGATCGCGGTCGAGTCGCACGTGCAGGGAGTCGATCCCGTCGGCGCCTGCGTGGGCCCGCGCGGCTCGCGCGTGCGCATGGTCGTCTCCGAGCTTCGCGGCGAGAAGATCGACATCATCCCGTGGAACCCCGAGCCGGCCCGCTTCGTCGCCAAGGCGCTCTCGCCCGCCCGCGTTCGCGAGGTCCTCGTCGACGACGAGTCGAGCGAGGCCACCGTCGTCGTCCCCGACGACCAGCTCTCCCTCGCGATCGGCAAGGAGGGCCTGAACGCCCGCCTGGCGGCGCGCCTCACGGGCTGGAAGATCGACATCCAGTCGGAGACCGAGTTCGCCCGCGCCGAGGCCGACGCCGCCTTCGGCGGCCAGGAGGAGGAGTTCTCGGGCCGCTGCGTCGCGCTCCTCACCACGGGCAAGCGCTGTCCGAACACGGCGCTTCCGGGCTCGCACTACTGTGGCATCCCCGCCCACCGCGAGATCGCCGAGCGCGAGGCCGCCGGCGAGGACGTGTCCGCCGAGATCGTCCAGCCGGCCCAGCCCGGCGCCGACGAGGAGATGGAGGGTTCCGAGGAGGGAGCTGAGGCCGTTGCGGAGGCCCAGGCCGAGACCGGCCCCGCGCCGGAGGCGAAGGAGGAGACGACCCCTGCCGAATGAGCGAGCCCGAGAGGACGTGCGTCGGCTGCGGGCGGAAAGCTCCGCAGCGCGAGTTGGTGCGCTTCGTCGCACCGGACGGGACGCTTCGGCTGGACCGGGGGAACCGCTCGCCGGGCCGCGGAGCGTACGTGCACGCGCGGCTTCAGTGCTTCGAGCGGGCGGCCGGCCGGCGCGCCTTCTCGCGAACACTGCGCAGGAACGTCAAGATTCCGGAGAACCTCGTCTCCGAGCTGGAGGCGCGCTGACGAATGGCTGACCGGCAACGACCACTGAGGCCGCGAAGCGGCGCCACGGGCGGCCGGCGCAAGCGCCGGGTCGTCATCGACTCGCAGGCGAACCGCCCGCGGCAGGATTCCCGCACCCCGCGCGAGACCCCGAAGCCGCGCACCGAGCAGCAGCAGGCCCCGGTTCAGCCGAGCGGGCCCGTCAGCGTCAACTCGGGCGCCACGGTGAAGGAGCTCTCGGCGGCGCTCGGCACGCCCGTCCCGCAGATCATCAAGATCATGATGGACGTCGGCGAGATGGTGACGATCACCCAGTCGCTCGGCGACGACGCGATCGAGCTGATCGCGACGACGCTCGAGCGCGAGATCGAGATCAAGCACGCCGACGAGGAGGATCTCGAGCCGGAGACCTTCGAGGACGCGCCCGAGGATCTCGTCGCGCGCCCGCCGGTCGTGACGATCATGGGCCATGTCGACCACGGCAAGACGACTCTGCTCGACGCGATCCGCGAGTCGGCCGTCGTCGAGACCGAGGCCGGCGGGATCACGCAGCACATCGGCGCCTACCAGGTCGACCACGACGGGCGCCGCGTCACCTTCCTCGACACTCCGGGCCACGAGGCGTTCACCGCCCTCCGGGCCCGCGGCGCGAAGGTGACCGACATCGCCGTCCTCGTCGTCGCCGCGGACGACGGCGTCATGCCGCAGACGCTCGAGTCGATCAACCACGCGCGCGCGGCGGAGGTCCCGATCGTCGTCGCGGTGAACAAGATCGACCGTCCCGATGCGAACCCCACCCGCGTCCGGCAGGAGCTCGTCACCCATGACCTCCAGCCCGAGGAGTGGGGCGGGGCGACGCAGTACGCCGACGTCTCTGCGAAGGAGCACCAGGGCCTCGACGATCTCGTCGAGAAGGTGCTGCTCGTCGCCGACGCCGAGCTCGAGCTGACCGCCAACCCGAAGGCCGAGGCTTCCGGGCCCATCATCGAGAGCCGCCTCGACATCGGGCGCGGCCCCGTCGCGACCATGCTCGTGAGCCGGGGAACGCTCCACGTCGGAGACGGGATCGTCGCCGGCGACGCCTGGGGCAAGGTGCGCGCCCTCCACGACTACCGCGGCGAGAAGGTCAAGGGCGCCGGCCCCGGCACCCCCGTCGAGATCCTCGGTTTCGACAAGCCGCCGGCCGCCGGCGAGAACGCCCGCGTCGTCGAGAACGAGCGCCAGGCGCGCCATCTGGCCGGCCTCAGGGCCCAGCGCGTGCGCGCGGAGCAGCTCGCGCGGAGCTCGAAGAAGGGCATCTCCCTCGAGGATCTCTTCACGCGCATCGGGGAGGGTGGCGTACAGGAGCTCAACGTCATCGTCAAGGGCGACGTGCAGGGCTCTGTCGAGGCCGTCGTCGGCGAGCTCGCGAAGATCAAGCATCCCGAGGTGGCGGTCAACGTCATCCACACGGGAATCGGGGCGATCACCGAGAGCGACGTCATGCTCGCCTCCGCGTCGAGCGCGATCGTCGCCGGGTTCAACGTACGGCCGAACGCCGAGGCCCGCTCGCTCGCCGAGCGCGACGGCGTCGACCTCCGTACCTATCGCGTCATCTACCAGCTCACCGAAGACATCCAGCAGGCGCTCGTCGGCATGCTCGCTCCGGAGCAGGTCGAGGACTCGCTCGGCGAGGCCGAGGTCCGGGCGCTGTTCCGCGCCTCGCGCCTCGGCGTGATCGCCGGGTGCTATGTCACGCGCGGAGTCATCCGCCGCAACTCGCAGATCCGGGTCGTCCGCGAGGGCGCCGTCGTCTACGAGACGACGATCGCGAGCCTGAAGCGGTTCAAGGACGACGTACGAGAGGTGCAGGAGGGCTTCGAGTGCGGGATCCTGCTCGAGAACTTCAACGACGTGAAGGAAGGCGACGTCCTCGAGGCCTACGAGACGCGCCAGGTCGAGCGCACCGATCTCGAGGTGAGCGGCGGCGGGAACGGCGGCCCGCCCGCGGCCGAAGAGCCCGACGAGGGCTAGCGTCGCGGTGGGCGCCGGCTACGTCGGCATCCTCTCCGTCGAGCTTCACTTCCCCGAGAACCACTCCCTGAAGGGGAAGCGCAAGGAGCTCCTGTCGGTGAAGGCACAGCTCCAGCGCCGTTTCGGAGCGTCCGTGGCGGAGGTCGACCACCACGACGTCTGGCAGCGGGCGCGCCTCACGCTCGCCTGCGTCGCCCGGGGGCACAAGGATCTCCAGGAGCTCCTCGACGGAGCGGAGCGCTACCTCGCCGGGCAGGCCTTCGAGCTCACGCTCGTCGAGCGCGAGGTGGTGACGCTCGAGTGAGCGGCCGCATGCGGCGCGTGAACGAGGCGCTCCGCGAGGTGCTCTCGGAGGGAATCGGCTCGCTCAAGGATCCACGCATCGGCTTCGTGACCGTGACCGGCGTCAACACGAGCCCGGATCTCCGCCAGGCGACCGTCTACGTGAGCGTGCTCGGCTCGGAGCGCAAGCGCGAGGCCTCGCTCGCAGGCCTCCAGTCCTCGCACGGAGTGCTCCAGAGCCGGATCGCGAGCGAGCTCCGTCTCAAGCGAACTCCACAATTGACCTTCGAGTACGATCCGACGGTGGAGAGGGGGGTGCGCCTCTCCCGGCTCATCGATGAGCTCAACCCACACGAACAGAACTGAGGCGGCCGATCTGGCCGAGGTCGCGGCCGCGATCCGCGCTCACGACCGTTTCGTCGTCACGACGCACGAGAACCCGGACGGGGACGCGCTCGGCTCACTGCTCGCCATGACCCTCGCCCTGCGGGAGCTCGGCAAGGACGCCGTCATGTACCTCTTCGGGGAGGTTCCGATCCCGAACGAGTACGAGTTCATGAACTTCGCCGGGCTTCTGCGAGGGCCCAACCCGGACACGTCCGACCGCGTCGTGCTTGCCCTCGACGCCGCCAACGAGCGGCGGCTCGGGCCCGAGGGGATGCTGCTCGCGAAGGCGCAGTTCGTGATCGACATCGACCACCACCACGACAACACGCGCTTCGGTCAGGTGAACCTGATCGTCGGACATGCGTCCTCGACGGGCGAGATCCTCCGCGACGTCTTCGCCGCCATCGACGTCGAGCTGACGCCGGAGATCGCCGAGGCGCTCTACATCGCCGTCGTCACGGACACCGGCCGCTTCCAGTACGCGAACACGACCGCCAAGTCGCTCCGGCTCGCGGCCGAGCTCGTCGAGGCCGGCGCCAACGTGCACCGCGTCTTTCAGGGCGTGTACGAGAACGTCGCCTTCGCCAAGCTGAAGCTCGTCGCCCGCGCGCTCGAGAGGGCCCAGGTCTTCGAGGGCGGCCGCGTCATCGTCTCCAACCTGGAACGGCAGGACTTCGCCGCCGCCGGAGCGGAGGAGCCCTACTCGGAGGGAATCATCGACTACCTCCGCGCGGTCGAGGGTGCCGAGCTGGCGGCGCTGATCCGCGAACCCCCCACCCAGAACGGGCCGACGCGCCGCGTCAGCCTGCGGACGACCGCGGAAGGCCTCGACGTGTCGGCGATCGCGCGCAAGAGCGGCGGCGGCGGCCACCGTCAGGCAGCGGGGTTCTCGAGCGAGGCGTCGGTGGAGGAGATCACCGACTTCATCCGGCGCGAGTTCCTCGCGCAGGTGAACGGCAAGCACCCCGGCTAGGTTTCCCTCCATGCAGGGGCTCGTCCTGGTCGACAAGCCGGCCGGCCCGTCGTCCTTCGCGGTCGTCAAGCGCCTGCGCTCGCGCTACGGCGTCAAGGCGGGCCACGCGGGAACGCTCGATCCGCTCGCGAGCGGGCTCCTGCTCGTGCTCCTCGGCCCGGCCACGCGCCTGGCGCGCTACCTCGTCGGCCTCGACAAGCGCTACGCGACGGAGATCCGCCTCGGTCTTCGGACGACGACCGGCGACGGCGAAGGGGAGGTCCTCGAGGAGACCGTCGTGCCGACGCTGGCGGAGATCGAGGCGCTCGAGGGCGAGCTCGAGCTGCGCGTCCCGCAGGCCTCGGCCGTCAAGATCGAGGGCGAACGTGCGTATCGCCTTCAGCGGCGCGGCGTCGCCATCGAGATGCCGATGCGCCGCTCGACCGTCCACTCGCTTCGAGTCGTCCGCTTCTCGCCGCCGCTCGTCGAGCTCGACCTCGAGGTCTCGAGCGGGACGTACATCCGCGCGCTCGCCGATCGCCTCGGCGGGCATTGCCGGACGATCCGAAGGACGGCGGTCGGCGCCTTCCGCGTCGAAGACGCCGACGAGGAGGTCGTTCACGCCCCGCTCGCGGCGCTCGTCCACCTGCCGGAGCGCGAGCTCTCGGCTGCCGAGGTCGCGGACGTGCGCTCCGGGCGGCCGATCGGCGGAGCCGGGGAGGGGCCCGTCGCGCTCTGGGCCGACGGAACGCTCGTGGCGGTCGGGCAGGCCGCCGCCGGCGTCGTCCGGCCCGAGACCGTCCTGCCGCCTGCATGAGGCTGCTTCGGGGGGCGGGGTTCCGCAACCTCTGGCTCGGCCAGACGGTCTCCCTCTTCGGCGACCAGGTGACGCTGGTCGCGCTTCCGCTCGCGGCCGTGCTGGCCCTCGACGCAAGCGCGGCTCAGATGGGCTACCTGGGAGCGGCGGCGCTCCTGCCGCACCTCATCCTCTCGCTCCCCGCGGGCGTCTGGCTCGAGCGCGTGCCGCGCCGGCGGCTCCTCATGGTCGCGACCGACCTCCTCCGCGCAGGGCTCCTCGCCAGCCTGCCGGTCGCCTACGCGCTCGACTCCCTGACGTTTGCCCAGCTCTACGGGGTCGCGTTCACCTCGGGGTGTCTCGCGGTCGTCTTCGACATCGCCTATCCGACGCTCTACGTGGCGGTGACGAAGCGGGAGGACTACGTCGAGGCGAACTCGCTCCTGAACGGCAGCCGCGCCTTCTCGTTCGTCGCGGGGCCGAGCGCGGGCGGGATTCTCGTCCAGGCCCTGAGCGCGCCGACCGCGCTCCTCGCCGACGCCGCCTCGTACGTCGCCTCTGCGCTCTTCCTGGCGCGGATCCGGGCGAGCGAACCTCCGCTCGAGAAGCCCGAGGGCAACATGTGGGGGCAGGTCCGCGAGGGAATGGGCTTCCTCGCCTCGCACGCCATCCTGCGCCCGTCGCTCGTCGGCGCGGCGACGCTCAACTTCTTCAACTTCGGCTTCTCCGCGATCTTCATCCTCTACGCGACCCGGGAGCTCGGCGTTTCCCCGGGGACGCTCGGCGTCGTCCTCGGCGCCGGGGCAGTCGGCGGCATCCTCGGCGCCGTCGTCGCGGGTCGCATCGGCAGGCGGATCGGCCTCGGGCCCGCCTTCATCCTCGGGATGGTGCTCTTTCCGGCCCCGCTTCTCCTCGTCCCGTTCGCTGCCGGGTCGCGGCCCGTCGTGCTCGGCATGCTCTTCGCCGCCGAGTTCCTCTCCGGGCTCGGCGTCATGATCCTCGACATCAACGTCGGAGCGATCATCGTCGCGTTCACGCCGCACCGGCTCCGGTCGCGCTCGACCGGCGCCTTCCGCTTCGTCAACTACGGCGTCCGGCCGCTCGGGGCCTTGTTCGGCGGCACGCTCGGCTCTGTCATCGGCCTGCGGCCGACGCTCTTCGTGACGACGGCGGCGGCGCTTGCCGGAGTGCTCTGGCTTCTACCCTCGCCGGTCCCCGGCCTGCTCGAGCTGCCGGAGGAGGAGCCCGCGTGAGCGTCTACCGCTCCCCAGCCGAGCTTCCGAACGTCCCGCGCGCAGTGGCCATCGGGACCTTCGACGGCGTCCACCGCGGCCACCAGGCTGCGATCGCGGCGACGGGGGACGACGTCCGGCGGTCGACGGTCGTCACCTTCGACCCGCACCCGCGCCTCGTGCTCGGCTATGACGTGCAGCTCCTCTCGACGCTCGAGCGGCGCCTGGAGCTGATCGCAGAGGCAGGTCCGGACGACATCCTCGTGCTCGAGTTCACGGAGGCGCTCTCGCAGCTCGAGCCCGGGGAGTTCGTCGCCGAGATCCTGAAGCCGCTCGGGACGGAGGTCGTCGTGGCGGCCGAGTCGTTTCGCTTCGGCCGCGGCCGCACGGGAGACGTCGACCTCCTGCGGCAGCTCGGGCTCGAGGTGCGCGACGTTCCGCTCGTCGCGGGAGTCTCGTCCAGCCGGATCCGCGAGCTCCTCGCGCAGGGAGAGATCCGGGAGGCCGCCGCGCTCCTCGGCCGGCCGCCGGAGCTCGAAGGAATCGTCGTCTCGGGCGACCAGCGCGGCGGGACGCTCGGCTTCCCAACGGCCAACCTCGCCCTCGAGCCGAATCTCCTCGTCCCGGCCTACGGAATCTACGCGGGAGCGGCGCTCGACGGCCGCGCGGCGATCTCGATCGGCGTCAACCCGCACTACGGTGGGAACGAGCGCCGCATCGAGGCCTTCCTGCTCGACTTCGAGGGCGATCTCTACGGACGCGGGCTCCGCATCGAGCTCTGGGAGCGGCTTCGCGACGAGCGCGCGTTCGAGAGCGAGGAGGAGCTCGTGCGCCAGATCGCCCTCGACGTCGAGGCGACGCGCGCCGCCGTGCGGCCGGGGTAGCGCAAGTTTTTGCAGCTTTTGGACGTCTCTCTAGGTATATGAGCTGGCTCTACGTGATCCGCTCGGTTCGCTGCCTCGCCTGCGGCACCATCTACGCCAAGCCCAACGCCGTCGGCACCGCCGAGTCGAACCCCGGGTGTCCGGTGTGCGGCTACGTCGGCTGGGTGCCCGTCGAGGAGGAGGAGCCCGAGGAGGCTACGGAGCGAGCAGTGCAGCTCCACTCCGGCGTGGATCTGCACCCGCACCGGTTCTGGCAAGCAAGCTGACGCCGCCGAAATAGTGGTGCCGGGCGTCGAATGGCCTGACGTCGTACCCGGCCTCGGCGAGCGCGCTCAGGGCCTCCGGCTCGAAGCCGGGCTCGATTCGGACGATCTCGCCCGCCGAGTGGAGACGGGGCCGGTCGACGGCAGCCTGTGGCGCGAGGCCCTCGTCGAGGATCCCGCTCAGAACCTGGACGAGCGCGGGGCGAAGCCTCGTCCCGCCCGCCGCCCCGATCGCGATCGCGAGGCCGTCGCGGTCGACGACGAGGGTCGGAGACATCATGCTCTCCATCCGGGTGCCGGGCTCGAGCGGGCGCACCCGGAGGTCGATCTCGCCGAGCATGCTGTTCAGGTGGACGTCGAGGCCCGGGAGGAAGTCGCCCGAGCCGAGCCCGAGGCTGGTCGTCAGGACGCACGCGTTCCCGTCCCGGTCGGCGGTGGTGAGGTTCGTCGTGTGCCCGACCCGCTCCCCATGGCCGCTGTAGGGAGGCGCGACGAGAGCGCGCGCGAGCGCCAGCGCCCGCTCCGCCGGCCGCATGCCGCGGAGCCGGGGGAGAGTCGAGATCGTCGTCACGAGCTGCGAGAGGCCCCCACGCGTGAGGACCCGCCTGTCCAGGTACTCGGCCTCGACCGGCTCGACCCAGACGGGCTCGTAGCTCTCGAGGTCGGCCCGGGAAAGCGCGCCGCCGCGCTCGTGCACGAGCGCGAGGAGCGTCTCTGCGACGGTGCCGTGGTAGAAGGTTCCCGCCCCCTCCTCGCGGAGGAGCTCGAGCGCGTTCACGAGTCCCGGCTGCTCGAGCCGGTCGCCGGCCTGGAGGAGCTCTCCGCCCGGCGAGTAGATCCGCGCCCCCTCGCGGAGCGTCATCACCGGCGAGAGCATGGCCAGGCATTCGGCGTGGGCCGGCGGCATCTCGACTCCCGCGCGGGCGAGCTCGAGCGCGGGCTCGACCAGGAGCTCCCAGGGCAGCCGGCCGTGCCTGCGGCGCAGCTCGTCGAGCCCGGCAGGGACTCCCGGGACGGCGCAGGAGGCGATCCCGACCTGGTAGTGGACGATCTCGTCCCCGAAGGGCACGCCGATGTCCTCGAGCGGCGCCACCGGCCGGTCGGGGCGGAGGCCGGGAACGGTGACGAAAAAGTCGAGGAGGAGCGCCTTGCCGGTCCCCCCGTCGAGCCAGATCGCGTGTCCCCCGCCCGCGAGCCCGGTCATGATCGTCTCGGCGACGCACGAGGCGAGCGAGGCGGCCACGGCCGCGTCCGCCGCGGAGCCGCCTTCCTCGAGCATGCGGAAACCCGCTTCGGCAGTGGCCGGATGGCCCGCCGCTATCCCGGTCGGAATCCCAGGCCCATTCGGCATGTTTGCTAGCCTACGGCGAATGGCTCTGACCAAAGAAGCCAAGCGAGAGGTCGTCGCCGGGCACGGGAAGAGCGATGCTGACACGGGCTCGCCCCAGGTTCAGATCGCCCTCCTGTCGCGCCGGATCGACGAGCTGACCCAGCATCTCCGCACCCACGGGAAGGACCATCACTCCCGCCGCGGCCTGCTGAAGCTCGTCGGACGCCGGCGCCGGCTGCTCAACTACCTACAGAAGCGAGACCTGGAGGGCTACCGGAGCCTGATCAAGGAACTGGGACTGCGCCGCTAGGTCGTACACGAAGCCGGGAGGAGCCGGTGGAAGTTTGAGGGAGCCCCGAGAACCGGTTGCCTCAAACCTCCGCCTCCGCCTCCCAGAGGAAAGAGAGGCACACATATGAGCACGATCATTTCCGGCAAGGCGACGGTGAACGTCACCGTGGGCCGGGACGAGCTGTCCTTCGAGACGGGCAAGCTCGCCAAGCAGGCAGACGGCGCGGTTCTCGTGCGCTCGGGCGACACGATGGTTCTCGCGACGGCGCAGGGAAGGACCGAGGCCCGGGAGGGCGCCGACTTCTTCCCGCTCACCGTCGACGTCGAGGAGCGGATGTACGCGGCCGGGAAGATCCCCGGCGGGTTCTTCAAGCGGGAGGGGCGCCCGACGGAGAAGGCGATCCTCACGGCCCGCATGATCGACCGTCCGATCCG
This sequence comes from Gaiellaceae bacterium, assembly GCA_036279015.1. Classification (GTDB taxonomy): domain Bacteria; phylum Actinomycetota; class Thermoleophilia; order Gaiellales; family Gaiellaceae; genus DATEOR01. The sequence continues at coordinate 2,840 of DASUJY010000021.1, read as the reverse complement.
GCCGCTCTGGCCGAAGGGGTTCACGAACGAGGTGCAGGTGATCTGTACGACGCTCTCGGCCGACCTCGTCACTCCCCATGACATTCTGGCGATCAACGGCGCATCCGCGGCGCTCATGATCTCGCCGCTTCCCTTCCTGGGCCCCGTGGGCGCCGTCCGGATCGGCCTGATCGACGACCAGCTCGTCGTCAACCCATCGCTCCCCGAGCTCGAGGAAGAGTCGACGATGGACCTCATCGTCGTCGGGACGAAGGAGGGCCTGACGATGGTCGAGGCCGGTGCGGAGGAGGTGCCGGAGGAGCTGCTCCTCGAGGCCCTCGAGCTCGCCCACGGCGAGATCAAGAAGCTCTGCGAGGCGCAGGAGGAGCTGCGCCGTGAGGCAGGGAAGCCCAAGTGGGTCGACGCCGACGTCGACGCCGAGGTCGGCGGCCACGCAGACCGCATCCGCGAGCGGATCGCTGCCGAGGGCCTCAGGGAGGCGTCCGGTGCGATCGAGGAGATCGGCGCCGAGCTCAGCACGCCGCTCTCGATGGACTCGACCGAGGACGACATCGTCCGCGAGATGCAGGTGCGGACGAGCCTCGACATGCTCCTCGAGCGCCTGCGGCTGGAAGCGGTCGCCGCGGCCGTCCGAGAGCAGTACGGCGACGAGCTCCGCGCGCTGACCGAGGCCGAGCAGGACTCGAAGCAGCTCAAGTCGGCCAAGCGCCACCTGCTCTTCGATCGCATGATCGAGGAGGTCGAGCTGCCGTTCCCGGTCGGTCCGGCCACCGTCGACGGCGAGGGCCCCGTGGTCAAGGACGGGCTCACGCGCCAGTTCGTGAAGAAGGCCGCCGAGTCGATCTACAAGCAGCTCGTCCGCGAGAAGATCGCGATCGAGAAGCGCCGGCCCGACGGGCGTGGCACGGAGGAGATCCGGCCGATCGAGTGCGAGGTGACCGTCTCGCCGCGCACGCACGGCTCGGCGCTCTTCACCCGCGGCCAGACGCAGATCATGACGCTCCTCACGCTCGGCACCGCGAAGGAGGGCCAGCGGATCGACGACCTCTCGCTCGAGTCCGAGCGCCGCTACATGCACCACTACAACTTCCCGCCCTACTCGGTCGGGGAGACGGGCTTCATGCGCGGGCCGAAGCGCCGCGACATCGGCCACGGGGCGCTCGCGCAGCGCGCGCTCGAGCCGATGGTCCCGCCGCTCGAAGACTTTCCGTACACGATCCGCCTCGTCTCGGAGACGCTCGAGTCGAACGGCTCGTCCTCGATGGGCTCGGTCTGCGGCTCGACGCTCGCGCTCATGGACGCAGGCGTGCCGATCAAGGCCCCGGTCGGCGGCATCGCGATGGGCCTCGTCAAGGAGGGCGACGACTACGTCATCCTCACCGACATCCAGGGCGCCGAGGACCACCTCGGCGACATGGACTTCAAGGTGGCCGGGTCGCGCGAGGGGATCACCGCCCTCCAGATGGACATCAAGATCACGGGCGTCACGCAGGAGATCATGCGGAGTGCGCTCGATCAGGCCCGCCGGGCCCGCGAGTTCATCCTCGACCGCATGGCCGAGGCGATCTCCGAGTCGCGCACGGAGCTCTCCGAGCACGCGCCGCGGATCACGACGGTCAAGATCGATCCGGAGCAGATCGGGCTCGTGATCGGCAAGGGCGGCGAGACGATTCGCTCCCTCGAGGCCGACTACGAGGTGCAGATCGACATCGAGGAGGACGGGACGATCCTCATCTATGCGACCGACGGCCCCAAGGCCGAAGGCGCCATCTCGGCGATCCAGGCGCTCACGAAGGAGCCCGAGGTCGGCGACGAGTACACCGGCAAGGTCGTGAAGACGACAGACTTCGGCGCCTTCGTCGAGCTCAAGAAGGGCACCGACGGCCTCCTCCACGTCTCCAACGTGGGCCCCGGCCGGGTCGCGCACATCGAGGATGTGATCACGAGGGGCGACGTCCTCGACGTCAAGGTGCTCGAGGTCGACAAGGCCCGGGGCCGGATCGGCCTGAAGCTCGTCGCCAAGCACGAGAACGGCGCCCTTGTCCAGCCGGACGAGCTCATCGAGCGCGCCAAGGCCGCTCCGCCGCGGGAGCGCGAGGAGCGTCCGCGGTCGGATGACCGCCGGGGCGGCCGAGACCGCGGCCGGCGAGACCGCGGCCCGCGGCGCGAGAGCTAGCCGGAGCGGCTTCAGCGACTCCAGGGGAGCTCGCCGCAGCGGCGGGCTCCCCTTCCGTGCGGCGGTCCGGAAAAGCACAGCCCGGGGTCAGACCCCAGTGTCCGAACCGGACCTGACGCAGTCGGCGCACCTGACCGCAGAGACCGGCCGGATGTGAGAATGACGCGGTGAAACGCTACGACGCGATCGTCGTCGGTGCCGGCCCGGCGGGCTCGACACTCGCCTACCGTCTGGCGACCGCCGGCGCCGACGTGCTCGTCCTCGACAAGGCGCGCTTCCCGCGCGACAAGCCCTGCGGCGGGGGCGTCACCGGGCGCGCCGCGCGGCTTCTGCCCTTCCCGATCGAGCCGGTCGTCGAGCACGTCGTCTCGGACGTCGACCTCCGCCTCGGCTACCGAAAGACGCTCTCGCGCGGCGGCGGCGAGCCGCTCGTCTACATGACCCAGCGCAAGCGCCTCGACCACTTCCTCCTCGAGCGGGCCGCCGAGGCCGGCGCGGAGGTGCGGGAGGGAGTCAAGGTGGCCGGTCTCGACGTGGACGACGAGGGCGTCCGCGTCGATGGGATCGAGGGGCGGGTGCTCGCCGGGGCCGACGGCGTCAACGGGATCACGGCGCGCGCGCTCGGGCTCGGCGGCAACCGGGTCGTCGGCGTCGCGCTCGAGGG
>DASUJY010000020.1:0-9172 GCA_036279015.1 Gaiellaceae bacterium | reverse complement strand
GTGCGCTTCCAGCCGAAGGCCGGCGCGATGCAGGTCGTCCTCGACCCGGCCGGCATCGAGGCGGAGATCGGGCCCGTCGTGAAACCGTTCACGACGAAGCCGGTCGACGCCACCTTCGAGATCTCAGGCGGCCGCGCCCATGTGGTCAAGGCGAAGAACGGCACGAGCCTCGACGTCCGGGACGCCGAGCGCGCCGTCTTCATGGCGGGGAACGGCCCAGGGAGGCGCGTGGCCACACTCGGGCTCTCGACGCTCACCGCCGACCTGACGACGAAGGAGGCGAAGGCGCTCGGGATCCGGACGCGCATCTCCGGCTTCACCACGGACATGGGCGCGTCGTCGGCGAACCGGATCTGGAACGTCCAGCTGCTCGGCCGCTACCTCGACGGGACGATCATCGAGGCCGGGCAGACGTTCTCGTACAACGACGTCGTCGGGCCGCGCACGGTCGAGCGAGGCTTCCGCGAGGGCCAGATGATCTTCGGCGGCGTGCTCATCCCCTCCATCGGCGGCGGGGTGTGTCAGACCGCGACGACGATCTTCAACACCGCCTTCGAGGCGGGATTGCCGGTGCAGGAGCGGCACAACCACTCCTGGTACATCAGCCACTACCCGCTCGGGCGCGACGCGACGGTCTCGTGGGGCGGGCCCGACCTCGTCTTCAAGAACGACCTGAAGCACGCGATCCTGATCGACGTCTCGTACACCGACTCGACGTTCACGGTCGACTTCTACGGCACGAAGCAGGGGCGAAGGGTGACGTCGACGACGTCGAGCCCGACCAACTACACCCAGCCGAAGATGCAGTACGCCATCGATCCGACGGCCTCGCCGGACTCGGTCTCGGTTGTGGCGGGCGGGGGCCAGGGCTTCGATGTGAACGTGCACCGCAAGGTGTACGAGCACGACAAGCTGATTCGCGAGGACGATTTCTTCACGCGCTACACGCCTGAGAACCCGACCACGGTCTACGGGCCCGGCGGCGACCCGCCCGGCCCCTACATCGTCCTCCCGACGAGCGACTGAACCCACTAGAGTCTGGCCGGCATGAGGCCGGACGCCGCCACCCTCAGGCTCGCCGTCTTCCCGCGCTCGACGCTCCTGACGGACGCGCTCCTCGTCGTCGCGGGCGCGGGCTTCGTGGCGCTCGCCGCTCAGATCGAGATCCACCTCGGCTTCACGCCCGTCCCGATCAGCGGCCAGACGTTCGCGGTGCTCCTCGTGGGAGCGAGCCTCGGCGGACTGCTCGGGACGGCCAGCCTGGTGCTCTACCTCGGCGTCGGGCTGATCGGCGCGCCAGTCTTCTCGGGCGGCGAGGGCGGCTGGGAGTGGATCCAGGGCGCGACCGGGGGCTATCTCGTCGGCTTCGCGGTCGCCGCAGCTGTCGCAGGCCTGCTGGCGGAGCGCCGCTGGGACCGTCGGGTCTCGACTGCCGTCACCGCGATGCTCACGGGGAACGTCATCGTCTACCTCTTCGGCCTTCCCTGGCTCGCGCACGTCGCCGGCTACGGGTGGCGCGAGACCTTCGAGAACGGCCTCTATCCCTTCGTCGTCGGCGACCTCGTGAAGCTCTACCTCGCCGGTGCGCTCCTGCCCGCAGCGTGGGCGGCCGTCGCTCGCCTCAAGGGTTAGCCGGGCCCCGCCCGGGTACCTCCTCCGAACCGAATCGCAACTCCAGGAGGGGTCCTCGTGGCGACCGTCACCGAATCGATCACCGTCAATTGCCCAGTCTCGACGACGTACGCCCAGTGGACGCGGTTCGAAGAGTTCCCGGACTTCATGGAGGGCGTCCGCTCGGTCCAGCAGATCGACGATGCGCACCTGCACTGGGCTGCCGAGATCGGCGGCAAGCGGCACGAGTGGGATGCCGAGATCATCGAGCAGCGCCCAGACCAGATGATCGCCTGGCGCGCGCTCGACGGCTTCTATACGTCCGGCCGGGTCCTGTTCGAGCCGCTCGACGGGTCGACCACGAAGATCACGGTCGAGCTCGAGTACGAGCCCGAGGGGATGTCGGAGGCGCTCGGCGCCCGGCTCGGCGAGGACAACCGGCAGGTCGCCGGTGACCTCGATCGGTTCAAGGAGCTGATCGAGTCGCGCCGGGCCAGGGACGAGCGGGCCAGGTAGACCGCGGCGCGCTCACTGCGCGTCCGCCTTCGCGGGTGACGAGGGCGGGGCCTGTGCGAGTCGATGCTCGTAACCGGCGGCGATCGTCGCCACCGTCTCCGCCGGGTCGTCGCTCACCACGAGCAGCTCGACGTCCTCCGGAGACACCATGCCCTCGGCCAGGAGCGGGTCTCGCACCCATTCGAGCAGCCCCTCCCAGTAGCGCGAGCCGAAGAGGACGACCGGGAAGTGAATGACCTTGCCGGTCTGGATGAGCGTGAGCGACTCGAAGAACTCGTCGAGCGTGCCGAAGCCGCCCGGGAAGATGACGAAGCCCTCGGCGGCCTTCACGAACATCGTCTTGCGTGCGTAGAAGTGCTGGAATGTGAGGCTGACGTCGAGATACGGGTTGGGGTCCTGCTCATGGGGGAGCTCGATGTTGAACCCGACCGAGATGCCGCCGCCCTCGCGGGCGCCCCGGTTAGCGGCCTCCATCAACCCCGGACCGCCGCCCGTGACGACGGTGAACCCCGCTTCGGCGAAGCGACGTCCCACCTCGATCGCAGCCGTGTAGTACGGGTGTCCCTCGCGAACCCGGGCCGAGCCGAAGATCGTCACGGCCGGCTTCGGAAGGTCGGTGACGGTGTCGAAGCCCTCGAAGAACTCGTCCGCGATCCGCTCGACGTGGGCGCGCTCCGCCCCGTCCTCGCTTTGGAGGATGCGCCGGTCGTCCATCCGCTCAGAACGTCCGCTCGAGGTGGGTTGCGGTCATGGCGACCGCGAGCAGCGCGGCCAGCCCGACGTAGACGGCGCCGGCCGTCAGCCGTTGCCACGGGAGCACCCGGTAGTACGCGGCCGCCGCCGGGGTCCCGCGCTCGCGCCATCGCCGCCACAGCTCGAGCCCGCCGACCACGAGGATGAGGATCAGGATCGGGTTCGGGTGCCAGAAGGCGAGCGCGACGAGCCCAACGAGGCCGAGCCCCCAGAGCGCCGGGTGAACCGCTGCGACGGCGCGGCCGCCGTCGAGCGGGACGATTGGGAGGAGGTTGAAGAGGTTGAGGAAGAACCCGGTGAAGGCGAGCGCGACGAGGAGATCGGAGTCGAGCGCCGACCCGAGCGCCCACACCCCGGCTGCGCCCAAGCTGCCGAGGATCGGCCCGGCGAGCGCCACGCGGGCCTCGCGCCACGCGTCGGCGGGCATCTGGCGCATGCCGACGACGGCGCCGAGGAAGGGGATGAAGAGCGGCGCCGAGGCCGGGACGCCCTGGCGGCGCAGCTCGAAGACGTGGCCGAGCTCGTGGACGAGGAGCAGGAGGACGAAGCCGACCGCGAACTTCCAGCCCCAGATCCACGCGTACGCCGCGACGGAGACGAGCATGGTGCCGGAGGTGGCGAAGATCTTGAACTTGAAGATCGCGAGCGCGATCGCCTTGAACTTCGCGAGGAGCGCTGCCAGGGCGATGAGCGGCGCGAGCGCCTTGCGGCCGAGCTCCTTCCAGCGCGGCTCGGGGTGGAGCGGCTCGTAGTCGCGCTGGGGCGGCTCGAAGAGCGGGTAGTCGGGCTCCTGCTGGGGAGTGAGCTGGCTCATCGACTCATCGTAGCCGGGCGGTCCGGGGTTGCCAGAGGGCGCGTCCCATAGTCTCCGTCCATGGATACGCACGCGGCGGCCAACCGATGGCGGCAGACGTGGGCGCGCGGCTGGCACGGCCACGAGCCGGCGGACATCCTCTCGCTCTACGCCGAAGGCGCCTATTTCCGCTCGCATCCCTTCCGCGAGCCGCAGGAGCCGGCCGACTACGTCGTACCGACGCTGGCCGCCGAGGCCTGGGCGGATTGTTCCTTCGAGGAGCCGATCGTGGACGGCGACCGCGCCGCGGTCGAATGGCGCGCCGAGACGAGCCTGAAGGACGGGGGCAAGGAGACGCTGGCCGGCGTCTCGCTCCTCCGCTTCGACGGCGACGGCCTCGTTGTCGAGCACCGCGACTTCTGGGCGAGCGCGTAGGAGCCTCGGAGCCTAGGAGCCTCGGCCGATCCACTCCTCGCCGCCATCGTAGACCTCCTTCTTCCAGAGCGGGACAGTGGTCTTGAGCGTGTCGATCGCCTCCTGGCAGGCGGCGAGCGCGTCCTGGCGGTGCGGCGCCGAGACGGCGATCGCGACGCTCGCCTCGCCGATCTCGCAGACGCCGACGCGGTGCGTGACCGCGACGGCACAGAGGTCGTACTTGTCGTCGAGGGCGGCGGCGAGCTCGGCTATGACCGACTCCGCCATCCCTTCGTAGGCGTCGTATTCGAGCCGCAGAACGCGGCGGCCGCGCGACTCGCCGCGGACGGTGCCGAGGAAGGTGGCGATTGCACCGGCACGCTCGTCCTCGACCTCGGCGACGACCGCGGCGAGGTCGATCGGCTCCTCGGTGAGGCGGAAGGCTCCGCCGGAGACCGGCGGGATGAGGGCGACCTCGTCCCCGTCTTCGAGCGCCTGATCGGGTTCCACGTAGGCGCGGTTGACCGCGTAGACGAGCCCGGCCGGCTCGTCGCCGAGGTCGAGCGCGGCCCAGACCTCGGAAACGCGGGCCCCCGGAGGCAGCTCGACGTCGCGCCGGCCGGTGCCCGCCTGCTCGCGCAGGCCGGCGAAGAGCCTCACCGTCACGTCCACGGCGTTAGCCTAGAGGCGATGGCGAAAGCCGAAGAGGGCCGCGAGACCGACTCCGGCATCGAGGTCGAACCGGTCTACACGCAGGAGGACGTGGCGGGGCTCGAGCTCGAGCCGCCGGGCGAGTTCCCGTTCACCCGCGGTCCGTACCCGGACATGTACCGCGGCCGGCCGTGGACGATCCGCCAGTACGCCGGTTTCGCCTCCGCAGAGGAGACGAACGCGCGCTTCCGCTACCTGCTCGAGCGCGGTCAGACAGGGCTCTCGGTCGCGTTCGACCTGCCGACCCAGCTCGGCCTCGACTCCGACGACTCGCGCGCCGCCGGCGAGGTCGGCCGCACCGGCGTCGCGATCGACTCGCTGGCCGACATGGAGATCCTGTTCGACTCGATCCCGCTCGGCGAGGTCTCGACGTCGATGACGATCAACGCGCCGGCCGCGCTCCTGCTCCTCCTCTACGAGCTCGTCGCGGAGGGCCAAGGCGTCGCGGGTGCGGACCTCCGCGGCACCGTCCAGAACGACATCCTCAAGGAATACGTCGCGCGCGGGAACTACATCTTCCCGCCGCGCCCCTCGATGCGCATCACGACCGACCTCTTCGCCTATTGCCACGAGCGCCTGCCGAAGTGGAACACGATCTCGATCTCGGGCTACCACATCCGCGAGGCGGGCTCGACCGCCGTGCAGGAGCTCGCGTTCACGCTTGCGCACGGCATTGCGTACTGCCAGGCCGCGGTCGACGCGGGCCTCTCGCCGGACGAGTTCGGCGAGCGCCTCTCCTTCTTCTTCAACGCGCACAACCACTTCTTCCAGGAGGTGGCGAAGTTCCGGGCGGCACGCGGCCTCTGGGCCCGGATCATGAGCGAGCGCTTCGGCGCGACGAACCCGAAGGCGCAGGCGCTTCGCTTCCATGCGCAGACCGGCGGCTCGACCCTCACGGCTCAGCAGCCCGAGAACAACGTCGTCCGCGTGGCGGTACAGGCGCTCTCGGCCGTCTGCGGCGGCGCCCAGTCGATCCACACGAACGGCTACGACGAGGCGCTCGCGCTTCCGACCGAGCGCTCGGCGCGGATCGCCCTCCGGACGCAGCAGATCCTCGCCGCCGAGGCAGGCGGCACGGACACGGCCGATCCGCTCGGCGGGGCCTACTTCATCGAGACGCTGACGCGTGAGCTCGAGGAGCGGGCCGTCGCCCTGATCGAGCAGGTGGACGAGCTCGGCGGGGCCGTCGTGGCGATCGAGCAGGGCTTCACGCAGCACGCGATCGAGGAGGCCGCCTACGAGCACGAGCGGCGGCTCGAGAGGGGGGAGGACGTCGTCGTCGGCGTCAACCGCTTCGCCGAGGCAGAGCCCGGCGAGGAGGAGATCGAGCTCCACCGCCTCGACCCGGAGGCGGAGCGCCGCCAGGTGGAGCGAACGGCGCGGGTGCGGGCGGAGCGGGATGCTCCGGCGGCGGACGCCGCGCTCGCGCGGGTGGTGGAGACGGCGCGGGGCAGCGACAATCTCCTGCCGCCGATGCGGGAGGCTCTCGCGGCGCGATGCACCGTGGGGGAGATCTGCGAGGCGCTCCGGGAGGAGTTCGGCACGTACGACGCTCATCGCGCGCCGTGAGCCTCGCGGACGACGTGATCCTGCTGCGGCCGTTGACGGACGAGGACGTGCCGGCGGTGACCGATGCTTGTCAGGATCCCGACATGCAGCGCTGGCTTTCAGCGCTGCCGTCTCCCTATACGGAAGAAGATGCGAGAGCCTGGCTCGCGTCGGATACGGCTTCGCAGGCGGTGGTCGACGCTAAGACGGGCGAGCTACTCGGCTCGATCGGCTGGCGGCGGGTCGACCAGGGAAACGTCCAGATCGGGTATTGGGTGAAGCGGGAGGCTCGCGGGCGCGGAATCGCGACCCGAGCACTCTCGGTCCTTGCGGGCTGGGCGATTCACGAGCTCGGCGCTCCGCGCGTGCAGCTGCTCGCCGAGCCCGGAAACATCGGCTCCTGCCGGGTCGCCGAGAAGGCGGGCTTTCACCGCGAAGCTCTGCTCCGCGGCTATATCGACTTCAAGGGCGAGCGACGGGATGCCCTCATGTTCGCGCTCCTGCCCGAGGATCTCCCGGGGCCACCCCGAGCCACCACCCGCCGTCGAGCGTAACCTCGAAATCTGCGCGCGTGGCGCGCCAGGTGTGGCGAAAGCCCGCGGCTGTGAAGGAAGATAGGGCGATGGCGAAGGCCGAGGACCGAGGCACCCGCGAGAAGCTCGAGGAGCTCCAGCGCCGCCGCGACGAGGCGCTCCACTCCGGCGACGAGCGCGCGGTCGAGCGCCAGCGCTCCCGCGGCAAGCTTCTCGCCCGCGAGCGGATCGAGAAGCTGCTCGACCCGGGGAGCTTCGTCGAGCTCGACCGCTACGTGCGCCATCGCAACCCGTACTTCGGGATGATGGAGCGCCGGCCGTGGGGCGACGCCGTCGTCACCGGCCACGGGACGATCTTCGGGCGCCGGGTCTTCGTCTTCTCCCAGGACTTCACCGTCTTCGGTGGGACGCTTTCCGAGGCCTTCGCCGAGAAGATCTGCAAGGTGATGGACTTGGCGCTCAAGTACGGCTGCCCGCTGATCGGCATCAACGACTCCGGCGGCGCGCGCATCCAGGAGGGCGTCGTCTCGCTCGGCGGCTACGCGGAGATCTTCTGGCGCAACGTGCAAGCCTCGGGCGTCATCCCCCAGATCAGCCTCGTGATGGGGCCGACGGCAGGCGGCGCCGTCTACTCACCGGTCATGACCGACTTCGTCCTCATGGTCAAGGAGAGCTCGTACATGTTCATCACGGGGCCCGAGGTCGTGAAGACGGTCACCGGCGAGGACGTCACCTTCGAGGAGCTCGGCGGGGCGGCGACTCACGCCTCCAAGTCAGGAGTCGCCCACTTTGCGGCCGACGACGAGGATTCCTGCCTCGAGGACGCTCGCTACCTCCTCTCCTTCCTACCGCAGAACAACGTCGACCCGCCGCCCTACTTCGAGCCGTCGGATCCGATCGGGCGCGAGGACGCCGAGCTCGACACGCTCGTCCCGGACGAGCCGACGAGGCCCTACGACATGCGCGCCGTCATCCAGCGCGTGGTCGACGACGGCGAGCTCCTCGAGGTGCACGAGCTCTGGGCGGAGAACATCGTCTGCGCCTTCGCGCGCCTCGGCGGGCATCCGGTCGGCGTCGTCGCCAACAATCCGCGCGCGCTCGCGGGCACGCTCGATAGCGACTCCTCGGTGAAGGCGGCGCGCTTCGTGCGCTTCTGCGACGCCTTCAACATCCCGCTCGTCACCTTCGTGGACGTGCCCGGCTTCCTGCCCGGTACGGCGCAGGAGTGGGGCGGAATCATCCGGCACGGCGCAAAGCTCCTCTACGCCTACTGCGAAGCGACCGTGCCGAAGATCGCCGTGATCACCCGCAAGGCCTATGGCGGCGCCTACGACGTCATGAGCTCGAAGCACATCCGCGCCGACTTCAACTTCGCCTGGCCGACTGCCGAGGTGGCCGTCATGGGGCCGGAGGGTGCGGTCAACATCGTCTTCCGCAAGGAGCTCGAGGAGGCCGACGACCCGGACGGGCGCCGCGCCGCGCTGATCGAGGACTACAAGGATCAGTTCGCCAACCCGTACGTCGCGGCCGAGCGCGGCTACGTCGACGACGTGATCGAGCCGCGGCGCACGCGGCCCGTCCTGATCGACGCGCTCAAGACGGCCATCACCAAGCGGGAGCGACGCCCCGCGCGAAAGCACGGAAACATCCCGCTCTAGCTGCGCCAGGCGAGGTCGCGGGCGCGGAAGTCGAGCCGGCGCAGGCGCGCATCGCCGGTGCCTGGCCGGAAGAGGTAGACGGAGCCGCCGCTGGTCGCCAGCACGCACCATGCCTCGTCTGGAGCGCAAGCGAGCGCCCGGCCGGCTGGAACCGGCGGCATCACGACCGGGGCGCCGTTGGAGTCGAAGGCGCCAAGGAGATCTCCATCCAGCCAGACGGTGAAGAAGTCTCTCCTCGGGCTCGCCTCTACCCGCGCGATTCCTGCCGGTAGGAGGGCGGTGCGAAAGACGGAACGACCGTCCGCGAAGATCGCCAGGTCGCCGTGGGGGAGGGTCGCCGCGAAGCGCCCGTTCGTCAGCCAGGCGACACTCCTCGCAGGCTCGCGCAGGAGGACGTGGAGGCAGCGCGCTGTTGCGTTGTCGTTCGGGAGCGTGAACAGGCGGTCACCGGCCCTGCAGCGGCCCGACCACTCGACGAGCTCGCGGCCGCGGACGTACGTAAGCGTTCCGTCCGGCTTGAAGGCAGGCGCCGTCCCGGACACCTCGATCGTCTGGCTCGAAGCAGGCGAGACGAGCTCGAAGGACGAGCCCCTGGGGATCGCGGCGAGCCCGCCCTGCGGCTGCCAGACGGCCTC
>DASUJY010000019.1:0-11142 GCA_036279015.1 Gaiellaceae bacterium | reverse complement strand
CGGTCTCGACGTGGACGACGAGGGCGTCCGCGTCGATGGGATCGAGGGGCGGGTGCTCGCCGGGGCCGACGGCGTCAACGGGATCACGGCGCGCGCGCTCGGGCTCGGCGGCAACCGGGTCGTCGGCGTCGCGCTCGAGGGAAACATGCCCTACGCGAAGTTGGACGCGGCCCGCTACGAGCGGCGGCTCGCGCTCGAGCTCGGGGCGATTCCCGGCGGCTACGGCTGGGTCTTCCCGAAGGGCGACCACGCCAACTTCGGCGTCGGCGGGTGGGAGGAGGAGGGCCCGCGCCTCCGCGAGCACCTGCGCCGGCTCTGCCTCGCGCACGGCGCCTCCTTCGACGATCTCGAGGAGCTCCGCGGCTTCCGGCTCCCGCTCCGTGAGCCGGGCTCGACGCTCGCTCGCGGCCGCGCGCTTCTCGTCGGGGACGCAGCGGGCCTCATCGACCCGGTCTCCGGCGACGGCATGTTCGAGGGTTTCCTCAGCTCGCAGTACGCCGCGGCGGCGATCCTCGACCTCCTCGCGGGCCGCGCCGCAAGCCTCGAGCCCTACGGCGCCCGGCTCGCGCGCCGGCTCGCCACGCATCTCTGGGCCTCCTGGGGAGTGAAGGTGGCGCTCGACCGGTATCCGCGCACCACCTTCGGCCTCGCGAGCACGAAGCTCGTCTGGAACGCCGTCGAGCGGCTCGTGCGCGGCGAGGTCGCGGACGTGGGGGGCATCAGGGGCCTCGCCCGGCCGCCGCTCAAGGCGATCGCGCTCCTCGCGCGCGCCGCCGGTGATCCGGGTCGCGCCTACCGGCACGTCTGACCGACTGTCCGAAACGGACGGTACGGTGCGCGGCTCGTGCGCCTGATCGTCGCCCGCTGCGAGGTCGCCTACACCGGGACGCTCAACGCGTTCCTGCCGGAGTCCACGCGGCTGCTCATGCTCAAGGAGGACGGCTCGGTGCTCGTCCACGCCGACGCGGGCGGCTACAAGCCGCTGAACTGGATGACGCCGCCGACCGTGGTCGAGGAGAGCGACGGCGGCCTCGTCGTCCGCAAGCGGGGTCGCAAGACGGAGGATCGCCTCGAGATCAGAATCTCCGAGGTGCTCTCGGACGTGAGCCACGACATGGGCGAGGCGGCCGCGCTCGAGAAGGATGGCGTGGAGCGCGAGCTCCAGGAGGAGCTCGCGGCGCAGCCGGGAGCGCTCGGCGAGGAGCTGCGGCTCGTGCGCCGCGAGTGGCCGACCGACGTCGGCCCCGTGGATCTGATGTGCCGCGACGAGGAAGGCGGTTGGGTCGCAGTCGAGATCAAGCGGATCGGGACCATCCAGGCCGTTGAGCAGCTCTGCCGCTACCTCGAGCTCATCCGCGCCGATCCGGCGAAGCGGGCGTGCCGAGGGATCCTCGCCGCGCAGAAGCTGAAGCCGCAGGCGGCGGCGCTCGCCGAGACGCGCGGGCTGCGCTCGGTCGAGGTCGACCTCGACCTCCTGCGCGGCGAGCGCGAGCCCGACCTGACGCTGTTCACCTCCTGAGACCTGGCAAGACGACCGGTCCGGGCCAAGGGTCTACGATGCGCGCGTGCAGAACTACCTGCTGACGACGCTCCCGAGCGGCGCGCGGGTGATCAGCGAGCCCCTGGAGAGCGTCCGCTCGGCGGCGCTCGGCCTCTGGATCGGCACGGGCTCGCGCGACGAGGACGACGCCCACGCTGGCCTCACGCACTTCCTGGAGCACCTCCTCTTCAAGGGCTCCGATCGCTATTCGGCGCTCGAGATCGCGGAGATCTTCGACGCCTTCGGGGGCGAGCTGAACGCGGCTACGGCCCGCGACTACACGGTCGTCTACGCCCGCGTCCTCGACGAACACGTCGAGGAGGCGCTCGACGTCATGACAGACATGGTCTTCGCGCCGGCGCTCGTCGACCTCGACGCCGAGCGCGAGGTCGTCCTCGAGGAGATCGCGATGATCGAGGACACGCCGCAGGAGCTGATCCACGACCTCCTGACGCAGGCGGTTTTCGGCGGCCATCCGCTCGGGCGGCCGGTACTCGGCAGCGCCGAGGTAATCGCCTCCGTGTCGCGCCGCTCGATCTCGGCGTACCACCGCGCCCGCTACACGGCCGGGAACGTCGTCGCTGCGGCGGCCGGAAACCTCGACCACGACCGCTTCGCGGCGCTGGTCGAGCGCATGGGGGAGAAGCTCCGCCCGACGAGCCGCCGCCCCGCGGCGCGTGCGCCGTGGGTGCGGCCGCCGGCGCCTCGGCTCGCCTTCATGCGAAAGAACACGGAGCAATACCACCTCTGCCTCGGCGCGCCGGGCATCTCGCGCTCGGACAAGCGGCGCTTCGCGGCCTCGATCCTCGATGGGATCCTCGGTGGCTCGGCCTCCTCGCGCCTCTTCCAGGAGATCCGGGAGAAGCGCGGCCTCGCCTACACCGTCTACACGTTCTCGTCGCAGTACGCCGACACCGGCCAGATTGGCGTCTACGTCGGCACGCGGGAGGAGAATCTGCGCCCGTGCCTCGAGATCGTCTTCCGGCAGATCGACGCGCTCGCCGCGGGCGACGTCCACGCGGACGAGCTCGAGCGGGCGAAGGAGAATCTGAAGGGGCGAATCGTCCTCGGGATGGAGCTCACGTCCAACCGCATGAGCCGGCTCGGGAAGTCCGTCATCACGGACAGCGAGCTGCTCGATCTCGACCGGATCATCGCCGAGATCGACGCGGTGGACGCCGAGAGCGTGGCGGAGCTCACGGGCGAGCTCCTGACCGGCGAGCGACTCTCGGTCGCCGCGATCGGCCCGAGCGAGAAGCGGGTGCTCCGCGCGGTCGAGCCGGTCTGCCCGCACCTCGTCCCCGCCGCCGTCGCATGATCTCGTGAAAGTCCTCCTCTTCGGCGCCGGGGGGAAGGTGGGCGCGGTGCTCGGGCCGAGCCTCGCCGAGGCAGGCCACGAGGTCGTCGGCGTCGAGCGGGGGGAGACACCTTCGGTCGACGGGGCCGGGGCGGCAATCGACTTCACGCGGCCCGACGCGGTGCGCGCGAACGTCGAGCGCTGCCTCTCCGCGGGAGTCCCGTGCGTGGTCGGGACGAGCGGGATCGGCCCGGCCGACCTCGCGTCCTTCGACGAGCTCGCGCGCCGGCGCGACATCGCCTGCTTCGTGGCGCCGAACTTCGCGGTCGGCGCCGTCCTCATGATGCGCTTCGCGGCCGAGGCGGCCCGCTTCCTTCCGCGCGCCGAGATCGTCGAGCTCCATCACGAGACGAAGCTCGACGCCCCTTCGGCGACCGCGCGGGCGACTGCGGAGGCGATCCCCGGCGAGGTTCCGATCCACTCGGTCCGCCTGCCGGGCCTCGTCGCGCACCAGGAGGTCCTCCTGGGAGGGGACGGCCAGCTCCTCACGATCCGGCACGACACGCTCTCCAGGGCCGCGTTCGCTCCCGGCGTCCTCCTGGCCCTCGAGCGCCTTCCGGGCCTCCAGCCGGGCGTCACCGTGGGGCTCGAGAGCCTCCTGGAGTAGAATCCCCCGCGTGCTCGGCGAAGTCCTGACCGCGGCCGTCACGCCGTTCGCGGCCGACGGATCCGTGAACTACGAGGCGTTCAAGCGCCTCTGCGCCCATCTCGTCGACACCGGCTCGGACGGAGTCGTCGTCGCCGGGACGACGGGTGAAGGGCCGACGCTCACGGACGGGGAGCGGATCGAGCTCTTCGCCGCGGCGGTCGAGGCGATCGGAGACCGCGCGACGGTGGTCGCCGGCACAGGCACGTACTCGACGGCGCATTCCGTCCACCTGACGCGCGATGCGCACGGGGTCGGCGTCGACGCGTTCCTCGTCGTCACGCCCTACTACTCGAAGCCGCCCGTGCGCGGGATCGTGGCGCACTTCGAGGCGATCGCGGCGGTCACGGACAAGCCGATCGTCGTCTACAACATCCCGCAGCGCGTCGTCCTCAACCTCGAGCCGGAGACGCTCATCGAGCTCGCCGAGATCCCGAACGTGCAGTACGTGAAGCAGGCGACCCCGGACCTCGAGCAGGCGAAGCGGATCGTGAACGAGAGCGGCCTCACGCTCCTGGCCGGAAACGACGACCTGCTCCTGTCCTTCCTCGAGCTCGGCGGCAAGGGCGGGGTGTTCGTCTTCACCCACCTCGTGGGGCAGCGGGTGCGTGAGCTCATCGACCGCTTCCGCGCGGGTGACCTCGAGGGGGCTCGGGCGATCGAGGCCGAGCTCGAGCCGGTCATCAAGGCGCTCGCGATCGACTCGAACCCGATTCCGGTCAAGGCGGCGATGGACATCCTCGGCCACGACATCGGCATCCCGAGACTCCCGCTCGCAGAGGCGACCGAGGAGCAGAAGACACAGCTCCGCGCGACCCTCGAGCGCGTCGGCGTCCTCGCCGCAGCTCAGGCGTAGAGCGCGCCGGCCAGGTACTTCAGGCCCGAATCCACCTGCAGCGTGACGACACGCCGCCCGGCGCCGAGCCTGCGGGCGACCTCGACGGCGGCGGTGAGGTTCGCTCCCGTCGAGGGGCCCGAGAAGACCCCGTCCTTGCGGGCCGCCCGCTGGGCCATCGCGAAGGCCTCGGCCTCGGGAACGGCGATCACCTCGTCGAGGTCGTCGCGCTCGAGGAGCGGCGGCCAGAAGCCGGCCCCTCCGCCTTCGATGTGGTGTGTTCCGCTTCGTCCCTCGGAGAGCGCGGGGGACTCGGCAGGCTCGACGGCGACCCGGAGGAGCTCCGGGTTCGCCGAGTGGAGCTCGCGGCCGACGCCGACGAAGCAGCCCGCCGTCCCGACGTAGGAGCAGAAGGCATCCGGGGGTGCGCTCAACTGCTCGAGGATCTCGCGCCCGAGCCCGCGGTAACCCTCGATCATGTCGGCGTTCCGAAACTGGTCGGTGGCAAAGCCGTCTACCTCCTCGACGATCTCTGCGGCGCGCTCCATCATCGTCGGGATGAGCTCGGGCGTGATGCCAGCGGGGCTCGAGAGGATCTCGACTTCGGCGCCGAAGGCCTGCATCGTCCGCGCCTTCTCGAGAGCGAAGGCGTCCGAGGTGACGATGCGAAGCGGGTAGCCCTTGAGCGCGCAGACGAGCGCGAGCGAGGAGCCGGTGCTCCCGCCCGTGTACTCGACGACCGTCTGCCCCGGGCGTAGGCGAGCGTCTCGCTCGGCACCTTCGATCATCGCGAGCGCCATCCGGTCCTTGTAGGAGCCCGTCGGGTTCGTCGACTCGAGCTTGACCCAGATCTCGGCGGCGTCGGAGGGGACGAGCCGCTCGAGGCGGACGATCGGCGTACGCCCGATCTTCTCGAGCACTGCCGCGCGCCCGCTCACGTGCGTCGCCACGCCCCGACCCTACTAAACTTCGGCCGATGCCCCTGGCCACGCGACTGATCCCGCTCGGGGGCCTGGGCGAGGTCGGGAAGAACATGATGGTGGTCGAGAGCGACGACGGCATCGTCGTCATCGACGCCGGCCTCTCCTTTCCACGAGACGAGCACCTCGGCGTCGACCTCGTTCTCCCGGACTTCTCCTACCTGCGCGAGCGCGAGCGGGACATCCGCGCGGTCATCCTCACGCACGGGCACGAGGATCACGTCGGCGCGCTCCCGTATCTCCTGCGCGAGGTGCGGATCCCGGAGATCCGGGCGACCGGCCTCACCCTCGGCCTCGTCAAGTCGAAACTCGACGAGCACGGCCTCCTGAGAGATGCCGAGCTCGTGGAGGCGATGCCCGAGGACGGGCCGGTGGAGATCGGCCCTTACCGGGCCGAGTTCGTCCGCATGGCGCACTCGATCCCGGACGCCGTCGCGGTCGTCCTCGAGACGCCGGGCGGGCGCATCGTCCACACGGGCGACTACAAGATCGACCATACGCCGGTGGACGGCTTCCGCACCGACCTGGGGGCACTGGCCGATCTCGGCAACCGCGGCGTCGACCTCCTCCTCGGCGACTCGACGAACGCCGAGCGCCCGGGAGTGACCGAGTCGGAACGCACCGTCGGCGTCGTCTTCCGACAGATCATCCCGCAGCGGCACGGGCGCATCCTCATCGCGTCGTTCGCCTCGAACGTCCACCGCGTCCAGCAGGCGATCGACGTCGCCGTCGAGAGCGGCCGCAAGGTCTGCCTGATCGGCCGCTCCCTGCGCAAGAACGTCAACATCGCGCGCAACCTCGGCTACATCGACGTCGCCGAAGACGTGCTCGTGAAGCCTGACGTGCTGCCCGAGCTGCGACCCGAGGAGACGATGATCCTCTGCACCGGGAGCCAGGGGGAGCCCATGTCGGCGCTCACCCGCATGGCCTACAACGACCACCAGCACGTCGAGATCGAGGAGGGCGACACCGTCATCATCTCGGCCAAGCCCGTGCCTGGGAACGAGCTCCGCGTCCACGACACGATCAACCGGCTCGCCAAGTCGGGCGCCGAGGTCCTGCACCAGGAGATCGCCCCCGTGCACGTGTCCGGCCACGGCCATGCCGAGGAGCTCCGGACGATCCTCGCCGTTCTGCGCCCGCGAAACGTCATGCCGGTGCACGGTGAGTTCAGGATGCTCGCGGCCCACGCGCGCCTCGCCCGCGACGCAGGGGTCGAGCCCGAGCACATCGTGCTCGCGGAGAACGGCTCCGTCGTCGAGCTCGAGGGCGGCCGGGCGCGGATCGTCGGGTCGGTCGAGAGCGGCGCGACCTTCGTCGACGGGCTCGGAGTGGGGGACGTGCAGGACGTGGCGCTCCGCGACCGCCGCCATCTCTCCGAGGACGGCGTCCTCATCGTCGTCGTCACGGTCGGCTCCCAGAACGGCCGCGAGATCGCTGCCCCCGAGGTCATCTCCCGCGGCTTCGCCGAGCCAGGGCCGCTCCTGGACGAGGCCCGCGACGAGGCCGAGCGAACGATCGCGGGCTGCCTCGCGGAGGACATCTCCGAGCTGAAGCTCCTCCAGGAGCACATCCACGATGCGGTCGGAAGGCTCATCAGGGAGCGAACGGGCCGCCGGCCGATGATCCTCCCCGTCGTGCTCGAGGTCTGAGCCGGCCCCCCTGGGGCGGGCCACGTCTTTCACACCGGGGTCAGACCCCGGGGTCTGGAACGGACACGTCCCGTACGCTCAGCGGCGGCGCATCCAGCCGTAGCGCGACTCGCCCTGGCCGACCGGGAGCGGCTCGGTGACCTCGAGGCGTGGGTCGCCGCCCGCCTCGATGCGCTCGACCACCTCATAGCGATGGCGGCAGACCAGCTGCCTCAGGCGCGCCACCGGAAGCCGACCTCATCGAGCGCCGGCTCGAGCGGGCTCGTCGGCAGGCCGGTTGCCGGCTTGCCGTTGTACGCGCCCGGAGCGACGTCGTTCGGCGTGTCCGGGTGGAAGAGCGAGGCGAGGTACTGGATCTGCCCGCGGCCGGGGCCGAGCTCGAACTGGCCGCCTCCGTAAACGGCGATCTTGTGCTGGGCGCAATAGTCGTAGCCGTCGAAGAGCCGCTGGATGCTGCCGAACCGGGAGGGCTTGAAGTTGAGCGTCCGCGGCGGGAAGGGGAGGCCGACGATGTCGGCGACCGAGTGGATCGGCGCGTCCCACGTGATGCGGTCGCGGTGGCGCTCGAGCACCGGCCCGGTCTCACCCGTGAGGTCGGGGTCCTCGAGCCACGCGTCCGGAAACGCGAGCGCGATCCGCGCGTAGAGCGTCGCGTCCGCCGGCATGTCGACCGGCGTGCCCTTGTACGCGCCCTTGAAGTCGAGCGTGTCGACAGCGCCCGTCGCCACGAGCTCGTTCACGAGCGCGTCGTCCCAGGTCGGCGTCGGGTCGAGCTTCACGCGGAGTTCGGGATAGAGGTCGAGCCAGGCGCGGAGGGGAGCGATCGTGGCCGGGTCGCCGAAGCGCATCGAGGCGACGAAGCGAACCGGCTGCGGCTCCCGCTCGACGGCCTCGGCGAGCGACTTCCCGGCTTGGCGGAGCGCGAGGTCGAGCGCGGCGCTCTCGAATGCCCAGCGGCGATACGGCCTGAACTGCTCGAGGGCGGGACCGGAGGGCCAGAGCGCGAGGCGCTCGAGCAGCTCCGAGAACGACCCGACGGTGTGGTGCGAGCCCGCGAGCGGCAGGCTCGGGCCCTCTGCCTGGAAGGCCTCCTGGTCCTCCGCGCTGTAGGTGACGTCCTCGCCGATCCCTTCCTCGCCTCCTCCGCGGAGGCGCACGACGGTCGTGCGCCGGACGAACTCGGGGGAGACCTGGACGCTCAGCCCCTCGAGCTCGTAGGAGTCGATCTCGACGGGCAAACCAGAGACGAGGCCGTACGTGTTCATCCACGGAACCGTACGCCGAACGACAAGTTGGTGTAGTAGTAAGAAGACGATGATCGAGACGAACGGGAACGGCTGGGCGGGGCTCATGCGCTCCTACGGCGTGTCGCAGCAGACCGCCGACCGCCTCGTGCGCTCGCTGACCGCGAGCGAGGTCGCCGCGCTCGCCTTCTGCCGCCTGCTCGAGCGTTGGGCGAAGGGCGAGCCGGAGCCCTGCACCGCCTCGCGACGGGAGGCGGCGCTTCGCCGCGCCGCCGAGCGGGCCGAGACCGCGCTCTCGGGTCTCGAGCGGCCGCTGGGTCGCTTCCTGCTCGAGCTCGAATCGGACGAAGCCGAGGGCCGCTCCTGGTACGGCGAGCCGGGCGCGGGCGAGGTCGTGGAGTGGGACGGGGTCCTGCGCCGTGCCGGCGTCGGCGCCTCTCCCGCACGGGTCTCGCACGCCTACCTCGAGCTCGCAGTGCTGGTTCGCGCGCTGGAGGGGCTCTCCGCCTCGGCCCGCCTTGCGTCGGCACCCGACCGCGGGTCGCTCTGGGCCGGCCTCTTCGACCTGCGCGAGAACCTCCTGAACGGCGCGGTCGACGACCTGCGCGCGCTTGCCGCCTAGCCTCACCGTCGTCGGCAGCATCAACCTCGACCTCGTCGCTCGCTGCGAGCGGCTGCCGCAGCCGGGGGAGACGGTCAGCGACGCGAGCTTCGAGCGCTTCCCGGGAGGCAAGGGGGCCAACCAGGCCGTCGCGGCCGCGCGGCTCGGCGCAGAGGTGAAGATGACCGGCGCCGTGGGGCGCGATCCCTTCGCCGACGAGGCGCTCGCAGGGCTTCGCGAGGCCGGCGTCAGCCTCGACGTCGCCTCCTCGGACGCAGCGACCGGCGTCGCGCTCATCTACGTGGATGCCGAGGGCGAGACCCAGATCGTCGTCGCCCCGGGGGCGAACGGGGAGGCGATGGCGCCCACGACGATCGAAAACCTCCTCTGCCAGCTCGAGATCCCGCTCGAGACGATCGCGGCGGCCGCCCGGGCGACGGCCGGCTTCTTCGCGCTCAACGCGGCTCCCGCAAAGCCGGTCCCCGTCGAGGTCCTCGGCCGCGCCGACCTCGTCGTCGTCAATCGCTACGAGCTCGATGCGTTGCCCGAGGCACCACGCCTCACTGCGCTGACACTGGGCGCTGAGGGCGCCGTTCTTCTGGAGGACGGGGACGAGGTCGCCCGGGCCGCGCCACCCAGGGTGAACGCCGTCGACGGCACTGCGGCGGGCGATGCCTTCACTGCGTGCATGGTCGTCTCGCTCCTCGAGAGCCGCGAGCGCGAGGAGGCGCTTCGCCGCTCGTGCGCCGCGGGAGCGATTGCGGCCTCGCGCCTCGGCGCGCAGCCCTCTCTCCCCACCGCCGCGGAGATTGACGAGATACTGCGCCGCTGATGGCCGTCCCCATCATCCTCGACACGGACCCCGGCCACGACGATGCGATCGCGCTCCTGCTGGCGCTCGCCTCGCCGGAGATCGAGTTGCTCGGCGTCACGTCCGTCTCGGGCAACCAGACCCTCGAGAAGACGACCGCGAACGCGCTCAAGATCCTCGAGTTCGTCGACCGCACCGACATCCCGGTGCACGTCGGGTGCGATCGCCCACTCGTGCGCGAGCAATGGACGGCCGCATACGTGCACGGCGAAAGCGGTCTCGACGGCCCCGACCTGCCCGACCCGACGACCCGTCCCGCGGACGGCCACGCGATCGACTTCATCGCCCGGACCGTGGAGGAACGCGACGGCGTCGTCCTCGTCCCGGTCGGCCCGCTCTCGAACATCGGCCTTCTCCTGGCCCGCTACCCGGGCATCGAGGAGCGGATCGAGCGCATCGTCCTCATGGGCGGCGCGATCGCCGAGGGGAACGTGACCCCGGCGGCCGAGTTCAATATCTGGGCCGACCCGGAGGCCGCCCACCGTGTGTTCACGAGCGGGATCGAGGTGACGATGGTCGGGCTCGACGTGACGCACCGAGCGCTGCTCCGACCGGAGAAGGTCGAGGAGCTGCGCGCGACCGGCCGCGTCGGCACCCTGGTCGGCGAGCTCTACGACTTCTACCACGGCCATCATCAGCGGATGTACGGCTGGGAAGGCTCGCCCGTCCACGACGCGCTCGCGGTCGCGCACGTCGTCTCCGACCGCTACCTGCGGACGGAGCACCGCCACGTCGAGGTCGACATCGGGCCCGAGCCGGGGCGGGGGAGGACCTACGTCGACCTCTGGGAGCGCACGGACAAGGAACCGAACTGCCACGTGGGCGTCGACGTCGACGGGCCCGGGTTCATCGACGAATTGGCGGCCCGACTGCAGTCCCTCGGCTGACCGGCTCCCAGACGAGGTCCTGCGCGGGAACCGGGAGACGGATGATCCTGCCCGGCTCCTCGTTCAGGGGCGTGCCGACGAGGAAGACGCTGATGCCGTTCACGCGGGCGATCCAGCGGCCGTCGGGCGAGAAGGCGACCGCGCGCCCGCTCGGCAGGTCGTCCGGCGGGTCGACCGTCCGCCCGTGGGGCATGAAGATCGTGCCGTTCTCCGCCCCGACCAGCGTGCCGTCGGAGCCGACGAACAGATGACGGTACGGCCCGTGGAAGCTCGCCGCCACGCCGACGAGCGCACGATCGCGAAACACGCCCGCGACGAACTGGGGCTCGAGGTAGCGCGCCGAGACCTCCATGCCGACCACGAGCTCCCGCGCCCGGGGCTCCGCGAGCGCGGTGACGGAAATCCGGAGCGGGATGCTGCGGTCGTAGCCGGCGAGGTTCGGATGGCGACGGGCCGCGGCGACGAGTTCGCGCCTCGTCAGGAGCACGCGGCCTCTCGCGACGATGCGGCCGTCACGGAATCTCAATGC
>DASUJY010000018.1:0-2554 GCA_036279015.1 Gaiellaceae bacterium | reverse complement strand
AACAGACCGGAAGGGTTCGATGGCGACGTTTGGCAGTTCTACGGCGTCCCGCCGAACTTCCGGCGCGTGACGCTCCCCACACCGTTGACCCTCCGCCTCTCGGGGATGAGACGTCTTGCGAGGGGAATCCGCGCGCTACCGCTTGTGATCTGGCTCGCCGCCCGAAGTCGGCCAGGAGCCGAGCGCTTCGTCGTCTACAGTCGCTCCATGCTCGGCGCATGGCTGGCCGTCCGCCTGCGCCGGATGTGGGGCTCTCGGTCTGCCTGTCAAGGGGTGTTTCTCGAGCTGCACGACGCTCCGTCTGAAGATGCTCGTCGAACACTGAGGGACGCCGATGGTCTCGTGACGATCAGCGACGTGCTTCGCCGCCATCTGGTCGATGGGCGGTGGTGTACCGCGATGGGGGTTCTCGTCGAGCACGACGGGGTCGACCCGAGATCGGTCGATTCCGCTGCCGATGGACATGCCGTCCGATGTCGCCTCGGCATTGACGACGACCTGACGATCGTCGGCTACACCGGCCGCGTGAATGCAGGGAAGGGGATCAACACCATCCTCGAGGCCGCGTCCCGGCTCCAACGTGCCTCAGCCCACTTCCTCGTCGTCGGCAAGCAGTACGACGCAGACGCCGAAGCCACGGCCCGAGGCCTGGGTAACGTCACGATCACCGGCTTTGTCCCACCTAGCGCGGTCCCGAGCTATCTCGCCGCGTGCGACATCCTCGCAATGCCCACCTCGGCCACCCTCCCCTACTCGCGGTTTACGTCCCCGCTCAAGCTGTTCGAGTACATGGCATCAGGGCGGCCGATCGTCTGCTCCGACCTCCCTGTGCTTCGCGAAGTCCTGCGTCACATGCAGAACGCGGTGCTCGTCCCTCCCGACGACCCGGCAAGCCTCGCCGATGCAATCGAGCGCCTTATGGAGGATCCGACCTTACGACGCTCGCTCGCGAAGCAGGCGCTCCTGGATGCGCAGGAGCACACATGGGACAAACGTGCAGCGCGGCTCCTCTCGTGGATCGAGACGCGCAGCCCTCGGCCAAGACTCTCCTCACCATGAAGCAGTACAGCAGGGCATGGTTCGAGGGTCGAAAGAGGCGCGCACGCGAGTCAGCGCGAGTGGTCCTGCCCCTGGTTGCCGAGATCATCGAACCGGCGTCCGTCGTGGATCTCGGTTGCGGGACGGGATCATGGCTCTGCGCCGCGCGTGAGACCGGGATCGAGGACGTCCTCGGACTGGACACGTCAGCGGTCGATGTCTCTACCCTTGAGATCCCTCGTTCGCGGTTCATCGTTCACGACCTGGCGACCCAGCCGAACCTCGGGCGCCGGTTCGATCTCGCCCTGTGCCTCGAGGTCGGAGAGCATCTCGCTCCCGAGTCCGCCGATGTCCTTTGCGATTCGCTCGTGGCTCTCTCCCCGGTCGTGCTGTTCTCCGCAGCCGTTCCGGGCCAGGGAGGTACGGACCACCGCAATGAGCAGTGGCCTGAGTACTGGGCCGAACGCTTTGCCGACAGAGGCTACGCGGCGCACGATTTCTTGCGGGACAAGGTCTGGCGCGACAATCGCGTGCGCTACTTCTACGCTCAGAACATGATCCTGTATGTCCGCACGTCACATGCCGACCGCTTCGCACGACTGCCGCCTTCGGAAGCGGGCCCTCCGCTGCCTCTCGTTCATCCGCGACTGCTTGCGGCGACCCAGCGCTTGTTTCCACGCCCGGCGGACGTGACGGTCCGAGGATTCGCCTACTTCCTCGGCAAGCTCGTGACGTACCCCCTCGAACGGCGGGCCAGGTCAGGCGGTCGGCCCTGAAACAGGTCGCCCAACGCCCGAGAGACGGCGCCGTCAGCGTCGTCGAGCTCCCTCCCCCGGCGCTCCGGCCGGGCTGGCTGCTCGTCGCGAACCGCGCGTCGCTGATCAGCGCCGGCACCGAGCGGACGAAGATCGTCACGGGCGAGAAGAACCTGCTCCAGAAGGCCCGCGCCCGGCCCGACCTCGTCAGGAAGGTCGTCGACAAGGCACGCGTCGAAGGCGTTCGCTCCGCAGTCGGCACGGCGCGCGACCGGCTCGACGCCCTCGCGCCGATCGGCTATTCCTCCGCTGGAGTGGTGCTCGAGGTCGGGGAGGGAGTCGAGGGCATCGCGCCGGGCGACCGCGTCGCGTGCGGCGGCGAGGGCGCCGGCCACGCCGAGATCCTCGCCGTACCGAAGAACCTCGTGGCGTCCATTCCGGACGGCGTCGCGTTCGAGGACGCCGCGTACGCCACGGTCGGAGCGATCGCGCTCCACGGCGTGCGACAGGCCGATGTGGGGCTCGGCGACACGGTCGGCGTGATCGGGTTGGGGCTCGTCGGGCAGCTCGCGGCGCGGCTGCTCACCGCAGCGGGATGCTCCGTGATCGGGATCGACCTCGACGAGGCCGCCGTCGAGCTCGTCCGGCCCGTCGCTGCGACGGCGCTCGATCGCAACGACGCCTCGCTCGAGGCGCGTATCCAGGCGATCTCGGGCGGGCTCGGGCTCGACGCCGTCCTGCTGTGCGCCTCGTCGGCGTCG
>DASUJY010000017.1:0-117138 GCA_036279015.1 Gaiellaceae bacterium | reverse complement strand
TTCCTCACGACCCTGCCCTTAAGTAGCAGAGGGGGCGGGTGGTGCCCGCCCCCTTTACGACTTGCCGACGCGGCTACGACTCGCTGTCGAGCGGCGAGTCGACCTCCGGGATCTCCTCGGCCTCGATCGCGTCGCGCGGTGCGTGCGGCTCGTCGGTCGTCTCCGGCGCGCCGCCGAAGTCCAGGCCGAGGCCGACGATCGAGTCGGCGCCGTCGGAGCCGATCTCCTCGAGCGCGGCCAGCAGCTGCTCCTCGGTCTCGGGCCGCGTGTACGCGCCGACCGGCACCTGCTCGGACGGGCCGATCTCGATGCCGCGGTAGCGGCGGAGGCCGGTCGCGGCCGGGATCAGCTTGCCGATGATCACGTTCTCCTTCAGGCCGAGCAGCCGGTCGACCTTGCCCTCGATCGACGCGTCCGTCAGGACCTTGGTCGTCTCCTGGAAGGAGGCCGCCGAGAGGAAGGACTCCGTTGCGAGCGAGGCCTTCGTGATGCCGAGGATGAGCGGCTCGAAGGTCGCCTGCTCCTTCTTTTCCTTCTTGATGCGGGCGTTCTCGCGCTCGAGCACCGCCTTGTCGACCAGCTGGCCGGGCAGGAGATCGGTGTCGCCCGCGTTGTCGACGCGCACCTTCTTCAGCATCTGACGAACGATGAGCTCGATGTGCTTGTCGTGGATGTCGACGCCCTGCGACTTGTAGACGTTCTGCACCTCGCCGACGAGGTAGAGCTCCGTCGGCGTCGAGCCCTTGCCCGCCTTCGAATGCAGCGCGAGGATCTCCGCAGGGGCTAGCGAACCCTCGTGGAGCGCGTCGCCCGACTCGACCACCTCGCCGTCGGCGACGAGCAGCCTCGTCCGCCGCGGCAGCTGGTACTCCTTCGGCGCGAGCGGCTCGCCGTTCTCGTCGCTCCCGTCCGGGTGCACGGTGATCTTCGGACCGCGATCGGTGTCCTCGACCTCGACGCGGCCGCCGGTCTCGGCGAGGCGCGCCGCACCCTTCGGGTTGCGAGCCTCGAAGATCTCGACGACGCGCGGCAGGCCGTGCGTGATGTCGGCACCGGCGACGCCGCCCGTGTGGAAGGTGCGCATCGTCAGCTGCGTGCCCGGCTCGCCGATCGACTGGGCGGCGATGATCCCGACCGCGTCGCCGATCTCGCACATCTCGCCGGTGGCGAGGAAGGTGCCGTAGCAGGCCTGGCAGACGCCGAACTCGCTCCGGCACTTCAGCACCGTCCGCACCGGGACCCGGAAGTCCTCGGCGGCCTCGGCGAGCCCGTCGTGCAGCTCGCGGAGAAGGAGCGGCGTGATCTCGGTGCCCTTCTCGAGGAGGACGGTCTTGCCCGGCTTGCCGCTCGCAAGCGGCTTGCGGACGTCCTCTGCGAGCACGCGGCCCGCCACGGAGCGGTTGAAGCCGTCCGAGACGATGAGCGGCAGCGAGATCGACTCCTCGGTGCCACAGTCGGCCTCGCGGACGATCACGTCCTGCGAGACGTCGACCAGTCGCCGCGTCAGGTAGCCCGAGTCGGCCGTGCGAAGCGCGGTGTCGGCGAGACCCTTGCGGGCTCCGTGGGTCGAGATGAAGTACTCGAGCACCGACAGGCCCTCCATGAAGTTGGCCTTGATCGGACGCTCGATGATCTCGCCCTTCGGATTCGCCATCAGGCCGCGCATGCCCGCGAGCTGGCGGATCTGCTTGAACGACCCGCGCGCTCCCGAGTTGGCCATCATGTAGATCGGGTTCAGCTCGTAGAGCGACTCGACCATCGCCTCGCCGACCCTGTCGGTCGCCTCGGTCCAGATCTGCTCGATGCGCTCCTTGCGCTCCTCCTCGGTGATGAGGCCGCGCTGGAACTGCTGCTCGAGCCCGTCGACCCGGGTCTCGTAGGCGCCGAGGATCTCCTCCTTGGACTCGGGGATGACGATGTCGTTCTTCGAGATCGTGATCCCGGCCTGGGTCGCGTAGTGGAAGCCGAGCTCCTTGATCTTGTCGAGCACGATCGAGATCGAGGAGACGCCGAAGACGTCGACGAGCGAGGAGACGAAGTCGTTCATCTCCTTCTTGCCGAGCGTCCGGTTGATGAAGTCCGCCTTGCCCTCGAAGCGATCGCCGAGCGCGTCCTCGAGCGCCCGCATGACCTCCTCGTTGAAGATCACGCGGCCCGGCGTGGTCAGGATGACCTCGCCGTCGCGCCGGTACTCGATCGGATCCTGGAGTCCGATCTGCCGCGACTCGAGCGCGAGGAAGATGTCGTCCTGGGAGGCGAACCGCTTCGGATGCGGGTCGAGCTCCTCGGCCGTCGTCGCCGTCACGTCGATCGAGCAGTAGGTCAGGTAGTACCCACCCAGGATCATGTCCTGCGAGGGCGTCGCGAGCGGCTTGCCGTGCGCGGGCGAGAGGACGTTGTTCGAGGAGAGCATGAGGATCCGGGCCTCTGCCTGCGCCTCGGCGGAGAGCGGCAGGTGGACAGCCATCTGGTCGCCGTCGAAGTCCGCGTTGAACGCGTGGCAGACGAGCGGGTGGATCTGGATCGCCTTGCCCTCGACGAGCACGGGCTCGAACGCCTGGATGCCGAGACGGTGCAGCGTCGGCGCCCGGTTCAGGAGCACCGGATGCTCGGCGATCACCTCCTCGAGGACGTCCCAGACCTCGGGCTCCATCGAGTCGACGTACTTCTTGGCGGCCTTGATGTTCTGCACCGACTTGCGCTCGACGAGCCGGCTCATGATGAACGGCTTGAAGAGCTCGAGCGCCATCAGCTTCGGCAGGCCGCACTGGTGCAGCTTGAGGGTCGGCCCCGAGACGATCACGGAGCGGCCCGAGTAGTCGACGCGCTTGCCGAGCAGGTTCTGGCGGAAGCGCCCCTGCTTGCCCTTGAGCATGTCGGAGAGCGACTTCAGCGCCCGGTTACCCGGGCCGGTGACCGCGCGGCCGCGGCGCCCGTTGTCGAACAGGGCGTCGACGGCCTCCTGAAGCATGCGCTTCTCGTTGTTGACGATGATCTCGGGCGCGCCGAGGTCGAGCAGCCGCTTGAGGCGGTTGTTCCGGTTGATGACGCGCCGGTAGAGGTCGTTCAGGTCGCTCGTCGCGAAGCGGCCGCCGTCGAGCTGCACCATCGGGCGAAGCTCCGGCGGGATGACCGGGATCGCCTCGAGGACCATCCACTCGGGACGGTTCTCCGAGGTGATGAACGCGCTGACGACCTTGAGCCGCTTGATCGCGCGGCTCTGCTTCTGGCCCTTGGAGGTGCGAATCGTCTCGCGCAGCGACTTGACCTCGGCGTCGAGGTCGAGGTCGCGCAGGAGCTCGCGGATCGCCTCCGCGCCCATGCCTCCCTTGAAGTAGACACCGAACCCGTACGCCGAGCCGAAGCGGTCCTTGAGCTCGCGGAAGAGCATCTCGTCGTTGACGATCATCTTCGGCTCGAGGTCGCGGAAGAGCTGCCACGTCTGCTCGAGCCGGTTGACCGCGTCGACCGACGCCTCGCGGGCGTCCTCACGGCGCGACTCGATGTCGAGGTACATCTCCCTGACCTTGAGCGACCACTGGATGATCGCGTCGAGGTCCTCCTTCTGCATGCGGCCCTCGGCCTTGAGGCAGAGGTCGTTGGCCGTCTCGCGAATCGCCTCGGGCGACTCATTCGGGGCGGCCTTCTCGAGCAGCTCCTCGAGGAGGCCGTTGCCGAGCACCTTCGCCTTCTCGAGATTCTTCCGGTCGACTCCGGAGACGAGCTCGGCGTCGTCGCCCTCGAGCTCCTCGCCCGCGAGCAGCGCGTCGCGCACCTTGTTCAGGTGCTTCGTGACGGCGCCCTTCTTCGAGCCGGTCGCCTTGTCCGCCTCCTTGTGGAGCGGAGCGAGCGCGCCCACGATCTGCGTGGCCGCGTTCGCGACCTGATCGAGCTCGCGCGACGTCAGCTGCCGGTCGTCCCGGATCGCCGAGTTGCGGACGAGCTCGCGGATCTTCTTCGAGTCCTCCGTCGTGATCTTCTGGGCAATGTCGGCGAGCATGCCGCCGACGAGCGTGCGCGCCTCGTCGAGTGGCGGCAGGCCCTGCTCCTCGGCCCAGGCCGAGAGGCCGCGGGCCCAGAACTCGTCGTCCTCGTCGAAGTTGCGCTCCTTGCCCTTCGTGAAGTAGTCGCGCCGGCGCGAGAGCCGGTCCTCGAGCGCGGCGAGCTGCTCGTCGCGGTCGACGAAGATGCGCTCGGACTCGCCGCGCACCTTGTCCTCGAGGTCGGCGAGGTCGGCGGCGCGCTTCTCGACGTCGACCGAGGTGACGATCGACGCGGCGAAGTAGAGCACCTTCTCGAGCTCCTTCGGAGCGATGTCGAGCAGGTAGCCGATCCGGCTCGGGACGCCCTTGAAGAACCAGATGTGGGAGACGGGCGCAGCCAGATCGATGTGACCCATGCGCTCGCGCCGCACCTTCTGGCGAGTCACCTCGACGCCGCAGCGCTCGCAGATGATGCCCTTGTAGCGGACGCGCTTGTACTTGCCGCAGTAGCACTCCCAGTCCTTCGTCGGGCCGAAGATGCGCTCGCAGAAGAGCCCGTCCTTCTCGGGCTTCAGCGTCCGGTAGTTGATCGTCTCCGGCTTCGTGATCTCGCCGGAAGACCAGTCGCGAATCTGCTTGCTCGACGCGAGACCGATGCGGATCGCGTCGAAGTTATTGATGTCGATCAAGACTCTCCTGTCTTTTCTTCTACTTCGATGTCCGCCAGGTTGGGTGCTTCCTCGAACGGGCCGCTCTCATCCTCGACCTCCTCGCTCTTCGACTCGCCGGCGATCACCGCCTCGGCCTCGTCGACGTCGCCGAGCTGCTCGTCTGCAGGCAGCGTCAGCTCGCCGTCCTGGTCGACGCGCTCCTGTCCTTCCTCGGCCTCCTCGGCCGTCGGCTGGCGCGCGGCTGCGCGGAGCGAGCCGGGCGAGAGGTCGATGCCGAGCTCTTCCGCGGCGCGGAGGAGCTCGTCGTCCTCCTCGCGCACCTCGACCTCGCCGCCCTCCTCCGAGAGCACGTTGACGTCGAGCGCGAGCGACTGCATCTCCTTCAGGAGCACCTTGAAGGACTCCGGGATGGAGGGCTCGGCGATGTTCTCGCCCTTCACGATCGCCTCGTAGGCCTTCACGCGCCCGACCGTGTCGTCGGACTTGATCGTGAGCATCTCCTGGAGCGTGTACGCGGCGCCGTAGGCCTCGAGCGCCCACACCTCCATCTCGCCGAAGCGCTGGCCGCCGAACTGGGCCTTGCCGCCGAGCGGCTGCTGCGTCACGAGCGAGTAGGGGCCGGTCGAGCGAGCGTGGATCTTGTCGTCGACCAGGTGAAGCAGCTTGAGGATGTACATGAAGCCGACGGTCACCTTCTGGTCGAAGGGCTCGCCGGTCCGGCCGCTGAAGAGGCGAAGCTTCCCGGAGCAGCGGCGCCCGGGGCGCCGGCTCTCGTCGACCTTGAACTTGATCGGCGAGTCGGGGTTCTGCTTCGTCCAGTCGATGAGCGCCTGGTCGACCTCGGCCTCGGTGGCGCCGTCGAAGACCGACGAGGCGACCGGGGTCGGGCCGTTTCGCTCCCCGTCCTCGGCGAAGACCCCGTGTGCCGCCGCCCAGCCGAGGTGCGTCTCGAGTACCTGGCCGATGTTCATCCGGCTCGGCACGCCGAGCGGGTTCAGGACGACGTCGACGGGCGTGCCGTCCTCGAGGAACGGCATGTCCTCCTCGGACACGATGCGGGCGATGACGCCCTTGTTCCCGTGGCGGCCGGCGAGCTTGTCGCCCTCGGCGATCTTGCGCTTCTTGGCCACGTAGACGCGGACGAGCTCGTTGACGCCGGGGGAGAGATCGTCTCCGCCCTCGCGCGAGAACGTCTTCACGTCGATCACCTTGCCGCCCTCACCGTGCGGGACCTTGAGCGAGGTGTCGCGGACCTCGCGCGCCTTCTCCTTGAAGATCGCGCGAATCAGCTTCTCCTCCGCGGTCAGCTCGGTCTCGCCCTTGGGCGTCACCTTGCCGACGAGCAGGTCTCCGGAGCCGACCTCGGCACCGATACGGACGACGCCGCGGTCGTCGAGGTCCTTGAGCGACTCCTCGGAGCGGTTCGGGATGTCGCGGGTGATCTCCTCGTCGCCGAGCTTCGTCGAGCGGGCGTCGATCTCGTACTCGTGGATGTGGATCGACGAGAGCACGTCGTCCTTCACGAGCCGCTCGGAGATCACGATCGCGTCCTCGAAGTTGTAGCCCTCGAACGGCATGAACGCGACGAGCAGGTTCTTGCCGAGCGCGAGCTCGCCCTGCGAGGTCGAGCTGCCGTCGGCGAGCACCTCGCCGGCCTTGACCTTGTCGCCGAGGCCGACGACCGGCTTCTGGTGGATGAGGGTGCCCTGGTTCGAGCGCATGAACTTCACGAGCTCGTGGGACTCCTTGCCCTCCTTCGTCTCGAGCGTGATCTGGTCGGCGTCGAGATCGAGGACGGTGCCCGCGTTCTCCGCGAGCACGACGTCGCCCGTGTCGACGGCCGCGCGGTACTCGAGGCCGGTGCCGATCAGTGGCGGCTCGGTGATCATGAGCGGCACCGCCTGCCGCTGCATGTTCGCGCCCATGAGGGCTCTGTTCGCGTCGTTGTGCTCGAGGAAGGGGATCAGCGCGGTCGCCACGGAGACGATCTGGGCAGGGTTGACGTCCATGTAGGCGACCGACTTCGGCTCGGCCTGGACCGGCTCGCCGCCCCCACCGCGGCAGAGGACGGTCGAGTTGACGAACTTGCCCGTCTTCTCGTCGACCGGCTCGTTCGCCTGGGCGATGACGAACTTCTCTTCCTCGCTCGCGTCGAGATAGACGATCTTGTCCGTGACCTTCCCGGACTCGACGACGCGGTACGGCGTGGTGACGAAGCCGAACTCCGACACGGTCGCCATCGAGGCGAGCGACCCCATCAGGCCGATGTTCGGGCCCTCGGGAGTCTCGATCGGGCACATGCGCCCGTAGTGCGTCGTGTGCACGTCGCGCACCTCGATCGGCGCGCGCTCGCGCGTGAGACCGCCCGCGCCGAGCGCCGAGAGGCGCCGGCGGTGGGTCAGGCCCGCGAGCGAGTTGGTCTGATCCATGAACTGGGAGAGCTGCGAGGAGCCAAAGAACTCCTTGAGCGCCGCCACGACGGGCCGGATGTTGATGATCGTCTGCGGCGTGATCGTGTCGACGTCCTCCGTCGTCATGCGCTCGCGGACGACCCGCTCCATGCGGTAGAGCCCGACGCGGAACGCCTCCTGGATCAGCTCGCCGACCGTGCGCAGGCGCCGGTTGCCGAAGTGCTCGTACTCGTCGAGCTCGCCCCGGATGGGCTCGCGGGAGAGCGTGATCGCGTCGGCCGCGTAGTCCTTCGTCTCGGTATCGACGCCGAGCTTCGTCGGCAGGTCGACGAGGCGCTTGACGAGCGCGACGATGTCCTGCGTCGTGAGGACGCGAACGTTGTCCGGCACGTCGACCTCGAGCCGCTGGTTCAGCTTGTAGCGGCCGACCTTGGTCAGGTCGTAGCGCTTCGGGTCGAAGAAGAGCCCGCGCAGGAGGTTGCGGGCGTTCTCGAGCGTCGGCGGCTCGCCGGGGCGCTGCTTCTTGAACACCTCGACGACCGCCTCCTCCTCGCGGGTGGTCGTGTCCTTCTCGAGCGTGTTGACGATGTAGATCGAGTTGTCGAAGAGCTCGAGGATCTTCTCGTTCGTCGACGTGTCCAGCTTCGCGCCCGTGGAGGGATCCTCCGCGGGGAGCGCGCGGAGCAGGGTCGTGATCGGCAGCTTGCGCTTCCGGTCGATGCGGGCGTAGACGACGCCCTTCTTGTCGATCTCGAGCTCGAGCCAGGAGCCGCGGCTCGGCATCAGGTTGGCGATGAAGACCTGCTTCGTCGGGTCCTTCGGCTCCATCAGGTAGGCACCCGGCGAGCGGACGAGCTGCGTCACGATGACGCGCTCGGTGCCGTTGATGATGAACGTGCCGTGCTCGGTCATCATCGGGAAATCGCCCATGAAGACCGTCTGCTCGCGAATCTCACCCGTCTCCGTGTTGACGAAGCGGATGCTCATCGAGAGCGGCGCCTGGTACGTCAGGTCCTTCTCACGGCACTCCTTGATCGAGAACTGGGGCTCGCCGAACCAGTACTCGCCGAACTCGACGGCGAGCGTGCCGGTGTAGTCCTCGATCGGGGAGATGTCGTCGATCGTCTCCTGGAGGCCTTCGTTCAGGAACCACTCGAAGGAGGCCTTCTGGATGTCGATCAGGTTCGGAAGGTCGATGACGTGCTTGAGGCGGGAAAAGCTTTTGCGCGCGCGGCGCGCGGCGACCTTGTTGGTCAAGAAGTGAGACCTCCCTCTAGGCAGGGTCGAACGTCAAATTGCAGGCAGAAGCGGCAAACGGCGGCGCGACCCTCAAGAGTAGCAAACGAGGCGGCTCCTCCGCAAGGGAAATCCTGCGGTGCCCGCCTCGTCGGACTCGCACTATAGCGCGCCCAGCCCGAAAACGCGAGAGAGGCGCCGTGGCGCCTCTCTCGCTCGACGAACGTTCGCGTCTACGCGCTAGAGCCTGACGAAGCGAAGCACCGTGGCGAGGTCGCTCGAGTCGCCCTCCTCCACCGTGTCGCCCTCGCCGTCACCCTGATCGTCCTCACCCTGCTCGCCGCCTTGACCCTGCCCTTCGCCGGCCAGCTCGTCCGTCGAGGAGTCGTCGCTTTCGCACTCCTCCTCGCTGGGAGCCTCCTCGTCCGAGCCGAGCTCCGTCGTTTCCTCGTCGTCCGAGGCCACGTCGGGCTGCTCGTCCGCAACGCAGGAATCCTCCTGCGCGTCGTCTCCACCGACCGCGTCGGAGAGATCCTCTCCGTGCGCGCGCCGGGAGACGCATTTGCCGAATGCGTTCGCGTTGTTCTGGTTGGTTCCGAACATCGTCGCGAAGTCGCGCTCGAGCTGGGTCATCTCGTCGCGGACCGTCTTGCAGTACCAGGCGGGGTTCAGCCCCTCGAGGTCGACGTCGTCGGACTGGGTCCCTGCGTCCGCCGGGGAATCGGCCTCGTGGTGCTTCGCCTTGTCCTTCTTCGGCTTCTTGCCGTGGTGGGCGTTCGTGCTCGCATGCCTGGAGCCCGCCCACGACGGCTTGCCGCCGCCTGCCCAGGACGGCTTGCCGCCGCCCGTCGAGGATCCGTTGCCGTTGCCTCCGGCCCAGGAGGGCTTGCCGCCCCCGTGGCCGTTGCCGGCGAACGCCGCCGGTACCGCCGCCAGCGCCATGACGAGAGCGATGACGAGTGTTTTCAAACCGAGCTTCATCGAAGACCTGCCTCCACGAGGGTGAGCGTCCGTCACACGGGTAGATGCCGGGCCTTTACGAAACATGCGGCTCATCCGGAAAGATCCACAGGAAGGGGGAGACGCGCGTCCCCCACGCGGGTGAAAGAAAGCGAAAGGCCGCGTCTCCGCGGCCCTTCGCTGCAAGCGCCCTGTTGGTGCGGACGCTACTTGATCTCGACCGCTCCGCCTGCTTCCTCGAGCTGGGCCTTGATCGAGTCGGCCTCCTCGCGGGCGACGCCCTCCTTGACCGGGCTCGGCGCCCCGTCGACGAGGTCTTTCGCCTCCTTCAGGCCGAGGTTCGTGATCGCGCGGACGACCTTGATCACCTGGATCTTCTTGTCGCCGGCGCTCGTCAGGACGACGTCGAACTCGGACTGCTCCTCGCCCGCGGCGGCACCGTCGCCCCCCGCTGCCGGAGCCGCGCCGGGCGCGGCGACCGCCATCGGCGCGGCGGCCGTGATGCCCCACTCGTCCTCGATCTTCTTCTTCAGCTCGACGAGGTCGAGAACGCTCATCTTCCCGAGCTCGTCGAACACCTTGTCGACTCCGGTTGCTGCCATTCCTATTCCTCCGTTTCGGATTCCGGCGCAGAGGCTTCTGCCTCCGCTGCTGTGGTCTCTTCGCTGCTCTCGGCCTTAGCGCCGGAGCTCTCCTCGATCGCTTCCGGCTCTGGCGCCGCCTCTTCAGGCGCCACCTCGGCTTCCTCGCCCCCCAATTGCTCCATGCGGGCGTCGATGAGCCCGACGAGATTCTGGAGCGGTGCGTTGATCAGGCCCACGATCGCGTTCAGGGGCGCGACGATCGCCGCCAGCACCTGCCCGCGCAGGACATCGGCGGGCGGGAGCGCGGCGAGGTCGCGCACCTGGTCGGCGCTCATCGGCTGGCCCTGAAGGATCCCGCCGCGAACGCTGAGGATCCTGGTCTGGCGCGCCGAGTCGCTGAGCGCCTTCGCGACGCCGACCATGTCCCCGTCGCCCACGAACGCGATCGCGGTCGGCCCGTCGAGCAGGTCGAGCAGCGCGGGGACGCCCGCCTCCTCCGCGGCGCGGCGCGTGAGCGTGTTCTTGACGACCGTGAAGCGCGCCCCGTGCTTCAGGAGCTCGGTGCGCACGCCGTCGATCTCCGGCATCGAGAGGCCGCGGTAGTCGGCCACGATCAGGGTCTCGGACGAACGCAGGCGCTCGACCAGGTCGGCGACTACTCGTTCCTTCTCTTGCTTCAGCATCCAATCACCTCCTCAAAACGAATCGCGCCCGCCTTCCGGGCGGGCACGAGCAGAGGCGATCGTTCGATCCTCTCTCGTCCGCCTCGGCAGGTCTTACGCCCCGGGGTCTCCCCTGAGGCCGCCGGCTGTCTTCGGCGACGGGCTCTGTCGGACGGCTACGCCGGGACGGCCGCCTCCTCCAGCTCCTCCACGATCCCGCGCACCTTCTGCGGGTC
Source organism: Gaiellaceae bacterium (assembly GCA_036279015.1). Classification (GTDB taxonomy): domain Bacteria; phylum Actinomycetota; class Thermoleophilia; order Gaiellales; family Gaiellaceae; genus DATEOR01. The sequence goes on along the minus strand of DASUJY010000017.1, from coordinate 106,395 downwards.
GACGTGGATCCCGGGGCCCATCGAGCTCGTCAGCGTGATCGTGCTGATGTAGCGGCCCTTGGCGGCCGACGGCTTCGCACGGATGATCTCCTCGACGACGGTGGCGTAGTTCTCGACGAGCGCACGCTCCTCGAAGCTCTTCTTGCCGATCGCGAGGTGCACGTTGGCGCCGCGGTCGGTGCGGTACTCGAGCTTGCCCGCCTTCGAGTCGCGGACGGCCTTCCCGACGTCGAAGGTCACGGTTCCCGCCTTCGGGTTCGGCATCTTGCCGCGCGGGCCGAGGATGCGGCCGAGCTTCCCGACCGTGCCCATCATGTCGGGCGTCGCGATGGCGACGTCGAAGTCCTCGAAGCCGCCCTCGATCCTCGTGGCGAGATCCGCCGAGCCGACGACGTCGGCGCCGGCGTCCTCGGCCTCCTTCGCCTTCTCGCCCTCGGCGAAGACGGCGATTCGGACGTCGCTGCCCGTGCCGTGCGGGAGCATGAGAGTGCCGCGAAGCTGCTGGTCGGCGTGGCGGACGTTGAGGCCGAGGTTGAAGTGCACCTCGACGGTCTCGTCGAACTTCGCGTCGGGCGCCTCCTTGAGCAGCCGGACCGCCTCGACGGGCGAGTAGGCCTGCTCGCGGTCGAACGCCGAGCGGGCCTGGCGGTAGCGCTTGCCGTGGGCGGCCATTACGCCGGTACCTCCACTCCCATCGAACGCGCGGTGCCCTCGACGATCCGCATCGCCTGGTCGACGTCGCGCGCATTCAGGTCCTCGAGCTTCGTCTCGGCGATCGAGCGTATCTGGTCGCGGGTGAGACGGCCGACCTTGGTGCGGTTCGGCTCGCCCGAGCCTTTGTCTAGGCCGAGCGCCTCCTTGATGAGGACGGCGGCCGGCGGGGTCTTCGTGATGAACGTGAACGAGCGGTCCTCGAAGACCGTGATCTCGACCGGCGTGATGCGCCCGCCCGCCTGGGCGGTCTGCGCGTTGAACGCCTTGCAGAACTCCATGATGTTGACGCCGTGCTGGCCGAGCGCAGGACCGACCGGCGGGGCCGGGTTGGCCTGCCCGCCGGGAATCTGGAGCTTGATCAGGGTGAGGACTTTTTTAGCCATTCGTCTTTTCAGTTAGCACGTGTGGAAGTCTGCCCACGTTAGTCAAGCTTTTTGACCTGGTCGAACGAGAGCTCCACGGGCACCTGGCGCTCGAAGATGTTGACGAGCACCTTCAGCTTCTGCTGGTCGGCGTTCACGTCGACGATCTCGCCGTCGAAGTCCGAGAGCGGCCCGGAGGTGACCTTGACGGACTCGCCGAGCTCGAAGTCGGCGAGCGCGCGCGGGCGCTCGGCTCCAGCCGTCGCCGTGTGCAGGATCCGGTCGACCTCGGGCTGGGAGAGTGGCACGGGCTTCGTCCCCGAGCCGACGAACCCGGTCACGCCCGGGGTGTTCTTGACGACCGTCCAGGCCTCGTCGGACATGTCCATGTTGACGAGGACGTAGCCGGGCAGGACGCGCTTCTCGGTCTGCACCTTCTGGCCGTCCTTCGTCTCCACGATCTGCTCGGTCGGGACGATCACGCGCCGGAAGCGCGGAGTCTGGTTCATCGAGACGATGCGGTGCTCGAGGTTGGCCTTGACCTTGTTCTCGTGCCCGGAGTAGGTGTTGATGACGTACCAGCGGAACATGTCTTCGGAGCCGCCTAGAGGTTGAGGAGGACGTTCTTGACGAGGTGGGAGAGGCCGAGATCGGCGAGCCAGAGATAGGCGCCGACGACGGCGACGGCGATGATCACGACGATCGTCGCGGAGAAGAGCTGCCGCTTGCCGGGCCATTCGACCTTCTTGAGCTCGCCGACCGACTCGACCGTGAACCCGCGGAAACCGCCGCGGCGCTCGCGGCGCGCGCCGGTCTGGCTCTTCGGCTGGCCGACGGGCTTGATCTCGCGGCGGCGCTGGCGGGCGCGCTCCGCGGGAGCCTGGAAATTGTCGCGCCGTCGGCGTGTGCGGGGCTGGCGGGCCATCGTCCTCTTCTATCTCGTCTCTCTGTGCAACGTGTGCGAGCCGCACCAGCGGCAGTACTTCTTCGCCTCGAAGCGGTCGGGCGTGTTCCGCTTCGACTTCTGCGTCTGGTAGTTGCGGCGCCTGCACTCAGTGCAGGCAAGCGTGATCGCTACTCGTACTCCTGTTGCCAATGTCGTTCCTTCGCGTCGGGACCCCTGAAAGGTAGCGGCGGGAGGACTCGAACCTCCGACACGCGGATTATGATTCCGCTGCTCTAACCAACTGAGCTACGCCGCCCCGCGGTCAGGAGTGTAGCAGGGGCTCAGTTGCCCTCGACCAGCTCGATCCCTTCTTTTCGCAGGTCCTCGACGCCGCCGTCGGCGACGTGCTCGAGCCCGTCCACGCCCGCCCGCTTGAGGAGTGAAGCCACGATCGAGCTGCGGTTGCCGGCGCTGCAGACGACCGCCAGCGGGCGGCCACCGTTCGCGAGCTCGGGAGGGACGCCGTCGCGAAACTCGTGGAACGGAATGTGGACGGAGCCCGGCACGTGGCTCTCCCGCCACTCGTCGTCCTCGCGGACGTCGAGGATGCGCACCTCCTCGCGTCTGATCTGCTCGGCGAGACCGGGGATGTCGACCGCGATCGTCGAGCCCGTCTCGAGACCCGCCTGGCGCCAGGCGCTCGTCCCGCCGGCGAGAAAGCCGGCGAGCTTGCGGAAGCCGACCGCTTCGAGCAGGAGACCGAGGCGGCGGGCTTCCTCCGCCGTCGCCGCGTTCAGGACGACCTGCGCCTCGGGATCGGCGATCCAGGCGGCCCGGGTGCCCACGGACGCGCGCGTCATCGTGACGTTGACCGAGCCCGGCACGTGCTCGGCGTCGAACTCCCGCGGGGCGCGGCCGTCGATGAGCAGCACGCCCGCGTCGAGCGACTCCTTCACGCGCGCGGGCGCGAGCGGCTCGAGCACAGTCGTCTCGGTCAGGAGCGGCCCGCGGTTCAGCTCCACGATCCGCTCGAAGTTCGGAGGCTGCGGGGCCAGATCGCCGGTGAGCTCGCGGACGAAGCCCTGCTCGTCGCCGAGACCGAGCAGCCTGTTGAACCGCCGCTCGAAACCGATCGTCGTGCCCGGCTTCTCGCTCATCCCGGCACCGCCGCAGAGGGAGCCGCCGATGTGGCCGGGCCAGGCCTCGGCGAAGTCGCCGAGCTCGAGCAGGCGCTTCAGGGAACCGTAGAGCTCACGCGCTCCCTCCTCCGGCTCCACCGCGAGGTCCGGGCGGGCGACATCGCCGACGAAGAGCGAATCGCCCGTGACCACGAGCCACGGTTCCTCGCCTCGAGCGGCGTCCGAGATCACGTAGGCGGTGTGCTCGGGCCGGTGGCCGGGCGTTGCGAGCGCCGTGATCGAGATCTGGCCCACCTCGACGCTCTCGCCGTCGGCGATCGGCTCGTGCTCGAAGGCGACGCCCGCCGAGGCAGGCACGTGGATCGTCGCGCCGGTCGCCTTCCGAAGCCGGCCCTTCCCTGAAACGTGGTCGGCGTGGTTGTGGGTCTCGAGGATGTGCCGGATCGCGAAGCCGTGCTCGTCGGCCAGCGCGAGGTAGTCCTCGACCTCCCACTTGGGATCGATGACGGCCGCCTCGCCGCTGTCGGCGACGACGTAGGACGCGCAGCCCAGATCTTCGTGCAGCACCTGCCGGAAGAACATCTCGGCGCCATGATAGGTGGTAGTCTGCATAGGCGATGCCTAGGCATACTGTTCCAGCCGCCGAGGCGGCTCGCACCCTCGGGATCAGCCTCGACACGCTTCGCCGCTGGGACCGGCAGGGCCGGATCAAGACCGAGCGCGACGCCGCGAATCGCCGCCGGGTCGCGACCAGCGAGATCGAGCGACTCCGCGGTCGCGAGGAGACGCACGACCTTTCGGCGCGCAACCGCTTCCGAGGCGTGATCCGCGAGGTGAAGGTCGAGGGTCTGCTCGCGCAGGTCGAGCTCGAGACGACCGCCCCGACTCGCGTGGTGGCCGTCATCACCCGCGAGGCGGTCGAGCAGCTGGGTCTCGTGCCCGGCCAGAACGCGACGGCCGTCGTCAAGGCGACCTCGGTCCTCGTCGAGCGGTGAGGCTCGTCCTCGTGCTCGCCCTCGCCGCGGCGCTCACGGCGTGCGGCGGCACGTCGTCGCCAGCCGGTGGCCAGCCGACCGTCTTCGCCGCCTCCTCCCTGTCGGAGGTCTTCTCGCGTCTCGACCCCGACGCGCGCTTGAGCTTCGCCGGCTCAGACGACCTCGCGACTCAGATCCGGGCGGGCGCCCCGGCGGACGTGTTCGCCTCCGCGAGCCCGAAGTATCCGGACGAGCTCCATGCGGAAGGCCTCGTCGACGAGCCGGAGGTCTTCGCCACGAACCGGCTCGTCCTCGTCGTCCCGAAGTCGAATCCCGCCGGCATCGAATCCGTCGCCGACCTCCGCCGCCCTGGGGTCAAGCTCGTGGTCGGAGCCGAGGGCGTCCCGATCGGGGACTACACGCGTATCGTGCTCCGGAACCTGAATGCTTTCGACGTGCTCGACCGCGTGGTGAGCGAGGAGGACGACGTCAAGGGCGTCGTCGGCAAGGTCGCGCTCGGCGAGGCGGACGCGGGCTTCGTTTACGCCACCGACGTGAAGCCTGTCGAGGACGAGGTCTCCGCGATCCAGCTGCCCGCCTCGGCGCAGGCCCGGGTGCGGTACGAGATCGCGGTCGTCAGCGCGTCGACCAACGACGAGGCTGCGCACGCATTCGTCGAGCTCGTTCTCGGCCACGCGGGTCGGGCCGCTCTCTCCGCTGCCGGGTTCGGGCTGCCGTGAAGCGACCGTTCGACATCGCGCTGGCGGTCGCCGCGGGCCTCCTGCTCGCCTTCATCCTGCTGCCGCTGCTCGCGCTCTTCTTGCGGATCTCGCCCGCGGATCTCTTCGGCCAGCTCGGAAGCGGAGTCGCGCTCGACGCGCTCCTCGTCAGCCTGAAGACGAGCGCGATCGCGCACGCCGTCGTCCTGGTCGTCGGAACCCCCGCCGCGTACCTCGTCGCGTCTCGCCGATTCCCCGGGCGCGCAGTCGTGCTGACGCTGATCGAGCTTCCGCTCGTCCTTCCGCCGGCTGTGGCCGGGATCGCGCTCCTCGCGGCTTTCGGCCGATCCGGTCTCCTGGGCGGCACGCTCAACGCGGTCGGCGTCTCGATCCCGTTCACGCAGGCCGCGGTCGTGCTCGCGGTCGTGTTCGTGTCGAGCCCGTTCTACGTGCGGCTCGCCATCGCCTCCTTCGAGGCCGTCGATCCCGCGCTAGTGGAGGCCGCGCGAACGCTTGGGGCCGGGCCTCGGAGAACGTTCTTCCGCGTGGCGCTGCCGCTGGCGGCGGGAGGGCTTTCGGCGGCCTCCGCGCTCGCGTTCGCCAGAGGGCTCGGGGAGTTCGGCGCCACGATCATGTTCGCCGGCAGCCTGCGCGGCGTCACACAGACGTTGCCGCTCGCGATCTACGCCCAGCTCGACCTCGACTTCGACGTCGCGCTCTCGCTCGGCGCATTCCTCGTCCTCGTCAGCGTCGCCGTTCTCCTCGCCGTCAAGCTCCTTCCGTCATGGACGCGCTTCACCTCGATCTCGCTCACACCCTCCGCTCCTTCCGGCTCGAGCTAGCGCTCGACGTCGACGGCGTGGTCGGTCTCGCCGGTCCGTCGGGGGCCGGCAAGTCGACCGTCTTGCGGACGATCGCCGGGCTCGTGCGGCCCGATGCGAGGCGAATCGCGCTTGGAGAGCGCGCCTGGTTCGACGCCGACGCGCGGGTGAACGTGCCACCCGAGCAGCGGTCGGTCGGCCTCGTCTTCCAGGACTACGCACTCTTCCCGCACCTGACGGTGGCCGAGAACGTCGGGTTCGGCGCCGCCCGCACGATCCAACCGCTGCTCGCGCGCTTCGGGATCGAGTCGCTGGCGCACCTCAAGCCGGGCGAGCTCTCCGGTGGCGAACGGCAGCGGGTCGCGCTTGCCCGCGCCCTCGCTCGCGATCCGGGCGTCCTCCTCCTCGACGAGCCGCTCGCCGCTCTCGACGCACACACGCGCGCGCGAGTCCGAGGGGAACTGCGCGGCATCCTGGCCGGCCTGGGCATCCCGGCCCTCGTCGTCACGCACAGCTTCGAGGATGCCGCCGCGCTCACCGACCGCATCGGCGTCCTCGTCGACGGTCGTCTCGTTCAGGTCGGAACGGCTGCCGAGCTGGTCGCGTCACCGACGACGCCCTTCGTCGCCGACTTCACCGGCGCCAACCTCCTGCGCGGACGGGCGCGCTCGGCCAGTGACGGGCTCACCGAGGTCGTGCTCTCAGACGGCACGGTGATCGTCTCGACCGATTATCTGAGCGGCCAGGTGGGCGCTGTCATCCATCCGTGGGAGGTCGGAATCGCTCGCGCGATGCCGCTCGACTCGATGCAAAACCACGTGCAGGGGGCGATCGAGAGCATCGTGCCGGTGGCGAACCGGGTGCGCGTCCGCGTCGGGCCGCTCACCGCCGAGATCACGGCCGAGTCGGCCGCTCGCCTCGACCTCGCCGCGGGCGACGAGGTCGTGGCGAGCTTCAAGGCGAGCGGAACGCGGTTGATCCCACTTTCCTAGACCGTTGCGGTCTCCGTCTCCTCCGCCTTCAGGCGGCGGATGAGGTCGGCGACGTCGGCGACTTCCTGCTCGAGGTCCTTCTGGTACTCCTCGAGGCGGCGGACCCACTCTTCGCGATTCGGGGCACGGCGGGAACGGCCCGGGCCGCAGCCCGAATGGCGGTGATGATGTCGACGGTGCATGTTCACCTCCCTTCTCCCTGCTCGTAGCGTTCGAGGAAGCCGGTGATGACGTCCTGCGCCGAGCGCAGGGACTCAGCCCACCGGTCGAGCAGGCTCCGCCCGGCTTCCGTCAGCTCGTACGTGCGCTTCGCCGGCCCTGGAAGGTCGGCGCTCCACTCGGAGGTGACGATGCCCTCCTCCTCGAGCGCACGCAGGACGCGGTAGAGGTTGCCGACATCCACACGGGTCTCGTCGCCGACAAGCTCGGGCAGCCGCTCGATGAGCTCGTACCCGTGCATCGAGCGCTCTCTCAGGAGGAGCAACAGCGCCGGCTCGCTGAACCGCTCGACCCGCGCGTGCACCGCCCAATGCCCCGGCCGGACGAACGAGCGCGACCGCGCCCTCGGGCCGCGATGGCCTCTCACCGCTCCATATCAGTCAAATACATATGTGAGACACTAGCAGGCCGTCGCCGCCGCGCGGAGGCGATGTTCAGGTCTGCGACTTGTCGAAGGCGACCAGGACCGAGAGGCTCTCGTAGCTCGTGAAGCGGTGCTCCGCGCCTGCCCGGACGAAGACCGCCCCTCCCTCCTCGAGCTCGACCGCCTCGCCCTCGACCGTGAGCACGCCGCGCCCCTCGAGGACGACATAGATCTCGTCCCACGCGTGCGGCTGCTGGCGGTCGGGCTCCGGCGCGACGAGCACGTACACGCCGACCTCGATCCCCGGCGATTCGTGGACGACCTCGTAGCCGCCGTTTCCCTCGGCGAGGCGCCCGGCCACGCGGCGGACGTCGAAGGAGTGCGAGACGGGCCGTTCCATCAGCGCAGGCGGAAGGGTGGGTATTCGTCGCGCATCAGCGCCGCGTAGGCGACGACGCGGTAGAGCCAGCGGTTGATCCCGAGCACGAGCTCGAAGATATCCCGCGGGTAGCGGCCGGTGAAGAGGAGGTAGACGGCGGCGAACAGAACGAGGAGCCCGTTGAGACCGCCCCAGCGGATCCAGCCGAATCCCGCCCCGCCGCCGACGAGGAGCGCGAGAACGAGGTAGTGCGGGATGGCGAGGAGCCACCACTTGACGAGCACGAGCCCGCGCGAGAGCTCGCCTGGATAGGCGACGTCGAGCCGCGCCGGGTAGCCGGGCTCGGGCCCGAGCGAGAAGGGCGGGTAGCGGTCAGTGCCGAGCGCGCTGTACGTGTAGAAGCCGACGCGCCAGCTCCAGCGCATCACGCCGAGGTTGAAGTCGAAGATCCCCCGTGGGTAGCGGCCCGTGAAGAGGATGGCGAAAAGCGCGACGACCGTGAGGATCAGGAAGGCGACCCAGAGAACGGCCAGCACGAGGAAGTGCGGGATGGCGAGCAGCCACTTCACGAGCCAGAGTCCGCGCGAGAGGCCCGGGTCGAGCTCGCCCTCGACGACGACCGGGTACTCGCCGGCGGCAAGTGCCGGCGCGGCCGGCACCGCCTCCGGCTGAAGCGGGGCGACCGCCGCAGCGCCGCCCCTCGCGCCGAGCCCGATCATGAGCCCGCCCGCGGCCAGGACGAGCACGCCCGCGATCACGAGCCCGACGGCGACCCAGATGAGCCAGCCGACCCGGGCCCCGAAATCGAGCTGCGCGGAGACGGCACGCGAGCCGTCCGCGTTCATGAGGACCGCGACCCAGCTTCCCTCCGCGACGTCCCAGGTCAGAGTCGGGCCGACACCGGACGAGGAGACGGCCCAGAAGTCCTCCTGCCCCGGCGGGGCCGGCTCGTTGCCCGGCCGCTTGCCAGGCTCCGCGCGGGTGTCCACCTCGAACGGGTCGACGTCGACGTGCGTGACGACCTCGTGGGCGACCGGCGCCAGGTAGGCGTCCACATCCGCCCTCCGTGCGATGCCGATGAAGACCGGCGCGCCAGCGGAAGTGCCGCTGATCCGGATACGGGCGAGCCGACCCTCTTCGAAGAGCCAGTCGGGCCCCTTCTCGCCGAGGTCGAGGTCGTCGGAGACGAGCGCGAAGGAGTCCGTCGAGAAGCGATGGCTGCTCGTGGTGAAGTAACCGCTCTCGTCCTTCTGGCCGTTCGCCCAGAGGAGCGTGCTCCCGGCCGCGAGGAGCACGAGCGCCAGGAGGACGGCCAGGCTCCCGAAGACGAGCAGGAGGATTCGGCCGGCGCTCCAGCGCGACCGGGACGCGGCCGGAGGCGGAGGCGCCTCCGTCACGCTAGGCGGTCAGCTCGCGTCGCAGGCCTTGGCCGGACTCGGGCTTGAAGACCCGGTGCACGACCATGTTCACGAGCCAGACGATCACCGCGGCCCCGACGGTCGTCCAGAAGCCGCTCACCTCGAACGGCGGCACGATCTTGTCCGTGATCCAGAGCATGAACGCGTTGATGAAGAGGAGGACGATGCCGAGCGAGAGGATCACGGCCGGGAGCGCGAGAAGGATCACGATCGGCCTGATGACTGCGTTCACGAGCACGAACACGAGCGCCGCGACGGCGAGCACCCAGAACTTCGAGTCGTAGCCGACACCGTCGAAGATGAGCGACGCGACCCAGATGGCGAGCAGGTTGCTCGCCCAGCCGAAAGCCAGCCAGAGCACGCCGCAAGCCTAACCGCTGGGCGGAGGCGCTAGGTGGCGAGCAGGCCGCGGAGGGCGTACGGAAGGACGCCGCCGTGGCGCAGGTACTCGCGCTCCCGGGGAGTCTCGGCCCTGAGACGGGCGCGGAACTCCTTGTCGTCGGCGCGCACCGTCACCTCGTCCGCCTCCCCGTTCTCGACGCCGGAGACGCTGAACTCCTCCCGGCCGGTCAAGCCGAGCGACCCCGCGTTCTCGCCCGGCATGTACTGGAGCGGGAGGACGCCCATGCCGACGAGGTTCGAGCGGTGGATCCGCTCGTAGCTCTCCGCGATCACGGCCCGCACGCCCAGGAGCACCGGGCCCTTCGCTGCCCAGTCGCGCGAGGAGCCGGAGCCGTACTCCTTCCCGGCGAGGACGACGAGCGGGACGCCCTCCTCCCGGTAGCGCTCGGCCGCCTCGAAGATCGTCGTCTCCTCGCCGTCGGGCAGGTGCACGGTCCACGTGCCCTCGCTGCCCGGGACGAGCAGGTTGCGCAGGCGGACGTTGGCAAACGTTCCGCGCACCATCACCTCGTGGTTCCCGCGACGCGATCCGTAGGAGTTGAAGTCCTTGCGCTCGACGCCGTGCTCCGTCAGGTAGCGGCCCGCCGGGCTGTCGGGCTTGATCGCGCCCGCCGGCGAGATGTGATCCGTCGTGACGCTGTCCCCGAGCATGACGAGGCAGCGCGCGCGCGAGAAGTCCTCCACGGTCCCGGGCTCCCGTGACATCCCTTCGAAGTACGGGGGCAGGCGGACGTAGGTCGAGTCGGACGCCCACTCGAAGAGCTCGCCCTCCGGGGTCGCGAGCTCGCGCCAGCGGTCGTCGCCCGTGTACACGTCCGCATATGTGTCCGTGAACATCTCCTGCCGCAGGGCGCCGGCCACCGTCTCCTGGACCTCGTCCGGAGCCGGCCAGAGGTCGGTGAGGAAGACGTCGTTGCCGTCCCGGTCCTGGCCGAGCGGCTCGCTGGTCAGGTCCAGGTCCATACGGCCCGCGAGGGCGTAGGCGACGACGAGCGGCGGCGAGGCGAGGTAGTTCGCCTTCACTTCCGGATGGATACGCGCCTCGAAGTTGCGGTTGCCGGAGAGGACCGAGCAAACGACGAGGTTGCCCGCCTCGACGGCCTCGGAGATCTCCTGCGGGAGCGGGCCGGAGTTTCCGATGCACGTCGTGCAGCCGTAGCCGACGACGTCGAAGCCCAGCTCGTCGAGGTACTGCGAGAGGCCGGCGCGCTCGTAGTACTCGGTCACGACCTTCGAGCCGGGCGCGAGGCTCGACTTCACCCACGGGCGCCGCTCGAGGCCGCGCTCGACGGCCTTCTTGGCGAGCAGCCCCGCCGCCACCATCACCGCCGGGTTCGACGTGTTCGTGCAGCTCGTGATCGCAGCGATGACGACACTCCCGTGCCCGAGCTCAAAGGATTCGCCGTCGGCCTCGACCGTGACCGAGGACGGCGAGAGCTCGGCGACCGCGGAGGCGCGCTCGGGGACCGGCGCGGCCGCGTGCTCGCCGCCGGGCGCCTGCTCGGTCGTCGGATCGCTCGCCGGAAAGGTCTCGGCCATCGCGCTGTCGGCGTTCCCGTACGCGACGCCGAAAGTCGGCAGCGCTTCGAGGAACGAGCTGTGAGCCCCGCGGAGCGGCACCCGGTCCTGCGGACGGCGCGGGCCGGCGATGCTCGGCTCGACGGAGCCGAGGTCGAGGTCGACCACCTGGCTGTACTCGGGCTCCGCTGCCTCGTCGTGGAAGAGGCGCTGGGCCCGGCAATAGGCCTCCACCCGAGCGAGGTGCTCAGGCGTTCGGCCCGTCATGACCAGGTAGGCGAGCGTCTCCTCGTCCACCGGGAAGAACCCGCAGGTGGCGCCGTACTCGGGCGACATGTTCGCGATCGTCGCCCGGTCCGCGAGCGTCAGGCCGGCGAGGCCCTTGCCGAAGAACTCGACGAACTTGCCGACGACGCCGATCCCGCGCAGCAGCTCGGTGACGGTGAGGACGAGATCGGTGGCGGTCGACCCCTCGGGGAGCCGCCCCGTCAGGCGGAAGCCGACGACCTGCGGGACGAGCATCGAGAGCGGCTCGCCGAGCATCGCCGCCTCGGCCTCGATCCCACCGACGCCCCACCCGAGCACGCCGAGGCTGTTGACCATCGTGGTGTGGGAGTCCGTGCCGACAAGCGTGTCGGGAAAGGCCCAGCCGTCCCGCTCCTCGACCACGCGCGCGAGAAACTCGAGGTTGACCTGGTGGACGATGCCGGTGTTCGGCGGCACGACGCGGAGGTCGTCGAAGGCCTCCTGCCCCCAGCGCAGGAACGCGTAGCGCTCGCGGTTCCGCTCGAACTCGAGCTCGGTGTTCTTGAACATCGCCAGCTTGGAGCCGAAGACGTCCACCTGGACGGAGTGGTCGATGACGAGCTCCGACGGGAGGAGCGGATTGATCCGGCGCGGGTCCGCCCCCAGGTCGCGCATCGCGTCGCGCATCGCTGCCAGGTCGACGATCGCAGGGACGCCGGTGAAGTCCTGCAAGAGGACGCGGGCGGGACGGAACGAGATCTCGCGGTGCGGAGCCTCTTCGGGCTGCCACTCGAGGAGCGCCCGGGCCTCGCCCGGATCCGAATCACCGAGCGAAGCGGAGCGGACGACGTTCTCGAGCAGGACCCGCAGGGAGTACGGGAGCCGCTCGATCTCCGCGGGGGTCGCGACTGCGTCGAGGCGCGCGACCGTCAGCTCCCGATCGCCGACCGCCAGCGTCCCCTTCGCGTCGAGAGCGTCGCCCATCGTTACCGATGCTACCCGCGATCGGCGAGGCTCAGAACGGGCCGCGCGGCTCGTAGCTTCCCGGGCGCACGCCGACGGCGATCATGGTCATTCCCTCCGGGCCAGCGACCGGACAGCGCGTCGTCGCGGGGTCGAAGCGCAGGAAGGAGCCCGCCCGCACCGGGACCGTCTCGCCGTCGATCTCGTAGAGGCCCGAGCCGGCGATGATCACGTTCACTTCCTCCTGGCCGGACTTGACCTCGTCATGCTCATGTCCGCGGACGTTGGGCGCGAGCTCGTACCAGTTGATCCCGAACGCCTGCACGCCGAGCTGGCGACGCACGAAGCGGACGGCGCCGCCCGGTCCCTCGCCGTCGAGCTCCGCCACGTTCAACACGCTGTAGCCCACGAATGGCGCAGACTACTCGTCGTGGCGACGATCGATGAGGCCCGGGCGTTCGCGAGCACGCTTCCGCGCAGCAGCGAGGCGATCGTGCGCGGGCGCGTGAAGTTCCGGATCGGACGAATCGTCTACCTCGCCTTCTCGCGGGACGGCACGGTCATGGGGTTCGCCTTCCCGAAGGAGTGGCGCGACGCGCTCGTCGAAGCCGAGCCCGACAAGTTCTCGCTCCCCGGCGAATCGGACCTGCGTTACCACTGGGTTCACGTCCGCCTCGCCGCGATCGAGCCGGACGAGCTGCGCGGTCTCGTCGAGGACGCCTGGGCCTTCTGCGTCCCGAAACGGGTCGCCGAGGAGTATGCCGCCTCGCGCGGCTATGTGTGAAACGCCTCCGCCGTTCCTCGCGGGACGACGAGGACGGGACGCCGGGCGACGCCGACGAGGCTGGTCGACACGCTGCCGAGAAGCGCTGATTTGACGGCGCCCCGGCCGCGTGACCCGACGACGATCAGCTCGGCGTCCTCCTCGTCCGCGAGATCCGCGAGACGCTCTGCCGCGAAGCCGAGCAGGACGCGCTGCTCGACCTCGTCCTGGTCGAGGCCGGCGTCCACGATCAGCTCGGAGAGCATGTCGGCGGCCGCCTCGACGTGCTCCTCCGGCGGCGCGGTGACGAGCGGTCGCGGCGTCGCCGCGGCCGTGATCGATCCGACGGCCGCATACGGGGCGTGCAGGTAGTCGACGACGTTCGCCGCGATCAGCCTGGCGCCGATCCGATCAGCCAGCCGGGCCGCCACCTCGAGCGCATCCCTCGAGTCGGGCGAGTCGTCGAGCCCGCAAACGATCGATGTTCTCACAGTGTCCTCCGTTCTCCTCGGCTTCCTAGGCGGCCCGTCTGGCCGGCGCCTGCCCCGCCCGCACCGAGACGACCTCGAGCGCGAGCGGCCCGCGCGGCGTCGCGACCTCGACGCGCTCTCCGGCGCCACTCCCGAGGAGCGCTCGGCCGACCGGCGCCGAGATCGACACGCGGCCGTTCTCTGCATCCGCTTCGAGGGCGCCCACGAGCTCGTACCGGAATGTCTCGCCCTCCTCGTCCCGGACCCGGACGATGGTGCCGATGCCGGCCCGGCCGCCGGTCGCGGGCTCGACGACCTCCGCCACGGCGAGCTGCCCTTGGAGCAAGGCGATGCGGCGCTCGAGTTGGACCCGCTCTTCGAGCAGGTCGTGCAGCGCGGGATTGTCGGCGAGGTCGCCGTCCTGGCGCGCCTGGCGCAGCCGCTCGCCGAGCTCTCGACGTGCCTCCGAACGCATGAGCTCGAGCTCACGAGTGCGTTCCTCGTAGCCCGCTGCGGTCATCAGGATCGGTTCCTCGTAGCTCGTCGCCACGCTCATGTCGCCTCCTCCTCTGCTGGACGGAGCCCGGACTCTCGCCCGCTACCCGCCCAGCCGCCATGGGGCGACGGCCCCATTTGTCCGGGGTCTCGACAGAAGGCGGTAACGTCGCTTCGATGTCGCGCACGCGCCTTACCGCTCTATTGGCGGGTTCTCGCGGTCAACACCGCCCTCCTGGTGCTGATCGCGGCGCTCCTTCTCGTCACTCCGGTCACGATCACCTGGGGCGCGTGAGCGCGCTGACCGAGCTTTCGACGTCCTTCGCCCGCGTCGCGGACGTGCGCGCCGAGCGCCGGTTTGACGGAAGCCTCCCCGAGCTGGCCCCCGAGACGGGCTCGCCGTCTACCGGATCGCGCAGGAGAGTCTGACGAACGTGGGCCGGCACGCCGGGGCGAGCCGCGTGACGCTCGAGCCGAGCCCCGACAGCGTCGTCCTGCGGGTGGGCGACGACGGCCGCGGCCTCAACGGGGGTCTCGTGGAGCACGGCGGCCTGCGCAGCATGCGCGAGCGTGCCCTGCTCATCGGGGGGACGCTGGCGGTGCGGGACGCACCCGAGGGCGGAGTCGAGATCCGCCTCGAGGTGCCCGCGGTCGAGGCTCGCGGCGACCGGGGAGGCGCCTCCTGATGCCGATCCCGCTCGTCGTCCGCATCCTGATCGCCGACGACCACGCGCTCGTCCGCTCGGGCCTCAAGAAGGTCCTCGACTCCAAGCCCGACCTGGAGGTCGTCGCGGAGGCGGAGGACGGAGCCGAGGCGCTCGAACAGGCGCTCGCGGAGGACGTCCACCTCGCCATCCTCGACGTCTCCATGCCACGCATGACGGGGATCCAGGCCGCAGCGGAGCTCCAGAAGCGAAAGCCGGAGGTGAAGACGCTCATCCTGTCGATGTACGACAGCGAGCGTTCCTGTTCGAAGCGCTCAAGGCGGGTGCGTCCGGCTACGTCCTCAAGTCGGGCGCCGACACCGACATCGTCGATGCCTGCCGGGCCGCCATGCGCGGGGACTCGTACCTCTACCCATCGGCCGTCACGACGCTCGTGCGCGACTACGTCGAGCGGGGCGGCCGGGGCGAGGAGGAGTTCGATGTCCTGACCCCGCGCGAGCTCGAGGTGCTGAAGCTCATCGCCGAGGCGCACACGTCGAAGGAGATCGCCGACGCCCTGGTCATCAGCATCAAGACGGTCGACCGCCATCGCCAGAACATCCTCGACAAGCTCGGGATGCGCGACCGCGTCGAGCTGACGCGGTATGCGATCCGGCGCGGTCTGATCCAGCCGTAGAGACCGTCTCCAATGAAGACCTGTGCCTCATTCTGTAACGATTTCTTAGCGCGCGAGCTCGCTGCTGCCGCCGAAGCGGACGACCCCGCCGGTGATGTCGGCGTCGCCGTCGTCGTGCCCGAGGAGGGCGTCGGCCCCGGGCGGGACGACGACCACCGGGCAGTGAGCCCGGCGGGAGACCTCGGCGGAGACGCTTCCGATGAGCGGCGACGAGTGGCCGCTGGAGCCGACGACGATGAGCGACGCCTCGGCTTCCTTCGCGGCCGCCACGAGCCGGTCGGCCGGATGTCCCTGGTCGACGAGCCACGCCGCGCCGCAGTCGACGTCGGTCGCCTCGGCGCTCAGCCACTCGAGCCGCTCCGCGATCGCGCTCAGCTCGTCGTCGGGGGCGTCCGGCTCGACGACGCGAACGAAGATCAGGCCGGAACCGAGCCGGCTGCCGAGGGCACGGGCCACCCGGGCCGCGCCTCTCGCCGACAGCGAGTCGTCGACGCCGCAGATGATGGAACCCTTCATCGGAACCTCCTCAGTCCGCTCTTCGCCGAGGATGGCTCGACCCGTGCGCGACGGCTATCGGGCGCCGAACCCATGTCGGGCCCGCCGAGCACCCATCTCGCGCAAATGGGCCCGCGCCGCGCCGGATCTGGGCCCGTGCCCCGATTTCCTCCGGGGCCTCGGGACGGCACCCTGATCCCAACCCGACGAGAAAGCGAGGACCGATGAAGACGATCGTGTGCGGAGTCGACGGCTCCCAGGGCGCTCGGACGGCGGTGAGGATCGCGGCGGGGCTCGCCGACGAGCTCGGCGCCCGCCTGGTCGCGGTGCACGTGCTCGACCGCCTCTCCGACGAGAGTCAGGGGGCCGAGCGGGTCGCCGCCAGCGTGCTCTACGACGAGGTGCCCGACGTGCAGGCGCAGGCGCGCGGCGAGGTCGGCGACGTCGCCGAACGCCTGGCTGCCGTCGCAGCGGATGAGGACGCGACGATGATCGTGCTGGGTGCGCGGAGCCGCGGACGCGCGCGCGCCTCCGTGCGGACCCGCTGCGCGGCCGAGCTCGCCGAGCTGACGGCGGTCCCGATCCTGATCGCGCCGCTCCAGCTCGCGGCACTCGCGCCGCGGCGCGGTCCTCGCCTGAACGAACAGGAGGTGCAGCGCCCGGCGGCGTCCTAGCGTCCAAGCCTGGTTCGCCGGCGGATCCCGAGGCGGGCCTGCAACGCCCGGTCTTCCTGCCCGTCTTTGATCGCAGCCCAGACGAAGAGGGCGCCGACCACGACGGCCGGAAGCGCGACGAGCAGGACGACGACGATCTCGATGACGAGGCGCATCACCAGTTATGTTCCCCGGTGCGCGGATCGCGACTCACGGCGACCGCGTTTGATCCGACACGAGGCGGAAACGGCAAGCGAATGGGGTCCCCAGACATGGAGCACCACGGTGACTACGAGGTCGCCGTCGTCGGTGGTGGCCAGGCGGGCCTCGCCATGGGCTACTACCTCGCCCGTCAAGGGCGGAGCTTCGTCATCCTCGAGCGCGGCGACTCGCTCGCGCCCGCCTGGAGGGAGCGGTGGGACTCCCTGACGCTCTTTACGCCCCGCCGCTACAGCGGCCTTCCCGGGCTTTCCTTTCCAGGCGACCCGGACGGCTATCCGACCCGCGACGAGGTGATCGAGTACCTGGAGCGCTACGCCGAGACCTTCGAGCTCCCGGTCGAGCTCGGGAGCGAGGTCCGAAGGCTCCGTTCCGAGAACGGGCGCTTCATCCTGGAGCTGGACGGGAGGACGATCGCCGCGGGCCAGGTCGTCGTCGCGACGGGCCCGTTCCAGAAGCCGCGCGTTCCCGGGCTGGCGGAGGCGCTCGATCCCGGCGTGTGGCAGGCGCACAGCACGGGCTACCGTCGTCCGAGCGACGTGCCCGAGGGAACGGTGCTCGTGGTCGGCGGCGGCAACACCGGCTTCCAGATCGCCAAGGAGCTCTCCGCCACGCATACCGTCCTGCTTGCGGTCGGCTCCAGGCAGTCGCCGTTGCCGCAGCGCATCGCGGGCCGCGATCTCTTCTGGTGGCTGACGAAGACGCGCGTCCTCTCGACGACGGTCGAGTCGCGCCTCGGAAGCCGGCTCCAGTACAGGGATACGCTCATCGGGTCGAGCCCGCGCGAGCTCAGGCGCCGGTACGGCGTCGCGCTGAAGCCGCGGGCGAGCGCGGCTTCGGGTCGCACGGTCACGTTCGAGGACGGGAGTCAGATCGACGTCGACGCGGTCATCTGGGCGACCGGCTACCGGCCCGACTACTCCTGGATCGACCTCGAGGTCCTCGATTCCGGGGGCCGGTTGCACCATCGACGAGGAGTAACCGACGTCCCGGGTCTCTACTTCCTCGGGCTCACGTGGCAGTGGACACGCGGGTCGGCACTGATCGGCTGGGTCAAGGACGATGCCGAGTTCATCGCCGAGCAGATCGGGGCCTTCCGGCAAGCGAAGAATCGAGTCGAGGTGTAGCCGGTCGTGCACGACCACCATCACCACCACCACATGCAGCCGATCGAGAGCCTGCCGACTGGTACCGAAGGGCTGCCGGACGCTGGGCGCCCGGAGGTCATCGAGCTCTTCGACGGCGGCGAGCTCGACCTCGAGATCGCCCCGGTCCGGAAGCAGATCGGAGACGCGACGGTGCGCATGCTCGCCTATAACGGCTCGATCCCAGGCCCGACGCTGAAGGTGCCGCAGCACGCGACGATCACGGTCCACGTCACCAACCGCGGCGACATGGACGCGACCGTGCACTGGCACGGGATCCGCGTCGAGAACCGCTATGACGGGACGCACGAGACGCAGGCGCCGATCCCGGTCGGCGAGACGTTCACCTACCAGGTGACCTTCCCCGATCCCGGCGCCTACTGGTACCACCCGCACATCCGCGAGGACTACGGCCAGGAGCTCGGCCTGTACGGGAACCTGCTCGTCGCCCCCGCAGAGGACGACTACTGGCCGCCGGCGCACCGGGAGCTGCTCCTCACCCTCGACGACGTGCTCATCGAGGACGGGCGCATCGCGGCCTTCAGCGAGTCGGAGACGACGCACGTCGCGATGGGACGATTCGGCAACGTCATGCTCGTCAGCGGCGAGCCGGAGCTCACTCTCGACGCCAAGCGCGGGGAAGTCGTGCGCTTCTACCTCACGAACACGGCGAACACGCGCGTCTTCAACGTGATGCTTCTGGGCGCCCGAATGAAGCTCGTCGGCGCCGACAGCGGGCACTACGAGCGCGAGACGTTCGTCGAGGAGGCGCTCCTCGCGCCGTCCGAACGCGTCGTCCTCGACGTGCTCTTCGACGAGCCAGGCGAGCTCGTCCTCGAGCACCGGACGCCGGAGCGCTCGTACGGGCTCGCTGCCATCTCGGTCGCCGAGGAGCAGGCCGAGCCGGCGCTCGCGGAGCAGTTCGAGGAGCTCCGGACGAGCGCGGACATGGCGTCGGCACGCGAGCGGGCCGCGTCGTTCCTCGAGGCACCGCCCGACAAGACGCTCTCGTTCGTCGCGGAGATGGATGCAGTCGGCCCCGAGGGCGGCGAGACGGGGATCTACGCCTGCCCGATGCACGCCGAGATCGTCGCCTCGTGGGCGGCCAAGTGCCCCAAGTGCGGCATGAAGCTGATGCCTGCGGAAGCCGAGGTCGAGCGGCCGTCCGCATTCGCCTGCCCGATGCACGCCGAGATCACCGCCACGTGGGCTGCCACGTGCCCCAGGTGCGGAATGACGCTCCGGCCGGTCGACGCGGCGACCCACGGCCACGAGGAGCACCCCCACGGCGGCGGGCACTCCCACGACGCGACGCAGGGAATCGAGTGGGAGGACGACATGGTGGACGTCAACCGGCTGACCACGCCGGCGAACATGCGCTGGAAGCTCGTCGACCGTCAGACGGGCGCCGAGAACGCGCAGATCGACTGGAAGTTCCGGGTCGGCGACCAGGTGAAGCTGCGCCTGGTGAACGAGATGGACTCCGACCATCCGATGCCGCATCCCTTCCACGTGCACGGGGCCGGGCGATTCCTCATCCTCGCGCGCGACGGCGTGGCCGAGCCGAACCTCGTCTGGAAGGACACCGTCCTCGTGCGCACCGGCGAGACCGTCGACATCCTCCTCGACGTCACCAACCCCGGGCGCTGGATGGCGCACTGCCACATCGCCGAGCACCACGAGAGCGGAATGATGTTCAGCTTCGACGTCGTCGAGTAGGTCCGTCGCGGACAGGCGTCCGCGCGACCTAGCCGCCGTACATCTGCGGGGCTTCCGGCTGGGCGTAGACGGCCGGGTTCCCCGGCATTCCGACGGGTACGAACGAGAAGCCCGGCCAGGCCGTAGTCGTGCTCTGCCCCAGAGAGACGGTGCTGCCGTCGAGAGGGCCGTCGAACTGGGAGGACGTGTCGATCGAGATCGCGTTCGTCGCGTAGAGGGCACCCTGCGCGTAAGCGCTCACGAGTTGTACGCCCGACCCGGCGACGACCTGGCTCTGGGGTGCCACCCCCGAGCCGTTCCCGTTGACGACGAAGACGATGTTCCGCTCAGCGGGGTTCCAGCCCGCAGTCGTACACGTCTGGGCCGAGCCCGAGCCGGTGACGGCCGCGCAGAGCTTGGAGTTTTTGATCAAGAGCGTGCCGGAGAGGTAAACCGCTCCCTCTCCCGCGAAGGTGTTGACGGCTCCGTTGTTGATCTTCGCGCTCCCGTCGATGAAGACCGTTCCCTTGACGGTCAGGACGTGCGACTGGGCATTCCACGAGAGCGCCCCACCCGAGCTCAGACAGCTGTAGGAGGCTGAGGGAGTGAGGTCCTGAACCGTGCCGATACTGTTGTTGCGACGAGCAGCATTCGGCGTCGTGCCCTGATCCGTGTCGAACATCGGCGGGATGCCGGTGGTCTGTAGGCAAGGCCAGTACGGGCCGGGCATGGAGTTGAGGTACCAACCGTCCCAGTCCGGGGTAGGGAACGTGACGCCCGCCGGTTGGTTGTCGATGCGGTTTGCCCACAAGTTGTCCTTGCCCTGGCTTCCGAGCCCCTGCTGGCAGGGGTTGTGCACGGCGTTGTTCTGCCACTTGCAGCCGTTCCGGACGTGCACCTCGCTCAGTGGGGCACCCTGGGTTCCGATGAAGTTCTGGCTCTGGTTCATCGTCACCGAGCCCTGGACGAGCAAGGGGCCGGCGGAGATCGCCGCCTGATTGAAGAGACAGAGGTTGCCCGCGACGTAGAGCGGCGAAGAGATCACGACGCTGTTCGTGATGTTCATGTCGCAACTCGAGCCCGTCCCTCGTGCCGCGATGTAGTTCCAGGCTGGATTGTTGAGTGGCTGCGTGAAGGTGGGGACGACCGGGATCTTGGCCCGGATCGTCCTCGTGACAGCGGCCGCGCCGCCGGTCGGATTCGCCGTCCTGCCCGTCGAGACGACGGTCCACGTCGACGCACCGGTGACGCTCTGAGCCAGCGTCCCCCTCCACGTGACCGTTCCGGTCCCGTACGAGTGAGTGGTGGTCGGCAGAATGCCGGGCGCAAGCGCATTGTTGCTCGGCGCGCTGAGAATGGCCATTACCTCGTTGACGCCGGCTTCGGCCAAGTCGTAGGCGACCGCGCTGCTTCCGGAATAAGAGGCGCTACGGGCGTTCGCGTCCGCGTAGTAGATGAGCGTCACGCCGGTCGTGCTGAGCACGGCCAGAATACCCACGGCCATGACGAGGGTGATGCCGTCCTGGCGCCTAAGGTTGGAGAGGAACCGCCGCATACGCCGAGCATGTCGGCGCCGCAAGAGACACAGCCCACCACCCCTTTGGCCACAGAGCGTGGAGGTTTCTCCACACTCTCGCGCCCTAGGACCCCGCGTCGGTCCCGGAGTCGCCGAGGAGAGCGAGCGCGGCCGCCCTGCTCGGAAGGCGGAGCTTCCGAAGCGCGGCGGCGAGGTGGCTCCGCGCGGTCGCCGGCGTGATGACGAGCGCCGCGGCGATCTCCGTCGTCGTCCGGCCGTGTCTCATTAGGTCGAGTACCTCCCACTCCCGGCTCGTCAGGCGCGCACCGACCACGCTCTCCCCCGGTTGCCGGCGCCGAGGCGAGCCGTCACGAAAGGCCGCGAGTACCCTGCCGGCGAGAAGCGGTGAAAGCGGCGCTTCCCCCCGCAACGCGCCGAGCAAGAGCCCAGGAAGGGCGGACGGGTGCAAATCCTTGAGCAGATAGCCAGCCGCTCCGGAGCGCAGAGCGCGAAAGAGGTCGTCGTCGTCCCGTGAGACCGTGAGCATGATCACCTGGGTCCTGGGAAGACGACTCGTGATCTCCCAGGCTGCCAGTATCCCGCTGCCTGGCATGCGAACGTCGAGGAGGCAGATGTCCGGAACGTTGCGCACGGCCGCGCTGATCGCGGCCGGCCCATCAGCGGCCTCGCCACAGACGTGAAAGCGCCTGTCGGCTTCGAGGATCTCCCTCAGATCGGCTCTCGTGGGTGCATGGTCGTCGGCGATGAGAATCTTGATCAAGCTCAACTCACCGTCACCTCGATACAGGTGCCCCGCCCCGGCTCGGTCGAGACGCGGAAGTCCCCGCCGATCGCCCTGGCCCGTTCCTCCATTATTCGAAGGCCGTAGCCGTGGCTCGAAGCGGCTCGTTCGAAGCCGCAACCGTCGTCTTCGACGCGGAGCACGAGCGTCGGCTGCCTCGTTGCCGCGACCGAGATGACGGTTGCCCGGGAATGGCGAGCCGCATTGGATACGGCCTCTCGGGCGATCAGCGCAAGCGCCTCCCGATGGTCGTGAGAAAGGACAATCCCCTTCTCGATGTCGAGCCGGACCGGCGCGCATCCCCGTAGCGCGGCGGTTTCGACCGCCTCGGTGAGAACGTCCTCGAACGGCTCGTCGAGGGGGCGAGAGAGTACGGCGAGCGTCCGGCGCGACTCGGCGAGCCCACGCTCGGCGGCATCGCGGATCTTCTCAGCCTCGACACCGGGCAGTCGCTGCGCCCGGCGTCCGATGAAGGCGAGCTCCTGCGCAACGCCGTCGTGGAGCTCGCGTGCGATCCGCCGCCGCTCCTCGAGCACAGCGGCACCCGCCAGCTCGCGCCACTCGCGCCGTAGCTCGGCGACTGCGCCGAGCAGGAAGGCGAGGTAGCTGCCGAGACGAAACGCGTCGCCCGTGTAGAGCCAGTTGGAGTAAAGCGACGGATAGAGGACGTAGTTGAGCGCGGCGCAACATGCGAGCGCGGACCCCGCCGCGACCCAGGCGAAGAACGGATCGCGTGTTTCGCTGCCGCGACGAACGAGCCCCAACGCTGCGAGACCGAACATGAGGAAGGACAGACCCTGCAGCGCGGAGATGACCGGGAGGTCGAGCTCGGGCGCAATCGAGGACCGCGCGGGCGGTGCGAGTCCGGCGGGAAGCAAATCCGCGGCCAGAAGCATGCAGAGCCCGAGGGCGAAGTTGAACGCAATGAGAACGGCGCTGAGCTGCGCCGCCGCACGACCAGGCCGGGCTATTCGCCTGTCGGAGAGGAACGAGGAGCTCGCGAACAGTGCGGCGGCGATCAGCCGTCCCAGCAGAGGAGCCCACGTTGTGAACGCGCCCCCTGGATCAGCACCGGCAGCGACCGGGATCACCGAAAAGAAGAGATTGGTGCAGACGAGCGACCCCAGGCCCCCGACGAGCGCCAGGTCGGCGACCGATCTGCTCTGGCGGTAACGGCCGGCGAAAACGATGACGGTGAAGAGACCGATCAGGGCGGCCGACGTCTCGAGCGCCACGTGCCCCGAAGGCAGCTCATAGGCGAACCGAACGGAGGGGAGCGTGACGACGAGCGCCGTCAGGCCAAGAGAGACCGCGAAGACGACTCCAATGCGGTGGGCGAGGGGGCCCGCCATGAAGCGTGTCATCGACTGACCCGCCCTCGACTCGCCTCAGCCGCCGCTTCGCCGCCAGTGGAGCCTGGAAGTTTCATCGGCCCATCACGGTTTTCGTATCGGTGTGAGCAAGTAGTTACATGAGCTTCCCCACCGGGACTTGAGATGACAGCGGCGGCGCCGACGAAGACGAGGGCGAAGGCCCCGATTGCCCGCCCCGATTAGGACTCGTGCAGCGAGAGCTGGTTCAGTTGACTTTCTCGCTGCGACGCTCGAGCAGGAGCACGTCGCGCCAGACGCCGTTCAGCTTGCCGAGCCGCTTAGCTCGCCGACGACCTCGAGGCCGACGCGCCTGTGCAGCCGAATGATCTCCTCGTTCTCGGGGAAGATGCCCGTCTGGATCGTCCAGATCCCGGCCGCCTCGGTGGAGGCGATCAGCTCCTGGAGGAGGCGCCGGCCAACGCCTCGGCCCCGAACGGACCCGGCGACGTAGACGCTGTTCTCGACGACGCCGCCGTAGACGCAGCGGTCGGAGACCGGGCCGACGCGGCCCAGCCGACGACCTCGCCCTCGCGGAGCGCGACGAAACGGTGCGCAGGCAGATGTGAGGACTCCCATGCCTCCCAGCCCGGCACGTCCGTCTCGAAGGTGGCGTTGCCGGTCGCGATCCCTTCGGCGTACACGCGCGCGACGCCCGGCCAGTGCACGGGACGCAGCGCCACGACCGTGACCGCGCCGGTGTCGACGGCCATCAGCAGCAGCCGGCGCTCGTCGCCGGCTGGATCACCCGCAGGCCCTTGGCTTCCGGATCGGTCGTCTTCACCGCCCTGACGATCGCGCCGTGGATGCCGTCGGCGACCTCGTGCGTGAGCTCGATGGACACGTCCTCGAAGCCGGCCGCCTCGAGCCCCGCCTCGTACTCGCTCTTCGAGAGCGCGCCCGCGATGCAGCCGGCGAACGAGCCGCGCTCGGCGCGCTCCTCGGGCGAGAGGCGATCGTCGGCGACGATGTCGGAGACTCCGAGCCGGCCGCCCGGCTTCAGCACGCGCTGGATCTCGGCGAGCACGGCCGCCTTGTCGGTGGAGAGGTTGATGACGCAATTGGAGATGACGACGTCGACCGAGTCGGCCGGAAGCGGCACCTGCTCGATCAGGCCCTTGAGGAAGATCGCGTTCGCGACGCCCGCCTCGGCGGCGTTCGTTCGCGCGAGCGCGAGCATCTCGTCCGTCATGTCGAGACCATAGGCGAGGCCGGTCGGGCCGACCCGCCTGGCCGACAGGATCACGTCGATGCCGCCGCCCGAGCCGAGATCGAGCACCGTCTCGCCCTCGTGGAGCTCGGCGACCGCCGTCGGGTTGCCGCAGCCGAGTGAGGCCAGGGCGGCCGCGTCGGGAAGCTCGCCGCGCTGCTCGAGCGTGTAGAGCGACTCGCCGAAGTCGGCGCTCGCGCTCTCTCCCTCGCAGCAGGCGCCGCTGCCGCAGCCGCAACTCGACCCTTCGGCCACCGCGCGGGCGGCTTCGGCATAGTGACGCCGCACGTCCTCGCGCAGCGCGTCAGCTGATGCGTTCATGGGGAAAGAACCTCCTCGTTCGTTCGGGTGAGATCGGCGATGCCTGCGAGGCGTTCGCTCGCCTCGGGGGCGAGCGAGAAGTAGGCCCACTTGCCGCGCTGCTCGCGCTCGAGCAGGCCTGCCTCGACCAGGCGCTTGAGGTGGTGCGACACGGTCGGCTGCGAGAGGCCGAGCGGCTCGATCAGGTGGCACGCGCAGACGGGCTCTCCCCTCGTCGCTACGAGGTTGACGATCCGGACGCGAGCCGGGTCGGCGAGGGCCGCGAACAGCGACGCCGTCGCCTCGGCCTCTGCGTCAGAGAGCGACGGAGCGGCCAGTGGCGCGCAGCAGGCGATCGGCGCTTCGTTCTGGATGACCGTGAGGGTTCGCATCGACGTCGATCAATATATCGACACACGTCGATGCGTGTCAAGGCTAGCGGCGCCCGTGCCCGCCCCCGCCGCCTGTCGAGCGGCGATCAAAGTTGGACAACCCTGAAGCGGCCATGCGGACTCACGACCTCATGCCCAATGGATGTGGGACTGTGTTCCAGCACGAAACATAGGACTTGGCGGTTCGAACCCGATCTCGACGGCCTCATGTCTATCGCCCGCCGAGCGCACGTCCAGGAACGGCTCATCTATCGGATTTCGACAAATTGTCCGCAAATCTGAAGACGATCGCCCCAGTGGGGGCGTGCAGGCCCTATTCGCGGTCGAGGAGTGGTAGCTAGCTGTAGAGCGCGAGTCGAGCGACAGTGAAAACGACGCGGCGTGTGGACGCGGCGCTGGGCTGGTGGTGGGCCGATCCGGCAGCAGCGTTCGTGATCGTCTGCTACGGCATCGACGAAGGCTGTGGCGCCCTGCGCGAGGAGGTTGCCTAGCTCATGAGCTGGTGGAGCTGGTTGCTGATCGGCATGGCCGTCCTGGTCGCCGTTTGGGCTGCGTTCGTGGTCTGGCTGCTCGTCCTCGGCCGGCGGGGCGACGCGCGCGCGTTCGCGACCTTCATCCCTGACTGCATCGTCCTCGTCGCGCGGCTCGCCCGCGACGAGCGCGTGCCGCGCCACCGCAAGCTGCTCCTGCTCGCGCTCGTCGCCTACCTGGCCATCCCGATCGACATCGTCCCCGACTTCATCCCGGTCGCTGGCCAACTCGACGATGCGATCATCGTCGCGCTCGCCCTCCGCCACTTCCTCTCGGTGGGCGGCGAGGCGCTGGTGCGCGAGCTCTGGCCAGGGCCGGAGCAGTCGCTCTCGGTGATCCTTCGCCTAGCGAGCGCGCGCTAATCGCCCACCGTGAATTCGCGAAACTCGCCACTCACGAGGAACGCGGTCTGCTCGCCGATGTCGACGGCGTGGTCGCCGATCCGCTCGAGGCAGCGTGACACGAGGATCATCCGCAGGCCCCATTCCCGCAGGTTGGGGTCGGCGCCGAGGGAGAGGACGTGCTGGACGACGCGGCGGTTCGCCCGGTCGATGAGCTCGTCGAGGTCGACCAGGCCCTCAGCAGCCTCCGCGTCGCGATCCGCGAGCGACCGAAGCGCGACCGTCGTCATCTCCTCGGCGCGCGAGCCCATCTCGTCGAAGGCCTCGAGAAGTGTCCCGTCCGGTGACTCGACCCTGACGAGCTTCGTCAGCTTGGCGATCGTCACGCAGTAGTCCGCCATCCGCTCGAGGTGCAGATTGGCGTGCAGGATGGCGAGCACGAGACGCAGGTCGATCGCCGCGGGTGCTTGCCGGGCAAGGAGCGACTGGATGCCCGTCTCGATGCCAACGTAGCACCGGTCGACCTCGTCGTCGAAGGAGATCACCTCGTCGGCGAGCTCCTCGTCCTGCTGCCCGAGCGCGTTCAGCGCGCCCCGCAGCGCCCGTTTGACGAGGTCGCCCTCCTCCTGGAGCGACGCCTCGAGCCCGTCGAGCTCTTCCTGAAGGGTGACTCTCATCCGAACCGACCCGTGACGTAGTCCTCGGTGCGCCTGTCGTTCGGCTTCGTGAAGATAGTGGGCGTCACGTCGTACTCCACGAGTACGCCTGTCCGGCGCTTCCCCTCGTCGGAGACCTCGACGCTGAAGAAGGCCGTCATGTCGGCTACGCGAGCCGCCTGCTGCATGTTGTGGGTGACGATCACGATCGTGTAGCTCCTTCGCCCCCGCGCGGACGTCCTGAGTCGGCCGGCCCACCCATGGACGCCGCCGTACGAGAAGACCTTCGCGGTCGTCGCCCGGGCACACGACGAGATGGCTGCGCGTCACCTCGCGCGCACGGTCGCCGGCCACGAGGGACGGGGCGTATACCGCCAGTTCGGGTGCCCGGAAGACCAGTGGGCCGACGACGTTTGGCTCGATCCGGCCTACACGGAGTGCACGCCGCTCGCGCAAGCTGGGGAACCCGGCGTCATCGTCTACGACCGACGCGAGGGATGAGGGTCGTCGCCCTTCACAGCTCGAGCGAGCCGACGCGTCGTCGTCGTTGGCTGCTACCGTCCCGCGCGGGTCACCACCCTCGACCCGCTCGCGAGCTTTACGGAAGGGCCGCTCTTGGGGAGCGGCCCTTCGATCCTTTTCGCTCTGGTCGTGCCGTCCGCCGCCGCATTCACTATCTGTGGGGATGGCCGCCATTGGGGCGGTCCGACCCGGTTCCCCAAGAGCCGGAATCGACTGGAGGGTGGATGACCATGAAGGTCTTCCTCTTGCTCGCCGACGCGGCCCAGGCCGTCGCCGGGAAGCTCTACATCCTCGGCGGTGGCTGGTCCACGATCATGGCCGGGGCCCCGTTCGCAGTGGCCGTGAAGGTCTACGTGCCCTGGAACGAGGGAACGCAGCAGCACAAGCTGAAGCTCGAGCTCGTCGACTCGGACGGCAACCCGTTCGAGGCGCCGGTCTCCGAGACGCAGAAGGAACCGCTCGTCATCGAACAGGACTTCTGCACCGGCATCCCGCCGAACGTGAAGGCGGGGACACCACTCGACTACGTCTACACGTTCACGGCAGTCGGTCTCCCGCTCGAGCCGAACATGCGTTACGAGTGGCGGCTTTCGGTCGACGGCGAAAGCGATCCTGACTGGACGCTCGCCTTCAACACCGCACCGACGCCTCTCGCTCAGGCGGCGTAAGCCAGAGGGGAGGGCAACCGGCGCGCGACGCCTGCCCTCCCCGTACGGCGCTTCAGCTTGGTCCCGATTGGTGGGCAGCTGCAACTAGCAAGCGCGCCTTTGGGTGAAATCTGAAAAGTGGCTTGTTTACAGGCGGTTTACCGAGGCCTGTAGCTGCAACTACAGGTTCAACCACCCGCCGCCGCCGCCGCCGCCTACTGGATCAGCGTGAGCAGCTTGAACATCGGCAGGTACATCGAGATGATGATGACGCCGACCATCATCCCGACGCCGATCATCATGAGCGGCTCGAGGATGGAGGTCAGGGTCGCGATCGAGCTGTCGACCTCGTCCTCGTAGAAGTCGGCGATCTTGCCGAGCATCTTCTCGAGCTCGCCGGTCTCCTCCCCGACGCGGACCATCTGCGAGACCATCGGAGGGAAGATCTTCTCGCTCTCGAGCGGCACCGCGATCGGAACGCCCTGGTGCACGCGCTCGCGGACGACTGCGGTCGCGTCCTCGATCAGGCTGTTGCCGGAGGTCGAGCCGGTGATCTCGAGGGAGCGGATGATGTCGACGCCGGCCGCGACGAGGGTCGACAGCGTGCGCGAGAACCGCGCCATGCCGACCTTGACGATGATCTTCCCGATCCCGAACGGCATTCGCATGCGCACGCGATCCCAGACGCGACGGCCCGCTTCCGTCTTCTTGTAGCGGAAGAACCCGAAGATGAGGAAGCCCCAGACCGGGAAGACGATGTACCAGCGGTCGCGCAGGATGTTGGATCCCTTGACGACGATCTGGGTCAGCATCGGCAGGTCGCCGCCGAGCTGCTCGAAGATCCCGACGAAGATCGGGACGAGGAACATGAGCATGCCGATGAGGACGAGCGTGGCGAAGCTCATCACCATCAGCGGATACATCATCGCGCCCTTGACTCGGCGCCGGATCTGGGTCTCCTTCTCGATCTGGAAGGCGACGCGGTCGAGCACGACGTCGAGGATCCCCGCCGCCTCGCCGGCCTCGACCATCGAGACGAAGAGCCGGGAGAAGATCCGTGGGTGACGGGCCATCGCCTCGGAGAGGAGGAGGCCCCCCTCGACGTCGGCGCGGAGCTCGGAGATGACCGTGGCGAGCTTCTTGTCCTCGGTCTGCTCCTCGAGGATGACGAGCGCGGTGACGACGTTCAGCCCTGCCTCGATCATGGTCGCGAACTGGCGCGAGAAGACCTGGAGCGACTTCGGCTTCACCTTCTTGACCGCCATCGCGAAGCCCTCGGAGCTCGAGGCCTGCTGGTCGAGCCGGAGCGCGACGAGCCCGCGCACGCGCAGCGCTTCGCGGGCGGCGTTCACGTCGGGGGCGTTGACCTCCCCGTCCAGCTCGAGCCCTGCGGAGTTGATCGCGGTGTAGGCGTAGGAAGCCATCACGCCGGAAATCGGCATCACCCGGTCGCGCCTTGAGGGTCAAGGGTGCTTTGCCGATGAATGCAGCGATGCTTGGAACGGGCCGACATCTGCGGCGGCGCGCCCGAGACGAGGGCGGCTTCGGCATGATCGAGCTGCTCGCCGCGATGACGGTGATGCTGATCGGGATCTTCGCGTGCTTCGCGGTCTTCCAGGCCGGGATCGTGCAGATCCGGCGGGCAAGCACGGTCACGACGGCTGCGGCGATCGCCGACTCGGAGATCGAGCAGTTCCGCGCGATCAAGTACGACTCGATCGGGCTCGACGAGAGCGCCGTGGCCTCGGTCGTGTCCGGCGCCTACGGCTCGACCTACACGAGCCAGCCGTACTACAAGACCGACACCGCGGCGTCGACGACGCTGACCTCGGCGATCACGTCCTCACAGCTCACCGTGCCCGTACCGGCGAGCCCGACCGGGTTCCCAAGCTCTGGGCCGTTCATCGTCCAGATCGACGACGAGCTGATTCTGATCACCTCGCGGACCTCGACTCCCTGGACGGTCAGCGGGACCGACGAGCGCGGCTATCTCGGCACCACCGCGGCCGCACACGCGAACGGCGCCACGGTCTACTGGGTGCAGCGCGCGAACATTCCGGCCTGCGGGACGGCGCCCTGCACGGACTCCGTCCCGACGAAGACGGTCACGGGCGCCGACGGGCACGCCTACGAGGTCGACACGTACATCACCTGGAAGCAGATCACGAGCTCGACGGCCATGACCGGCAGGCTCGTGAAGCTGGTGAGCGTCGTCGTCCGCGGGGATGCCGCCCCGTACCCGGTCTACGCCCGCGTCAGTTCGGCCTTCGACGAGTCGACGGGTCTGTAGCGCCTGCGTCCCCGACCGCCATGGGCGGGGTCTGACCCCGGACATGGCCCGAAACGTCATGACAGGTGCCTGGCACCGGGACATGACGAAAACGGCGCCCTCATCGAAGCATGCGTCGCGAGTTCTTCCTGCATGCGGCCGCGATCCGCCCAGGCGGACGTGTCCCGGTGCCTGGCACCGACGAGCCGGGCGCGCGACCGGAGAGACATGGCCGGGGTCTGACCCCGGACACGGCCGTTTTGGCCCGCTAGTTCGAGCTGACGGAGACGAGCTTGATCGAGAAGCTCGAGCCGTCGTCGCCGGCCACGGTCAGCGTCTCGCCGGTCTTGATCGTCTCGGTGGGATCGCCGTTCGTGAAGTTCTTGCCGGAGGCGAGGCCGAGGGTCACGGAGGTCGACGTCAGCGAGACGAGCTTGAAGATCGGGTCGCTGCTCGGGAACGTGCCGCTTGCCGAGACCGCCTCGACCTGACCGTTGATCTCGATCTGGGCCGAGCTCGGCGTGGCCGCCTGCGTCGTGTCGGTGCCGGTCGTCGTGCCCACCTGGGGCGCGGTCGTCGTCCCGCCGGAGAACGGATCCCGCCCGGGGAAGACGCTGAAGTTCGTCAGCTGCCCGTCGAGGGGCGACGGCGGCGCATCCGTGTCGACCAGCTGGCCCGGAGGAACGGCCGTGCCGGCGCCGGGCGTCGAGGGAGCCGAGCCCGGCGTCGGAACGGTCGTCGCGGTCGCGGGAGCAGCGGTCGCCGGCGGTGGAGGCGGGTCGCCGCCCGTGAGCGCCTTGAAGGTCTTCGGCCCCTGCCAGCCGATCAGGGCGATGAAGACCGGCACGAGCAGGAAGAGAACCTTCTTCTGCTTCGCCTCCTTCTGCTTGAGAAGGGCGGCTTCTGCTTTCTTCGAGGCCATTAGCCCAGGCCTGCCGAGGAAGGCGCCGGCAGCGCTTCGTTCGAGGGGGTGGGAGGCGTCGGCGTCGCAGGAGCCGCGGCATCCGGTGCCCCGTAGACGTAGGCGGACACCGTCAGGTCGGCGTGGATGCCGGGAAACCCGCCTGCGCCCTGCTTCATGCTGAGCGCGTCGAGCGTGAAGAGCCGCCCCGAGGAGGCAAGCCGCCCGTCGCGCACCGTGACGAGGTTCCGGAGGCGGAAGAGGAAGTCGGTCAGGTCGAAGTAGTTGCCCTCGAAGGCGAGGACGATCTTGATCGCGCTGTAGCCCGTCTTCGGCGTCGCCGCGCTCGGCTGGATCGAGACGAACTTGATGCCCGTCGCGCGGGCGACCGAATTGAGGTCGAGGATGATCCCCGGCATGTCATCGGAGTCCGGCATCGCCTTGCTGATCTGGAAGACGTCGGCGACCTTGATCGCCCGGTCTTCGTCGTCCGGCTTCGAGGCCAGCCGCGCCGCGGTCACCTTCGTCTGCATCTCGGCGATCTGCTCGTCGAGATCCGCGGCCTCGTTGCTCTTCGGCCGGATGAGGAGCATGTACGCGACCGCGGCGAGGATCACGATCGCGATCCCGATCACGGGCCAGATGGGCACCTGCTTCTTCACGCCGCTGCTCCTTGCCGCACCACGGCCGAGATCGAGAAGTTGACGGACCCGGACTGAGAGTCGTCGGAGCTGGAGGAGAACTCGAGCGTGACCGACTTGAGCTCCGGGATCACCTGGAGGCGGGAGAGAAGGCGCGCGACGCCCTCCTGACTCGCCGAGGTGCCCGTGATCGCGAAGCTCGTCACCGCGGCGCCGGACCCGGCGGACGCTGATCCGGGTGACGGCGCGGCCGCGTCGAGCGTGACGAGCGTGACGTCGCTCGGCAGGACGAGAGCGAGCTCGCGCAGGACGCGGTCCCAGGCGAGCCGGTCGGCGAGAGCGGCCGAGAGGGCCGCCGTGCGCGCCGTGCGCTCCGCGTCGACGTCGAGCCCTCCGTCGTTCGACTGCGGCTCCTGCTCGGGAACCTGCAAGCTCGCGAGGTCGCCGCGCAGGTCGTCGAGCTCGCCGGTCTTCTTCGTCACGTTCGCGCCCGCAGAGAGGTAGAACGCCGCCAGGGCCGCGAACACGAGCACCCCGGCGAGCGCAACGATCACGTGCGGGATCGCGCTCGGGCGGCGCGCCTCCCGTTCGGCTGCGACAGCCTCCTCGGAGGGGAGCAGATTGAAGGCCCGCATGAGCGGGATGTCCCGCATGGGCGGCCCGCTCCTCGGCTCGAGAGCGGCCTCCTTCTCCCTTGGAGCCCGCTTGCCGAAGCGCCGCTCCCTCGGCTCCTTCGGCGGCTTCTCGGCCTTCTGCTTCTTCTCCTTCGGGGGCTTGGGCGCCTTCGGCTCCTTCGGACCGCGCTTGAGCAGGTCCGAGAGCTTGATCTCCTTCTTCAGGTCGATTCCCATGCCGCTCCTAGAGAGCCATCCCGAGGCCGATGGGAACCGCGAGCGAGGGATCGGGCATCCCGCCCTTGACCTTCTTGCCGACGGAGACGCCGACGAGCGGGTCGCCGACGCGGACGTTCACCCCGACGAGGCGGTTGAGGGTCTGCGCGAGGCCGGGGAGCCGCGCCGTCCCTCCGGCGAGGACGACCTCGCGGATGCCGAGCGAATCGGCCTGGCTCTGGTAGAACTGCAGCGAGGAGACGAGCTCGCGCGAGAAGCCCTGAAGCGCCGCGTTCAGCGCCTCCCTGGCCGCGACCGCCTGCTCGGCGCTGAGCCCGTCGGGAACGCCGTCGCCCTCGAGCGAGACGGTCGACTTCAGGAGCTCTGCCGCCTCGATCTCCATGTCGAGCGCGCGCGAGAGCGCGATCGTCAGGGACATGCCGCCCCACTCGATCACGCGGGCGAACTCGCAGGAGCGGCCGTCGGAGACGCCGAGGGTGCTGCGCTCGGACCCGATCGAGACCGCGACGAGGGCGCTGCGCTCCCCCGCCGGCTCTTCCATGGGCATGAGCGCGCGGAGGAGCGCAAAGGCCTCCAGGTCGATGCCGGCGAGCCGGAGGCCCGCCTGGCGGCAGGCGAGCGCGTACGAGTCGATCAGCTCGCGGTAGGCGACGACGAGGAGGACGCGCTTCTTCGACTGCCCCTCCGCGACGGTCTCGGAGAGCACCTGGAAGTCGAGCACGGCCTGGTCGACCGGAATTGGAAGGGCCTCCTGGGCGCGGAACCGGACGGCGTTCGCGAGCTGCCTGGGATCGTCGATTCCGGTCAGCTCGATCGTGCGCACGCCGATGCGGTTGTTCGCGATCCCGAGTCGGACGTTTCGCTTCGGCAGACCGTGCCGCTTGAAGAAGAACTTGAGCGCCTGGGTGAGAGCAGCAGCGTCCTTGACCTCGCCTCCGAGGACGATCCCGCGGGGGATCGGCTCGCGGGCGATCTGGACGAGCCGCGCAGAGCCGTTCACCTCGACGCGTGCGGCCGATAGCGAGGAGGCGCCGATCTTGAGGCCGACGGTTTCCTTCGCCATCAGCCCTCAGCCACCCTGAGACCTGCCTCAGCCGACTGGCCGGCTCGCAATCCGTTTCGCTCGAGGAGGCCGATCAGCTGCTCCGGACGGCTCGAGCGCGAGAGCGCGACCTCCTCGGTGATCACCCCGCGGGCGATCAGCTCGACGAGCGCCTGCTCGAGGGTCTGCATGCCGCGGCCGACGTTGGTCTGCATGACCGAGTAGATCTGCTCGACCTTCGCCTGCCTGATCAGGTTTCGGACCGCGTCGTCGGGGAGGAGGATCTCGAGCGCGGCGACCCGGCCCTTGCCGTCGACCGTCGGCAGGAGCGCCTGGGTCACGACTCCCTGGAGCGTGGCGGCGAGCTGGACGCGGATCTGCTCCTGCTGGGCGGCCGGGAAGACGTCGATCAGGCGGTCGATCGTCGAGGGCGCGTCCTGTGTGTGCAGGGTCGCGAAGACGAGGTGCCCGGTCTCGGCCGCTGTCACGGCAGTCGAGATCGTCTCGAGGTCGCGCATCTCGCCGAGGAGGATCACGTCGGGGTCCTGGCGGAGCGCGCCGCGGAGGGCCTCGGCGAAGCTCGTGGCGTCCGGCCCGATCTCGCGCTGGTTGACGATGCAGCGCTTGTGGCGGTGGAGGAACTCGATCGGGTCCTCGATGGTCATGATGTGCTCGTCGCGCGTGCGGTTGATCTCGTCGACGACGGCGGCGAGGGTCGTCGACTTGCCGGACCCGGTCGGGCCGGTGACGAGCACGAGGCCGCGCGGCTTCTTCGAGAGCTCGCGGAGCTGCGGGGGCAGGCCGAGGTCCTCGAGCGTCTTCAGCTCGGCCGGGATCATGCGGAAGGCGGCGCCGAGGCTCTCGCGCTGGAAGTAGACGTTGACGCGGAAGCGCGCGAGGCCGGGGATCGAGTACGAGACGTCGATCTGTCGGTTGATCTCGAGGTGCTTCTGCTGCTCCGTGGAGAGGATGCGGTAGAGGACGCGCTGCGTGTCGTCGGCGGAGAGGCGACCGAACTGCTCGAGCCGCTCGAGCCGGCCGTTGAGACGGATCGCCGGCTGCGATCCGACGGTCACGTGCAGGTCGGATGCGCCGAGAGCAATCGTCGTCTCGAGCAGGTCGTCGATCGTTTGTGTCGTTTCCGCTTTGGTGCCAGGACCATCCATTGGGGCTCCCTCCGCCCGCAGCTATCGGCAGGGAGCGCCCGCACCTGAAGAGCCTCTGGAAAATCCCCCGTTCGAGGGGAACCCTTGCGCCCTCGAAAGGCCGATATCTCCGGCTGAGCCACGCACGCCCATTGCTCGACAAGGAGGAGTCACCAAATGATTCAGAGGCTCAGCAAGCGGATCACGCAGCGAGACAGCGAAGGGGGCTTCACCCTCATCGAGCTCCTGGTCGTGATCATCATCATCGGCATCCTGCTCGCAATCGCCATCCCGTCGTACCTCTCCTTCCGCAACCGCGCAGAAGTCGCGGCCGCGAAGGCGAACGTGCGCGCGGCGATCCCCGGTGTCGAGGCGTTCTACGCCGACCACGCGAGCGGCTACTCGGGCCTCACGCTCGCGGAGCTGCAGACGATCGACGCCGGCATCAAGAACGTGTCGGTCGTCACCGCGAGCACGACGACGTACTGCATCGAGAGCACGAACAACGCGAACGTCGTCTACCACAAGAACGGCCCTGCGTCGGACATCGCCTCGGGCGGCTGTCCGTAAGGCACGCGCTTATCGGTCGAGAGAGGGCGCCGTCAGGCGCCCTCTCTCCTTTAAGGGTTACGCGCGAGTTGCCGATAGAGAGCCCATGGCGTCCCAGCTTCGTCTGTCCGTGCTCGCGCCGATCGCCCTCGTCGCAGTGCTCGGGCTCGCAGTGAGCACCTTTGTGATGAGCCGGAGCAAGCCGGACTCTTCGGAGGCCGACGCGATCGCCACCCGGATTGCCGCCAGGCACGAGACGACCACGACGACGGCAGGCCCGAAGACCCAGCCGACGCCGACCACGCCGACGAAGCATCAGTCGCCGCCGGCCACCGCGCACCGCTCCAATCCCCTCACTGCCGCTCTCGCGCGTCATCCCGTCGTCGTCGTCCTCTTCTACAAGCCGAACGTCACCTACGACGCGATCCAGACGCGCGAGGCTCGCGCCGGCGCGCTCTCCACCGGTGCAGGCTTCGTGACCATCGACGTGTCGAAGAACCGGAAGGTCGGCAAGCTCGCGGCGAAATACGACGTCCTGGAGTCGCCGACCGTCCTGATCTTCAGACGCGGGCCGAAATTGCGCACCCGCCTCGAGGGCTATCACGATCGGACAACCATCATCCAGGCCGTCCGCAACGCGTGAAGACGCGCGAGTCCTCCCCAGACCTGCTCGCCGGCATCGAGGTCGACCGCCGCTCGGCGCGCAAGGACGGCCGCGAGGTCGTCGCCCTGCGCTGCGTCGACACGGGCCCGAACGGCTACGTCGTCGAGTGCGACGTCTACCCGGTCGACGCGGTGCGCGTCGAGCCCCTCCGCCCGGGGCCCTACGCGTTCCGCACGCGGGCCGAGGCGGACGCCTTCCTCGGCGAGGCCACGAAGGCTCTCACTTATCTCGGCTGCGAGCTCTGAGGCTCCCGGCCTCGGCGCCCGCTAGACGAGGACCCGCGCCAGCTCTTCGATCGAGGTGAGCCCTGCGGCGACCTTCTGGAGGCCGTCGTCCCAGAGGGTCTTCATCCCCATCTCCATGCCGGCGCGCTCGAGCTCCTCGCGGCTCGCATGCTGCGCGGCGAGGCGGGAAAGCGTCTCGCTCATGATCATGAGCTGGTAGACACCGATGCGGCCCTTGTAGCCGGTCTGGTTGCAGCGCGGGCAGCCCTTCTTGCGGTAGAGCCCGATGCCGTCGGCGGCCGCGGCCTGCTCGGGCGTGAAGCGCGCCTCCATCATCTCCTCCTGCGTGGCCATGTACATCTCGCAGCAGTGCGTGCAGAGCTTGCGGACGAGGCGCTGAGCGAGTACAGCGGTCACGGCCGAGCCCGTCAGGAAGGGCTCCACGCCCATCTCGTTCAGGCGCGTGAGCGCGCTCGGGGCGTCGTTCGTGTGCAGGGTCGAGAGGACGAAGTGACCGGTGAGCGCGGCCTCGATCGAGATCTTCGCCGTCTCGGCGTCGCGGATCTCCCCGACCATCACGACGTCGGGATCGGACCGGAGGATGGAACGGAGCGCCGTCGCGAACGTCAGCCCGGCCTTGATGTTCACCTGCACCTGGTTGAGCCCGGCGAGGCGGTACTCGACCGGGTCCTCGACGGTGATCACGTTGATCTCCGGGCGGCTGATCTCCGCGAGCGACGCGTAGAGCGTCGTCGACTTACCCGATCCCGTCGGCCCGGTGACGAGGAGCGCGCCGGTCGGCTTCTCGATGATCTCGGCGAACTGGTCCCGCATCTCGTCGGAGAGGCCGAGCTCGGCGAGGGTCGGGGGCCGCTTCGACTTGTCGAGGAGGCGCATGACGACGCCCTCGCCCTCGACCGTCGGGAGCACGGCGACGCGGATGTCGAGCATGCGGCCGGCCGCCTTCGCGTTCAGCGAGATACGGCCGTCCTGCGGCTTGCGCCGCTCCGCGATGTCGAGCTTGGCGAGCACCTTGAGGCGCGTCGTGACTCCGGCCGCAAGGCGCTTCGGGATGCGCTGCACTTCGTGCAGGACGCCGTCCACCCGCAGGCGCACGACGAGGGCGTCGTCCTGTGGGTCGAAGTGGAGGTCGGAGGCTCCGTCTTCGGCGGCCTGGAGGATGATCGAGTTGACGAGCCGGACGAGCGGCGCGTCGGAGACCCCGTCGTCCGCCTCCAGGTCGTCGCTCTCCTCGGCTTCCTCCTCCTCGAGCTCGTCTTCGACGAGCGCCGCGCGCTCCCAGGCCTCGGTCTGGCGGACGATGCGCCGGAGCTCGAGCTCGATGTCCTCAGCGGGAGCGACGCCGATCTCGAGCGTGTAGCGCGTCGCGATCCGAAGCTCGTCGACCGCCTGGACGTTGGTCGGATCGGCCACGGCGACGTACAGACGGTCGTCCTCGAGCTTGTAGGGAATCGCCAGGGCCCGCTCGAGCACGTGGGTGGGGATCTGGCCGGCCGCGTTCTTGTCGACGCCTTCGAGGGCGAGATCGACGCGAGGCAGGTGAGAGTGGTCGCCTGCCACCTGCCGGAGCCCGCGGGCCCCGAGCGGAGATGGAGGCGGCGTGTCGACGCCCGGCGCGGCGAGTCCCTCGTCCACGATCGCCTGCGAGATCGTGGTGCCGGCCGCGGACGAGCGCACGCCTGCCAGGCGGTCCGGGGCGATCAGGCCCGTCGTCTCGAGGAGGTCGGCGACGAGCTCGTTGACCGGGTTCGGGGCGAACGCGCCTGCGGGCGGCCGCGGCTTCGCGGACGAGGCCTCCTCGCCGCTCGTGCCGGTGTTGCTCAGATTCTGAAGGTCGTCGAACTCCACCTCTACGGTGTATCGGCGCGCGGCCCAGAATCCCTGAGCCGAGGGATGGACAGAGCTACAGTCGGCTCAGGTACGCGTCGAGCAGCGGCTGCCCCACGAAGAGCGCCACGATCGCCCCGAACGCGAGGAAGGGGCCGAACGGGATCGCCATCTTGCGAGCGGCGATGCCGTGGCGGGCGAAGAGGACGCTCGAGGCCGCGAGGGCTGAGAGCATCCCGATCATGAGGCCGACCCCCACGACCTTGCCGAGGCCCGCGCCCAGGAGGAGGGCGAGCTTCACGTCTCCCATCCCCATCCCGCGCGGGTAGGCGACGAGAGCGAGGAAGAGGAAGAGGGAGGCCCCGAGCGAGGAACCGATCCACTCGACCCAGCGGCCGGGCTCGAGCGCCAGGTTCGCGCCGAGCACGAGGAGGAACGAGGGGAGCACGATCAGGTCCGGGAGGATGCGCCGCTCGGCGTCGATGGCCGAGAGGACGACGAGCGTCGCACAGAAGCAGGCGCCGACGGCGGCCCGGCCGGTGAGCCCGAAGCGGAGGAAGCAGGCGGCGATGAGGAGCGCCGTGGCGAGCTCGACGGCCGGGTAGCGGGCGCTGAAGTGCTCGCCGCAGGCGCGGCAGCGGCCGCGGAGGAGCAGGTAGGAGAGAACGGGCACGTTGTCCTGCCACGGGATCTCGACCCCGCAGGAGCCGCACGAGGAGCGCGGGCGGACGAGCGAGCGGCCCTCCGGCAGGCGCGCCGCAACGACGTTCAGGAAGCTTCCGAGCGCAAGGGCGGGCGCGAAGACGACCAGGGCGAGGGCGGCATCCATCCCAGCCTCTATCGGCGCGCAGGGCCCGTAGCGTTAGCCGGAACGGCGCTAGCCGGCGTAGAGCTGGGGTGGGTTGGGCTGCGCGTAGACCGCCGGGTTCCCGGGCATCCCGGCAGGGACCGTCTGCACGGTCGGGAAGTTGTCGCTCGTGACGTTGTTCGAGAAGACCACGTAGCTCGCGACGAGCGGCCCGTCGGTCCTCGCGTTGTTGCCGAAGTTGACCGCGTTCGTCGCATAGACCGCGCCCTGGAACTGCGCGTTGTTGATGAAGTCGGCGCTGAAGCCCGAGGCGACCTGGTTGCCGCCGTTGCCGTTCGCGCCGTCGCCGCCGACCACGAAGGTCAGCATCTCGCTGTTCGGATCCCAGGCGGCGAAGTCGCACGCCGAGCCGACGACGCCGCCGCACAGCTTTCCGTCCACGCGGAGCGTCCCGGAGAGGTAGATGGTCGCCCGGCCGTTGTACTGGTTGAGCGCGCCGTTCGAGACCTTCGCGCTTCCGTCGATGAACATCGTGCCGTATGCCGTCAGCGTCTTCGTGGCGGCGTCCCAGGTGAGCTCGCCGGTCGGGTACTGCGTGCAGACAGGAGCCGTCTGATTCGTGTAGCTCGGGGGCGGGAGGCAGCCAGACGGCGACCGGGCCGGGCCGACCCGGCACGTGTACGACTGCGAGGGTGTGAGATCGAAGACGGTCGCGACGCTTCCGTTCGTCGTCGCGTCGCGAACCGCGTTCGTATCCCAGGTGGGGGTCGTGCCCGTCTTCGCGCCGACGACGCTCGAGCAGTCCTTCGTCGGGCCCGGTATCGCGTTCGCGTACCAGTTCTCCCAGTCGACGGCCGGCGCCGCGATCTGGGGAATCGACGCAGCGGCCGTCGTGACGCCCGCGGAGCCGTCCGACAGCTTCGAGTAGACATGGTCCCAGTCGGAGCAGTTCGGATGGCCCGTCGACGGGCTCCAGGCCTGCTGGGCGTACTGGCAGTACTGACCGCCCGAGCCGCCGACGTAGGTCTCCACACGCGTCCCGGTCGAGCCGACGTAGGCGTTGTTGTCGAGCTGGAGCTTCCCCTTGACGACGAGCGGGTTCGAGGTGACGCCCACGTTCTCGCCCAGGCAGAGGTTGCCGCTCACGTAGAGGCGGGAGCCGCCCGAGACGTTGTTGTTCAGCGTCAGGTCGCAGCCGCCGGGCGTTCCCGTCCGCGTGGCGAAGATGTAGTTCCAGGCCGGGTTGTTGAGCGGCTGGGCGAAGGACGGCGTCACCGGCACCTTCGCGGTCAGCGTCCGCTCGACGTCGGAGGCGGTCGCGCCGGTCGGATTCCTCATCCGGCCGACGGACGTGAGCGACCACGTCTGCGTCGAGTCGTCGAGCGTGCCCGACCAGGTCACCGTCCCGTCCTCGTAGGCGCTCGTCGTCTCGGGCAGGAGATTGCCCTTGAGCGCATTGTTCTCCGGCTTCGAGAGGATCGCCATCATCTCGTTGATGCCGGCCTCGGCGAGGTCGTAGGCCTTCGAGTTGGTGTTCGAGAAGGAGACGCTGCGCGAGTTCGTCGACGAGTAGTAGATGAGCGTCGTCCCCGAGACGGTCAGGACACCGAGGATGCCGACGGCCATCACCAGAGTGATCCCGTCCTGCCTTCGGAGAAGTCGCCGCAAGAAGGTCATGTGTTCGTCCCGGGAGAGGGGTTACTGACGCAGGGTGTTCCTGAGAACGATGTCGTCAACCAGGCGCCAGGTCTTCCATCCCTCGTTCGGGTTGACGTTCACGTCGAAGTCCACGTGCAGAAGCGCGCGGCTCGTCGGGCTCGCGGGCGTGTAGGTGAAGACGTTTCCGCCGGAGGTCGTGATGTAGTCGGCGATCGGGGTCGTCGTCCCGGCGACGGTGCGCCGAATCTCGTAGCGGTTCGCGGAGACGAGGGCGGCGTCGTAGACGACGGAGATGCTCGTGCCGCCGGAAGAGGGACACTGCGACGGAAGGGAGACGGTCACGGAGGAGACCGCAGTGTTCGGAGTCGTGGTGATGCCGTTGGCGCAGTGGAGCTCTCGCCGCAGGCGGTCGAGCGCGAGCCGCGCGTTTTGCTGGGCCTCGAAGCGCTGGTTCATGTCCAGCTCGGCCTTCGAACCCGAGGTGAAGAGGGAGACGAGCGCGGTCACCACCGTCATGAAGATCGCAAGGACG
Organism: Gaiellaceae bacterium; assembly: GCA_036279015.1. Lineage (GTDB taxonomy): Bacteria > Actinomycetota > Thermoleophilia > Gaiellales > Gaiellaceae > DATEOR01. The sequence continues at coordinate 65,580 of DASUJY010000017.1, read as the reverse complement.
ACGACGAGCTCGATGAGGGTGTAGCCGCGGCGGTCGCCCCGGAGCCGCGCGATCACTTCGCCTGCGCCTCGACGTACGCGAGCGCGCGGCGGGCGACGGCTTCGCTCTTGGCGCCGTACCCGAAGCGGCGCTCGAGACTGCGGTCGACCTGGATCAGGATGCGAAGCGCCTCGGCGCCGTCGTGCCAGCCGAAGCGGGCGCCGGTGACGATCCAGGAATGCTGGTAGAGCCAGAAGGAGACGAGGCGGCGGGAGGATGTCTCGGCGGCGGCCACCCGGCGCTGGAGCGCGCGGGCGCGGGCGGGGAGCGTGATCTCGTCGGCCGGTTCGGCCGGTGCGCCGGCCACTTCGAAGTCGGGCTTGCGGGTCTGCTCGGGCTCCTCCTCGGGAGTCGTCGGCTCGGGCGCGGTGGTCGTCGACCCGGTGGTCGTCGGAGCCGTCTCGGTCGTGCTCGTGGTCTCGGAGCTCGTGTTGCCGATCTGGTCGCCCGCCCAGTCGCTCAGGAGGACGATCCGCGTGCCCCTGTAGGAAGCGGTGTTCTCGGGAAGGCCGCTCTCGCCGTAGGTCGTGTTCCTCGTCAGTCCGAGGACCACGGTCGGCGCTCCGTTGTCGATCACCTTCGCGCCGGGCGCGGGATTCTGGACGGAGACCGTGTTGGCGGCGTAGCCCTTGACGTCCCCCTGGACGCGCCACGCGAAGCCGGCGTCCTGGAGGATTCCCTTGGCGAAGACATAGGCCTTGCGCCGCACGTCCGGAACCGTGAGGACGTCGGGCTTGGCGGGGGCCTGCGCTTGCTCCTGGGCGTCCTCCAGCTTCGAGCCGAGAGGCTTGTCGGCGGCAAGGGTGTACGTCGCCGCACCGAGAAGCCAGATCACGGTGAGCGCCAGGAGACGCGGCAGGAGTGCCGTCAGTCGGGCCGCCATGGCTCCCCAATCGGCAGGCTCCGCGAAAAAGTCAAGCCCCAGATGATTGATCGAAAATTGACCGGAAACCGTGGCACCGCCGGATGACGCCCATGACACATCGCCTGAGAGCCACGCTCGTTCGTCGCCCGTACCTTCGGGTACGAGCTCGGAATGATCGCGGCCTCATGCTCGGTCATGGGCGCCCCCGACGGCACCACACTTTCCGATCAACCATCTAACGGGTGAAGCCGACGATGCGCGGCGCGGAGGAGTCGCGGGAGATTTCGACGACGGTGAAGCGCGGTTCCGGCGGGCCGACTCGGCGCGCCGGGGTCGGTGCGTCCTGCCAGCTGAAGGCCACCCCGGCGAACGAGCGGAACCACTCTTCGTCCTGCGGGTACGAGACCGGCGGGGCGAGCTGGAGATGGAGGTGCGGCCCGGTGGCATCGCCCGTCGACCCCACGAGGCCGACGGGGGCGCCGGCCGCGAGCGCGGCCCCGGCCACGATGCTCGGCTCGAGGTAGCTGAGATGGCAGTAGGTGTAGATGACGCCGTCGTCGAGCTGGAGCTGGAGCCCGATCCCGCAGCGGCCGTCCGAAAACGTGTCCACGACCACGGAGTCGGCGAGCGCGTAAAGGGGAGAGCCCTCCGGCGCCGCGATGTCCGCGGCCGGGTAGTCGTGATGCGTGTGGGCGACGGTGACTGCGTCCGGACCGCCGCCGACCGGGAAGACGTAGTCGCCGTTCGACTGCGCTCCGCCGACCGCGGCTGCGGCGGGCGCGGCGACCGACGCGGCCGTCAGCTTCGTCTGGAGCGACTGGAGCCTGGCGACGGCCCCGGAGAGATCGGCGCGGCGCCGCTCGAGCCGCCGGGTGTCGCGCGACTGCTCGTGCCGAAGGCGCGAGATTCGGGCCTCCAGCTCGCGGAAGTGCTCGGTCGAAATCGTCGGGTCCCCGGCCTTCAGCTCGAGCGCGAGCTGCCTGTCCACCGAGCGGTCGGCCTCGCGCTCGAGGTGCGGCAGCGCTGCGCGCGCGCTGGCGACGGCGTGCCGGGCAGCGGCGATCTGCTCCTGGAGGTCGTCGAGGAGAAAGACGGCCGTCGGCCCGGCGGAGCTTCCGAGGTCGAGCCCCTCCCCGTCGCCGAAGTCGGCCGCGAGGGCGAGTACCTCGTCGACGTACCACTGCGCGTGGTTGTAGGCGAAGACGGCGCGCGCGATGTCGTCACGCCCGCCGGCCGCGGCCAGGTAGCGGGCGGCCGCGAAGACCGCGTCGTCCGGATTCCAGGGGTCGGCCAGCCCGTCGCCGTTCGCGTCGAGGCCCCAGCGTTGCCAGGTCTCCGGCATGAATTGCATCCAGCCGACGGCGCCCGCGGAGCTCGGGCCCACGTTGCGGCCGAAGTTGGACTCGATCTTGTTGATCGCCCCGAGCACCTGCCACGGGATGCCGTACGCGTCCCCCGCACGGTGCCAGAGCGCCAGGATCTCGTCGGAGGAGCGAACGGCCGGGCTCGGCGGCGGCACGCTGAGCGGATAGGGCGCGTCGATCGAGCCGGGAGCGTTCGGCGCCTCGGCGCTCGGCAAGGCCGTCGCGGTCGCGGGCACGATCGTGAAGCTCTGCGCGGCCGCCCCTCCCGCGAGCGCGAGCACGGCGACGAGCACCGCTACTGCAACCCCGGGCTTCATTGCTCCGTCGAGGCGACGCGAAGCCCGGAGCCGTTGCCGTTGATGCGCTCGGACTGAGAGTCGGGGTCGAGCTCTTCTGCGGCGGCTTTCTCGGCCTCTGCGGCTTCGGCCTCGGCGGCCGCTGCCGCCTGCTTCTCCGCGGCCCGTTGGCGCTTGAGCGCGTGCTGGACCGCGAGCTCGAAGTCGTGCCGGTTGCTCGCGGCGCTCCCGGCCACCTCTTCCTCGACGAGCCCGTCGAGGACGAGCTGGACGAGGTGCTGCGAGAAGCTCTGCATCTGGTGGAACTCGCCGTCCTCGATCGCCTCGGTGAGCTTGTCGGTCTCGCCGTCGCGGATCAGGTCGGCGACGCGGGCCGTGTTGACCATCACCTCGACCGCGGCGACCCGTCCACCGCCCGCCTTCGGCAGCAGGCGCTGGCTGATGACGCCCCGCAGGACGCCCGCGAGGATCTGGCGCACCATGTCCTGCTTGCCGGCCGGGAAGAGCTCGACGAGGCGGCCGATCGTCTCGGCCGCGTCGAGCGTGTGCATCGTCGAGAGGACGAAGTGGCCGGACTCCGCCGCCTGGAGCGCCGCCTTGGCGGACTCCTCGTCGCGGAGCTCCCCGATCAGGATCACGTCGGGGTCCTGGCGCAGAACGCGCCTGAGCGCCTCCATGTACGAGTCCGTGTCGAGCCCGACCTCGCGCTGGTTGACTATGCAGCCCCAGTCGTCGTGCACGAACTCGATCGGGTCCTCGATCGTCACGATGTGCTGCTTGCGGCTGCGGTTGATCGCGTTGACCATCGCCGCGAGCGTCGTCGACTTGCCCGAGCCCGTCGCGCCCGTGACGAGGACGAGGCCGCGGTGCTCCTCCGCGAGCCTGCCCACGCCGTCCGGGAGGCCGAGCTTGGCGAAGCTCGGAATCTCCTTCGGGATGAAGCGGAAGGCGAGCGAGATCGAGCCCCGCTGACGGTAGCCGTTGACGCGGAAGCGGCCGAGCCCTTCGGCCAGGTAGGCCGTGTCGAGCTCGCCCGAGACGTAGAAGTGCTCGCGCTTGGCCGGGGTCCGCTCGGAGACGAGGGTGAGAACCGTCTCGAGATCGGACTCAGTCAGGAGCCGCTCCTCCATCGGCTGGAGCTCGCCGTCGACGCGCGCCATCGCCGGCGATGCGATCTTCAAGTGCATATCGCTGCCGCCGAGGTCGATGAGACGTGCGAGAAGGCCGTCCAGGTCCATGGTCGCCCTCGGCCTATCGGCGGAGCGTCGCAGGCTCTTTAGCGAGGAGGGGTGAGACGGCTCGCGCTACAATGCGCCGCGCCGCGGGGGAGTTCCCGAGTGGCCAAAGGGGACGGGCTGTAAACCCGTTGGCTCAGCCTTCAGAGGTTCGAATCCTCTCTCCCCCACTCGACGCAACACCCGGACGTGAAGGCCCGCGTCCGGCGGGCCTTTCGTCGGGCAACCCCGCGCCGTCTGGGGTACTACGACTTGCGGGCCGTCGCCTTGCCGCCCTTGCGGCCGGCGGCCTTCTTCTGGGCGGTCGTGCCGCCCTGGCTCGAGCTCGAGCTCGAGCCCGAACCGGACTTCTTGCCGCCGCGGGAAGAGGCGCCCGGCGAGTTCGCGATCCGCGCCGCGCGCTCCTTGGACATCCCCTTGTCCTTGAGCGCTTCGTACTGCTTCTCGTTCTTGACGTTTGCCTTCTTGCTGGGCATGACCGTGAGCTACCCGCCCGGTCGTGCCGCAAAACGGCGGCCTCAGGGCTCCGTGTGAACGACCACGTCGGCGATCTCGGGATGTGCGCGCCTGATGCGCTCCTCGATCTCGCTCGCGCGCGCGTGGGCCTCCGAGAGAGGGCGGCCCGCGTCCATTCCGAGCGTGAGGAAGGCAACGAGCCCGACCTCGGTGTTCAGGAGCCGGAGCTCGCGCGGCGTCGCCCCGGTGACGTCGAGCACGATCCGGCCGAGAGCCTCGGTCTCGATCTCCGAGTCTCCCGCCCCGACCGGGCTCGCCGCCGCAGGCTCGCTGAGCGGCTCCAGATGGGTCTGGACGGCGTCGACCTCGGGCAGCGCCGTGCGGATCTCGTGCTCGACGGCGGAGGCGATCTCGTGGGCCTCGGCAAGCGAGTAGCCGCCCGGAAGCTTGAGGTGCAGGGACAGCTCGGTGCGACCGCCGACCTCGAGCACGACGATGTTGTGCACCTCGCGAACACCCGGCTCGCGCAGGGCGGCTGCATACGCACGCTCGCGAATCGCCTCCGCCTCCTGGGGCTCGACGTGGACGACCACGTCCGCCCCGGGGACGGCGCGCTCGACGGCCGCCTCGACCGCGTCCGCGGCCGCGTGCCCCTGCTCGACGCCCTGTGCCTGCGGGACGCCGATGATGACGTCTGCAAAGTGCCGCCCGGCCGCTCGGCGCATGCGGAGCCGCCTGAGCTGGACACGTGGCTCGAGCCTCTGGATCGCCTCGCGCGCCGCCTCGCGGGCCGACGAGGGCGCCCGGTCCATGAGGACGTCGACGTTCCCGCTCATGAGCCGAGCGGCGGCCGCGAGCACGAGGATGCTGACGAAGAGTCCCGCGAGCGCATCGCCGGCGGGGTGACCCGCCCTGGCCAGGAGGAGACCGGCCAGCACGGCGACCGACCCGGCGAGGTCGCTGCCGAAGTGGAGGACGTTCATGGCGAAGGCCGCGCTCTGGAACCGGCGGGCCGCCCGGCGCGAGACGAGCGCGCGGCTCGCGTCGACCGCGATCACGAAGCCGATCACCGTGAGGGCGACCCAGTCGACCTGCACGCTGTGGGGCGTCCCGAAGAGCCGCACGATCGCGTTCACGGCGATCACGAGTGCCGCCACCACGAGGATCGCGGCCTCGGCGAGCGCGGCCAGGTGCTCTGCCTTCCCGTGCCCGTACGGATGGCCGGCGTCGGGAGGCCTGCCGGCGATCCCGACGGCGAAGAAGGTCAGGAGCGCAGCGACGAGATCGGTGCCGGAGTGCGCCGCCTCGGAGAGAAGCCCCAGGCTGCCGGCATGGATGCCCGCGACCAGCTTGAGCGCGATGAGGAGGAGCGCCGCGAACACGGACACGAGCGCGGTGCGCCGCTGGAGAGACATGCGGGAAGCGTAGTGGTGCAACCGGCAACCTCCTGCGCGTGGCTATCCTCCTTCCCATGGCCAACGCTTCGCCGCACGACGGCAGCTACGAGGTCGTGTGCCCCCACTGCCACAAGCCTTTCGAGGCCGAGCTCATGACCGGAGGATCGGACCGCCACGCGGGCTTCAAATGCCCGCATTGTCGCCTCTTCGTCGCCTACGAGCGAGTCTCGGCCGAGGACGAAGAGCCGCACCGCTCGTAGCAGCTCCTCCCGTTCAAGGGGAGGGATACATGACCCGATAGAGGGAGCGTGGCAGCGGACGCCCGCACCGACTTCGCCCCGCCGCGAGCGCGCCTACTCGCGGCCGTCCGCGTAACCCCCGCTCAGGCGCTCGCGCTCGTCTTCGCCGCGAGCGTGATCGGAAGGACCCTGGCCGCGTGGCTCCGAGCGACGCCGATCTACTTTCCCGACGAGTACATCTACTCGGAGCTCGGCCGCTCCTTCGCCGAGCACGGCCGCCCGCTCGTCCGGGGCGGATCCGCACACTTTCCTGCGCTCCTCCAGCCACTTCTGACGGCGCCCGCGTGGCTCGTCGGCGACGTCGGGGTCTCGTACCGGCTCATCCAGCTGGAGACGGTGACCGTCATGTCGCTCGCGGCCTTCGTGGCCTACTGGTTCGCCCGGCGCCTCGGCCTCTCAGCGTGGCTTTCGGTTGCGATCGGCGCCTTCGCGGTCGCGATTCCGGACGTCCTCTACTCGGGCTGGATGCTCGCCGATCCGTTCGCCTATCCGCTCGCGCTTGCCGCGGTCGGCACGGCGGTCGTTGCGCTCTCCGAGCCCTCCCGCCGTGCGCAGGCTGCCTTCGTCGGGCTCGCGGCCCTCGCGACGCTCGCTCGGATTCAGTTCGTCTTCCTCCCGGCCCTCTTCGTGCTCGCCGTCCTCGCCATGGGCCTGCGAGAACGGCGCGTGCGCCGTGCACTCGCCGAGCAGCGACTCGCGCTCCTCTCGTTCGCTGCCGCGATTCTCGTGCTCGTCGCAGCGGGGCCGTCCCAGCTCCTCGGCTACTACGACGTGCTGCTCGAGAGCGACCTGAGCGTCTGGCTCACCTTCAAGTGGTTCGGATCGGACGCGATGCTCCTCCTCTATTCGTCCGGGTGGGTGCTCGTCCCAGGTGCGCTCCTCGGCATCGCGCACGCGCTCTGGCGACCGAGCTCGCGCGCCGAGCTCGCATTCGCCGTCTGTGCGACCCCCTTCTCGGTGACCGTCCTCGGACAGGCCGCCTTCTACGGGGCGAGCGGCGCCGACCGGATCCAGGAGCGCTACTTCTTCTACGTCCTCCCCCTCATGGCACTGGCCTTCGGCCTCTACGCGCGGCGCGGCTTCCCGTGGTGGCGCCTGCAGGCGCTCGTCTTCGCGTGTCTCCTCGTCGTCTCCATGCGCGTGCCGCTTTCCGGCTTCGCGGCGGCCCAGGGGAAGACGAACTCCGCGTTTCTCTTCGCCGTCGGGCAGGCCGAGGCGCTGGCGGGCGACGTCGGGCTCGTTTCGCTCCTGATCGCGCTGGCCGCCCTCCTTCTCTCCTTGGCCGCGGTGGCAGCGACCCGCCGGCGACGCAACCGGCCGACCCTGCTCGTCTGGGTCGCGATCGCGGCCGCCTGCCTCGGCTCGACGGCGTCAGTGGGGTTCGAGCACGCAATCGCGGGCAACGTGCGGGAGTATCTGCTCTGGCCGAACGCCTCCTTCGTCGACGACGCCGACCTCGGCGCCGTCGCCTTGCTCGAGTCTCAGTTCGCCGACAGCTCCTTCACCTCGGAGGAGCTCTTCTGGAACAGGTCGCTCGAGTCGGTCCTTCTGCTGCCGAACGCGCCGGCTCCCGACGCCTTCGCTGCGAAACACCTCATGATCGGGCGCGACGGGTCCTTGCTCGAGGACGGCCGGCCCGTGGTGCGCCCGCTCCTCGTCGACATGTACGGGGCCACGCTCGAGCTAGACGGCGTGGAGCGCGTGGGCCGCAATCGCTTCTACCAGCTGCTTCGGCCCGCAGGGCGCCCGCGTCTCTCTGTCTACGCGATCGGCCGCTACTGGGACGGCTGGCTGCAGACCGTCGGGCGTTTCCGTGTCTGGCCGACGGACAGCGGGCGGCTCGCCGGAACCCTCCGGTTCACGCTCTCGCTTCCGTCGGACTTCACCGCAGCCAGCGTCACCTTCACGAGCCCCGACGGGACACGCACCGTGCACGTCGAGCCGGGGACGTCGAGCCAGGTCGCGCTGCCGGTCTGCTCCCCGGGGCCGTGGTCGGCCGACTATTCAGGACAAGTCCGCTTCCGGTCGCGAGGGCGGCTTCTCACGGCGCGCTCGAGCCGACCGGTCTTCACTCCCGACGCCGGCGCCTGCCAGGGCGATCTGGACGAGACCCCTTCCGGTCCGCCCGGGGTCTGAGCCGCCCGGTCGGACTAGACGCAGTCCTTGAGGCCTTGCGCCTCGGGCAGCGACTCGAGCTTCTTGAGCGTGTTGTTCTCGATCTGGCGGATGCGCTCGCGCGTGACGCCGAAGGCGCGGCCGACCTCCTCGAGCGTGCGCGGGCTCTCGCCGCTCAGGCCGAAGCGGAGCTCGATCACCTTGCGCTCCCGCTCGGGCAGCGAGTCGAGCGCGCGGTCGATGTCCTCGCGGCGGAGGTTGAGCGAGGCCGAGTCGAACGGGGACTCCGCCTGCTCGTCCTGGACGAAGTCGCCGAGCTCGGACTCCTCTTCCTCCCCGATCGGCTTCTCCAGCGAGACGGGGAGCTGCGACATGCGCAGGATCTCCCGTACCTCCGCGGTCGTCATCTCGAGCTCGGCCGCGATCTCGTCCGGCCGCGGCTCTCGGCCCAGCCGCTGCACGAGCTGGCGCTCGATGTGGACGACCTTGTTCAGCTTCTCGACCATGTGCACCGGGATGCGGATCGTGCGCGCCTTGTCGGCGATCGCCCGCGTCACCGCCTGACGGATCCACCAGGTCGCGTAGGTGGAGAACTTGTACCCCTTGCGGTAGTCGAACTTCTCTACGGCACGGATGAGCCCGAGCGAGCCCTCCTGGATGAGGTCGAGGAAGGAGAGGCCGCGTCCGAGATAGGCCTTCGCGATCGAGACGACGAGGCGGAGGTTCGCCTCGATCATCTGCGTCTTCGCGCTCATGTCGCCGCGCTCGATGCGCTTGGCGAGATAGACCTCCTGGTCGGCCGTGAGGAGCGGCACCCGGCCGATCTCGCGCAGGTAGAGCCGCAGGGAGTCGAGGGAGGGCTCGACGGTGAGGTCGAGCTTCGGCACCGCCTTCTCCTCCTCGGCGAGCGCCGGGGCCTCGTGCGGCGGGGCCTTGTGCTCGACGCCCTCGACGAGCTCGATGCCGTGGTCGATCAGATAGGTGTAGAAGTCCTCGACCTGCTCCTTCGTGAGGTCGACTTCCTCGAGCCCGGCGACGATCTCGTCGTAGGAGAGGAATCCCTTCTCCTGCCCCTCGGTGACGAGCTTGTGCAGCTCCTCGATGTCGGGCAGGGAGATGTCGACCGTGAGCATAGACTCCGCCTTTCTTCTCGCTACCTCTGCTACATGCCGCTGGGGGAAGCAAAAGAGCCGGAGAGAAGCGTCCCCCGGCCCTATGGTGGCGGCATTCTACAACGCTTTACGAAAAGCGGAAGGGCGATTTCAGGATCCGGCCTGCACGTCGCCGACCGCTTCTCCGCGGCTGTTGCGAATCGTGTTCGTGCGGAGCTCGGGCAGGTCGAGAATGGCCGCGGCCGCGGGGAGCGCGGCCCGCCTCGCCCCATCCTCGACCTTGAGGGCGAGCGCGCTCCCATCCGGTAGCCCGACGCAGAGAACGCCCTCGGCGCCGCCCTTGGCGACCGCGCCCGGGAGCGCCTGCATCACCTCGGTCGCCGCCGACCCCGGGCCCTCGACGAGCGCCGGATGGGCGCGCATGGCCGAGACGACGCGGTCCGCGCCGTCGAGCTCCTGCCGCACCAGCCGCCCGAAGGCGGCAGCCATCCGCGCGAGCGGGAGCGCGAACGTGACGACGCCGCAGCCGTCGACGGCGGTCGGGACCTCCGCGCCGTCGAGGCCGGCCGCCTCGTCGAGCCCCGCTCGCACCGCCTGCTGGAGGGGATGCTCCGGAAGCCGGTAGCCGGCGAACGGCCACCCGTGCGCCGCGCAGACGCAAAGGAAGCCGGCGTGCTTGCCGGAGCAGTTGTGCGCGAGCCGGCTTCCGTCCACGGGGCCGCACTCGAGATCGTGCTCCGTGGCGCCCGCCCTCGCGAGCAGCTCGCGCACCGCGGCCAGCTGCTCGGCCCGCGCCCCATGCGAGGCGGAGGCAATGGCGAGATCCTCCTCGGCGAGCTCGTCGTAGGCGCGCGCGAGGAGGAGCGCCTGGATCGGCTTCACGGCAGAGCGCGCAAACGTGACGAGCTGCGGGTCCCCGCGCGCCTCGACGAGCGCGCCGGCCGGATCGAGGCGCACGGCATCGACGCGGTGCCGCGACTCGAGGACGCCTCCGCGCGTGACGGCTACTGTTATTTCTGGAAAGTGCGACCGCATTTTCCGGAACAGCATGCCCGAGTTTCCTGAGATCGAGGCACTTCGTCGGAGCCTGGAGAGCGTCCGTGGTTCCCGGATTCTCAAGGCAGGACCCGCCCACGTCGCGACCCTGAAGACCTACGACCCGCCCCTGGCCGCGCTCGAGGGCCGGCGGTTCGCGGGCGCCGAGCGGCGCGGCAAGAACATCCTCCTCCCGACCGAGGACGGCGAGCTCGTCCTCCACGTCCACCTGATGAGCGCCGGCCGGCTCCGCTACCTCCGGCCGGGAGAGAAGCAACCGAAGACGCCGGCCTTCAGGCTCACGTTCGAGGACGGCGGCACGCTCGTCCTCACCGAGGGGGGCCCCAAGAAGCGCGCGAAGGTCGGCCTCTACGCGCCCGAGGCGATCGCCGCGGAGCTCTCGCACCTCGGCCCCGAGGCGTACGGGCTCGGACGCGAGCGGCTCGGCGAGATCCTCGCGTCGGACTCGCGCCGCCTCCACGCCTTCCTGCGCGACCAGCGGCTCCTCGCCGGGATCGGCCGCGCCTGGGCGAACGAGATCCTCCACCACGCGCGGCTCTCGCCCTACGCGCTGACAACGGAGCTCTCGGAGGAAGAGGTCGCCCGGCTCGCAGATGCCCTCGACGCGGAGCTCGCCCGTGGGCTCGAGCTACGGGAGCGCGGCGCGGCCGACAAGAAGGCCTACCGGATCCACAACCGCCTCGGCGAGCCGTGCCCGCGGTGCGCCACGCCGATCGCGCGCGTCGACTTCGACGAGCACACGATCTACTACTGCCCCGAGTGCCAGACAGGAGGTCGAATCCTCAAGGACCGCCGTCTGTCGCGACTGCTGCGCTGAACCGGCTTGACCTCGTCCGAGCGGAGGAGTAAGAACCTCCTCATCGCCTGACGATCAACGCGCCTACCGGGGAGACCATGAACACCTACTCGATCGTGCTCTACATCCACCTGCTCGCCCTGCTGCTCGCGATCACCGCGGCTACGCTCGTCACGTACGCGTCGCTCCAGCTGCGAGCCGCGACCACGCCACCCGACGTCGGGCGCTGGGGCGGACTCATCGAGCGGGTCGTCCCCGCCTTTCCGATCGCAGCCCTCACCCTCTTCGGCAGCGGCGCCTACATGACCCAGGATGCCTGGACGTGGTCGACCCCCTGGATCGACGCGGCCATCGCCGGGCTCGCCATGCTCGTCATCATCGGGGAGGGGATCCACGCGAGCCGCGGGCGTGCGCTCAAGAAGGAGGTCATGGCCAACGGTATGTCCGAACGCGCGAAGGGCCTTCTCCGCGACCCGATCGCCTGGAGCGCCAACATGACGACCCTGACGCTCGTGCTCGCTGTCGTCTTCGTCATGACGGCGAAGCCCGGGGCCGGCGGCTCGAGTGCCACGCTCATCGTTGCCTTCTTCGCGGGGATCGCGGCCGCCGTGCCGTTCTGGCGGACCGCTCCGCAGACAGAGACGCCCGCGGTCACCGAGCCGGCGGCCTAGCCGGCCGATCGCCGGACAGCGCTCGAGTGCGGTGGGCGCCTAGCTCGACTTGATCGGGTCGAGGTAGACGTCGTCGACCCGGGTGTTCGCCGACGGGGTGAGGCGGAAGGAGACGCTGTCCGTTGCGAGCAGGCCCGTGACGTTCGTGAGCAGCATCTGCACCTCCGGCGAGGGCCGCCACGCGGATCCGGCCCGAACGGTTCCGCCGTCGAGCACGCTCAGGAGGCCGAGCAGGCTCTTGACCTGGATCCGGACGCGGATCTTCCCGCTCCCGCGCGCGAAGAGGCGCATGTGCCAGTCTCCGACCGCAAAGCACATGGGCGGAGTGGTCACGCTCACGCCGCCGGGGACGTAGAGCGAATGGCGATCGCCGGCCGAATGGACGTAGAAGGACTCGTTGCCCGAGACGATCCGAGCCCCGCGCCCGAGTTTCCAGGACACCGTGTTGGGCTCGAACGAACCGCCTGGAACGAGCACGTAGTGGTTCCCGTCGCCCCAGCGGGTGAACGGCTGCTCATACGAGCTGTCGCAGGTCTGCGGCGAGTCCGCAGGGGACAGGAGTCCGGGGAGCAAGTTTGAGAACAGCCCCGCCTGGGCCGGTGCCGTCACGAGGAGCGCAGAGGCCGCCGCCACAACGAGGGTGATAAAACGCCGCATTTCGAACCTTCCGTCGATTCCCGCACTCACCCTGGCAGGATCGACCGGCCCTGACGATCACCCGACCGGGTGACCGGAATCCCCCGAACGAGGGCTCCAAGCCGCTCCTATCAAGTGCGGGAGCGACGAAGCCGATTCTCTACCATTCATGAGCGAAACGGTCGCACGAGTCCCGCTGCCGGCCGCGAGGCGAGCCGACGCGGTCCTCGATCCGACAGTCGAGAATGCGATCGGCGACCGGCGCGCCCGGCGCGCCCTTCAGCTCGAGACGCGCGAGGTCCTCTCGGCGCTCTTCATCGGCGGGGGCTTCCTCGTCGCCGCTGCCCTCTTCGCGATCGTGGCGGCGGGCTCGGAGCGCGGGCCGAATCTCTCCGTCGCCGTGCTCCTGATCGGCGCGTACGCGCTCGCGTTCACGCTCGACTTCGAGGTCGTGATGGGCTCGTTCGTGCCGACGCAGCTCATCCTCGTACCGATGCTCTTCGTGCTCCCACTGGGAGAGGTGCCGCTGCTCGTCGCAGGCGGGATCCTGCTCGGCAGCCTGCTCGACTGCCTGCGCGGCTCGCTGCGGCTCGAACGCGTCCCGCTCCGGCTCGCAAACGGCTGGCACGCGCTCGGCCCCGCCCTCGTCCTCGCGCTCGCCGGCGAGGCCGATCCTACGATGAGGAGCGTCCCGCTCTACCTCGGCGCGCTCGTCGCCCAGGTCGGGTTCGACTTCGCGAGCTCCGCCGCTTACGAACGGCTGGCGGGCGGCGTCTCACCGTACCGGCACCTACGCGCATACGGCCTCCCCTGGCTGGTCGACTTCTCGCTTTCGTCGGTCGGCCTCGCGATCGCGTTCGTGGCGTCGGACAACGCGTACGGCGTGCTCCTCGCCGTCCCCCTCATCGTCCTCCTCTCGGTCTTCGCACGGGAGCGCCATGTGCACATCGATCACGTCCTGGAGCTCTCCTCGGCGTATCGCGGAACCGCGTTTCTCCTCGGGGACGTCGTCGAGGCCGACGACGCGTATACGGGCGCTCACAGCCGCGATGTCGTCGCCCTCACCCTCGGAGTCTGCGATCGCCTCGAGCTCTCGGCGAGCGAGCGCCGCGATGCCGAGTTCGCCGCCCTCCTCCACGACGTCGGCAAGGTGCGGATCCCGAAGCAGATCGTGAACAAGCCGGGACCGCTGACCGACGAGGAGCGAGCGATCATGAACACGCATACGATCGAGGGCGAGCGGATGCTCCAGAAGGTCGGCGGGCTGCTCGGAGAGATCGGCGCCATCGTCCGTTCCTGCCACGAGCGCTGGGACGGAGGGGGCTATCCCGACGGTCTCGCGGGAAGCGACATCCCGCTCGTCGCGCGGGTCGTCGCGTGCTGCGACGCGTTCAACGCGATGACCACGGATCGTCCGTACCGTGCAGCCCTGCCGACGGAGGAGGCCGCCACGGAGATCGAGCGGAACCGAGGCACCCAGTTCGATCCGGCCGTCGTCGAGGCGCTCCTCGACGTCATCCGGGCTCAGCCTGCCTGAGCCGAGCCTAGCCCGGAAAGTGGATCAGCAGCCGCTCGTCCTCGGCGACGACGGTCACGCCGAGCGCGCGCAGCTGCTCGACCGCGACGACGGCCCCGAGCTCCCTGAGCTCCTCGCCGGTGACGACGCCGGCCGCGTTCCGAAGCAGAGGAGCGATCGCGAGCTGGCGCCCGGCGACGACGAGCGAGACCGAGTCGATGCCGCCGTGGCGGGAGGCGGCCTTCGCCAGCCTCGAGAGCGAGCGGGCGGTCGCGTCCGGATCGACGCTCACCGTCGCACCCTCGCCGCTCACCTCCACCCGCTCGGGTAGGTCGGCTGCCACCGCGTGCGCGAGCGTGAGCGTGTCCGTCTCGACGAGGACGGGCGAGTAGCGGCCGCTCTCGATTCGTGCGGCGAGGGCGAGCTCCTCGATGAGGTCGTCGAGCTGCGTGGACGCAGCCTCGATCATGTCCACGTACTTCGCCGCCGGATCTCCGAGCTCGGTGCGGGCAAGCGTGCGCGCGAAGCCGACCACCGTCGCGAGCGGCGTCTTCAGGTCGTGCGCGCCGATCGAGACGATGCGGGCGAAGCGCGCATCCTCTGCCATTTCACCCCCTGGTACGGTTGGCTCATGCAGCAGGAGAGACTAGCCGCAGCGGGCGACCTGCAGGCGTCATCCCCCGAGGTCCGCATCGGTCTCTCACGCGCCGGGGTGACCGGCGTCCAGAAGGCCGTGCGCATGCAGCACGGTGGTCGGGACGCACTTGTCTCGGCCGCGATCGACTGCTTCGTCGACCTCGACCCGGCCCAGAAGGGAGTGCACATGTCGCGCTTCCCGGAGCTCTTCGAGGAGGCGATCGACGAGGTCGTCATCGACGAGAAGCTCCTCGTCGAGAACCTGGCCGAGCACATCGCGCGCCACATCGTCGAGCGCCAGAAGGCACTCCGGGCCGAGGTGAAGATCGCGGCGCGCTATCCGGTCGAGCGACTGACCCCGGTCACCGCCCTCCGCACCCAGGAGCTCGTGACGCTGATCGGGATCGCGGCCGCCTCGCGCACCGCGTCGCGGCGCGTGGTCGGCGTCGAGGCGACCGGCATCAACGCGTGCCCCTGCGCGCAGGGCCTCGTCCGGGGCGAGGCGGCGGGCCGGCTCGCAGAGGCCGGCTTCCCCGAGGACGACGTCGAGCGCATCCTCGAGCTCGTCCCGCTCGCCACGCACAACCAGCGCGGGCGCGGCACGCTCTACCTCGGCACGTCGCTCCGCCTCGACGCCGAGGATCTCGTCGACGTCGTCGAGCGCTCGATGAGCTCCCCCATCTACGAGCTCCTGAAGCGGCCCGACGAGCTCTTCGTCGTCGAGCACGCGCACCTCTCGCCGCGCTTCGTCGAAGACTCCGTGCGGCTCATGGTCAAGAGCGCCCTCGACGGCTACGCCGAGCTGGCCGACGACGACTTCGTCCTCGCGCGCCAGGTCAACTTCGAGACGATCCACAACCACGACGTGCTGGCCGAGCGCTTCGGCACCGTCGGGGAGCTGCGCGGCGAGCTCGCGAGCGGGACGCACTCGCTCGCACACACCGAGCTCAGGGACTGGCTGCGCGCGGTCGTCTAGATCCTCTCAGCCGCATCTTGCTCTCCTGGCCGTGGAGGAGCCGCGCGATGTTGGCCCGGTGCAGGACGACGATCGCAAGCGCCCCGCCGGCCGTGAAGGCGACCACGGGCCAGGAGGCCCCGAAGAGGACGGCGAAGAGGGTGAGGGCGGTCGCGGAGACCATCGAGGCAACGGACGCGTAGCGCGTCACGAGGAAGACCGCGATCCAGACTGCGGCCGCCGAGAGCGTGGCGAGCGGGGCAACCGCGAGGCCGACGCCGCCCGTCGTGGCGACGATCTTCCCGCCGCGCGCGAAGCCGATGAAGAGCGGGCGCCAGTGTCCCGCCATGGCCGCGCAGCCGGCGAGCACGGCGACGAGGTCATTCCCGAGCCAGCGCCCGAGGAGCGCGGCCGCGGCGCCCTTGCCGATGTCGAGGGCGGCGACGCCGAGGCCGAGCTTGAAGCCGAGCGTCCGCCAGACGTTCGTCGCCCCCGTGTTGCCGCTTCCGAGGGTGCGGATGTCGACGCCGACGAGGAGACGCGGCAGCCAGTATCCCCACGGCATGCTGCCGAGGACATAGCCGAGCGGTACCAGTGCCCCTTCCTGCCAGGACACCCGGAAGGCTCAGGTCTGGATCTGGTACTTCGACACCCAGCTCGCGATCACGTCCCAGTCGAGGTTGGCGAAGAACGCCTCGATGTAGGACGCGCGGTCGGTCTGGTAGTCGAGGAAGTAGGCGTGCTCGTAGACGTCGAGCGCCACGAGCGGGGTCGCGTTCCAGATCGGGAACGTGTTCTGGGCATCGCCGATGTAGTTGAAGAGGCGCTGCTCGTCCCAGTCGTAGGCAGTCCATGCCCATCCGCGCCCGCCCATGCCGGTCGCCCTGAGGTCGGCGCGCCAGGCCTCGATCGAGCCGAAGTCGCGCTCGATCAGGTCGCCGACCGCCCCGGTCGGATCGCCGCCCCCGCCGCCGAGGTGCTCGAAGTAGATCTCGTGGTTCTTGACGCCGCCGATCGCGAAGGTGAGGTCGATCTTGAGCGCGCGGACGTCGGAGTAGACCTGGTTCGCGGACGAGAGCTCGACCTCGGCCAACTTGCCGAGGATCTCGTTACGCTTCGCGACGTAGCCCTGGTAGAGCTTGTAGTGGGCTTCGACGGAGGCCCGGGAGATGCCGTCCAGCTCGAGCAGCTCGGGCTTGAGCTCGCGCGCCGCGATCTCCTCGTGGTTGAAGGCCAGTGTCGCCATGGGTCTCCCTTCGCGTCTCCTTCAGTGAGGCCGGTGTCGGCGAGAGCTTATCTTTCTCCAGGTGAGCCGGAATACGCGTGCGGCGCTCGTCACCGGAGGGACCGGGAGGCTCGGCCGGACGCTCGCAAGGCGGCTCGGGGACGAGGGATTCGCCGTCCTGGCCGCCGGCCGCTCCGACGGCGACGTCTCACGGCCGGAGGATGCGCGTGCGCTCGTCGAGCGCGCGGCCGGCGAGCTCGGCCGCCTCGATCTCGTCGTCAACGCCGCCTCGGCCGGCTTCGAGCCGCGGCCGGTCGAGCTCGTCAGCGAGGCCGACTGGGACGCCGCCCTCGATTCGACCGCGAAGGGGAGCTTCTTCGTCACCCAGGCCGCAATCCCGCACCTGCGCGCCTCGGGCCACGGCCTCGTGGTCATGATCGAGGACGTCGCCGCGTATCGCCCCTGGACCTCCTTCGCGCCTCACTCGGCCGCGAAGGCGGCGCAGGCGATGCTGACGCGCGTGCTCGCCCGCGCGCTCGCGCCCGAGATCCGAGTCTGCGGCATCGCGCCGGGGCCCGTGGCTGTCGAGCCGGGGCAGGAGGAGCGCCGGGCCGCGGAGACGCTGCTCGGGCGGATCGGCTCGCCGGAGGACGTGGCGGACGCTGTGCTCTACCTCGTCGGGGCCGGGTTCGTGACGGGCTCGACCCTCTTCGTGGACGGCGGGCTCTCGGCCCGAGACCGTCCCGCTTCGAATCCGTAGCCGCTTGAGTTCCGTAGCTGTGACCGGTATGCCTGCTGCAATGGCAACAGCGGAGAGCGACAGCCGCCTGATCGAGCGCGTCGGTCGCGGCGACCGCGATGCCTTCGAGCAGCTCTACAAACGATTCGCCCGGCCGGTGTTCGCAATGGCGCTCCGGCAGCTCGGCGACAACGGCCGGGCCGAGGACGCCGCCCAGGAGACTTTCGCCGCGATCTGGCGCTCCGCGCGGAGCTATCGCCCAGAGCGCGGCACCGCATCGGCCTGGCTCTTCGCCGTGGCACGTCACGCGATCATCGACCGTGCGCGCCAACGGCGCGAGAACGCCGTCGAGGTCCCGGACGAGGCTGACGAGAGCGCCGGCCCCGCCGAACGCGCCGAGGAGTCCTGGCTCGCGTGGCGCGTCCACTCGGCGCTCGAGCTCCTGCCGGAGCGGGAGCGCGTCGTGATCGAGCTCGCCTACTGGAGCGGGCTCTCCCAGAGCGAGGTCGCGAGCTACCTGGACGTCCCGCTCGGCACCGTGAAGACCCGCACCCGAACGGGGCTCGCGCGCCTTTCGACACTGCTCGAAGAGGTACGAGCGTGAGCGATAGGCCCGATTTCCACGACCTGGTCGGCGACGACCTGACTCCCGAGGAGGAGCTCGAGCTCCTACGGGTCGACCGCTTGCTGCGCTCGGTGCCCGGTCCCGCGACCGAGGTGCCCCGCACGCTGACACGCGCGGTCGAGCAGATCGGCGCGACGGCGCCCTTCTGGACGCGCAGGCGCGCGGCGGTCGCGGTCGCCCTTGCGGCGGCGCTCGCGGCGGTCTTCTTCGGCGTCGGCCGTTGGATGGATCGCGGCTTCGACACCCGCGCGACGGTGCAAATGGTCGCCCAGAGGGCCGCGCCGCAGGCCTCCGCGGAGATCAAGCTGGGCTCGCGGGACGAAGCGAGCGGCAACTGGAAGCTCCGGCTCGTCGTCGACGGTCTGCCGCACCTTGGTGACGGTGACTACTACGTCCTCTGGCTCGCGAAGGACGGCAAGTACGCGGGCCCCTGCGGCACGTTCGACGTCGACGGAGAGACGACGGTCGAGATGAGCGCAAGCTACGACCTCTCCGAGTACGACGAGTGGGTGATCTCCGAGGGCGAGCCCGACTCGCCGTGGCTCCTCGCCGCGAAGACCTAGGGAGCGGTACGGCCGGCGGCGACGAAGGCGTCGTGTGTGACCGGCATCTTCTGGGCGAAGAGCTCCTCGACCGCCTCGGCATAGCGGCGGATCTCCCGCTGCGCCGTCTCGGCCGCCCGCAGCGAGACGAAGTTCATGAGCGCGCGGGCGTTGACGGTCCAGTAGAACTCGGTGTAGGCGCCGACCGGCATGACGGCGCGGGCGAGCTCTCGCGCGACGCCCTGCTCGACGAGCCGCTCATACGCGGCATACGCTGCGGCGTAGACGGCCGCGAGCTCCTCACGGGTCGCCTCGGCGACCTCCGCCGGGACGGGCTCGAAGGAGTACGAGCCGGGCTTGCCGACCTGTGTCCGTACGTCCTCCGCCTCGGGAACGTAGAAGTCGTCGGTCGCCCTGGCATATCTCATGCTGAACTCGTTGAAAGAGCCGACGCGGTGTCGGAACCATTCGCGCGCCACGAAGATCGGCGCCCGGATGTGGAACCGGAAGGCGTTGTGCTCGAAGGGGGTCCCGTGCCGATCGCGCATCAGGAAGCGAATCAGGCCCTCGTCGGACTCGTCCATCTCCTCCTTGCGGCGCGCGAAGCTGACCCGGGCGGCATTGACGACGGAGAGATCGCTCGCCAGCGCGCCGTCGAGCCGCACGAACCCGTGGTCGAGAACCTGAATCGCGTCGCCGGCGGCCGTCCGCTCCATCGTGCTCACGCCGGCGAGTCTAGCGCCGGCACAGGAGGACCCACCCCGTGGGATAGAGTCTCCCGGTCGGTCATCCAGGAATCCGGGGTCTCACGCATATGAAGAGTGTCAAGCTCGCCGTTGCAGTCGTCGTCGTCCTCTGCGCCTGGGCGGGCTCAGCAGCCCCCGCCCTGGGCGCGCAACGTGAGCTTCCGGCGCTCACGCCGTCGAAGCACGACGCGCTCTACCGCGCGCTCGTCCAGGGCCGGCTGAGCGAGCCGCGCTACGCGCTCGAGCGCGCGCGCTCGCTCTTCGCCCTCGAGCGCGTGCGGCGCGAGTTCGGGCACGTCGCGCACCCGGATCCGCACGCCGCGACCTTCATCCTGCGCGACCTCGTCGCGCGAACCCGATTCCTCTCGGGGCGAGACCGCGCCGAGGCGAAGGCGCTCCTCGCGCGCCCAGATGGTGTCCCGAGCGGAGGCGGGGAGCCGACCTGGCAGTTCGACGCGGTTCCGAGCTCGACGTGCGAGATCGCGCGCCCGCTCTGCTTCCACTGGGACGACAATGCGAGCAACCGCGACTCGCCGCCGGCCGCCGACACGGACCCCGCCAACGGCACCCCCGACCAGGTCGACCTGACGATGTCGGTGCTCGACAACGTCTGGGACACGGAGGTGACCGGTCTCGGCTACCGAGCTCCGCTCGGCGACTCGACGACGACCCTGAACGACGGCGGCGGCCCCCAGCTCGACATCTACCTGACCGACCTCGGCGGCTTCGGCCTGTTCGGCTACTGCACGACCGACGACCCGCACGCCTTCGCGTTCACGGCGCCGTGGGACGTCTCGGCGTACTGCGTCCTGGACGACGACTACCGCCCGGGCCAGTTCGGCACCGGCCAGACGCCGGAGGAGTTCCTCGACGTGACGGCGGCCCACGAGTTCTTCCACGCCGTCCAGTTCGCCTACGACTGGTTCGAGGACCTCGCGCTCATGGAGGGGACGGCGATGTGGATGGAGGGCGAGGTCTACCCGGCCGTCATCGACCGGATCAACTACCTGAACCGGAGCGCGCTCTCGAGGCCGTCGGTCCCGCTCGACATCGGGACGAACGGCTACGAGTACGGAGCCTGGCTCTTCTGGCGCTTCCTCTCCGAGAAGGTCTTCGGGGACCCGACGATCATCCGCGAGATCTGGGAGCGCGCCGACGGCAGCGCCGCGTCGCCCTTCGGCGACGAGTACTCATTCCAGGCGGTCAGGCGCGCACTCGCGGTCGACGGATTCGACTTCCGGCAGGTTTTCGCCCGCTTCGGCTGGACGAACGACCTGCGCGACTACGCCGAGGCGAGCCTCGGGTACCCGGTCGCCCCGATCGAGCGCTCGTTCCGCTTCGGCAAGCACCGCCACTCGACCGGCTGGCAGGCGGTCCGCATTCGGCACCTGGCCACCCGCTTCTACCGTCTGCGTCCCGGACGGGGCGTCGGCCGCCACGCGAGCTTGCACCTGAGCGTCAACCTGCCCGACCTGCGCACGGGCCCGGCCGCGACCGCCGTCCTCTACCGCAAGGGCGCGCCGAAGGAGGTGCGGAGCATCCCGCCCGGCATGCACGGCGGCGGGCACCGGACGCTCGACTTCGGGCGCGCCGACGTCTGGAAGATCGACCTCGTCCTCTCGAACGGAAGCCTCCGGTTCGACTGCCCGCCGAAGGACTTCCCCGAGTCGCTCTACTCCTGCGGCGGCTTCTCGAAGGACGACCACCACACGTACAGCTTCCGGGCGAAGCTTCGCTAGCGCCCGTCTCAGGCGGCGAGCGCGTGCTCTTCGAGCTCGCCGAGGAGCTCTGACAGCCGCCTGCGCGATCCCTCGAAGACGTCGCCGCGATACTGGACGATCACGAGGCCGCCCGCCCGCAACCGCTCCTCACAGGCTTCGAGCAGCCGGCGGTAGGGGCCGAGCCCGTCGCCGGGCGAGAAGACCGCGCTCGCCGGCTCGGCATGCAGGTCGGCGTACCGGCTCTCGTTGCTCACCGCCTGTGGGAGGTACGGCAGGTTCGCGAGGACGACGTCGACCTCTCCCGGGACGGCCTCGAGCAGGTCTCCCCGCAGGACCCGGACGCGGTCCTCGAGGCCGTGGCGGGCTACGTTCGCCCGCGCGAGCTCGACGGCCGCCGGCGAGAGATCCGCCGCCCAGACCTCGACGTTGGGCGCGCGCAGGGCCACGGCCACGGCGAGCGCGCCCGACCCGCTTCCGACATCCGCCACCGTCGCAGACCGCGACCCGAGCCGAGCGACTGCGCGCTCGAGCAGCTGCTCCGAGGCAGGGCGCGGGGTCATCACGCGTCCCGGCGCGGTCGAGAGCTCGATTCCGGAGAAGCACGTCTCGCCGAACAACTCGTCCATCACTTTGTTCGTGTCGGCCGAGACTCGGTTCTTACGTCTGGGCCTCAGTCGCCGGAGACGAGTGCGCGAAGGCTCTCGTGCTCCTCGCGGCAGGCCGGGCAGCCGCCGAGATGCGCGCGCAGGCCGGGGATCGCCGCGTCGGCATCCTCGCCTGCGACCTCGAGCTCGACGTAGCGGTCGAGCTCTTCGAAGCAGACGTCGCAGTCGACCTCCGGCTCGGCCGGGCCGAGCAGCCGTCCGATGACGTTCTTGATATCGGGCCGTTCCATCAGCTCATTTCCTCCAGGGAAAAACCGGTGCCTTCCAGGTGCTTGCGGAGCTTTGCGCGGGCGTCGTGGAGCGTCTTGTAGAGCGCCCCGCGCGTCGTCTGGAGCCGCGCGGCGAGCACGTCGATCGGCACGCCGTTCAACGCGAGAGCGACGAGCACGTTTCGCTGGTGTGGCGTCAGCACCTCGCCGATCGCCGCCTGCAACGCTCCGAGCAGCTCTCGCTGCTCCACGTCCTCGCCGGGCTCGGGCCTCGCGCTGGCGAAGAGGCCCCAGGTCTCGGGCTCGAGAGGAACCTCGCGTCCTTGCCAGGCTCGCTTGCGGAGCTTCACCGCAGCCTCGTAGAGAGCGAACTTGTACGCCCAGGTCGTGAAGCGGCTCAGCCCGCGGAAGTCGTCGAGCTTGCCGAGGATGCTCACGAGGGCGTCGTCGGCAGCCTCGAGGGCGATGTCGTCGAGCTCCCCCTCGCGTAGGTACGTCATCGTCCCCCGCCGGCGGGCGACCTCGAAGCGAGCCGCGCGCAGAAGGAGGTCGTGGAGACGGGCCTGGGCCTCGTCGCGGGCGACGCCGTCGGAACGCAGCGACCTGAGCCAGGCCCGCGACTCCGAGTCGACGAGCACGGGCGGCGGCGCCGCTCGATCTCGGGCTTGCGGCTGCACGGTACGGCCCCCAACGGTAGCCGTGATCGCTGCGCTCATGCCGCCCCTCCCAGCTCGAGCGGCGCGAGGATCCGGAGCGCGAGCTCCGGCGGACAGCCGCGCTCGACCATCTCGATCAGCAGGTGGAGGTCGTAGCGGGGGTCACGCGCAACGCGGGCTGCGAGGTCGAGCGGGAAGCCCGAGAGGACGAGCTGCTCGCGCCGCCAGCGGACGACCTCGCTGCCCGGCCGTTCGACGTGAGCCCTCGTCCTCATGAGCGCAGCCATCCTCTCGGCCTGCCTACGCGGCCCGGCTCACGGGTTCCGAGGCTCTCGGCAGGCGCCGCCGGACCGACTCGGGGCGGAACGCCCACGCCAGCCGGCCGAGGGCGAGCGCCGCGAGGAAGAGCCCGAAGTCGCGGAGCGCGATGTCGTAGTACTCGGGCGGATCGACCGTGAGCAGGTTGATCACGATGCCGCCGAGCCAGGCTGCGACCACGAAGCCGCCGAGCCAGGGCGCGGCAAGCACGATCAAACCGGCGAGGATCTCCACCGCGCCGACGAAGTACATGAAGTCCTGCGCGCTGCCCGGCACGATGTCGTCGATCCACGGCGCCAGGTACTGCGTCCAGTCGACCATCCAGTTGAAGAACTTGTCCAGCCCGAACAGGATCGGCGCGACCGTGAAGCCGATGCGCAGAAGCGTGTAGACCTGATACGCCGGGTTGTCCCGGCGCTTCTCGGTCATCGAGGCGATTGCCATATCGCCACCTCCTTTGCTTCCTTAGTGGCAGCCGCGGCCGAGTTCTTACCTCGGAGCCGCGCGGGAAGAATCACCCCTACGGCGGCGTCTGCCCTGGATGAAGGACATCCACCATCCAGAGACGGAGGTCACCATGAAGTCACTCATCGGAGCCGGTGCCGCCCTCGTGGCGGCCATGGCTTTCGCCGCCTGTGGCGGAGCCGGTGGCGGGGGGAGCACCACGCCCGCCGCGGCCGGCGGAAGCGGCGGCTCGACCGTGTCGGCCGAGCAGGTCGGCGACGCAGGAAGCGTCCTCGTCGACAGTTCCGGCAAGGCGCTCTACGCATCCGACCAGGAGACGCGCGGAATGGTGCTCTGCACCGATTCGTGCCTCTCGTTCTGGACGCCGCTGACCGTCAAGGGCGGCGCCCCGAGCGCAGGCTCCCTGCCGGGCAAGCTCGATGTCGTCAAGCGCCCGGACGGCGGCAGCCAGGTCACCTACAACGGGAAGCTCCTCTACTCGTTCGAGGAGGATCAGCCCGGCGAGGTGAGCGGAGACGGCTTCGCCGACGCCTTCGGCGGCCAGCAGTTCACGTGGCACGTCGTGCACGCCTCGAGCTCGCAGGACTCCTCGGGCGGCGGCAGCGGCAGCGGCGCCAACACGAACGCCGGCCCCTACGGCTACTAGCTCCCGCACCCGGGCACGAGGCGGGCGCCGGCGCGCGTCCGCCTCGCCCGGCGAGGGTGGTAAAGGAGGTTTCGCAATGCATGTTCTCGAGAGACAGACCATCGGACCGGTCCGCCCGCGGGCCGAGAACGCCGAGGAGCGGAAAAGCGGTTGGGCCTGGTCGGCCATCCGGGCGCTCGGCGCCCTCGCGCTCCTGGCGGTCGGCGCCGTCCACCTACAGCAGTACTTCGACCTGTACTCCGCCATCCCGACGATTGGCACGCTCTTCGTGCTCAACTTCGCCGGAGCGACCGCGATCGGCCTCGGTCTCCTGGCCCCGGTCGAGCGCTTGCTCGGACGCTGGGGACGGCCCGTCGTGGCGCTGCTCGCGCTCGGCGGCGCCGGCCTCGCGGCGACCGCGTTCGTCTTCCTGCTGGTCAGCGAGCACACGCCGCTCTTCGGGTTCATGGAGCCGGGCTACGATCCGACGGCGATTCTCGCGTCGCGGGTCGCCGAGGCTGTCACGTTTCTCTCCCTCGGCAGCTTCCTCGTCTCCCGGATCGCGAGGGGCTGACTCGCGCGGGGTGTGTGGTATCTAAGGGCGATGAGCGACGCGGCTTCCAATCTGAGCGAGCAGGACTTCGCCGACCTCTGCGCGCTGGCCGACGGGACGCTGGCCGCCGAGCGGCGCCCGGCCGTCGAGGCGCGCGTCGCCGCGTCGCCCGAGCTCCAGCGGCTGCTCGAGCGGCAGCAACAGGCGGTGCAGGCGACCCGGGCGCTGGCCGATGAGCCCGTCCCGCAGGCGCTTCGCGAGGCCGTCGAGACGAGCCGGCCGGCACGGGCGCGGCGGCCGGCTCCGCGGCTCCTCCCACGCCGGGCGCTCGCCGGCGGGCTCGCGCTCGTCCTCGTCGCCGTGCTCGCGGTGATCCTCACCCGAGGCCCGGGCGCCCCCACGGTCGCCGAGGCAGCCCAGCTCGCGCAGCGGCCCCCGACCGGACCGGCTCCTGCCGCCGCTGATCAGGCCGGAACCCGCCTCGACGTCGACGTCGAGGGCGTCGTCTTCCCCGCCTTCGAGCGGGGTTTCGGCTGGCACGCGGTCGGAACGCGCCGCGAGGAGCTCGGCGCCCGTGACACGGTCGTCGTGGTGTATGGAAAGGGCTCGCGCCGCATCGGCTACGCGATCGTGGGCGGCTCGGCGCTTTCCCGCCCCGGCGGCGCCGCCGGGACGACTCGCGGCGGCGTCCTCTACCAGACGCTCGAGATCGGGGGGAAGCCCGTCGTGACCTGGCGGCGCGACGGACACACCTGCGTGCTCGTCGGCGCTGCTCCGCGCAACGAGCTCCTCACGCTCGCCGCCTATTGATCGCTGTCGGCGGGAAGGCGGCCGCCGAGCCGGCCTGCCACCCGGTCCCGGGCTCGAAAGAGGCGGCTCGTCAACGTCCCCTCGGGGAGATCGAGCGCGCGGGCGGCCTCTCCGTAGGAGAGACCGACGATGTCGACGGCGACGAGAGCATCGCGAAACTCGGGCGAGAGCTCGCGGATGGCCTGGTAGACCTCTCTGCTCTCGGCCGCCTGGGCAGGATCGTCGCTGGGACGGCCGCTCGGGTCGAGGTCGTCCACGAGCGGCGCGGTCTGTGGGCGCCGGCTCTGCGTCCGCCGCAGGCTGACGAGTGTGTTCCGCAGGGCCCGCAGCATGTAGGCGAGCTCGTCGTCGCCGCGGAGGAAGCGCGGCCGGGCCAGCACGCGCGCGTAGGTCTCCTGCACGAGATCCTCGGCCTCCTCCCGTGAGTGCGACCACGCGCGCGCGGCGCGGTAGAGGCGCGGGAGGTGCTCGACCGCGCGGTCGGGATCGAGCCTGCGCGGAGCGCGCATCAGCTCACGGTGTCGGAGTGGGAGCGCACGGGGGAACGATTGCTCATCCC
The DNA here is from genome assembly GCA_036279015.1 of Gaiellaceae bacterium. Lineage (GTDB taxonomy): Bacteria > Actinomycetota > Thermoleophilia > Gaiellales > Gaiellaceae > DATEOR01. The sequence continues at coordinate 39,678 of DASUJY010000017.1, read as the reverse complement.
CCGGTCAGTCGTCAGCGCTGCCTACACTGATCGCCGTGCCCACTGCACCCCTTCCCGCCGAGCTGGTCGAGTTCCTGCAGCGCCCGAACGCCGCGGTCATCTCGACCGTGCGCTCGGACGGAGCCCCCTACAGCGCCGCGACCTGGTACGACTGGGACGATGACCGCGTCCTCGTCAACATGGACTTCGAGCGGCTCCGGCTCTCGCACATGCGACGCGATCCGCGAGTCGCCGTGACGGTGATCGACCTCGGTGACTGGTATCGAGCGGTCACCGTGCTCGGCCGCGTCGTCGAGATCAGGGACGACGAGGGCCTGGTCGACATCGATCGCCTCTCGAAGCGCTATCGCGGCGCTCCCTACCGAAATCGCGAGCGGAAGCGCGTGACGGCGCTCATCGAGCCCGAGCGCTGGCACGAGCACTCGTAGCAGGAGATGCAGGGGCAGAGCGCGAATCAGGAGAATCGGCCGACCAGAGGCCGGGACGACGAGACGATGGACGTCACTGCATTCCGACCCAGCTTCCCGGAGAGCGCGCGCGCGGCGCTCGAGCCGAGCCCGCGCGGCGCCCGCCTCCGCCGGCGCTCGCTCGCAGGCGCCGGGCTCTCAATCCTCGTCCTCGGCTTCCTCGTCACGGTCGGGCTCGGCCGGCTCGTCGTCGCCCTGGTCATCGCCCTCGCCGTGGCAGGCGGGGCGCTCGCGGTCGCCGGCCTGATTCGCCGGAGGCGCCTCCGGCTCCCCCGCCCGGCGGCCGCTCGTGGGGCCCTCGAGCGGGCGGGCGGGCTCGCTCGTCCCCGGATCGACGGCCTCAAGCGGCTCGGCGACTCGGCGGGGAAGCGAGCCTCCGAGTCGCGGCTGCGCCGGAAGATCAACCGACTGAACGCACAGGGCGCCGAGCTTCGGCGGCGCGGCGATTCGAGTGCGGCGATCGAGTCCCACCGGGCTGCACTCGAGCTCGTGCGCGAGGTCGGCGATTCGAGCGCGGAGGCGATGACGCTCAACAACCTCGCCCTGGCCCTCGGCCACGCGGGTGACGAGCACGCCGCGATCGAGCACTTCGACGAGGCCGCCGTCATCCTCCGTTCGCTCGAGGACGACCACCACGAGGGCCAGGTGCTCGCCAACCTCGGCCTCCTCCACGGGCGAGGCGGCCGGCACGAGCAGGCCGTTTACTGCCTCGAGGCGGCGCTCGGGAAGCTCGACCGGGGCTCTCGCGCCTTCCAGCGCGTCGAAGAGCAGCTTCGCCGCGCAAGCTAGAGAGACCGGGGCGCGAACCTCACCGAAATGCGGCCATTCGGCGGGCTCTCGGCTCCGAGGAAGAGCCGTGCCCCGGTCTCACTCTCCTATCGGCACAGGCCGGCGATCCTTGACCCGCGCCGACGAGACTCTCTAGGCCTCGGCCTGGTCGGCGATGCTGAACGCGACCTGATTCTGCTGCACGCTCGCGTCGAGAACCTTGTCGTCGAGGACGGACGCGGCCTCCGGCTCGAGGAAGACCCGAGCGCCCCCCTCTTCGATCACCTCGTCGTCCTCCGCGGGCAGCGGGACGATGCTGAGCTGGAAGTTCATCTGCGGCCCTTCCTGCTCGGCGACCATTCGCAGCCCGCCCGTCTCGGGGATCTCCTCCGAGGAGGAGAGGATGTGCTTCACGGCCTCAACCGCGGTGTCGGTGAGTGCAAGCAGCGCGCTCACCCCCTTCCTGGGTTGGTTCCGGTCAGAACGGTTCACGCTAGCAAGGACGGCGTCCAAGCCGAGCCGGGGCCGGACGGGCGCCTTCCGTCCGATCCCGGATCGAAGTAGGGTCTCCTGAATCCCGGAGGGGGGCCGTGAAGAACGGGAGCGTTCGGAGAATCGACGAGATGACTCGAGACGGCTCGGAAGACTCCCTCGAGGGCGGCCGGGCCGCCTACGAGCGCCACGACTGGCGAGACGCCTACTCGCTGCTTTCGCGCGCCGACGAAGCCGACGCGCTCGCAGGACCGGATCTCGAGCTTCTCGCCACGTCCGCCTACATGCTTGGCCGGGACGACGAATATCTACGCAGCCTCGAGCGCGCCCATCACGCGTACCTGGAATCGGGGGAGACCCTGCGCGCGGTCAGGTGCGCGTTCTGGGTCGGCGTCAATCTCGCGATTCGCGGAGAGACGGGGCCTGCCGGGGGGTGGCTGGGCCGGGCCCACCGGCTCATGGGGGACGAGGACACCGTCGAGCGCGGCTACTTGCTCATGCCGCTCGTCTTCCAGCATGAGGCTGCCGGCGACTTCACGGCCGCCGCGGCAGTGGCGGCGGACGCCGCCACGATCGCAGAGCGGTTCCACGATGCCGAAGCGTTCGCAATGGCCGTGTACGCGCAGGGCTCGATGCTGATCAAGGCGGGCCGGGTCAACGACGGGCTCGGCCTCCTGGACGAGGCGATGGTGGCTGTCGCCGGCGGGACGCTCTCCCCCATCGCGACCGGCATCGTCTACTGCGGCGTCATCCTGGCCTGCCAGGAGGTGTACGAGCTTCGCCGCGCGCGTGAGTGGACCGCGGTGCTGACACGCTGGTGCGAGGGACAGCCGGACCTCGTGGCCTTCACCGGCCGCTGCCTCGTGCATCGGGCCGAGATCATGCAGCTCCGCGGCGACTGGAGCGATGCGCTCGAGGAGGCGCGCCGCGCCGGGGAGCGCCTGGCGCGAAGCTTCAACCGCCCTGCCGCCGCGCAGGCCTTCTACCGGCAGGGCGAGGTCCATCGGCTGCGAGGGGAGTTCCCAGAGGCGGAGTCCGCGTACCGGGAGGCGAGCCGCTTCGGCTGGGAGCCGCAACCAGGCATGGCGCTCTTGCGGCTCGCCCAGGGCCGAGGCGAGGCGGCCGTGGCCTCGATTCGGCGCGCCCTGGATGAGGCCACGCAACCGCTGAGGCGGGCGAATCTCCTCCCCGCCTACGTCGAGATCAGGCTTGCCGCCGACAGCTTGGAGGAAGCGCGGATGGGTTGCGACGAGCTGGAGGAGATCGCCTCGCGGTACGAGAGCGAGATGCTCGCCGCGCTCGTCGCGCACGCTCGTGGAGCCTCGGAGCTGGCAGCGGGCGACGCCCGCTCCGCACTCGTTTTGCTGCGGGAGGCAGCGGCGACCTGGCAGGGGCTCGACGCACCCTACGACGCTGCGCGGGTCCGCGTGCTCGTCGCGCAGGCCTGCCGAGCGCTCGGCGACGACGACACGGCCGCGCTGGAGCTGGAGGCCGCACGCGAGCTCTTCGCCGAGCTCGGCGCGGCGCCCGACCTCGCCCGCCTCGGCTCGAGCGCGACGGACGCCTCCGGCCGAGCCTACGGGCTCACCCCGCGCCAGGTGGAGGTTCTCCGCCTCGTCGCCGCGGGAAAGAGCAACCGCGAGATCGCCGAGTTGCTCGTCATCAGCGAGCACACGGTCGCCCGGCACGTGCAGAACATCTTCGCCACGCTGCGGGTTTCCTCCCGCACGGCAGCGAGCGCCTTCGCGTTCGAGCACGACCTCGCCTGACGACGCCTCGTGGTCAGAAATGACCACGCCGAGCCGTGCTCGAAGTTGGTGGATACGGGCGAAGCGGATCCGCCCTCCCCGTCCTACGGTCGTTCGCACGAACCTCGACCGCACGGGAGGAGATGACCGAGATGCAGGAGACAGAGCAGTTCGACACCGTGATCGTCGGCGGCGGGCAGGCCGGTCTCGCCGTCGGCTACCACCTGACGAAGCAAGGGCATCCGTACGTAATCCTCGACGCCAACGACCGCGTCGGCGACTCCTGGCGCAAGCGCTGGCCGTCGCTCCGCCTCTACTCGCCCGCGGTTGCGGACGCGCTGCCGGGAATGCGGTTCCCGGCCCCGCCGTACTCGTTCCCGAGCGGGAGCGACATGGCCGAGTACCTCGACGCGTATGCGAAGAGATTCGCCCTGCCCGTGCGGACGGGTGTCCGGGTGGACGCGCTCGAGAAGGACGGCGACCGGTACCTCGTCGTCGCCGGCGACCGCCGGTTCCAGGCGGCCAACGTCGTCGTCGCGACCGGCGGGTTCCAGCACGACAGCCCGGTGATCCCTGCCTTTGCCGGCGAGCTCGATCCACGGATCAGGCAACTTCACTCCGCCGACTACCGCAGCCCGGCGGACCTGCAGGAGGGCGCAGTGCTCGTGGTCGGCGCGGCCCATTCCGGAGGGGACATCGCGTACGAGGTCGCCCGCGCGGGCCACCGGACGCTCCTGTCCGGCCGCGACACGGGCCAGCTACCGTTCGACATCCAGAGCCGGAAGGCGCGCGTCATCTTCCCGCTTCTCCGTTTCGCCGCCACCCGCGTGATCACGGTCAAGACGCCGATCGGCCGCAAGGCGAGGCCCGAGATCCGCGCACACGGCGGGCCGCTCCTGCGCGTGAAAAGGGGAGACCTGGAGGCCGCCGGCGTCGAGCGTGTCGTCGAACGGACGGTCGGCGTCGAGAATGGAAAGCCCGTGCTCGCGGACGGTCGGGTCGCCGACGTCGCGAACGTGATCTGGTGCACGGGGTTCCGCCGCGACTACACGTGGATCCGGTTTCCGCTACCCCTCGACGCCGACGGGTACCCGGAGCAGAAGCGCGGCGCCGTCCCTTCCTCGCCCGGCCTCTACTTCACCGGACTTCCCTTCCTCCACTCCTTCGCCTCGATGCTCGTCCTCGGGGCCGGAAGGGATGGCGACGCGGTCGCCAGCCACATCCTGCGCCGCGCGGGCGGGAGGAGGCGCGCGCGACGGGGACGGCGCGACGTGGTCTCGGCCGGTCAGGAGATCGCCGCATGAGCGGCGGCCCTAACGACGCCGTAGCAGGCGAAGGCTGTGAGGAGACGGTGCTCGTCTGGAACGCGACGGTGGCAACGATCGCCGAGCCTCCGCCCGAGCGGAACGAGGCGCGAGACGCCGATCCGGTCGAGGACGGCACCGGACGGAAGCGCCAGACGAGGCCGAAACGGTCAAGCAAACGCCCGGACTCGAACCAGGGGCTCCCTTCATCCGAGGGCTGATCCGGCGTCGCGCGGAGACCTCCCTCGTCGCCTCGAGTCGCATGGCTCCGTGGATCGGGAGGTGTCCAGCCAGGGCGGCGCCCCCTGTGGCCAACCATTCTTCCGGGCCAACGGGTGAACATCGGTGTCTGACACCGAACTTGGTCAACTGGCCTTCGTCACGCAAGTGTGACGATTCCTCCACAGACACTTTTGCCGCCCTGCAGACGCTCCTAGCCTCGGCCGCATGGCTCGTCCTCCGCGCGCGTTCGTTGCCGGCATCTATCACCTTGGCTCGCACGGCAGCGACGAGCGCCACCTCTTCTCGAGCGATGACGAGCGCGAGGTCTTCCTGAGGGGACTCGGCCATGTGCTCGCGCGCTTCGAGCTCGGGCTTGTCTCCTACACCCTGATGAGTAACCACTACCACCTGCTGCTGCGGATCCCCGACGCGCGTGTCTCCAGGGCGGTGCAGCAGCTGCATAGTTGGTACTCGCGCCTCCACAACAAGCTCAACGGGCGAAGCGCGCACCTCTTCCGGGCGCACTTCTTCGCACGCGAGCTCGAGAGCGACGAAGACCTGCTCTGGACGGCGCACTACCTCGCCTGGAACCCGGTCGCGGTCGGCCTCGCCTCAGGACCCTTTGCCTGGCGCTGGAGCAGCGCCGCCGCGACCGCCGGCCTCGACAGGCCGGCGCTGCCGTTCGAGCTCGCGCCGCTGAGAGCGGCGCTCGGCGACACGCCCGGCTGGCGGCTGCGCTACCGAGAATTCATCGAGCAGGTCGACGAGGTGACCGAGCCAGTCGAGAACCGTCGACTCCGGGAGAGCCGACGCCCGGACTCGAACCGGGGACCCCTTCATTACGAGTGAAGTGCTCTACCAGCTGAGCTACGTCGGCGGGAAGCCCATTGTACCGCCGGCCGACCGTGGTTCCATCGTCGCGCGCGCCGCCCGAGAAGCTCCGTCCGGCCGCGTCGGGGGAACTACCTGCCGGCGCTCGGCTCCCGCCGTGGCCGTTGGCCGCGCCTTCGGCGGTGCAGAGTGTCGATCGCCTCTCGCAACCCGCTGCCGAAGCCGCTCTCAGTGACGAGCTCGCCGAGCCGTTGCTCGACCAGCGCATCGCCAAGAGCGGGGCGGGAGACGAGCCCGGCGCGGACGAGGATCTCCCCCAGCCGACGGCCGCTCTCGCCTTGATCGGCCAGGGCGTCGTCGAGCTCCTGCTCGGTGATCGCGCCCTTGAGAAGCAGGAGCTCGCCGATCCGGCGCGGGCCCCGATCGAAAGATGAGGCGGCCAACTCCGCGGCCGTCGCAGGCTCAGCGTCGTACGACGGCCGACTCTGCGTCAGCTCGGTCGGTCGGCCCGCTTGCTCCTCGTTCAGCCGTCGCTGCGTCTCGTCGAGGCGCCTGCGCTCTTCGGCCAACCGCACCCGTGCTTCCTCGAGCCGCAGCATCTCGACCTGCGGCTCCGCCGGGATCCCGGTCTCGGGTCTCGGCTCGCCGGCCGGCGCCTGCCGAGTCGGCGGCTCCGCTGGCGCGTCCAGGAGGACATCTCGCAGCGGCCGTCCGCTTCGCTCCTGCTCGGCGAGCGCCGCGTCGAGCTCCTCGGGGCTCAGCAGATCGAGCAGCGGCAACAGGCTGCCCGCGGGCCGTCTCGACGTTGGGCGGAGCGCACCCGCCTCCGACGGACGCTCAGCGGACACGGTCATGGGGAGCCGTGCTCCTCGCGCAAGTAGGTCATCTGGCCGCAAGCCCTCTCACGTGGGACGAAACTCGAGTCTCGAGACACACGGTAGTCGTCTCGAGGAAGGTGGTTACCCCCGTTCGAGGGATCGTGGCAGGGGCGCCCCGCGTCGGGCGCCCCTGCTGTCGCGGCGGCTCTCGGCTAGGAGGGCCGGGTGCCGAGCGTCAGGTCGACCGAGTGCTCGGAGCCGTCGCGGCTGTAGGTGAGCGTGATCGTGTCGCCGGGCTTCTTGGAGCCGATCGCGCTCTGGAGCTCTTCGGAGGTCGAGATCTTCCGGCCGTCGACGGCCGTGATGACGTCGCCGCCGGTGGGGAACTCCTGGCCCCCGACGATGGTCGTGGCGTCGGCAGCCTTGAGGCTTGCGTGCGCGGCGGGGCCTCCCGGTGCGACCTGCGTGACCTCCACGCCGGCCGGCAAGCCGAGCTGGGAGGATAGGGCGTCGGTGATGGTCGCGATTCCGACGCCGAGGTAGGCGTGCTCGACCTTGCCGCTCGCGAGGAGCTGGGAGACGACCGACTTCACGGTGTTCGACGGGACCGCGAAGCCGATGCCGTCGTTTCCGCCCGAGTCGCTCTCGATCTGGGAGTTGATGCCGATGACGTGCCCCTGCAGGTCCAGGAGCGGGCCGCCGGAGTTCCCGTGGTTGATCGCAGCGTCGGTCTGGATCGCGTCGTTGATGGAGAAGTTGTTCGGCGAGGTGATCGTCCTGTGCAGGGCGCTCACGATTCCGCTCGTCACCGTCTCGTTGAGGCCAAGCGGGCTGCCGATTGCCACCACGGCGTCGCCGACCTGCACCGCGCTCGAATCGCTGAGGCTGAGGGGTTGGAGCTCCGAGCTCGGGACAGAGACCTTGATCACGGCGATGTCGGTGGATGCGTCGGTGCCGACGAGCTGCGCGTCGTGGGTGGAGCCGTCCGCGAACTCGACCGAGATCGAGGTTGCTCCGGCAACGACGTGGTCGTTCGTGACGACGTGACCTTGGTCGTCGATCACGAAGCCCGAGCCGAGTGCCTGGCCTTGAGGCGTCTCGACCCTGATCGTGACGACGCCCTGGTGCACGCGGTCGTAGAGGGCGCTCACGCTGAGGGCCGAGTCGTTGGCGGCCGGCTCCGAGCTCGTGACCGTCACCTGGCGGACGACGGTCTGGGTCGTGTCCGAAGCGACCGCATAGGCAGCCACGCCGCCGCCCGCGCCGAGCGCGACGGCTGCGACGAAGGCGGCGGCGATCTTGAGGCTGCGGGAGGGGAGACGCTTCATCTCAGTCCTTTCGGTATCCGTTGTCCTCATGGTTCCCGTGCTCCCTAAGACCGGCCTGAAACGCGCCTAAGAACTTCCTAAGAGTTCAGGCTCTTACCCTTCTCTCAGACTCCGGGCGCACAATGAGGTCGTGAAGATCCTGGTCGTCGACGACGAGAGGGCGGTGCGCGAGTCGCTCCGCCGGGCCCTCGAGCTCGAGGGGTACGAGATCGAGCTTGCGAGCGACGGCGTCGAGGCGCTCGCGGCGGTCGAGAACGGCGGCGATGCCGACGCCATGATCCTCGACGTGCTCATGCCGCGCCTGGACGGCCTCGAGGTCTGTCGGCGGCTGCGGCAGAGCGGAAACCGGCTGCCGGTCCTGATGCTGACCGCGCGCGTCGACGTCGACGACCGCGTAGCCGGCCTCGACGCGGGCGCCGACGACTACGTCACGAAGCCCTTCGCGCTCGACGAGCTGCTCGCGCGCGTGCGCGCCCTGCTTCGCCGCACGCACGACGAGGGCCCCGGGAAGCTCGTGTTCGCCGACCTCGAGCTCGACCCCGGCACCCGGGAAGTCTTGCGCGGCGGCGATCCCATCGAACTCACGAGGACGGAGTTCTCCCTCCTCGAGCTCTTCCTGCGCAACCCCCGCCAGGTGCTGACGCGGTCGGTCATCTTCGAGCGGGTCTGGGGCTACGACTTCGGGTTCGGATCGAACTCGCTCGACGTCTACATCGGATACCTGCGCCGCAAGCTGGAGGCGGGCGACAGGCCGCGGCTCGTCCAGACGATTCGCGGCGTCGGCTACGCCCTGCGTGAGCAGTGAGCTTCCGCGGCCGGCTCGCGCTCGCAACCGCCGCGGCGGTCGCTCTCGCCGTCGTCCTCGCCTCGGCGGCCGTCTACCTCGTGGTGCGAAACCAGCTCCGCAGCACCGTCGACTCCGCCCTCGAGGCACGGGCCCACGACCTCCAGCAAGTCCCGCTGCGCGCGTTTCGCGTCGGCGACGAGGCGTTCCTCGAGCCGACCCCCGCGCTCGGTGGCGCGAGCGGCTACGTCCAGGTCGTGAGCTCGAGCGGCGCGACGATCAGGCCGCCGCGCGAGAACGTCGAGCTCCCCGTGTCGGAGGACGTGCTCGCCGTGACGCAGGGGCATAGCGACGGCTACCTCTCGGACGCCCACGTCGCGGGCGTGCACCTGCGGGTGGTCACGGTCCCCTACTCGACCGGCTTCGCCATCCAGATCGCGCGGCCGCTCACAGAGGTCGACCACTCGCTCGCCCGCATCCGCAACTACCTCCTCCTCATCGCCGCGGCCGGGATCGCGCTCGCAGCGGGCCTCGGGCTGGTCGTTGCCCGCACCGCGCTGGCGCCCGTGCGCCGGCTCACCGGAGCGACGGAATCCGTGAGGAAGACGGGCGACCTCTCGGAGCGGATCGAGGCGAGCGGAAGCGACGAGCTCAGCCGTCTGGCCGCGAGCTTCAACACGATGCTGAGCGCGCTCGAGGATTCGACGCGCGCCCAGCGCCAGCTCGTTGGCGACGCCTCGCACGAGCTGCGCACACCCCTCACGAGCCTGCGTACGAACGTCGAGGTGCTGGCGGGCGGGCGCGACCTTCCGCCCGACGAGCGCCAGAGGCTGCTCGGCGACGTCGTCGAGCAGCTCGACGAGATGACGACGCTCGTCGGCGAGCTCTCCGAGCTCGCGCGCGGCGAGCTCGAGCCGGGCGAGGCGGAGGACGCGCGTCTCGACCTCCTCGCCGCAGACGCTGTCGAGCGCACACGCCGAAATCGCCCCGGCATCGTCATCGAGACCGACCTCGAGGAGTCCGTCGTCCATGGCGTCCCGGCGAGCATCGAGCGGGCGATCGCCAACCTGCTCGACAACGCGGCCAAGTGGAGCCCGGCCGGCGGCAGGGTCGAGCTCCGCGTCCGGGACAGCGAGGTGAGCGTCCGCGACCACGGCCCTGGGATCGACGAGAGCGACCTGCCCTACGTGTTCGACCGCTTCTACCGGGCCAGCTCGGCGCGCGGGCTGCCGGGCTCCGGGCTCGGCCTTGCGATCGTCAGGCAGGTGGCGGACTCGCACGGAGGGGTGGTCGTAGCCGAGGCCGCGGAGGGCGGGGGCACGCGCATGCGCCTGCGGCTGAACGGCCGCTCGCCTTCTTAGGAACCTCTTAGGCGGCTCTTAGAGACCTCTCACGGCGCGCTGCTTCGATGCGGCGCAACCGAAGAAAGGAGCCCGACATGGCACGGAAGCTGCGTCGCAGGACGGCGGTCGGCGCGGCGGCGGTGCTCGCGCTCGCCGGCGGGGGCGGTGCGGTCGCGGCAACGCAGCTCTCGCCCCAGGAGCGAAACCAGGGCGTGCTCGACGCCGCCGCGAAGGAGCTCGGGGTCACTCCGGGCGAGCTCTCCTCCGCGCTCCACAACGCCCTCGAGAAGCGCATCGACGAGGCGGTCGCGGCAGGCCGGCTCACGAAGGCGCAGGGCGAGGCGCTGAAGCAGCGGATCGAGTCGCGGCCTTCCGCCCCTCCGGTTCGGGCTCGAACGGGCCCGTTCGGCGGCCGGCACGGCTGCCACCACCCTCCCTTCTTCCGCGGCACGGGGACGTGAGGGGTGCAAGACTGGGGCGACCAGACCAGGAGGTTCAGATGCCCTTCGAGCTGCCCTCGCTCCCCTATGCCTATGACGCGCTCGACCCGACGATCGACGCGCAGACGATGGAGATCCACCACACGAAGCATCACGCGACGTACGTGAACAACCTGAACGCCGCGCTCGAGGGCACCGAGTGGGAGAACCGGTCGCTCGAGGACGTCTTCGCCGAGCTCGACATCATCCCCGAGGACAAGCGCGCCGCGGTGCGGAACAACGGCGGCGGCCACGCGAACCACTCTCTCTTCTGGGAGATCATGTCGCCGGATGGCGGCGGGGAGCCGGACGGCCGCCTCGCGGACGCGGTCTCGGAGACGTTCGGGTCGGTCGAGGAGCTCAAGAAGGCGGTCAACGACGCCGGCGCCAAGCGCTTCGGGTCGGGCTGGACATGGCTCGTCCACGACGGCACCGGCCTGGCCGTCGTCTCGACCCCGAACCAGGACAACCCGCTCATGGACGGGTCGACGCCGCTCCTCGGCATCGACGTCTGGGAGCACGCGTACTACCTCAAGTACCAGAACCGCCGCCCCGACTACCTCGAGGCCTGGTGGAACGTGGTCAATTGGGACTCCGTCGGCGAGCGCTACGCCGAGGTCTCCTAGCCCGGTCTCAGCCCTTCTTGCCGCCGCGCCCGTAGGCGTGGGAAAAGGCCTGGCTGTTCGAGGCAGCGTGCTCAGCCGCCTGCGGCGAGTTCGGAGGCTTCACCATCTCCTTGCTCGACGGGGATGGCTTCGCCCGGTGCGGCTTCGAGGCCTTGGCGTGCTCGCCGTGCTTGTGCTTGCCCTTGCCGGCGGCGCGCGAGTGCTCTGGCACCGCGCGCGTGCCTGACGGCGAAACAGGCGTTGGGATCGCGTCGCGATCGGCAAGCGTCGGACGGAGCGGGAGCGGAGCGCTCACAGCGGGCTCGATCGCGGTTGGCTGGCGCGCGCTGTCGAAGGCGCGCGCGAACGGCACCGCTCCCAGTGTCGTCGCCGACACGGCGACTGCGACGGCAGACGCAACGCTCGCGCTCAGATTCCCGGCCAGCCCCGACTTGAGCGCGGCGAGGACGTTGCCCGGAGCGAACGAGTGGAGCAACCGCCGGCGTTCGGCCGGCCGCTCGAGCGCGCTCGCGAGCGAGCGGCGCGCGCGAAAGATGAGGGTCTCGACCGCAGCCTGAGTGAGCCCGAGCTTGGCGCCCACCTCCCGGTAGGAGAGCCCTTGCCACTCGCGGAGCAGGATCGCCTGACGCTGCTGCTCGGGCAGGCCGGCGAGCGCGTCCTCGAGCCCGAACAGCTCGTCGCCGCGTGCCTCTGGAGCCGCGACGACGTCCTGCACCGTCTGCAGGTCCTGCGGTCGCTCCACGCGGGCACGCCGGTAGGAGGAGCGCTGCCGCGTGAGGCAGACGTTCTCGGCGACCTTGTAGAGCCAGGCCTGGGCGGCGTCGGGCTCGAACCCGGTCATCAAGCTGCGACAGGCGTTCAGGTACGTCGCCTGGACGGCGTCATCGGCCTCCTCGGGCGAGCCGAGCCGGCGCAGGCAGTACGCGTAGATCCGGCGGTGGTGCTCGTTGAAGAGCTCCTCCGCAAGCTGCGGCTCGGCGGTCACCATCGAAGTCTGGAAGAGCGGAGCCTGCGGGTCGTCCCCCGTTTGGGGTTAGGGGCTCGACGCAACCTCCCGGCACTCGTCGATCGAGATCTCGAAGGCCTCGCCGCCCTCGTCCTCGACCGTGCAGGTGTCCTCGAGCACCTGGTAGGCGGTGACGACGCCGCCGCCCTGCGGGGTCTCGACGCGGCGACCCACGCGGGGAGCTCTGTCGCGGAAGCTCCGGTAGGTCGGATGCTCGAAGGCGAGGCAGCAGCGGAGGCGGCCGCAAAGTCCGGTGATCCGCCCGGAGCTCATCGGCAGCTCCTGCTCTTTCGCCATCCGGAGCGTGATGGGCTGCTCGTGCGAGGGGAACTTGCGGCAGCAGTGCGTGTCGCCGCAGAGCCCGTGGTCGCCGCAGAGCCGGGCGCACTCGCGGGGCCCGACCGAGCGGAGCTCGACGCGCCGGCCGAGCCGGCGGCGCAGGTCCTCCTGCGCCTCACCCAGGTCGAGACGGCCCTCCGACTGGTAGGAGAACACGATGCGCGAGCCGTCGAAGACGAGCTCGGCCGAGACCGGCTTCAGCTCGAGCGCACGGACGCGGACGACGTCGCGCAGCGCCCTCATCGCCCGTCGCGCCTCAAGCAGGTTCCCGGCGACGACCTCCTCGTCCGCGCTCGTCGCCCGGCGGACGACCCGCTTCAGCGGTTGCGCGGGCGGGCGCTCGAGCTCGTAGTTCGGCTGGACGACGCGCCCGAGCTCCTGGCCGCGCGACGTGTTGCAGATCACCTTCGTGTTCCAGGCGAGCTCGAGGCCGCAGGGGTCGAAGGAGTAGACCTTGCCGCCGGGCGAGAAGACGACGCCGACTGCCGTAGCCATGCGGGAAACGCTATCGCGCCGGCACGGGAGTCGCGGCGAGCTCCCGCCGAAGGCGGACGAACAGGCTCTCGAGCGCGAGCCCGGGCTGGACCTGGAACTCGAACGAGCGCCACGTCTCGCGGACGGCCTCGGCGGCGCGCTCGGCGGCGAGCGAGCGCTCTGCGAGCCCGTCCTCCGCCAGCTCGCCGAGCCGGTCTGAGTTGACGAGCGCGTCCTGGGCGCCCGCCGCCGAGACAACGAGGTCGCGGTACCAGCTCGCGAGAATGTCGAGCGCGTCGAGGATCTCCTCGCGCTCCGCTCCGCGGCCCGCCCGGCGGACCCGCTGCTCGAGCTCACGCTGCGACTCCTCGCCCGTGGCGGCCGCCTCGGCCTCGGCCCGCGCCTCGGCGGCGCGTGCCTGTGCCAGCTCGCCCATCTTCCCGGAGGCGGCGGCGGGGTCGAAGGCGGGATCGCGGTAGACGGCGCGGGCAAGCGCGATCAGCGCGGAGCGGCGCTCCCCGGCCTCCTCGTTCACGAGACGTTCGGCGCGGTCGAGCCGGCCGCCGGCGAGGCGCGCGAGCGCGTCGAGCTTCTCGCCGCTGACCCCGCGGGTCGAGAGGTGCGCCTTGACGGCGCGCTGTGAGAGGCGCCTGAAGGGGACGTGCTGGCAGCGCGAGCGGATCGTCGTCGCAAGCGGCCCGAGGTCGTCGGCGACGAGGACGATGACGGCGTAGGCGGGCGGCTCCTCGAGGTCTTTCAGAAGGGCGTCGGCCGCGTCCTCGTTCATCAGGTGGGCACCGAAGACGAGGTAGACCCGCCGGTCGGCCTCAAACGGGCGCATGTGCAGGTCGCGCCGCAGGTCGCGCACGGGGTCGATCCGGATCTGGTCGCCGAGCGGCTCGAGCACGTAGAGGTCGGGATGCGCGCGCCGCGCGACGCGGCCCGGATCGCCGAGCAGCGCGCCTGCGAACGCGAGCGCCGCGCGGCGCTTGCCCACTCCGCGCGGCCCGTGGAAGAGGTAGGCGTGGGCCGAGCCCTCGGCGAGCGCGGCGCGCAGGAGGCTCTTGGCCTCGTCCTGCTCAGGAAAGGTCTCGAACGTGTCCATGGATCCTCTCGGCGAGCTCGCCGGGATCTTCCATCCCGTCGAGGACGACCACGCGCTCGGGAAAGACCTCGGCGATCTCGCGGTAGGCGCGATCGACCTCGGCGGCGAACTCGTCCCCCTCGCGCTCCATCCGGTCAGGCGACTGCCCGCGGCGCTTCGCGGCCACGTCGCCCGGGAGGACCAGGAGGAAGGTGCGGTCGGGAAGCAGGCTGCCCGTGACGGCGAGGTTGACCTCGAGCACCCGCTCCACGCCAAGCCCGCGGGCCAGCCCCTGGTAGGCGAGCGAGGAGTCGATGTAGCGGTCGCAGACGACGTGCGCTCCGCGGGCGAGCGCCGGGCGGATCACCTCGTCGACGAGCTGGGCGCGCGCCGCGCTGAAGAGCATCGCCTCGGCCCAGGGGGCGACCTGGTCGCTCCCGAGCAGGAGCTCGCGGATCCGCTCGCCGACCTTCGTCCCGCCCGGCTCCCGGGTCCCGACCACCTCGTAGCCGTCGCCCCGCAGCCGCTCGGCGAGCAGCCGCGCCTGCGTGCTCTTCCCCGATCCGTCGACCCCTTCGAAGGTGATGAACATGGAAGCCGCCCTAGGATAGTGCGCTGTGCGTGCCCTGGTGACAGGCGGAGCGGGCTTCATCGGCTCGCATGTCGTGGACGCCCTCGTAGCGCGCGGAGACGACGTCTGCGCGCTCGACAACCTCGCGAGTGGACGGCGCGAGAACGTCAACGAGGACGCCCGGCTCGTCGTGGGCGACATCCGCGAGGCCGAGGCAGTGGAGGCGGTCTTCGCCGAGCACCGCCCCGAGGTCTGCTTCCACCTCGCCGCCCAGGCGGACGTGCGCGTCTCGGTCGAGGACCCGCTCTTCGACTGCGGCGTGAACGTCGACGGGACGGTGCGGTTGCTCGAGGAGGCGCGCGGGCACGGGACGCGCATGGTCCTCTCGTCGACCGGCGGGGCGATCTACGGCGAGTGCGACCGGCCGGCGGACGAGGACTCGGCCAGGCGCCCACTGGCCCCGTACGGAGTCTCCAAGCTCGCGGCAGAGGAGTACCTGGCCGCCTACAACCGGCTGCACGAGACGAGCCACGTCTCGCTCCGCTACGGCAACGTCTTCGGCCCGCGTCAGGACCCGCACGGCGAGGCGGGGGTCGTCGCCATCTTCTTCGGGCGCATCGCCAACGGCCAGGAGCTCCACATCTACGGCGACGGGCGGCAGACGCGGGACTACGTCTTCGTCGCCGACGTCGCCGCTGCCACGCTGGCCGCGGGCGGCGGGCCGGCGGGCGTCTACAACGTCGGCACGGGCATCGAGACGTCCGTGCTCGAGCTCGCGGAGGCCTGCAAGCGCGCGAGCGGCGTCGAGGCGGAGGTCGTCTTCGACCCGCCGAGGCTCGGCGAGCTCGCGCGGAGCGTCCTCGATCCGGGCCGCGCCGAGGAGGCGTTCGGCTTCCGGGCGGCGACCTCGCTGGGCGACGGTCTCCGCGCCACGTGGGAATTCGTCCGGGCAGCGGAAGGAGAGGGCGCGGCCGGGGCGAACTAGTCCGGCCCATGGATCAACCATTCGAGTTCGCACCGCCGCCGCCTTGGCGCACCGCCGCGCTCGTGGCGACCGCGGTGGCCGCCGTCGAGCTCTTCATCCTGCTTCTCGTCGGCTTCGTCTACGGCGCGAAGACCTTCTCGGACAAAACCACGACCGCGACCGTCGCCGCCATCAAGCGGGAGGTCCCGGCAGCGACGAGCGAAGTCGGCAAGGACGCGAAGCCTGCGCAGCCGGCAAAGCACGAGCCGAGCGGCCCGCTTCCCCGCGGGAAGACGTCCGTCGTCGTCCTGAACGGGAACGGGATCCCCGGCGCGGCCGCCGTCTCGGCCGACCGCGCCCACGAGCTGCACTACATCGTGACCGCGACGGGGAACGCGCCGCGCACCGATTTCTCGCGCTCGCTCGTCATGTTTCGCCCGGGCTTCAAGCCCGCCGCGACCCGCCTCGCGAAGGACATGGGAGTCAAGCGGGTGACGCCGCTCGACGGTATCCAGAAGAGCGATCTCCAGGGCGCGCAGCTCGCACTCATCATCGGCGGGTAGCCGGGCTCGACGCGGCTAGTCTAGGGACGTGGCCGAGCCGCTCCTGACCCGCGCCTGCCGCCGGGAGGCAGTCGAACGGACGCCCGTCTGGTTCATGCGCCAGGCAGGGCGCTCGCTGCCCGAGTACCGCGAGCTTCGCAAGCGCCACGATCTCTTCTCGGTCTGCCGGCAGCCAGAGCTCTGCGCGGAGGTAACGCTCCAGCCCGTCCGCGCGCACGGCGTCGACGCGGCGGTGATGTTCGCCGACATCATGCTGCCGGTCATCGGCATGGGCGTGGACGTCGAGCTCGTCGAGAACGTCGGGCCCGTGATCGAAGCCCCGGTGCGCACGATGGCCGACGTCGACCGGCTGCGCGTGCCCGACCCGAAGGAGGCTGTCCCCTTCATCCTCGACGCGGTCGGGATCGTCCGCGACGAGCTTCCGGGCGAGAAGGCGCTCGTCGGCTTCGCGGGCGGCCCGTTCACCGTCGCCGGCTACCTGATCGAGGGCAAGCCGAGCAGAGAGTTCGTGCAGACGAAGTCGTGCATGTACGGACGGCCGGAGGTCTGGCACGCCCTCATGGCGAAGCTCGCGGACACTTTCGCCGCCTACCTGCGCGCCAAGGTGGAAGCCGGAGCGGATGTCGTCCAGCTCTTCGACTCCTGGGTCGGGACGCTCTCGGCGGCTGACTACGAGGAGTTCGTTGCGCCCTACTCGGCCCGCGTACTCGCGGCGGTCGACGTGCCGACGATCCACTTCGGCACGGGGACGACGCACCTGCTTCCCGCCATGGCGGCCGCGGGCGGCGACGTGATGGGCATCGACTGGCGGATCCCGATCGACCACGGCTGGGAGCTCGCCGGGCCAGACCGCGGCGTGCAGGGAAACCTCGATCCCGCGCTCCTTCTCGGGCCCTTCGAGCGGGTCGAGGCGGCGGCGAACCGGATCCTCGACGCGGTCGGCGGCCGCCCCGGCCACGTCTTCAACCTCGGGCACGGCGTCCTCCCCGACAC
This sequence comes from Gaiellaceae bacterium, assembly GCA_036279015.1. GTDB lineage: Bacteria > Actinomycetota > Thermoleophilia > Gaiellales > Gaiellaceae > DATEOR01. Next base: position 22,474 of record DASUJY010000017.1, on the reverse strand, counting down.
CGACCCGGCCGACCTCGCCCGCCTGGTCGACCTCGTGCACACGCGAACCGCGGTCGAGATGCAGGCATGAGAGCTCGATTCGCCGGGGCCACCCCGTGCCACCACCCGCTTTCGAGCGTATCCGTCCCCGGCGCGCATGGGATGCGCGGAAAGGGCCGAACGTGAAAACAGCCGTCGTGCTGATGGCTTACGGCAGCCCGAGCCGGCCGGAGGACATCCCGGCCTACTTCGAGGACATCCGCGGCGGGCGACAGGTCCGTCCGGAGGCGGTTGCGGAGCTCGTCGAGCGCTATCGCCGCATCGGCGGCTCCTCTCCGCTCAACGAGATCACGGAGCGGCAGCGCGCAGCGCTCGAGCACGACCTCGGGGCTCCGGTCTACGTCGGCATGAAGCACTGGACGCCGCGCATCGCAGACGCGGCCGAGCGGGCCCTGGCCGAAGGGGCCGAGCGCGTCGTCGGTCTCGTGCTCGCACCGCACTACTCGACGATCTCGATCGGGGGCTACCGCGAGCGGCTGGAGGCGGGTCTCGGAGGCCGCGCCGCGCTCGTGATGATCGAGAGCTGGCACGATCACGAGCCGTTCATCGAGCTCCTCGCCACGCGCATTCGCGGCACCGAGGCGCACGTCGTCTTCACCGCGCACAGCCTTCCCTCCCGCATCCTGGACGAGGGCGACCCGTACAAGGATCAGCTCCTCGAGACCTCGCGCCTCGTCGCCGACAAGGCCGGCGTGGAGCGCTGGTCGTTCGCGTTCCAGAGCGCGAGCCACACGGGCGAGCCCTGGCTCGGCCCAGACATCCTGGAGGAGCTCGACCGGCTGCACGGCGAGGGTGTTCGCAAGGTGCTCGTCGCGCCGGTCGGGTTCGTCTCCGACCACCTCGAGATCCTCTGGGACATCGACGTCGAGGCGCGCGAGAAGGCGGCCGCACTCGGCCTCGAGCTCGACCGGATCGAATCGCTCAACGACTCGCCCGAGTTCGCTCGTGCTCTCGCCCTGCTCGTCGAGCAGGTGCTGGACGCCTCGACGCGAATCGAGGTTCCGTGAGCACTCGCACCTGTCCCGACTGGCCCGCCCTGCTCGAGGTCGCGCCCGACCTCCACTTCAAGCACTACACGATCGCCGAGGCACACCTCCCGGCCGAGGTCCTCGTGAACCTCCCCGACGTCCCGCGCGAGGCAGTCGCCCTCTGCGCCGACCTCGACCACAACGTCTATTCCGCCGCGCACACCGACCCACGGGTGGCGGCCGCGCTCCAGGACACGTACTGGTACGAGCTCCGCGAGTGGGCACGTTCGGGCCCGCGCACGTAGCATCGAGCCCATGGGCAAGGGCTACGCCGAGGGGCCGGCGGCCGAGGAGCGCTACGAGGCGCTCGAGCGCGGGGACTCGATCGCGCTGGAGCCGGAGGAGACCGACCGCCCCGCCGTCTTCGGCTCGACGGCCGACAACGAGGAGAAGCACTTCATCGGCTGGCTCGACGACGTCGACCCCGATGCGCTCTTCGCGAGCGGGAAGGCGTGGGGCCTCTCGGTCGTCAGGCGCCGGGCGACGTAGGGCTCGCTAGCGGCTGGAGCACCAGTAGACGCCGGTGCGGTAGGGCAACTCGAAGGTCGTGCGGCCGCGCGTCTGGGGATGGGTCGCGAGGAGGGTTCGTACCTGCTCGACGACCCGCTCGAACTCGGGGGCGGGCAGGGCCGCGACGAAGCTCACGGACGTCACGCGCGCCACGACGGCGGCGAAGTCGGCCTCGTGCACGAACGAGAACCGGGCCCGCTCGAGCGGCGTGAAGAGCTTCGTCCGGTCGAAGGCGGCCTTCCAGGCGCCGCTTGCGACCCGCGGTGCATCGCCGCGATAGGAATTTATGATGTCACCGAGCCTCTCGATCCAGTCGACGGACTCGTCCTTCAGGTTCCAGATCAGGCCGAGACGGCCGCCCGGACTGAGCACACGATGGATCTCGGCGAGCGCGGCATCGCCGTCGAACCAGTGAAACGCCTGCCCGACGACGACCGCGTCGACCGAGCCGTCGGGCACCGGGATCGCCTCGGCCGTCCCCGCAAGCGCCTCGACCTCCGGCAGCGACGAGCTGAGCGCCGAGCGCATGCCCTCCGTCGGCTCGACGGCAACGATCTCCGCACCCGTGGGGACGAGGCGGCGCGTCAGCTTCCCGGTGCCGGCGGCGAGGTCGAGCACGCGGGATCCGGGCTCCATCCCGAGCTCAGCGACGAGGCGCTCGATCGCCTCCTCGGGGTAGTCGGGCCTACCGATCTCGTACGGCCTCGGAGCACGCTCGAACCCTCGCGCAGCCTCGTGAATAGCTCCCACCCGTCCGCTCACCGCAGTCACAGGCTAGATGATTGATCGAAAATTGACCGGAAACCGTGGCACCGCCGGATGACGCTCATGACGCTTCGCCTGACGCCACGCTCCTTCCTCGCCCGTACCTTCGGATACGAGCTCGGAATGATCGCGGCGTCAATGCTCGGTCATGAGCGCCCCCGACGGCACCACACTTTCCGATCAACCATCTAGCGGGCACTGCGGGCGAGGGCGACTCCTGTCAGCACCTCGCGAACGACGCGGTCGGCGGCGAGCGCCGTGATGTCGGCGGAGCCGACCGCCGTCGGGATCACCTCCACGAGGTCAGCGCCGATGAGGTCGACGCGAGCCCCGACCTGACGGCAGGCCCAGAGGAGCTCTCCGGTCGTCATGCCGCCGGGCTCGGGCGTGCCCGTCCCCGGCGCGAAGGCGGGGTCCAGGACGTCGATGTCGACCGTGAGGAAGACCGGGCCTTCCCCGAGACCGCCAAGCGCGTCCTCCACCACGGCTTCGATCCCCCGGTCGCGGATGTCGTGCATGAAGAAGGCGCGGATGCCTCGCTCGCGCTGCCACGAGAACTCCTTCTCGCCCGGCCAGTAGCCACGCAGGCCGATCTGGACGTAGCGGCTGGGGTCGACGAGACCCTCCTCGACCAGCTTGTACATCGGCGTTCCGTGCGAGAGCTCGACGCCGAAGACCTCGGTGCCGGTATCGGTGTGCGTGTCGAAATGGACGAGGCCGACCGGGCCGCGACCCGCGGCGCAGGCGCGCACGTCCGGCTCGGTGATCGAATGGTCGCCCCCGAGGACGAACGGGACGACGCCTGCCGCGACGACCTGGGCGACCGTCTTCTCGATCGCCCGGTGCGAGGCGACCGGGTCGGCCGGCAGGACGGGCGCGTCCCCGAAGTCGACGACGCGGAGCTCGGCGAACGCGTCGATGCCGGCCTCGAGATGTGCTCCCGGCGCGAAGCTCGCCGCGCGGATCGCCCGCGGGCCATAGCGCGTTCCCGGCCGGTCCGAGACGAGGTCGTCCATCGGGGCTCCGACGATCGCCACATCGGCCCCGGCGAGCTCGCGCGGATCTTCCGTATATGGCTGCCCGCCGTACGTGAGCAGGCCGGCGAAATCGGGCTTCTCGCCGTGGGCGCGCCAGCGCTCGAGCGGGTCGATCACGGCGCGATTCTGTCAGTTTGTCCCCACCCGCCACGGGTATCCCTCTCCGACAACCGATCACGAGGGGGAGGAACATGGCAGACATCACCACACCGCGGGATCTCTTCCTGCACGAGCTGGGAGACATCCTCTACGTCGAGCAGAAGCTGACCGGAGAGGTCCTGCCGAAGCTGATCGAGGAGGTGCACGATCCCGACTTTCGCAAGGGGCTCGAACGCCATCTCGAGCAGACGCGGGGTCACATCACGAACCTCGAGCAGATCTTCGACTCGCTCGGCGAGCAGCCGCAGGCCGAGAAGTGCATCGGCTTCGAGGGGCTCAAGAAGGAGCACGACGAGCTCTCGAGCGAGGTGAGCGAGTCGCTCGTCGACATGGTCGACACCGGCGCGGTCGCCCGCACCGAGCACTACGAGATCGCCGCCTACAGCGGCCTTATCGAGATGGCTCGTTCGCTCGGCGAGTCCGAGGCCGTCGCCATGCTCGAGGAGAACCTGAAGGAGGAGCGGGAGGCGCTCAGGGATGTGGAGAGCGTCGCGAAGAAGCTCCGCGACGAGACGAAGGAGAGCGTCTCCTAGGGAAGGACGTCGCGACGGCGCCGGAGCGACTCCGGCGCCGCGCGTCTACCCCACGCGTTCGTAGCGGTCGCGGCCGAGCGGCTCGCGCGCGAGCAGAGCGTTCGCTAGAGGCGCTGCTCGAAGGCGATGATGTTGCCGTCCGGGTCGCGTGCCCACGCGGCGCGGAGGTCGCCGATCGTCGCGATTCCTTTCTCCGTCTTCAGGTCCGGCAGGTCGTACTCCTCGAACGCGACGCCGCGCTCGCGCAGTCCCGCGACGACGGAGTCCACGTCCTCGACCCGGAAGCCGGCGAGTGTCCCGCGGCTCTGCCCCGCGGCGACGCTCTCGTAGACGACAAGCGTGCCGTCACCCGCGCGGAACTCGGCCTCGCGATTCTGCGGCAGGTCGTCACGCCGCACCTGAAGCTCGAGCCCCAGCTTGCCGCCGTAGAACTCGACTGCCTTGTCGATGTCGGACACCGGCACGATCGCCGCAATCTCTGCATTCGCCAGCATCGTCCCTCCCTTCGCTTGCGCGCGACGGTACTGCGCCCGCGGCCGTGGATCAAGCGCGCCAGACGCGTTCGCCGTCGACCTCATCCTCGGTCTGGACGAGGCCGGCGCGGGTTGCGACGGCTTCCGAGGCCCCATGCTCGGGATGGATGTGGGCGACAACCTGGTCGACTCCCTGGCGTCTCACCCATCCGACGAGGGCGACGGCAGCCTCGCTGGCGATCCCCCGGTTCTGCCACTCGACGCCGATCATCCAGCCGAGGTGCGCCGACCGGCGGTCCCCGACGGTGCGGATCGTCGCCTGCACCGTGCCGACCGCCTGCGAGTCGAGACGGCGGCGAACGACCCAGTTGTACCAGTCCTCCCCGGGCCGCGGCGAGCCTGCGGAGAGGAGCACGAAGCGGTCGTACAGCTCTAGCCGCGACGCCGGGGCGCCGCCGATGAACTCATGCAGCCGCTCGTCGCGGAGGAGATCCGCGAGCTCGTCGGCGTCCTCGGCCCGTAGCGGGACGAGCACGAGCCGTTCGGTCGTGATGACGGCGGCCTCTATGGCTTCAGGCGCAGGGCGGCAGCTCCGGCGCGGAGGCCCGACTCGATCGCGCCGTCCATGAAGCCCGCCCAGCCGTCGGCGAAGTCGCTGCCTGCGATGAGGATGGAGCCCTCGGGCCGCTGCATCTCCGCGTGGTAGCTCGTATACCAGCCCGGCCGGTGGATCGCCCAGGTCCCGCGCGAGAACTCGTCGTCGAGCCAGTCGTGCGCGGTCGCAGCGAGCGCTTCGTAGCCGGGGATGATCTCGTCGAGCTGGCGCTGGACAGCGGCGAGGTCGGACGCGTCGCAGAGCTCCGCGTCGTAGCCGAATCCGATCATGAGCTGCGTGCCGTCGGGATAGATCAGCTCCGTGTCGAGGTAGCCGAAGGGATGCCCCGGCTTGATCCCGTTCGTGAAGACCGGCTCGCCGCGCGCGTGGATGAAGATCTTGACCCCGCGTGAAGCCTGGCCGAGCTCGATCGCCGACCGCTTCGTCTCGGAGAGCGGCGGGTCGAACTCGATCCCGCCGAGGGCGTTCAGCGGCACCGCCACGATCGCCGTCCGCCCCTCGAGAGTCTCGCCCGCGCGCGTTTGCACCTCGACGCGGCCGTGGGCTTGCGTGACCGCAGCTACCGGCGTCGAGAGGCGGGTCTCGAAGGGCGCCTTCGCCGCGATCGCCTGGACGAGGCTCTGCGTCCCGTCCTTGAACGTGACGCGCCCTCCCGTCTGCTGGGTCAGCTTCAGGCTGCCGCCGGAGAGAGCGTGCCAGCGCAGCACGCTGACGGCGCCGGCGTCGTCGAGGCGCCCGTGCGCCAGCGATTCGAGCTCGGCGGCGAGGACGTCACGCTCCTCCTCGTCGAGCTCGAGCTCGTCGAGGCGCTCGGCGATCGTCTGCCCGTCCAGGCGCGCGAGGCGGTCGCTCGCGAAGACAGGGTCGTGCGGAAGCGGGAGGACGTCCTCGACCTCGGCGACGAACTGATCCCAGCCGCGCTCGGCGATCGCGTCCCGCTCGGCAATCGGGCCCGTACGCCGCTCGTCGCCCGCGAACCAGCTCGAGATCTGGGCGTCCTCGCCGATCTCGACCCCGAGCCCCGCGCGCGTGATCTCCGACCAGACGTGCGGCTGGTGCCAGTGCACCCAGCCACCGCCGAGCTCGATGTCGGTGTCGTTCCAGCGATGCGTCCACGTGCGCCCTCCGAGGCGATCGCGGGCCTCGAGGAGGAGGGTCGACGCGCGGCCAAGCGTCGTCTCGCGCGCCGCCGTGACGCCCGCGAACCCGCCGCCGATGACGATGACGTCGTGCATGCGCGCCGAATCTAACGGCAGGAAGCCCTCGGGGCGCGCGTAACTAGGGCAGGTGCGCATCGACCGCAAGAAAATTCTCCGCGCGCTCGACAGCTACGCGAGCCTGCTCGTCCTCCTGCTCGCGAATTTCTTCCTCCTCGAGCTCGTGGACGACCCGCGCTGGGGCGCCGTCGGCAGCACGCTGCTCGCCGCTGCCGCGCTGATCGTCGCGATCAGCGACCCCGACGCGGGCGAAGGCCTGAAGGTGCGGCACTGGGTGCTGGTTGGGTTCTGTCTCGCGCTCGCGCCGCTCGTCCTCTTCTTCAACGGCGCCTCGATCGTGGGCCTCACCTACCTGCTCCCGGCGGGACTGCTCGTCCTCGCCACGCTCCCGGTAACGCTCACCCGAGTCCTTCATCACCGGCAGGTGACGTCGGAGACTGTCCTCGGCGCGCTCTGCACCTACGTCCTCTTCGGGCTCCTCTTCGCGTTTCTCTTCCTCGCCGTCGCAGACATCCGCGACGCGGAGTTCTTCGCTCAGCCGGGCGACCACTCGCAGTCGGAGTACCTCTACTTCAGCTTCGTGGCCCTGACGACGCTGGGCTTCGGCGACCTCTCGCCGTCGGTCGGGCTACCGCAGGCGCTCACGGTGCTGGAAGCGCTCTTCGGCAACGTCTTCCTCGTGACCCTGGTCGCGCGCCTCGTGACCCTCTGGGTGCGGCAGGACGAATTCAGGCACGCGCGCTAGCCACCGGCTCGGGCCGTACGCGCAACGAGCGCCGGGGCCGCTCCGGGCCACGTCGGGGTCAGACCCCGTCGTGGCCTGCAAGGACATGCCTTTAGGGCTGGGACCGCGTGTTTCTGCGACTCGGTGGCGCACGAAACTGTGCCGGAGGCACCGGCCCTTTCGAACATGCCGGGGTCAGACCCCGTCATGGCTGCCCCCGTCATGGCCCTCCGGCCGCGTCACGGTGGCGCGCCATTTCCGAGGTCTCAGCTGCTCGCTGCGAGGAAGCGGTCGTAGCGTGAAGAGAGCCGCTCCGGGTCTGGCCGCTGCGACCGGCGTGACGGCAGGTGGATCTGGCTGCCGTGGAAGCCCTTGAGAAGCTCGAGCATCGGCCCGTCCTCGTCCTCGAGCAGCCGGCGCGAGACGGCGACACCGTAGTCCGGAGTGACGGCGACGAGGTCCTGGTCGAAGGCGCGGTGGTGGATCGCGCAGAGGCTGAGGCCGTTCACGATCGTCGGCCCGCCGAGGAGGTCCGCGTCGCTGACGATGTGCGCCGCGTCGAGGAGACGCACTTCCTTGAGTCGGCAGATGGCGCACTGCGACGTATAGGCCGGGAGCACCTTGCCGCGAAAACGGGCCTGGTGCACACGCACGCGCATCTCCCGAACCGCGTATCTGCGCTCTAGCGGATCTTCCGAGAGGACCGGCTCACGCTCGTCGAAGGGCCCCGTCATCTCTCCCTTGGTGACGAGGACGCGCCGGGCGGCCGGGTCGTCGGCCGCGACGTAACACGGATAGAACGGCTTGTACCAGCCCGGCCGCGTGCCGACGAAGTAGACGAGCGGAACCTGGAGGACGAAGACGGCGCGGAGCGCGCGGTTGTCCGGCTGATCGACGTCGCCGGCGCGGTAGGCGTAGAGGACGCCGTCGGAAGTTTCCTCGTCGCCGTACGGCGAGGCGGCCGACGTGTTGATCGAGAGGGCCGCCGGCCCGCTCTGGGCGGCCGCGCGGTAGATCCCCTTCATGTAGGCCATGAACGGCACGCGGCGGCCCCGAAACGGAAAGCCCGCGTCGAGCCCGTCCTTGTAGGGCACGTCCTCGCCGAACTTGGCGCAGAAGACGTCGAGCGAGGCGAAGCACGCGCTGCGAACGAGGTCGTCGCGCTCGGGATCGACGGCCACCGCTACGCGGCCATCGCGACGACCGCGGGGAGGCCGTCCACGACGAGCTGCCGCCAGGAGTCGCCGCCGTCCTCGCTTTCGAAGAGGCGCCCGTCGCGGAGGCCTGCTACCAGGCTACCGTCGCGCGCTGCGAGCGCGTACGGCATCGTCTCGAGGGGCCGCTCGAGGCCCAGGTCGAGCTCTTCCCATGGGCCGCTACCGCGCCAGCGGTAGAGACCGGCTTCGGCCGGCCGATCCCCGTGCGCCGCGAACGGCCCCGTCGAAGCCGAGACGAACCAGCAGTCGGGATCGGCTGGATCGGGGGCGAGCGCCCACGTGTAGTGGCGGTCGCGGCCCTCGTCGGCCGGCTCCCAGGTATCCCCGCCGTCACGGCTCCAGGCGCTGCCACCCCCGCCGGCCTCGTAGGCGCGCCCCGGCTCGCTCGGGTGCCACGCGAGCTGGTGGACGTCCTTCTGCGCCCCCGGCCGGTGGTCGACCCACGTGGCGCCGCCGTCCGTCGTCCGCATGAGCCCGCCGAGCTCGATGCCGACGAGGACGAGCTCCGCCTCGTGCGGGCTCGGCGCGATCCAGCGGACATGCGATGTCCAGGGGCGCGGGGGGAAGCTCCAGGTGGGCGCCGACGGGAGCTCGCGCAGCGCGGCGAGCTCCTCCCAGGGGCCGCCGTTACGCCGGACGTAGAGGGCGCTCGGCTCGCAGCCGGCGTAGACGGCGCCGTCGGCGGGGCTGAAGGCGACGGAGAAGACGTCCTCGGCGGGAAGCTCGGCGTCGTGCCAGGTCGCGCCGCCGTCCTCCGACTCCCACACTCCGGCGCTGTGGCAGCCGGCGAGGATGCGTTCCGGCCGGCTCGGATCGAGCGCGACGGAGCGCAGGCCCGGCCGCTCGAGCAGGAGCTCAGGCGTCCCTCCGCCGACCCTCACGAGGCTCTCGCCGGTCGCGACGAGGAGACCGCTCACCGCCCGGCGAGGAGCCCCGGGTGGCGGCCTGCGTCGAAGTCGCGCACGAAGTCGCCGAGGCCGTGCTCGAACTCCAGCCGCCGGCCGTACGCGCGCGTGTAGTCGACCACGAGCACGCCGAGATCCTCGAAGGCTCGCTCGAGCACGCAGCCGCCGCCCTCCCAGGCGGTGCACGCGGACGGGAGCTCGTAGATCGCATCGGCTCCGCGAGCGACCCGGATCTGGTTGATGCGGCGCAGGACGTCGTCGAGCGGGCTCGACGGCGGGACGGTGAGACCAGGGGCGTCCCGGACTGGAACTGCCATCGCCACCGAGTCTACCCTCGGGCCGGCCACCCGTATCGTGTCCCGGAAGGAAGACGACACGGGAGGCACGGGATGACGGAGCACAAGACCGGAACGCGTGAGGAGTGGCTCGCGGCTCGGCTCGAGCTGCTCGAGGCCGAGAAGGAGCTGACGAGGCAGAGCGACGACGTCGCCAGACGACGGCAGGAGCTTCCGTGGGTTCGGATCGAGAAGGACTACAGCTTCGAGACCGACGAAGGGCAGGCGTCGCTGGCAGACCTGTTCGGGGGCCGGTCGCAGCTCCTCATGTACCACTTCATGTTCGGGCCGGAATACACGGCGGGTTGTCCGGCATGCTCGACGATCGCCGACGGCTTCAGCGGCTCCGTCGTCCACCTCGAGAACCACGACGTCGCGATGTGGGCGGTCTCTCGCGCGCCGCTCGAGAAGCTGCAGGCCTACAAGCGCCGCATGGGTTGGAGCTTCCCGTGGGCTTCCTCGTTCGGGAGCGACTTCAACTTCGACTTCAACGTCTCGATCACGGAGGAGCAGCAGCGCGAGGGAACGGCCGAGTACAACTACCGACCGTTCGACACGAAGCCGATTCTCGAGTCCCCGAGCCCCGGGCTCGCAGAGTTCGCAGCAATGACCGGAACCGATCCGGCGACCTACACGCGCGAGGCACCTGGGATGAGCGCTTTCGCGCTCGAGGACGCTGTCGTCTACCACACGTACTCGGCGTTCGCCCGCGGCGTCGACGCCATGTGGGGCATGTACCAGTGGCTCGACCGGGCGCCGCTCGGGCGCAACGAGGAAGGCGGCTGGTTCCGCCGTCGCGACGAGTACGGCGCGTAGGCCCGCTCGGCCTACGGCTGCACGATCTTGAAGCGCGGCGACGAGGTGACCGAGCGGTAGCCGTCGTCGAGGAGAAGCCGGATCTCGTACGTCCCGGGCCCGAGCGGCCACGTCTTGTAGCCGACGAGCGACGCGGGCCCGAAGGTCGTCGAGCCCTCGATCGAGGCCTGCGTGTACTCGTAGAGGAGGTAGTGGCCGTTCCCGCACGTGCCCGCCGAGCACGTCGAGTTATTCGGGTTGTCCGCGCCCGAGCCCGCGGTGTAGACGCCGAGCCAATCCCACTTCATGCCGGGCGCCTGCGTCCACGAGACGCGGATCGGTTCGCCGACCGTATAGCGGGACTTCGAGGTCGAGACCGTCGCGACCGAGCCCGGCTCGTAGAGCCAGAAGGGCGAGCGGGCGATCGCGCTCCCGCTCTGCGAGACGAGCAGGGCTTCGTAGGCGCGCGGAGCGAGAGAGCCGGTGGCGAAGTCGAGCGTGCCGTCGACGGCGCCCCCGGTCGACATCGAGGCGACGGCGCTGCCGACGCTGCCGCCCGCCCGGACGATGACCACGCGCTCGCCTGTCTGCCCGCGCGCATGGAACCGCACCGCGAGCGGCTTGCCCTGCTGGAGGCTCCGGCTCTGGACTGCGACGAGGAGAGGCATCGGCGCAGGCGTCACCTCGAAAGTCGAGACGACGCCGCGGTGGTCCGAGGGCCAGGGATCGACGGCGATGTCGGTGTTCGGATTGCCGCCTTCGCCGACGACGCTGCTCGCGGTCGCCGTCGCCGGCCCCGCGGAGAGCACCCAGTCGATCCGGTCGTGCACCTCGACCTTCTCGCCCTCGGGCGAGCCGGGCGTCCACGTGAAGCCCGGGCGTGCGACCGGGTTCGGGTAGACCGTGCGGAACGAGTCCTCGAAGCCCGCGTCCGCGAGCGCCTTCGCGACCGGCCAGACGACCGGGTAGGGAACGTCGGCGCGCGCGTCTGCGACCGCCTGCGTCCAGTCGAGGTGCGAGGGCGAGTTGAAGTCGGCGGTGAGGAAGACCGGGATGCCCCGCCCGGCCAGTTTCGGGAGCTCGCGGAGCTCGGGCTGGATCGCCGGTAGGCGCACGTCCTTCTCGAGTTGCAGCACCTCGGCGAGCGTGGCGCCGTCGCGGATCTCGTACGGCCCGTACGGCTCGGCTGGCAGGTGCGTGTTCCCGATCGCGACGATCTTGCCGGGCGACGGCTCGACGTAGACGTAGAGGCCGTTCGCGCCCGGTGGGTCGATGACCGGATAGCGGGAGATAACCGACGTGCGCTCGCTGTAGCTCCAGCCGAGCCTCTCGGCGATCGTGCGCGTGTTCATCGTCGGCTCCTGAAGGCCGACGACGTCCGCGTGGGAAGCCCGGATCGCGGCCACGACCTGCTCGAGCGTCTCCGGGCAGCCGGCTGGATCCGCGCAGAACTGCCCCGTCTGGAGGTTGAGCTCGTCCCCGCCGTAGAAGATGTTGAAGCTCATGACGCGGAGGGTCTGCGTGCTCGAGGGCGCGCTCGTTCCGCTCGCCGACCCGAAGAGGAGCAGCGTCGTCGCGACCATGAACGCGAGCCAGGCGCGGAGCACGGCCGCAGTCTACGATGGCTCCGAGGTCGTGCGAGCCGTCCGCACACTCCTGTCCCGCCTGCTCGGGATCATCCGGGCGCTCTTCGGGCGCACAGCGGAGGCGCCGGTCGGCTTCGTCGAGATCGAGGTCGACGACTCGGTAGCCGCTCTGGACGAGATCGAGCACGTCGTCGTCCTCATGCTCGAGAACCGCTCCTTCGACCACATGCTCGGCTACCTCGGGCTCGAGCCCGACGGTCTCCACGTCGACGGCCTCCGGGAGGGGATGGCCAACTCGCACGGGGGCCGCTCCTATCCCGTCTTTCGCCTCGCGGAGACGGCCTTCACGAAGGCGCAGGATCCATGCCACTCCGGCGCCTGCGTCGACGAGCAGCTCGCGAACGGAAACGGCGGTTTCGCCGCCAACTTCATCGAGACGCGGCAGGATCCCGGCGCTGCCGAGCCCGCCGTCGTCATGGGCTACTACGACGGCCGCCAGCTGCCGATCTACGACTTCCTCGCGCGCCGCTTCTGCGTCTGCGATCGCTGGTTCTGCCCGGTACGCGGCGCCACGTTCCCCAACCGGCTCTACGCCGTCGCCGGGCGGGCCGCCGGCAGCCGCGACAACGCGAGCCCGCCCGTCTACCACCTGCCTTCGTTCGTCCGCCGGCTCGACGATGCCGGGGCGAGCTGGCGCTGGTACACGCACGAGCTCTTCCCGACGATCTGGGCCGTCGACCGCGACTACCTGCCGAGGACGTTCGACAACGTGCGGCCGTTCTCGTCGCCCTTCTCGTTCGCGGACTTCTTCTCGGCCGCCCGCGACGGCACGCTGCCGAACCTCGCCTGGATCGACCCGAACTTCGTCGACGTCGGCGGCGCCGCCGGGTCGAACGACGACCACCCGCCCTCCGACGTCCGCGCCGGGCAGGAGCTCGTGCTGCGCGTCTTCAACGCTCTCGTCCGAAGTCCCTCGTGGGAGCGAACGCTGCTCGTCGTCACCTACGACGAGCACGGAGGCTTCTTCGACCACGTCGAGCCGCCGGCTGCGGAGGACGACGACCCTCGCCCCGAGTTCCACGCCTACGGGCCGCGGGTGCCGGCGCTCGTCGTCTCGCCGCGCGTCCGCGCCGGCGTCTCCCACGAGGTCTTCGACCACACGTCGATCATCAAGACCTGCCTCGTGCGCTTCTGTCGCAAGGACGGCGTCATACCGGACATGGACGCCCGCGTCCGCGCGGCGAATCACCTCGGCGCGCTGCTCGAGCAGGACGTCGTCGTCGAGCGGCCGGACGAGGCGACGCTCGAGGAGCTCGCATCGTCGCTCGGCGACTGGCGGGCCGACGCGCTCCGCGAGGAGGTGAGGGTGCAGCGCGGCGCGGTGCCGCCCGACCGAGACGCGCTCACCGACTTCCAGGAGGACTACATGGCCGCCCGCGACGCAGTGCTCGGCTCGATGACGCCGACCGAGCGTGCGCGGGCCGCCGCGGCGCTCGGCATGTCTGCTCAGCGCGAACGTCCGGGCCCGTAGCGGCGGGCGCCGTAGGCGAGCGCGCCCGCGGCGAGGACCCCGAATCCGGTGGCGACGCTCTCGAGCGGAAGCGCCACGGCGAGCGCGATGCAGCCGACGAAGCCGACGACCGCGACGATCCGTGGAAAACGTCGCGACTCGGCCGGGAGCGTGAAAGCGGACGCGTTGGCGATCGCGTAGTACGTGAGCACGGTCACGGAGCTGAAGCCGATCGCGGAGCGGAGATCGACCAGGGCGACGACGACGATCACCACCGCGCCCACGACGAGCTCGGCCACGTGCGGAACACGGTAGCGGGGATGGACGGCGGCCAGGCGCCGCGGAAGGTCGCCTTCGTCTGCCATCGCGAAGATCGTCCGGCTGACGCCCGCGAGCAGGGAGAGGATGACTCCGAGCGACGCGAGAGCGGCTCCCACGCGCACAACCGCGTCCGCGCCCGACAGGCCGGTCTCCTCGACCGCGAGCGCGAGCGGCGCCGTCGAGCCCGCGACGCGGTCGGGCCCGAGCACGAGAACGAGGCTGAGCGCGACGCCCGCGTAGAGGAGGAGCGTCGACCCGAGAGCGATGACGATCGCGCGCGGAATCGTCCGCTCCGGCTCGCGCACCTCCTCGCCGAGAGTCGCGACCCGCGCATAGCCGGCGAACGCGAAGAAGAGGAAGCCGCCGGCCGCGAGCACGTCCCGGAAGCCCGAATCGGACGCGACCGAGCCGAGGCGGTCGACGTCCGGCTCGCCGGCGAGGAGCGTCGCGGCGATCACGAACGCGAGGGTCGCGACGACGCAGGCGACGAGGACGCGCGTCAGCGCGGCGGTCTTGGCGATGCCGCGGTAGTTGACGGCCGTCAGCGCCACGACGGCGGCGATCCCGAGCTCGCGCGCGAACGACGGCGCCACGTAGGAGCCGAACGTGAGCGCCATCGCAGCGAGGCTGGCGAGCTTCCCGACGACGAACCCGAAGCCCGCGAGATAGCCGAAGAAAGGGCCGAGCTGTCGGCGTCCGTACACGTAGGTCCCGCCGGACTCCGGGTAGAGGGCGGCGAGCTGCGCCGAGGAGAGCGCGTTGCAGAGGGCGACGATCCCCGCCGCGCCGAGCCCGATCAGCAGCCCCGCGCCGGCCGCCTCGGCCGCCGGCGCGAACGCGGCGAAGACCCCGGCGCCGATCATGGCGCCGAGCCCGATCACGACCGCATCGGCCAGCCCTAGCCGCCGTGAGAGACGGGTCCCTGCCTCGGGCGCGCCGGTGGGCATGCGGCAGCCTTACCATTGTGATGGCCGTCGCGCCCTTCTAGCCCCTTCGCATGCCGATCTGTCCGACTTGCAGCCAGGAAAGCCCTGCTGAGGCGGAGTTCTGCAACGCGTGCGGCTGGCCGCTCGCCGCTCGGGCACCCGCGAGGGACTGAGCGGGTGGGGCTTTCCGCTGTCGAGCTGGCTGAGCGCGCGAGCTGCCCGCTCGCGCGGGTCGAGCAGCTCGTGGAGCTCGGCATCCTCGTCCCCCGAGACGATGACGGCCCGTTCAGCGCCAAGGACGTCCACCGCGTGCGCCTCATGCAGGGCTTCGAGGACGCCGGCATCGGCCTCGACGTGATCGCGGAAGGGATCGCCGCCGGGAGGCTCTCCTACGAGAACCTCGGCCTCTACCTGCCCGAGCCGACGGCGCTCGCGCAGACCGCCGAGGAGCTGGCGGTCGAGGTCGGTCGCCCGCCAGAGCTGATCGGCCGCCTGCTGCGCGAGTTCGGCCTCGCCCACCCTGAGCCGGACGAGCGGCTACGCGAGGACGAGATCCTCATTCTCCGGGAGCTCCTCGACGTGTGGGCCGTGGCCGACGACGAGGTGCTCGCCCGGCTTGCGCGCGCGTACGGCCAGAACCTCCGCAAGGTCGTGGCGTCGGACATCGAGCTCGCGGGCTCGACGATCTTCGACCGGATGAGACGGGAGGTCGGCGAGGAGCAGATGCAAGACACGGCCGCGGCTGTCGGGACGCGCCTCATGAATCTCGGCGAGAGCCTGCTGCTCTGGCTGCGGGGCCGGCATCTCGAGCACGAGATCCTCGCCGTGACCGTCCAGACGACCGAGGACTACCTGAGGGAGCTCGGGCTCGCTCCGGAGCGAGTAACCCGCCGGCCGGCGATCGCCTTCCTCGACCTGACCGGCTACACGGCGCTCACGGAGGAGCACGGCGACGAGGCGGGAGCGGATCTCGCAGACCGCCTCGCCACGCTCGTCCACGAGGCGGCGCAGCCGCACGGGGGCAACCCGGTGAAGTGGCTCGGCGACGGCGTCATGTTTCACTTCGACTCGCCGAGCGGTGCCGTGCTCACGGGTCTCGAGCTGGTCGAGGCGACGCCGGCCGCGGTCGACGTGCGCGCCCGCGTCGGCATCAACGCGGGCAACGTCATCTTCCGAGACGGGGACTACTTCGGGCGGACGGTGAACGTGGCGTCGCGGATAGCCGACTACGCGCGGCCCGGCGAGGTGCTCGTCAGCGACGAGGTTCGTGAGCGCTGGGAAGGCGACGGCGTCCGGTTCGAGGAGATCGGGCCCGTGGCGCTCAAGGGTCTCAGGGACGAGCTGACGCTCTACGCGGCCTCGCGCGGCGCGTCCCGATGAAGGTCGGAGTCGTGGGCGCCGGCGGCGTCGGCGACTACTACGGCGGCCGGCCCGCGCGCGGGCACGGAGGTCGTCTTCGTCGCGCGCGGCGAGCACCTGGCTGCGATCAGGGAGCGCGGCCTCTTGGTGCGTACCGAGGAAGAGGAGTTGACGGTGGAGGTGGAGGCGAGCGACGACCCCGCCAGGCCTCGGCCCGTGCGACGCGGTCCTCTTCTGCGGCAAGTCGTACGACACCGAGGAGGCAGCGGCCCTCCTCGACCCCTAGTTCGCGTTCCTCTGCCCGTTCGCCGGCCTCACCGCTGCCGACGCGCGCGCCGATCGACGAGATCCTGCGCGTGCCCGAGACCCGCGAGCTCTTCCGTCAGATGGTGCGCGAGGCGAAGGCGGTCGCGAAGGCCGAGGGCGTCGACCTCGGCGAGGACGTCGTCGACGAGAAGAACTCGGTCGTCGCGGTCAGGCGTAGGTCGCTTGGGGTGGCCGCCGCCGAGCGGCCACCCCAAACCGTCGGCAGGCCCTATCCGAGCGTGCCCGGCTGATCTTGCGTCCGCTCGCGGAGCGTGGAGCTCAACTCCTCGCTCTGCTCACGGCCGGATTCCTTCGCGGTCTCGACGGCGGCACTGGCCGCCTCGGCCGCGACTTCCTTGCCCCGTTCCATTGCCTCGCCGGCCGTCGACTTCGCGGCGTCCATCAGCCGATCGGACACGTCGCCCATCTGCTCGTTCTCCACGCGGGTCTGCGGAATGAGCGTGCCGATGATGAAGCCGGCGGCCACGCCTCCGATCACGAGGCCGACGGGGTTCCGCTCGGCCGTGCTGCGCACCTCGCCGGCGCTCCGCTTGATCGTCCCGCGGTCGGGGACGGCGCCCGCGACCGTGTCCTTGGCACCGGTGAACTTCGACTTCACCGCGTCCTTCTTCTCCTCGACGTAGTCATCCATGCGCGCGCCGACGTCGGTCTTGTAGCTGAGGGCGTCGACCTCGTCGCCGACGCGCCCCCTCGTCTCCTCTATCTCCGCGCGGATGACGCTCGGGTCTTGGCCCATTCCACGTCCTCCTTCACTGTCTCGATGGTTTGCTCTGGAACTGGCTTGCCGGCGTCGGCGACTCGCTCCTTGCCCTGCCGTACGAGCAGGAACGTGGCCACCGCCAAAACCGCCCCGACGATGAGCGCCGCCGCCCACTCGGGCAGGAAGAGCGCGAGGACGAGGACGAGAAAGGCCGTCAAGGCGCCGGCGGCGCAGAGGCCAACGATGCCGGCACCGCCGAACATGCCGAGCCCTGGAGCCGCCGTGCGCCCCTTTTCCGTCATCTCGGCCTTCGCAAGCTCGATTTCCTGACGAACGAGCAGCGAGAGGTCGGCGGTGAGGCTCTTTGCGACCTCGCCCATCGGACGCTCGCGCAGCTCGTTCTCCTGGTGATTCTGAGTTGACATGACGGCCGCCTCTACGAGCGCGTCGCCGGGGAGGGTTGGATGTCGTCGAGCTCGACGCTCACCTCCGCGCCCTCGCCACTCGCGGGGAGCTCGGAACCGCCGTATCCCCCGCTCGAGAGGCTCGGCTGAGCCCCTGCCGTGGAATACCCGCCCTGGCTCAGCTCTCGGCGATCGCCGTAACGCTGCTCGGACGATGCCTTCATGAAGCGAGCCGCCGCAACGCCGGCCAGGAGCCCTAGACCGGCGAGCATCCACGGTCGCCTCCGGGCGAAGCTCTCGACGTCTCGCATGACGTCGTCCCCGCTCACCCGCTCCAGGTAGCTACCGACGCCCTCGACCCGGTCGGCGACCTGGTTCGCCAGCTGGGCGGCATTCCCGTTGCCCTCGTTGCCGAGGTCGTTGCCGCTCCGCCGAAGCGCCTCGGCGAGCGAGCGCGCCTGCGAGCCAACCTGCGTGGAACGCTGGTCGACTTGGTCCCGAAGCCGCGCCGAGCCCTGCTCGCGAAACTCGGACGCCTTCTCCTGGGCTACCGACGTGGCTTCCTGCACCTTCTCGGATGCCTGCTCGGTCAACCCTTGGTCCCGGCTCGCCGGGTCCATCGTGTTCCCCATTTGACCCCTCCCCGCTCGGTGATGTGGAGAGAGGGGTTACCCGCCGCTGGCTCGGCTAAACGGATGCGGGTTAGGTGCGTCTCCGGCGTGCCGCAACGGCGCTCCGCGCCGCCGCGCGCAGGTTAGACCTCCTTGGGAACGTTGCCGGCCAGCGCCGCCGCGAGCCGCATCATCACGTGCCCACAGTCGGCGGTCGGGCCGAACATGCAGGGGTAGCCGCCGTCGATGACGGTGACGCCGTGCACTCGCCCGTAGCGCGTCGCCGTGTCCGAGACGCTGCCGCCGCCGAGCGACCGGTGCATCCAGACCTGCCTGATGCCCGAGGTCCGCGCACTCGCGCATCGTCGCCTCGGCGCGCTCGGGGCCTCGTCCCGATCACGACGGCCTCGACGCCGCCGGGAATCGCCGTGACGCTCGCGTAGGCCTTGTCGCCTTTCACCTCGTGGGCGTTGGGGTTGACGGCAAAGACGTCGTACCCGCGCTCGCGCAGGAGCGAGAGCCGCAGAGGTCTTCGCGCTACCGAGAACGCCAGAGGGGCCGCACGAGCGGCCCCTCTGGCTCACGGCGACGGTGGGTCGTTTAGGCCGCCTCGGTCACCGTGGGGCGGCCGCGACGGACGAACGCGATCCCGAACGCACCGAGGACGAGAACGAGCGTCGCTCCCGCGCCGCTTCCAGCAGCGACCCAGTCGAACCCGTCCTGGACACCCGTCGCAAGCGGCCGATCCGCTGCGATGAGATCGTCGAGCGCCTCAATTCGGGTCGTCAGCGCGACTTCCATTCCCCTCCGGACGCGAACCTGCTCGATCCGGTCCGAGAGTGCGGTTCCTGCCTCGGCCTGCTCTCCAAGCATGCGCGGGCGGGCGCGCGCGCCCTCGATCCGGTCCGAGGCTGCGATGCCGACCTCGGCCCGCTCGCCCAGTACGCGGGCGCTCTCGATCCGGTCCGAGAGTGCGGCGCCGGCCTCGGCCCGCTCACCCAGCACGTCCGCGTACCGCGCGTGCCCCTGCGCTCCGGCCGGAATCGCGAACGCGAGCGCCGCCAGAACTGCCGCCAGACATGTGATCCACTTCGTCATCTCGAGCTCCTTTCGTCGTGACCCACGAGCGAGCATCGAGGTCGGCGGTAACAGGCCGGCTCGAGCGCGGCATCGAGGTGGTACGAATCCGGCAAGAGCCCGGTAAAGGCCGTCCGTGACCGTGTTACGTTCAACACGAACGATGGACTACCGCATCCTCGGACCGCTCGAAGTCTTCGATCGCGAACGGGCGTTATCGCTCGGAGGAAGCAGGCAGCGCGCGCTCCTGGCCCTCCTGCTTCTGCATCCGAACGAAGTCCTGTCCACGGACCGACTCCTCGACGAGCTCTGGGGCGAGCAGCCGCCGGAATCCGGGCCCAAGGCGGTGCAGGTGCTCGTCTCGCAGCTGCGCAAGGCACTGCAGGACGGCTCGGGCGCCGAGAGCCCACTCGTCACACGCGCGCCGGGCTACGTCATGCGCGTCGCCGAGGGCGAGCTCGACCGGGACCGGTTCGAATCGCTCGTCGAGCAGGCCGGCGCCGAGAAGGAGCCGGAAGCGCGGGCAAGGCTCCTGCGCGAGGCGCTCGGCATCTGGCGCGGGCCGCCGCTCGCCGACCTGAGCTACGAGGAGTTCGCCCAGCCCGCGATCGCCCGCCTAGCCGAAGCCCGGCTGGCGGCGCTGGAAGCCCGCATCGATGCAGACCTCGCTCTCGGTCGGCATTCGGCCCTCACAGGCGAGGTGGACGAGCTCGTCACCCAACATCCCTTGCGCGAACGCCTGCGCGGGCAGCTCATGCTCGCCCTGTACGGGTCCGGCCGGCAGGCCGATGCGCTGGCGGTCTATCAGGACGGCCGCCGCAGGCTCGTGGACGAGCTCGGCGTAGAACCGGGCCCCGAGCTCCGGCAGCTTCAAAAGCAGATCCTCGCGCAGGATCCCGCCCTCCCGGCGGCCCGCACCGAGCCGGCCGGCGCCCGGCTTGCGAGCAAGCGTCCACGGCGCCGCCGCGGACTGCTCGCGCTAACCGGCGTCGTCGCGGTCGCAATCGCGGCCGTCGTGGCAGCGCTCGTCGTGGACGAGAACGGCGAGGCAGAACCCATCGTGGTTACGCCGAACTCCGTCGCCGTCATCGATCCGGGGACGAATCGGGTCGTCGACTCGGTTCGGGTCGGCGACAGCCCGGGGCCGATCGAAGCGAGCGACAACGCTCTGTGGGTGGTCAACATCAACGCGCGCACGCTCATGAAGATCGACCCCGCCGCCCGCTCGGTCGTCGGCTCGGTGGCAGTGCCGGTCTCGCCGGGACGAAACACGCCGCCTCTGCAACTCGCCGTCGCGGGCGAGGAGGCCTGGGTATGGGCGTGCCACCTGACGCTTTACCGGTTCGATCCCAGCGTTCATATCACTGAGGAGCTCGAGATCTTCCGCGACACGGGGGCCTTTCCGCCGTTCAGCTGTGCGGTGACGGCCGAACCGGGCACGATCTGGGCCCCAGTCGACTATCCGAAAAGTGAAATTGTGCGTGTCGAGGCCCGGCCCGAAACGCCGGCTTTCATCTCCGACCGGTTTCCCGCCCCGCGCGGTGAGCGGAGCGCCATGGCCTTTGGCGCGGGGTCGCTCTGGCTGGCGGACAACGAAGGTGGTGCGGTTCGAAGGCTCGATCCGGACACGGGAGCGATCGCTGCGACGATCCGGTTGGGTGACGGCCCGACGGCGATGGCCTACGGCGCCGGGGCGATATGGGTCGCCAGTGACGTGGGCGATTCCGTCATGCGCATCGACCTGCGGACGAACTCGGTCGTGCGCGCGATCTCGGTGGGAGCCGATCCGGTCGCGCTGGCCGTCGGCGACGATGCAATCTGGGTCGCCAACAGCGGCGACGGAACGGTCTCGCGGATCGATCCGGCGACGAACCAGGTCACAGAGACGATCGAGGTCGGCCACCGGCCGCTCGGAGTTGCCGTCGCCGACGGGCTCGTTTGGGTGACCGTTCGTTCGTGAGCCGACGGGCCCGGTCGCGACGCTCGGCTCGGCCCCATAGTTCCCTCGTGTAACGGATGCGGCGGGTTCAGACAGTCAGGGGCATGAGACAAGACTCCGATCGACAAGGGGCCGAGGATCGCTTTCGCGGCCTCTTCTCGCACCTCGGCGCCATCACCGCCTATGCAAGGAGACGAGGAAGCAGTGACCCCGACGCCATCGCAGCGGAGACGATGACCATCGCTTGGCGGCGCCTGGCGGATGTCCCGCAGGACGACCCGCTGCCCTGGCTCTACGCGACCGCGCGCAACCTGCTCCTTGCCGAGGCGCGCAAGTCCGCCCGGCGCACCGGCCTTCGAGAACCCGAGCATGCGGCCCCGGCGCCGGACCTCCGGGAGCTCGACGCGGAGCTCGAGCGCGCGCTTCGCTCCTTGCGGCCGCTCGACCGTGAGGCGCTCCTGCTCGTCGCGTGGGAGGACCTCGCCTCGAAGCAGGCGGCGCGGGCGCTCGGCGTGAGCGAGACAGCGTTTCGCGTGCGCCTGTTCCGCGCCCGCAGGCGGCTCCAATCGAGCCTCGAAGCCGCCGCGTCCGTCCCCCAGGCCCCTAACCCTGCCCAAGCCGACGTGGAGGGAGCATGACCGACGACCTGACACTCCAACGGCTCCGAGCCGCGAATCCCGCCCCGCCGGCGACGACGGTCGACACCAACGCGCTCTTCAGCCGCATCACGAACGAGACGCCCGAGGCGCTGACCGACCGAGCGCCGCGTCGCCGCCGACGCGTGCTCGTCCTCGCGCTCGCCGTTCTCGTCCTAGCCGTTCTCGCGTCGACCGCGCCGGCCATCTCGAACTGGATCGGCGACGTCATCGGACCCTCCGAGGTCAGCTCGGAGTACGCCGCTGCCCAGAAGGAGCTGACTCTCCCGCCCGGATACAGCTGGCCGGACGACAACTTCCCCTCGAACTCCGTCACGAGCCGGGGAGCCGGCGGTTCGCTCGCCGTCATGACGGCGATGGGCGCCTGGGAGTGCTACTGGGTCAAGGCGATCCGGGACGGCGATACGAGGGAGCAGCGCGACGCACACGCGGCCTTGCTGAACCTCCTCGCGAACCATGTGGTCGTCGCGCCGAAGGGAGCGTCCGAGAACTGGGCGCCTCCGCAGGCGAGCGAGACGCCCACCGCGGCCTTCGCCGACGACGGCGGCTACGAGTACAAGCAGAGGATGTACGCCGCGGCAGCAGCAGGCGATTCGAAGCTCCTGGCGCAGAGCTGCCGCGCGAACGGCCCCTAGGCTAGGAGCCCGAAGCCCTTCTGCCGGCGCTGATGGAAAGCGCCGGCGGGAGGGCACCAATCGCGGCGGT
>DASUJY010000016.1:0-7387 GCA_036279015.1 Gaiellaceae bacterium | reverse complement strand
GCGGCGCTTCAGGTCGGCGATCTTCCCGGTTGCCTGGAGATCGGCCGTCTCCTGGCGCCGGTCGTGCCAGACGAGGATGCGGCCCGCGAGCCAGGCGGTCGCGCGCGCGACGATCCAGGCGGCCGCGAAGACGGCGACGATGACGACGACACGTCCCCACGGAGAGGCGAGGGGCGTGTTGTCGTTCAGGAGCTTGATGAGCTGGTCGAGCATGGGGTTCGGCAGGCACGAAGTCGGGTCGCAACGACGGTATCGGCAGCCGTTGCGCTGT
Source organism: Gaiellaceae bacterium (assembly GCA_036279015.1). GTDB lineage: Bacteria > Actinomycetota > Thermoleophilia > Gaiellales > Gaiellaceae > DATEOR01. The sequence continues at coordinate 7,116 of DASUJY010000016.1, read as the reverse complement.
CACAAGCGTCCCTGCTCCGAACTAATCGAGAGTTAACGAAAGGCGGCCGCTGGCCGCCTTTCGTGCTCCGGTGAAGGCGCTGTCAGTGCGACAGCCCGAGGCGGCGGCGCCGCGCCCAGGCGCCTGCGCCGACCGCGGCCAGGAGGAGGGCAAGTCCGCCTGTCACCGGGGCCCAGACCGGGAAGGAGCCGTTGCCCCCAGAGCTCGGCGCCGGCACCGCCGTGCCCGCGCCGACGATGCGGACGGGCGGATACGTGTATTCCCGGTCGGTCACTCCGTCCGCGGCCGTGTACGAGTAGCGGCCCGCGGTCGGAAAGACGACGTCTACGACGTAGTCGGCCGAGCCGGTCTGCTTCGCGACGAAGACGTTCTGCTCGCCTGTGCCCAGGTTGGTCACGGTGATCCTCGGCTTCGGATCGACGGGGGGGCGCCCGTTCAAGTCGATCAGGCGCAGGTTCGTCGTCCACGTGCCGCCGGGAGGAGTCCCGAATGGAGTCGAGCTCAGTTCGATCCCGCCTTCCTTGGCCAGCGCGGCAGGCGCCAGCGCGGCTGCGACGGCGAGCCCGAGTGCAAATGCGATGAGCGAACGTCCCATTCGGCCTCCTTCGTTTAGCCGCCATACACCGGCGCGACCCGCGGGGTTCCCGTCCGCGACCAGTGGAGCTCGACGACGACGGAGGCGCTGTCGTTCCCGTAGTCGCTCTCGCGGAGGGCCCGTCCGACGTTGACGCGATGCCGCAGGAGATAGCGACCGGCCGGAACGCCCGTGATGTCGATCCACTGGCCCTCGAGCCGCGGGACGTAGTCGTCGCCGTAGCCCGGCGAGATGCCCTGGCGGACGAGCAGTCGCCCGGGCTCGCCGCGCCCGCACTCCTGCGTCCACACCGGCCGGGCGGGCTCCCCGGGCAATCGGACGCTCGCGTGAGCGTCGTAGCGGTCGCCGAGGCAGAAGCCCGTCTTTCGGTCGCGGCCGAGCAGCCGCCCGTCGAGCCCGAGGAGCTCGTAGCGCTCGAAGCCGAGGAAGTGCCAGTGCCGGTGCGTCTCGGAGCGGACGAAGCGAATCACTCCCGGAACGTCCAACTCGGTCGTCGAGCCGTCCGAGCGGCGGACGACCTGGCGGACGCTCATCGTCGGGTCATCCTCCCTCGCGCGGCGGCCTTCGAGCACGATCGGCCCGGCGCCCTCGTTCTCGACCGCGGAGAGGAACGCGAGGCGCCAGGTCTCGCCCGCCAGGTACACCGTGAGCGCCCGCGGCGGCGACTGGACGAGGTCCGGCAGGAGCTCGGTCGCACTTTCAGCGGCGCCCCCGCAGCCGGCCAGGAGCAGGGCGAGGACCGCGAGGCGACGCATCGCCCCTAGTACTCGCGGCGGCGCGCTCCGGTTCCTAGAAGGTCGCGTCGCGGACGCCGCTCGCGATCACGATGAAGATGAAGGCGGCGACGGCGAGCCGGTAGAGCACGAAGATCGAGTAGTCGTGCCGCCGGACGTAGCCGAGCAGCGCTTCGATCGCGAAGAGCCCGCTGCCGGCCGCCGCGAGCGTCCCCACGAGGAACGGGCCCGCCCAGCCGTCCGGCAGCTCGCCTCGCACGACGTCCGTCCAGCCCTTGTACAGGACGGCGCCGAGCACGACCGGCACGAGCAGGAGGAAGGAAAAACGGGCGGCGGCGTCTCGATCGAGGCAGAGAGCGCGTCCCATCGTGATCGTGATCCCCGATCGCGAGACCCCGGGCGCGAGCGCGGCGACCTGCGCGATCCCGATCGCGACCGCGGGCACGAAGCCGAGACCCGAGATCGTGTTGCTCTCGGGCCTGCGGTCGGCGAGCCAGAGGGCGATTCCGAAGACGGCGAGGAAGATGCCGATCTGCCACGGCTCGCCGAGGTGGTCCTGGACGAAGCTCTCGCCCAGGGCGCCCGCGAGACCGGCCGGAAGCGTCGCGGCGAGGACGAACCAGGCAGTCCGCTCCTCGGCGCCTGCGATCCGCCGACGGCGGATGCTTCGGAGCCAGGCCGCGACGAGGGCGAGGATGTCCTCCCAGAAGTAGGCGACCACCGCGATCAGGGTGCCGAGGTGGAGCGCGACGTCGAAGGTCTTGTTGAAGTCAGGATGCTCCTCGAGGTAGGTCCAGTCGCCCAGCCACGGGACGAGGATCAGGTGGCCCGAGGACGAGATCGGCAGGAGCTCGGTGAATCCCTGCACGACGCCGAGCACGAGGGCCTGCCAGTCGGAGAGTACGCCGCCCACCTCCGCGACCCGGAAAGCGGCCAGGAGGACGGCGGAGGCCAATGCCGCCGCCGCTGCCATGCGAAGACCTCGGCGGCGCACCGGGGTATCGTATGCGCGCTTCGTGAACCGCAACGACGTCATCCTGGGGATCGCCGCGGCCGTCCTGGTCGGGTTCGCACTCCTCGTCTCGCTCGTCCTGCCCCGGCGGAGCGCGGGCTTTCCGGGCCGGCACCTCGGCTTTTTCATCCTCGTCTCGGCGCTCCTCGTCGCGGGCATGCTGACCGCGGTCGAGACCCTCGGCGAGAGCCATCACTTCGCGGCCGCGGGCGAGAGCGGCGCCGCCTCGCCGACCGAGCAGGCGCCGACCGTCTCGACGACCACGCCCACGGAGACGGCTCCGACCGGGACGGCTCCGACGGAGACGACGGGGGGCGGCGGGGCTCCGACCGGGGACCCCGCGGCGGGCAAGCAGCTCTTTACGGCGGGCGCACAACCGCCCTGCGGCAGCTGCCACACGCTCTCCGAGGCGGGTGCGAGCGGGCAGGTCGGCCCGAATCTCGACGACGTCCTCGCCGGCAAGAGCGCCGACTTCATCCACGAGTCGATCGTCGATCCCGATGCCGAGATCGCGACCGGCTTCACCGCGGGCGTCATGCCCGGCGTCTACGGCGACCAGCTCACCGACGAGCAGCTCACCGATCTCGTCTCCTTTCTCGTCCAGTCGACGAGGAGCTAGGTAGACCAGGCGGAGAGGGCGGGATTCGAACCCGCGACCCAACTTTCGCCGGGTACGCGATTTCCAGTCGCGCTCCTTAGGCCAGCTCGGACACCTCTCCGCGCGCTGACCATCGTACCGCGCGTTTTGCCGCGCCCACGCGGCGGTACAAGCCCCCGAAACGAGAAAGGGGTTCGTCATGCCGCCACGTGGAGTCAAGGAGGGCACGAAGCGCGCCCGTCAGTACGAGCACATCAAGGAGAGCGCCAGGGACCAGGGCATGTCCACCGGCCGCGCGGAGGAGATGGCTGCGCGGACGGTCAACAAGGAGCGCGCGCGCTCCGGCGAGTCGCGTTCGAGCTCGCGGACCTCGACGCGCGACATGTCGTCCGGAGAGCGCGGCGGCCGCCGGTCGGGCACGAACCGCCAGAAGGGACAGACGAAGGAGCAGCTCTACAACCAGGCGAAGCGCCTGAACATCAACGGGCGCTCTCGCATGAACAAGCGCCAGCTCCTCGCCGCGGTGAATCGCAAGAAGGGCAGCTAGACCACGCCAAGCGGAGTCTCGCCGAGCCGCTCCGCGAGCTCCGCAATCGACTCGAAGATGGCGACGGCGCCTGCGTCGGTCAGCTCCTGCTGCGAGAAGCCGCCCGTCCGGACGGCGATCGTCTCGAGGCCGGCGCGCCGCGCCGACTCGCAGTCCCAGGGCGTGTCGCCGACCATCACCGCAGGGCCGCCGCCTGCCTTCTCGACGGCCGCGACGACGAGGTCGGGATGGGGCTTCGTCGCCTCAACGTCGGCGGAGGTCGTCCAGCCGTCGGCGAGAGAGCGCGCGTCGAGCAGGTCGAGGTAGCGGTCGACCTCTTCTGGTTTCGCCGAGGAGGCGAGCACGACGGTGTGCCCCCGCTCCTTGAGCGTGGCGACCAGGTCGCGGGCGCCGGCGAAGGGCTCGACCTCGTCGATCAGCGCGAAGTAGAGCTCCTTCTCGTCGGCCCGGATGTCGTCGCCGCTCGCGTCCTCCACCTCGTCGCCGGCGAGGGCCGCGACCACCTGGTCGCCGCCCATGCCGATGTGGCGATGGATGCGCCAGAGCGGCAGGACGATGTCATGACGGCGGAAGGCGCGATACCAGGCGATCGCATGGTGGTAGTTCGTGTCGACGAGGGTTCCGTCGACGTCCAGGATCGCCGCGGGAGGCACGGCGCGAAACTACCCCGATGACGAGAAGGAGAAGCCTGTACCGCTCGCTGGCCTCGCTCCAGCGCGACAACCGCGTCTGCCGGGCGTGCGCCGAGGCGGGCTACCCGATCGAGTCGCTGCCCGTCCTCGCGGGCGGGCTCGAGCAGCGGGCGATGATCGTCGGGCAGGCGCCCGGAGTCGTCGAGGGCCTCGAGCGTCGGCCCTGGCGAGGGCGGGCCGGCGGGACGCTTCGCCGCTGGCTCGACATGGACGAGAAGCGCTTCTACTCGACCTTCTACTGCTGCTCGGTGACGCGCTGCTATCCGGGCAAGCATCCGAGCGGACGCGGCGACCGTCCGCCGACCCCGCACGAGCTCGACCTCTGTCGCTTCTGGCTCGACTGGGAGCTTCGGCTCGTCCGCCCCCGGGTGCTCGTCCCGATCGGCGGCCTCGCGATCAAACGCGTGCTCGGGATCTCCGGGCTCACGGGCTGCATCGGCGCCCGATTCGAGCTCGGGGAGGCCGTGGCCGTGCCGCTGCCGCATCCCTCGGGAGCGAGCGGCTGGCTCAACTCGACCGAGAACCGCGAGCGCCTCCAGGCGGCGCTCGCCCTCCTCCGGGAGGAGCTCGGGGCTCCCTGACTTGTGCCGGTGCGGCCGACGTAGTAGAAGAGGGCGATGCGTCCCCGGCACTACCTGACGATCTCGGCCGCGGCGCTGGCGCTCCTCGTGTGGGCAGAAGCCGCGTCGGCGCTCATCGTCCCCAAGCGATCGATCGCCGGGATCGAGCTGGGCATGACGAGGCCCGAGGTGCGCGCGGCGAAGGGCGACCCGCTCCGCGTGAAGCACCGGATGAACGAGTTCGGCGCCTACACGGTCTTCCGCTACCGCAAGCTCACGGTCATCTTCCAGGGGAACGGCGGTGCCACGAACGTCGCGACGACCCGGCGCCACCAGTACACGGCGGAGCGCATCCACGTCGGCTCGACGGAGACCAAGCTTCGGAACGCCTATCCCGGCGTCCACTGCGCCACCGAGACGGCCGACCTGCGGCACTGCTGGAGCGGCAAGCTGCTCCCGGGCCACCGGGTGACCGACTACCGGATCGGCGTCTCGTCGGGGCGCGTCAAGCGCATCTCCGTCGGCTTCGTGATCGACTGACGACCGCGGTCAGCCGCCGCGTTGCTCGCGCATCCGGCGCATGAGCGGCATCCCGTACCAGAGCCAGACGAAGAGCGCTGCGAGCGGGCCCGTGACGGCGGCCGTCGCCGGCTCGCCGAAGACGAAGTCGGTGATCAGGTAGACGGACGCGCACATGCCGGCGGCGATGAAGACCGTCGCGGCGATCGCCGTCCGCGTCGCGTTGACGAGGAGCGCCTCCTTGTCCCCGCGCCGCCAGCGGAGGCGATGGCTCGCGGTCGGCGTGATCAGGAGGATGATCGCGACGGCCGCGCAGAGGAGCGCGGAGAAGTAGACGTACACCTGGTGCTGGCTCAGCTCCTCGAAGCGGCGCTGGAACGGGAGGACGAGCAGGAACGCGAAGAGCACCTGGGTGCCCGGCATGGCGAGCCGGTGCTCCTCGACGAGCTCGCTCCACTCCTGGTCCAGCTCTTCCGGGGACCGTTCCTTCTCGCCCGGAGCCATGCCTGAGTCTACGCAGTCAGGCCGGAGATGCGCCCTTGGACTCCCAGTAGCGGTTGAGCGCGCCCTGCACCTGTACGAACCAGATGATCGGCCCGATCAGCGGCAGCAGGATCCAGAGCCCGTAGATGCCGCGCACCGGGCTCGTCCCGCCGTCGAGGTCCTCGTACATGTAGCGCACCTCGGACGGGACGACGAAGAAGGTGACCGGCGAGATGACGATGTAGATGACGAGCCCGAGGACGCCGCCGATCCCGTTGCCGGAGTAGCGCTTGACCTCCTCCTGGGTCTTGTACACCCAGTAAAGGCCGTAGATCCCGAGCGTCAGAACCATCCAGAGGATCGAGAGCCCGATCGAGCGCGTCTCGCCCACCGGCCCGCGGGATGCTTCCGTCATCGCGTCTCCCTTCGCATGGTGAGCACGGATCTTGGCACCCGCGCCGGTCGTCCCGACCGTCTTGGACTCGTCCGAAAAGGACGGTTAGCATGCTCGCTTTCCGGGATTCCGATCAGGGGGGCTCTCCATGCGTTTCAAGGCGCGTCTCGCGTTCATCCTCGTCGCGCTCGTCGCTGCCGCGGTCTCGGTGGAGAAGGCCGGCGCGGCGCCGACCGATCTCTTCTTCTCCGAGTACGTCGAGGGCTCGAGCAACAACAAGGCGCTCGAGATCTACAACGGCAACGGGTCGCCCGTCGACCTGGCCGCCGGCGGCTATGCCGTCAAGGTGTTCTTCAACGGCAGCTCGTCGGCCGGTACGACCGTGAGTCTGACCGGTACCGTCGCCTCCGGCGATGTCTATGTCGTTGCCGACGATGACGCGGCGGCGCCGATCCTCGCGCAGGCCGACCAGACGAGCAGCGCCAACCTTTTCAACGGAGATGACGCCGTCGTCCTCACGAAGGGCGCCGCGACGCTCGACGTCATCGGCCAGATCGGCAACGACCCCGGCTCGCAGTGGGGGAGCGGCGACGCGAGCACGCAGGACAACACGCTGCGGCGCAAGGACTCCATCCAAGCCGGCGATCCGGACGGCTCGAACGCGTTCGACCCAGCCGCGGAGTGGGACGGCTTCCCGCAGGACAGCTTCGACGGGCTCGGAGTCCGCACCGGCACGATCGAGCCGCCCCCGCCGCCCGAGCTCACGATCGGGGAGGTGCAGGGCGAGACCCGCGACGACGAGGACGGCACGACCGATGCCTCGCCGTACGACGGCCAGACCGTCACGGTGCAGGGCGTCGTCACGCAGAACATCCTCCAGAGCAACGGCAACCACGCCTTCTTCCTCCAGAGCACGGCCGAGACCTCCGACGACGACCCCTTGAGCTCGGACGGGATCTTCGTCTTCGAAGGCCGCTTCGGC
>DASUJY010000015.1:0-65215 GCA_036279015.1 Gaiellaceae bacterium | reverse complement strand
ACTGATACCCTGGTCTGCGAAGGCACATGCCACCGCTTTTCATCGACAACTGCGAACGCGCTCCCCGGCCGGCGGCTGTGTTGCCGGGTGCAGCGCGTAACGCCGAAGAAGGAGTTTCTCGTTGCCCTGGTTCCGACGACGCAAGAAGGACGTCGCGGCAGTCCCTGCCGCTCAACTCTCGACCGAGGCTCGCCCGGAGCACGACGTAAGCCTCCCGGCCGCCCCACCCGACGAGGCGGGCGAGCCGACCGACTCCGCAACCGACCCGACGAAGCCGAAGCGCAGGCGCGGCAGCCGCGGCGGGCGCGGGCGGAAGAAGACCTCGAGCACGAGCGCCGACGGCGTCTCCGCCGCCGACGGCGACGCCGCGGAGGCCGCCGAGAAGCCTGCTCGTAAGAGCCCGGCGCGGAAGACGAGCGAGCGCAAGACGAGCGAGCGCAAGACGCTCTCGCAGCGCCAGGAGCGCCGCCGCCAGAGCGGCCGGCGCCGCGAGCCGCCGCGCCGCGCGCCGCTTCCCCAGGCGAAGCGCGAGCTGCTCGTGTCCGTCGACGTCGGCGAGCAGCGCGTCGCCGTCCTCGAGGACGACCGCGTCGCCGAGGTGTACCTCGAGCGCCCCGAGCGACGCTCGATCGCCGGCAACATCTACCTCGGCCGCGTCGACAACGTCCTGCCCGGCATGGAGGCGGCGTTCGTCGAGATCGGCCTCGAGAAGAACGGCTTCCTGTACGTCGACGAAATCGTCGGCCCGGAGCTCGAGCGCGGGCACGGCCGCAAGATCCAGGACCTGATCAGCAAGGGCCAGACGATCCTCGTCCAGGCGGTGAAGGACCCGATGAAGACGAAGGGCGCGCGGCTGACGACGCAGATCTCGCTGCCCGGCCGCTTCGTCGTCTTCGTTCCGCAGGGCGAGGGGCTCGGCGTCTCACGGCGGCTCGAGGACGAGGAGCGCGCCCGGCTGAAGGAGATCCTCCGCAAGCTCGCCGTGAAAGAGGGCGGCCTGATCGTGCGCACGGCCGCCGAGGGCGCTTCCGAAGAGGACATCGAGCGGGACATCGTCTTCCTGCAGCGGCTCTGGCGCTCGATCCAGGCGAAGGCGAAGGACGCGTCGGCGCCGGAGCTCGTCTACCAGGAGGCGGAGCTGCCGCTGCGCGTCACGCGCGACCTCTTCACCGGCGACTTCGAGAAGGCGTACGTCGACAACGACCAGGCGTACAAGCGCATCACCGGCTACCTGAAGAAGACGTCGCCGCACATGGTCGACCGGGTGGTGCGGTACAAGGAGAAGGCGCCGCTGATGGAGCATTTCGGCGTCGAGCAGGAGATCAAGTCGACGGTGAGCCGGCGGGTCGACCTTCCCTCCGGCGGCTACCTCGTCTTCGACTACGCCGAGGCGTTCACGGTGATCGACGTGAACACCGGGCGCTTCGTCGGCTCGCGCGGCAAGAACGCGGGCGGGCGGCTCGAGGACACGATCACGAAGAACAACCTCGAGGCGGTGAAGGAGGTCGTGCGCCAGCTGCGGCTGCGCGACATCGGCGGGATCATCGTCATCGACTTCATCGACATGGCGAACCCGAAGAACCGCGGCACCGTCGAGGAGGCGCTGCGGACGGAGCTCGAGCGCGACCGGACGAAGACGTACGTCGTCGAGATCTCGCCGCTCGGGCTCGTCGAGATGACGCGCCAGAACGTCACGGACGGCCCGCGCGAGATCCTCACGAACGTCTGCCCGTCCTGCAAGGGCGACGGCGTCGTCATCTCGATGGAGTCGCACGCGGTTGACGCCGAGCGCCGTATCCGCCGCCTCGTCGCCGGCTCGAAGAGCAAGGCATTCCACATCGAGCTGAACTCCCAGGTGGCGACGCTCCTGATCGGACCGGGCGCCTCCCGGCTGGCCGAGCTCGAGAAGGAGACCGGGCGCACGCTCGCCGTCAAGGGACGGCAGCGCGCGCCGCACGACCACTTCGTCGTCCTCGAGGAGGGCTCGCCCGCCGAGGTCGAGCCAAAAGCGCGTCCGGTCGAGCGCGGCCAGGAGCTCGAGGTCGAGCTCGAGGAAGCGCACCAGCACTCCGACACCGATGCGATCGCTCGCGTGGACGGCTACGTCGTCACCGTGAAGGACGCGGCCGGCCGGGTCGGCGAGTCGGTCTCGATCCGGATCGAGAGCGTCGCCCGCACGACCGCACGGGCCGTGATCGCCGACGGGGAGAGCGGCGACGCCGCCGAGACCGAGAAGCCGAAGAAGAAGACGCGGCGCGGCTCACGGGGCGGCCGCGGCCGGAAGAAGAAGACGGAAGCTTCTGTCGAGATTCCCCCCGAGGAGGCCGCAGTCGAGGAGCCCGCTGCGTCCGAAGGCGAGCCCGAGGCCGAATCCGAGACGCCGAAGAAGAAGACGAGGCGGGGGACGCGCGGCGGGCGCGGCCGCAAGCGCAAGCCGGTAGAATCCACGCCCGAGGCGGGCCAGGAGAGCCCGCTCGTTTAGCGCTATGGCTACGAAGACCGACAGCTACGCGATCATCGCCCTCGGCGGCAAGCAGTACCGCGTGCGCGAGGGCGAGCGCCTGATCGTCGACCGCCTGCCGCACGACGAGGGCAAGACGTTCCATCCTGACCTCGTCATGCTCGGCGGGGACGGCGACCCGAAGCTCGGCGACGCGCTCAAGGGGGCGCAGGTGACGGCGAAGGTGTCGGCCCACGTCCTCGGGGAGAAGGTGATCGTCGGCAAGCACCGCCGTCGCACGGGCTACCGCCGCCGCAACGGGCATCGCAGCCGGCTCTCGCAGATCGAGATCCAGTCGATCGGTAAGAAGGCGGCGCGGACCTCGACGGCGAAGAAGACGAGCACGACGACGAAGAAGAAGGAAGAGGCCTAGAGATGGCACACAAGAAGGGACTCGGCTCCTCGAAGAACGGGCGCGACAGCGAGTCGAAGCGACTCGGCGTCAAGATCTTCGACGGCCAGGAGATCAAGGCGGGGATGATCGTCGTCCGCCAGCGCGGGACGCGGTTCCGGTCGGGACCGGGGACGGGGCTCGGGCGCGACCACACGATCTTCGCGACGCGCGACGGCAAGGTCGCGTTCCAGACGAACGGCTCCGGCCGCGTCGTCAGCGTCGTCTAGAACCCACGCGATGTTCCACGATCGCGCCCGCATCGAGGTGCGAGGCGGTCGCGGCGGCGACGGCGCGCTCAGCTTCCGGCGCGAGAAGTACGTGCCGAAGGGCGGTCCTGACGGCGGCGACGGAGGCAACGGCGGCGACGTCGTCCTCGTCGCGGATCCCGACCTCCGGGATCTCTCGTCCTTCCAGCGCAAGCGCCGCTTCGAGGGCGGGCGCGGCGGGCACGGGCGAGGCGCGTCGAAGCACGGAGCGGACGGCGAGACGGTCGAGCTGCGCGTTCCTGTCGGTACCCAGGTGCGGGACGAGGCAGGCGGTCTCCTGACGGACCTCGCGCATGCGGGTGCGCGCACGGTGGTGGCGCGGGGCGGCCCCGGCGGCGCGGGCAACCGCCGTTTCGCGCGGCCGACGGAGCAGGCTCCTCGAATCGCCGAGGTCGGCTGGCCCGGGGAGCAGGCGTCGGTCGAGCTGCGCCTGAAGCTGCTCGCCGACGCGGCGCTGCTCGGCTTTCCGAATGCGGGCAAGTCCTCGCTCCTGCGCGCGATCTCCAACGCGAAGCCGAAAGTAGCCGAGTATCCGTTCACGACGATCGCGCCGGTGCTCGGAACGGTCGATGCGCCGGACGGGCGCCAGCTGACGGTCGCCGACGTCCCAGGGCTCCTCGAAGGGGCCCACGAAGGAGTCGGCCTCGGCGACGAGTTCCTTGCCCATCTCGAGCGCGCGCGGCTCCTCCTGCACGTGATCGACGCCACCGAGCCGGTCGCCGAGCGTTTCGCGGCGATCGATCGCGAGCTCAGGGGCTACGGAGCCGGCCTCGCCGAGCGGCCGCAGATCGTCGTCCTGAACAAGCTCGACCTCGTCGACGAGACGCCCGCGTTCGACGTGGACGACCCTCGCGTGCTCGCTGTCCTGCCCGTCTCGGCGGCGACGGGCGCGGGGGTGGGTGAGCTCGAGCGCGCCCTCTTCGAACTCGTTCCGGACGCGCCCGCCGAGCCGCAAGCCGACGACGAGCTCGCCGACTTCCTCGTCTACAGGCCGTGCGCCGACCGCCGGCGGCCGTTCAGGCTCTTTCGCACCGACCGCGGCTATCGCGTCCGCGGTGATGCAAGCGAGCAGGAGCTTCGTGCCGCGGGCGTCAAGCCCGACGACCTCGTGGAGTTCGAGTGACCGGCCTCTTCGGTGGAGCCTTCGATCCGCCGCACAACGGGCACGTCGCCCTCGCGAAGACCGCCATCGACCGCTTCGGGCTCGAGCGCCTGCTCGTCCTGGTCGTCGCCGATCCCGGCCATCGCGGCGTCCACCTCGGCTACGAGAGTCGCTTCCGGCTGGCGGAGCTCGCCTTCGGCGGGCTGCCGCGGACCGAGGTGCGCCCGGAGGAGCACCGCTTCACCGTCGACGCGGTCCGCGGAAAGCGGTTCGGCGAGGCGATCTTCCTCGTCGGGGCCGACGAGTTCGCAGGCTTCCTCTCGTGGAAGGATCCGGACGGCGTCCTCGGCGAGGTGCGCCTCGCCGTCGCGACCCGGCCCGGCTTCCCAGAGAGCGTCCTCGAAGGCGTGCTCAACGGTCTCGAAGAGCCCGAACGCGTGACGTTCTTCGAGATCCCGGCCTGGCCGGTCTCGGGGACCGAGATTCGCGCTCGACTCGCGCGCGGCGAGCGTGTCGGCGGCCTCGTCCCCGATGCCGTCGCTCGCGAGATCGACCGGACGAGCCTCTACCGGTGATACCCTGAGACCGTCGTAGCCAGGAGTTTCTGACCAGCTGACGTCTCTCGAACAAGCTCGTCGTATCGCCCACCTCGCCCAGGAGAAGCTCGCGAGGGACGTCGTCATCCTCGACATGCGTCCGGTGTGCTCGTACACCGATTACTTCGTCCTGGCGACGGGCGGAAACCCGCGCCAGGCCAAGGCGATCTACGACGAGGTGCACGAGCGACTGAAGAAGGAAGCGCAGCTCATGCCGCGCAACGTGCACGGCGGTGGGGAGGCGAAGTGGATCCTCGCCGACTACCTCGACGTCGTCCTCCACGTCTTCACGCCCGAGGCGCGGGACTTCTACCGCCTCGAGGACCTCTGGGGGGACGTGCCCTCCGTCGAGCTCGCCGCGGCGAACTGAGCCGATTCGCTAGCGGCCGTTGTCGAAGCCGCCGGTCAGCCAGATGACCAGCAGGATGATCCCCGCGACGACGAGCGCGTAGATCCAGAACGCGTGCGCGCCGGTGAGGAACGCCGCCCACTTGCGTCGCTCGCGTCGCCTCTCCGCGTCGCCGTGCTCCTCGACGACCGGGCTGTAGTCGGTCTTCTGGGTCACTCCTTCGGCGTTTCCGGCAAGCGGGGGAGGCAAACTCGGCTGAGCTACACTGCGCACCGTCGGGGCCATAGCTCAGTTGGGAGAGCGTCTGGCTGGCAGCCAGAAGGTCACGGGTTCGAGTCCCGTTGGCTCCACTTCCGATCGAAGTCCGCCGCGACCGGCGGCGCAGCACGACGATTCTGATCGGGGACGCGGCTTTCTCCCAATCGTTGACTGTTCGGAAGCCGGCATCGGCCGTCGTGTGGGGAAGAGTTCCAAAGTCGGCACACGATCGCCCTTGACGCCAAACGGTGTCCGGACACCGTCCGTCGGTCACCGGCCTCCTGGGACGCGTCCTTCGAAGCCTTGCTACGGTGGCCCGGTGAGCCAGGCGACCCTCCGAACGAGTCACGGCGCCATCGAGCTCGAGCTCTTCGAGGAGGACGCGCCGAAGACCGTCGAAAACTTCGTCAAGCTCGCCGGCGACGGCTTCTACGACGGCATCACGTTCCACCGGGTGATCCCCGACTTCATGATCCAGGGCGGGTGCCCGCGCGGTGACGGCACCGGCGGGCCGGGCTACGAGTTCGAGGACGAACCGAACGAGCATCGCGTCGAGCGCGGCGCGCTCGCGATGGCGAACCGCGGCCCGGACACGAACGGAAGCCAGTTCTTCATCGTCACGACCGAAGCGGCGCCGTGGCTGGACGGCAAGCACACCGTCTTCGGGCGGGTGACGGAAGGGATGGACGTCGTCGACGAGATCTCCGCTGTCGACCGCGACTCGAGCGACCGGCCGCGGGACCCGATCACGATCGACAGCGTCGATCTGAGCTGAAGCGGGCTCAGGGCCACACGGGCGAGCCCGGATCGAGATCGAGCGCGCCTCCGTCGTGGCACTCCGACGAGCGGTAGTCGGGTGGCGCCGTCACCGCGCGCTCGGCGAGCGCCATCCGGGCGAGCCGCGCCGCCTCCTCGGGAGAGGCGCCGAGATCCTCAGCCGCAAGGGCGGTGCGCTGCAGGCCGTAGCAGTCGGCGGCCGCCTCGTTGCGCACCCCGGCGAGGTGTGAAGACTCGTGCGCGAGGACGTGGAGCGCCCGCGCCGCCTTAGCCTCGTCCTTCGGCTCGATCTTCCCCTCCGCGAAGCGATCGAGCGTGGAGCAGGTCTCCTCGTTCAGGTCGGTGAAGCGAGCGGGCCGCCCCATCTCGTCGAAGAAGACGGTGCCGGCGTTGGGAGAGATGTCGACGAGGCGCTCGAGGAGGCCGGGACAATGGACGTCCACGTCCCGTCCGGCGATCTCGCTCGCCACCTTCGCGAGCCGGTGCTCGTTCCGGCGCTGGTCCTGCTGCACCGCGACGACGACGAGGAGCGGAACCGCGAGGACGGCCAGGATGGGCGCGAATGGGCGCACCCGCCCTGTATCGGCGCGACGACGATCCTAGGCGACCCTCAGACGAGCTCTCGATGAAGGACCGACGCAACCGCCCGGAGGGCGACCTGCGTCTCGTCGAGCCTGGGCTCCCGCGTGGTCAGGCGCTGGAGAGCGAGGCCGGGGAGGAGGAGGGCCCGAGGCCAGCGACGCCGCGACTCCTGCACGGCTCGCCAGAGCTCCATCGTGAGCGCCAGCGAGAGCACCGTCACGACGGCGGGGGTCCACAGCGCTGCCTGGAAGGGCCAAATCCGCTCGGCGAGCACCGTGACGGGCACGACGAGCGCCGCGAAGTTCGTGCCACAGCGGAGCGAGAAGCGGGACGGCCGCTCCTCGCCCGCCCAGGTCGACGCAAGCCGTCGCTTCTCCACGGCGGCGATCGCCCGGTGCTCGGCCCCGTGGAGGTTGAGCGTGCGTCCCCGAAACAGCCAGGCGAGGAGCCCAAACGTGACGGCGATCCAGGCGCCGACGTCGAACGGTGAGGGCAGGAAGACGAAGCCCAGGGGCGCGAGGAGCGCGAGCAGGAGAATCCGGCGCTCGGTCCTTCCGGCCACGCCGCTCCGCCGGAAGAGAGGAGCCACGGACATCGCGAGCCGGGCGAGGCCGCGCGCAAGCGGGATGCCGTGAAACGCTCGCGGTGGGCTGGGCATCCGCCCCTCGACGAGCACGCCGTCACGCCGCGCGAAGGCCCAGAAGCGCTCGCTCACGATCACGACGCCGTCGGCCCGTGCCATCCCGCCGAGCCGCGGAAGGGCGGAGGCGCCGTCGGCGCGCGCGAAGATCTCGGGCGGCTGCACATGAACACCGTGCCCGAGTCGAGGCCGCCCCGCAAGTGCCGAGCGGCCCCTTCACTCTGCGTCCCGGTCCTACCAGTACCCGCGCGAGAAGAAGCCGAGCAGCGCGAGCACGAGGATGACGATGAGGATGATCCAGAGAATGCTCAATGAACCTCCTTTCGCCGCTCAATCTCCCCGGCCGGGACGACAGGAGAAACATCGCCTGACGGTGTTTCTTCCAGCTCGAAGATCGTGAAGTCCCGGCCCATGACGGGGATCGAGACGTTGTAGACCGGGACGGCGCCGACGAACCCCTCGAAGGTCCCGGCGTGGCCGTGGCCATGGAGGACGAGGTCGGGCCGGTGCTCGGCGATCGGGCGTGCCAGGCGATCGCTGCCAAGGAACGCCCAGATCCCGTGGGGCTCGCCCTCGATCGTCGACGACGTGGGCGAGTAGTGGAGGAGCACGATCCGGACCCGGCAATCCGACACGGCTTCGAGGCCGCGCTCGAGCGCCTCGACCTCGGCGGTCGTCTCCGCGTAGACCGCCCGCATGATCGGCTCGCCGAAGTCGGTGAGGGTCGCGTCCGGAAAACCGCCGACGAAACCCTTGGTGCCGACGACGCCGACGCGCGTCCCGGCGAGCTCGAGGATCGTCCAGCCACGGTCGAGGACGACGATTCCCGCCGCGGTCAGGACGTCCACGATCTCGTCGGCCCGGTCGCAGTGCCAGTCGTGGTTTCCGAGCACGGCCACGACGGGGACCGCGAGCTCGCCGCAGGCGTCGGCGAGCACCTGGGCCTGCGCCGGCTCGCCGAGCGTCGTCAGGTCGCCGGCGAGCAGGATCGCGTCGGCCTCGGCAGCGATCGCGGCGAAGGCCGGGACGACAGCGGCGCGGTTCTCATCGCTGCAATGAACGTCGCCTGCGGCGGCGATGCGGATGGCCGATCGTTTGCCCAATCGGGCGAGGAGGGTACCCCGATCGCAGAGATGCCCAACGAGAACTTCGCCGCCATGCTGGCAGCGCTGAAGGTCGCTGCCGGGGCTCTGCGCGGGGCAGGCGTGCCGTTCATGCTCGGCGGTGGGCTCGCCTCCTGGGTGCGGGGCGGCCCGGAGTCCGACCACGATCTCGACCTGATGGTCAAGCCGGAGGACGCCGACGCGGCGCTCGCCGCCCTGGCCGCGGCCGGGATGCGCGCTGAGCGGCCGCCCGAAGGTTGGCTCTACAAGGCCTTCGACGAGCAGGACGTCATGGTCGATGTCATCTTCGCTCCCGTCGGCGTCGCGATCACCGACGAGGTGCTGGCGCGCGCGGAGATGATCGAGGTGGAGGCCCAGCCGATGCTCGTGATGACGCTCGAAGACGTGCTCGTGACCAAGCTGCTCGCGCTCGACGAGAACTCGCTCGACTACCGCCCGGTGATGCAGATCGCGCGCAGCTTGCGCGAGCAGATCGACTGGAGCGACGTGCGCACGCGCACGGCCGGCTCCGCCTACGCGGCGGCCTTCTTCACGCTCGTCGAGGAGCTCGGCGTCGCCGAGACCGTGCGAAACGGCGGATAGATGGGCCCCGAGCGCCGGGCCCCGTCGGGGAGCGTCTCCGGAAAGCCCGCAGCGATCGCCTCCCCCGCCTGCCGCCAGAGGTGGCGGAGCTCGTCACCGACGAGCTCGGCGGCGCGGCGGTAGCCGCGGCCCGATTTCGGCACGGGGCTCAGGTCGATCGGATCGCCCCAGACGATCGCGCAGGGAATCCGGCTCTTCCGCGACCAGCCGAAGGAGTAGACCCCGCACGGGACAATCGGCACGCCCTCCTGCATGGCGATCATCATCGCGCCCGGGAGGACCTCGCCCGGGTATCCGAGCTTCTGCCTCGTTCCTTCCACGAAGACGCCCACCAGGTGGCCGTCGCGCGCGATCTTGCGCGCCAGGCGGAGAGAGTCCCGATCGCCCTCGCCGCGCCGCACCGGGAAGGCGCCCGTCCACATGAGGATGTCGCCGACGACGGGCACGGCGAGCAGCTCCGCCTTCGCCATGTAAAAGATGGCGCGCGGCGAGAGGGCGCCGACGAGGGGCGGATCGATCGCCGAGAGGTGATTCGCGGCCACGACGCCGCCGCCGGCTTCCGGGACGCGCTCGAGGCCGTACCCGTACGACGGCGCGAGCCACACCGTCGCCGGTGCGACGAGATAGCGCGCCCAGGGCCACATGTGCTCGGGGTCGCCGCCCCAGAGCTTCGAGACGAGTCGGCCGGGGGCGGACACGGCCGCGAGTCTAGCGCTAGTCTCGTGGCACGCCGATGGAACGCTACGACCCGAAGACGATCGAGGCCAAATGGCAGGCCGTGTGGGAACGCGAGAAGGCCTTCGTCGTCCCCAACCCGTCGCCCGACGAGGCGCCGCGCGAGCATACGTACGTCCTCGAGATGCTCCCGTACCCGTCGGGGGAGCTGCACATGGGGCACGTCCTGAACTACACGCTCGGGGACGTCGTCGCCCACGTCCGCCGCCGGCGCGGCTTCACCGTGCTGCGCCCGATCGGCTACGACGCCTTCGGCCTGCCCGCAGAGAACGCGGCCATCCGCGAGGGCGCGCACCCGCGCGATGTCACGAACCGCAACATCGCGGCTATTCGCGAGCAGATGAAGCGGCTGGGCTGGTCGATCGACTGGAGCCGCGAGCTCTCGACCGCCGAGCCGGACTACTACCGCTGGACGCAGTGGCTCTTCCTGAAGTTCTACGAGGCCGGGCTCGCCTACCGGAGGTCGGCGCCCGTCAACTGGTGCCCGAACGACCAGACGGTGCTCGCCAACGAGCAGGTGATCGACGGCCGCTGCGAGCGCTGCGGCCACGAGGTCGAGGCGCGGAACCTCGAGCAGTGGTTCTTCCGCATCACCGGCTACGCCGACCGGCTCCTCGACGACATGGAGCTCCTCGAGTCCTGGCCGGAGCGCGTCCTCACGATGCAGCGGAACTGGATCGGTCGCTCGGAGGGCGCCGAGGTCGTCTTCCGCATCGAGGAGCTCGACGTCGACATCCCGGTCTTCACGACGCGGCCCGACACGCTCTTCGGCGCCACGTTCTTCGTCCTCGCACCCGAGCATCCGCTCGTCGCTCGCCTGGCAGAAGGGACGCCGCACGAGCAGGACGTGCTCGACTACGTGCGCCATGCGGCCGGGCGTTCGTCGGCGGAACGCGCCGACCCGGAGAAGGAGAAGACCGGGGTCTTCACCGGGCGCTTCGTCACGAACCCCGTCAACGACAACCGGCTGCCGATCTGGGTCTCCGACTACGTCCTCATGGAGTACGGCACCGGCGCGATCATGGCCGTCCCCGCGCACGACGAGCGGGACTTCGAGTTCGCCCGGCGCTTCGAGCTGCCGGTCAAGACGGTGGTCGTGCCCGTGGACGGCGACGTCGAGAAGGACGCGGCCTTCGTCCCGCACTCCGAGGACGAGAAGCTCGTCGACTCGGCCCAGTTCTCGGGGATGACGAGCCCGGAGGCGAAGCAGGCGATCGTCCAGTGGCTCGAGTCGCGCGAGCGCGGCCGCCCGGCGGTCGGCTACCGGCTACGGGACTGGCTCCTCTCGCGCCAGCGCTACTGGGGCTGCCCGATCCCGATCCTCTACTGCGACGAGTGCGGCCTCGTGCCCGTCCCGGAGGAGGACCTGCCCGTGTTCCTGCCCGAGGTCGAGGAGTACCTGCCGAAGGGCCGCTCGCCGCTCGCGGCGGCGGAGGACTGGGTGACGACGACCTGCCCGCGCTGCGGCGGCGAGGCACGGCGCGAGACCGACACGATGGACACCTTCGTCGACTCGTCCTGGTACTACCTCCGGTACTGCGATCCCAGGAACGCCGAGGCGCCGTTCGACCGGGCCATGGTCGACTACTGGCTGCCCGTCAACCAGTACATCGGCGGCATCGAGCACGCGATCCTCCATCTGCTCTACGCGCGCTTCTACACGAAGGCCATGTACGACCTCGGCATCGTCGGCTTCCAGGAGCCGTTCGCGCGCCTCTTCAACCAGGGCATGCTCCATTACCACGGCGCGAAGATGTCGAAGTCGAAGGGGAACGTCGTCGCGCCCGACGAGATGGTGGAGCGCTACGGCGCCGAGGCGGTGCGCCTCTACGTCCTCTACATGGGGCCCGCGGAGGACGACAAGGAATGGCAGGACCGCGGCATCGAGGGCATGTCGCGCTTCCTCGGGCGGCTCTGGCGGCTCGGGCTCGAGGTGGCCGAGCGGAGCGCGCCGGAGGGAGAGCCCGGCGGCCAGCTGGCCCGCAAGGCGCACGCGACCATCGCCAAGGTCACGGACGACATCGAGCGCCGGTTCCAGTTCAACACGCCGATCGCGGCGGTGATCGAGCTCGTCAACGACGTCTACGCGGTCAAGGACGACCCGGAGCAGGCTGCCGCTGTCCGCTTCGCCACCGAGACGGCTATCAGCCTGATCCAGCCATACGTCCCGCACATCTCGGAGGAGCTCTGGGAGCGGCTCGGGCACGAGCGGCTGTGGCGGACGCCGTGGCCGGAGGCGGATCCGGCCTTGCTCGAGCACGACACGTTCGAGCTCGTCGTCCAGGTGAACGGGCGCGTGCGCGGGCGCGTCGAGGTGCAGGCCGGGCTCGGGGAGGACGAGCTCGTCGAGCGGGCGAAGGAGCTGCCCCGCGTCGCCTCGCACCTCGACGGCAAGCAGGTCAAGAAGGCGATCGTCGTGCCGGGCCGCCTCGTGAACCTCGTGGTCTAGGCGCTCTGGGCGGCGGGGTCGAGCCCGCGGCCGTTGTCTCGCGGCTCGCCTATGGTGAGCGCATGGTCGTCGTCGACGTGCTTGTCGTCCTCTGGGTGGTGCTCTTCGCGCTCCAGGGCGCCTACCGCGGGCTCGTGGCGCAGGCGCTCTCCCTCGTCGGCCTGGGCATCGGAGCGCTCGCAGGCTCGTGGATCGCCCCGAAGCTCCTCTCGGACGGGTCGCCCTGGGTCTCGATCGCGAGCCTCGTTGGAGCAATCATCGGCGCGGCGCTCCTCGGGGCGGCGAGCGCGACCCTGGCCGAGACTCCACGGCGTTTCCTCGCCTTCCGGCCCGGCTTGCGGACGGCGGACTCGCTCGGGGGCGTCCTCCTCGGGGCTGCTCTGGGGCTCGGCCTCGCGTGGCTGATCGCCGTCGTCGCGGTTCAGCAGCCGAGCCTCGGCTTCCGTCAGGAGGTCCGCGACTCGACGATCCTCCCGAGGCTCATGCGCGCGGTCCCGCCCGACCGTGTCCTCCAGGCGCTTGCCCGCTTCGACCCACTTCCTCAGCTGACGCTTGCGGGCGGGCGCCTGCCTCCTCCGGACCCGAGCGTCCTCCAGTCACCCGGGGCGAGAGCTGCCGCGGGAAGCGTCGTCAAGATCCACGGGACCGCCTGTGGGCTCGGCATCCAGGGATCCGGCTGGGTCGTGCGCCGCGACCTGGTCGCGACGAACGCCCACGTGGTCGCCGGCGAGCATGACACAAACGTCCTCGCTCCCAACGGGCAGTCCCTCTCCGCCGACGTCGTCTACGTCGATTCCGCGAACGACGTCGCGCTGCTGCGTGTGGCGTCCCTGCAGACCGCGCCGCTCCCAGTCAGCGGCAACGGCGACTACCCGGTGCACGTCGCGCTCATGGGCTATCCGCGTGACGGGGCATTGGTCGGTGTCGCCGGCACGGCGGGCGCTCCGAGGACGGTGCTCGCGCCGAACGCCTACGGCAAGCACATCCGGCCGCGCAGCATCGTCCCGTTGAGGGGCGGGGTGCAGCCCGGCGAGAGCGGCGGTCCGGTCGTCGACTCCCGCGGCGGTGTCGTGGCGATGATCTTCGGGGGCGCGAAAAACGGCGGCAATGGGTTTGCGGTGCCCGTGTCGGTCGTCCAGGACGCGGTGCCCGACGCGACGAAGCCGGTCTCCTCCGGCCCCTGTATCGACTAAAGATCGTCTCTCGGCGCATCCCGCGCGCCCCCTGCGCGGAAGTTCGAGTCACGCTCGGACACATGCAGCTGCCGGACATCTCCCGTCGGCGTGCGCTCGCCTACGTGGTGGCGCTCCTCGCTGTGCTCACGCTCGCGGGCCGCGTCGCGTTCCGCAGCGATCCCGAGGCGCCTGCTGCCGCCCCCGTCCGGCTCCAGGCCGCGGCGGCTCCGGCGCGGAAGGTCGTCGTGCACGTGGTCGGCGAGGTGGGGAAGCCCGGCCTCTACACCCTGCCCGACGGCAGCCGGGTCGACGACGCGATCGCGCGGGCGGGAGGGCCGAAGTCGAAGGCGGCGCTCGAGCTGGTTAACCTCGCCGCGCCGGTGGCCGACGGACAGCAGGTCGTCGTCCCCTCACGGCGGGAGGCGGCGCAGGCGGCGGCCGGAGGCGCTTCGGGCTCCGCAGCGCCGGGCGGAGTCGTCCACCTGAACTCGGCGACGCTCGAGGAGCTCGACACGCTCCCGGGCATCGGGCCCGTCACGGCGCAGAAGATCCTCGACTACCGGACCGCCCACGGGGCGTTCGGCTCGGTGGACGAGCTCGATGCCGTTTCGGGAATCGGGCCGGCGACGCTGGCCGAGCTCCACGACCTCGTCGGCCTATGAGCCTGCTCGCGCGGCTCCCCGCACCTCACCTGCTCGCGGCGGGGCTTTGCGCCGGACTCTCGGCGTCGCTGGCGATTCGAGGCTCGTCGCCCCTCGTCGGCGTCCTCGCGTTGGCCCTCGGCGTCGCAGCTCTGGCGGAGCCGCGGGGCCGGGCGGCCGTTCTGGCCCTTGCTCTGGCGCTCGGCGGCTGGTGGTGGGGAAGCCTCCGCCTCGACTCGCTCGACGAGAGCGTCCTTGCGCCCGAGATCGGACGGGCGGGACCGGCGCTCGTCGAGTCCACCGGCCCCGCGCGGCGCAGCCCGTTCGACGTTCGCCTCCCGGTACGTGTGCTCCGGTTCGACGGCCGCGCGCTCGACGAGCCGGCGCGCCTCGACCTGCCCCCGGGCCGAGCGCCACCGCAGGGCGCCGTCCTGTCGGTCGTCGCCGAGCTGAAGCGGCCCGACGGCCCTGAGGACGGCTTCGACGAGCGCTCTTACCTCGCGCGTCAGGGCGTCCACGTCATCCTGGCCGCGAGCTCGTTCCGGCTCGAGGGCCACCGGGACGGAATCGGGGGTCTCGCCGACCGCCTCCGGTCCGCGATCGCAGGGACGCTCGCGCCCGGGATCACGGGAGAGCGGCGCGCGGTCCTGGCCGGCGTGGTGCTCGGCGAGGACGAGGGGCTCGACCAAGGGCTGCAAGACAGCTTCCGCGCGTCGGGGCTCTATCACCTGTTGGCCGTCTCGGGCCAGAACGTCGCCTACATCGTCGGCGGGGTGCTCGCGCTGGCCTGGCTCCTCGGGCTGTCGCGCTGGATCGGCGAGGTGGGGGCGTTGACCGCCGTGACCGCCTACTTGCTGGCCGTGGGGTGGCAGCCGTCGGTGGTTCGGGCCGGGGTCGCCGGCGGTCTGGCGTCGCTCGCCTGGCTGGCCGGCCGGCCGCGCGACCGCTGGTACTTCCTGCTCGCGGGCGCAGCCGTGCTGCTCGCGTGGAACCCCTACTCGCTGCTCGAGCCGGGGTTCCAGCTCTCGTTCGCGGCGGTCGCGTCGATCTTCGTCCTCGTGCCGAGGATCGAGGCCCGGCTCGAGGGCTATCCGATCCCCCGCGGGCTGGCTGCGGTCGTTGCAGTCTCGCTGGCGTGCGGGGCCGTCACGGCGCCCATCCTGATGATTCACTTCCAGGCCGCTCCGCTCTTCACGGTGGTGAGCAACGCGGTCGCGGGCCCGGTCGTCGCGCCTCTCTTCGGGCTCGCGCTCGTCACGACCCTGGTCGATCCGGTCCTTCCCGGAGCAGCGGCCGCGATCGCGTGGGTCAACTCCTGGCTGGCCGCCTACCTGGCCGGCTGCGCCCGCTTCTTCGGCGATCTCCCGCACGCCCAGCTCACCTCCTGGCGGGCGCTCGCCGCGCTCGCTGCCCTCGCCCTCTTCGCGCTCCTCCTGACGAGGCTCCCGCCTCCGCGCGGACGAAGGGCCGCGGTCCTCCTTGCGATGCTGACGATCGTCCTCGTCGGCTGGCGGATGCGGCCGCAGCACTTCCCGGCTCCGCCGGACGGCCTCCGGATCGTGATGCTCGACGTCGGCCAGGGCGACGGGATCCTGCTCCAGACGAAGGCAGGCGCAGTCCTCGTCGACGAGGGCCCGCCGGAGGCGGGCGTCGCCTCCCAGCTGCGCAGGCTCGGCGTGCGGCGGCTGGCGGCGCTCGTGGTCACACATCCGCACCGCGACCACGTGGGCGGCGCAGCGGCCGTCGTCGACGCGCTCCCCGTCGGCTTCGTGCTCGACCCGCTCGAGCCCACTTTCGGCCCGGACGAGGCGGCGCTCGAGCGGGAGGCCCGCGCACGAGCAGTGCCCGTCGTCGCCGCGCGGGAGGGTGAGTCGTACGCGCTCGGCGCGCTCCGCCTGCGCGTCCTCTGGCCCGACGGCCCCGGCCTCGCCGACGAGGACCCGCACGAGCACGGCGTCGTCCTCCTCGCGACCTACGGGCGGTTCGACGCCCTGCTCACCGGTGACTCCGAGTCGGCCGTCACGCTCCCGCTGCGCCCGCCCGACGTAGAGCTCCTCAAGGTCGCCCATCACGGATCATCGGACGAGGGCCTCGGCGACCTGCTCGGTCTCGTGCACCCGCGAATCGCCCTCATCTCGGTCGGGCAGGGAAACGACTACGGGCACCCGGCGCCGTCCACGATCTCGGCTCTGGCCGCCGTCCCCGGCCTGGACGTCTACCGAACGGACGAGGACGGGCGCATCACCGTCGAGACCGACGGCAACGCGGTTTCGGTCCACACGGAGCGATGACTATGCTCAGGGCCGATGGCGGACGAGCTCCTCCCCGTCTACTTTCTCACCGGCAGCGACCGCCCGAAGATCGGGCGCGCGCTCCGCCGGCTGCGGACGAGGTTCGGCGAGGAAGCGGTCGAGGTCGTCGACGCCGAGTCGTTCTCGGGGGAGGACGCTGCGGCGTCCCTGAACTCGCTCGGGCTCTTCGGCGGCGGGCGGCTCCTCGTCGTCCGGGGCGTCGAGTCCTGGAAGAAGGCGGATCTCGAGGCGCTCGCCGGCTATCTCGCCGACCCCGTTTCCGGCACGGTTCTCGCGCTCGTCGCCGAGGGGGCGCCCAAAGACGACGCGCTTGCACGGCTGGTCGCCGGGCGCGGCGGCGAGGTGCTCGCTTTCGACATCCCCAAGCCGAAAGACCCCTCGGTCTGGGTGCGCGGGGAGCTGGCCCGGCTGGGAGCGCAGGCGAGCGACGACGCTGCCAAGCGCCTGGTGGAGATCACGGGCGACGACGTCGCTCTTCTCGAGCAGGAGGTCGAGAAGCTCGTCACGTGGGCAGCAGGTGAGCAGATCGGGCCCCGAGAGGTGGAGGAGCTCGCCGTGGGCTTCCACGAGTCGCCGACCTGGGCGCTCTCCGATGCCTGGGGGAGCCGCGACGTCGGCGAGGTCTTGGCCGCATGCGAGGCCGACCTCGAGCAGGGTGTCGAGCCCTTCCTGATCACTGTCAGGCTGGCCGCCCAGGTGACCCTCGTCCGCGCCGTCCAGGCCCTCGCCGACGAGGGGCTCGGGGCGCGCGAGATCGCCAAGCGCCTGAAGAAGCACGAGTTCCGCGTGCGCAAGGCCCTCGGCAATGCAGAGCGCTACTCGCGGGACGAGCTGGACCACGCGATCGTCCGCCTGGCAGAGCTCGACGCCGCGCTGAAGGGAGCGAGCCGGCTCGCCAACGAGCTCGAGCTCGAGCGAGCGCTCGTCGAGATCACCGCCGCGCGGGAGCCGGTCGCCTAGCTCGCCGGCGGGCCCGCGACGAGGCGCGCGGCCTGCGACTTCTTGCGAGCGGCCCGGTTCGGGTGGATCGTGCGGCTCGAGGCTGCCCTGTCGAGGAGGGCGATGAGCTCGCGATGCTCGCTCGCGACGCGCTCCTGGTCCCCGTCGGCGACGGCGGCCTCGAGGCGCTTGTAGACGGTCTTCGCGGCCGAGCGGTAACGCAGGTTCTCCGCGCGCTGGCGGGCGGCGATCTTCACGCGGCGCTTCTGCTGGTGGATGTTCGGCATGCGGAGAAATGCCCGCAGTGCGCGGGCCCCGAGATGCTAGCAGCAGCCGGGCGCTTCCGGCCCCTGGCCTATGCTCGGCCGCGTGGACGAGCCTGGTCGCGACCCCGCCGGCGCCCCGCTACCGCCGACGAGGCGCCTCGCCTGGTCGACTGCGATCTTCGCCGCGGCGACGGGAGCCTCGCGCGTCCTCGGGCTCGTCCGCGAGATCGTCGTGCGGAACTACTTCGGCGTTCGCGGGCCGATCAACGCATTCGACATCGCGTTCCTGATCCCGAACACCGTCCGCGCCCTCGTCGCCGACGCCGCCCTTTCCTCCGCCTTCGTCCCGGTCTTCAGCGAGCTCCTGGAGAAGGGAGAGCGGGCGCGGGCCTGGCGGGTCGCATCGACCCTGCTCTGGCTCATCCTGCTCGGCCTCGGAGGGATCACCGTCCTCTTCATCCTGCTCGCGCCCTGGATCATGGCGCCCTTCCCATACGAGCAGGACCTTCTTGTCGGCCTCTCGCGGCTGCTCTTCCCGATCGTGCTCCTGCTCGGGCTCTTCGGCGTCGTCGTCGGCGTTCTCAACAGCTACGAGCACTTCACCGTTCCGGCTCTGACGCCCGTCTTCTGGAACCTCGTGATCATCCTCGGCCTCGTCATCGGGGTGCCGCGCGTCGAGGGGAACGACGAGCTCTACGTGTACGCCGGCGCGATCCTGGCAGCCACGCTGCTCCAGCTCGTCCTGCCGGTCCCCTGGCTGCGCGGGCTCGACGGGCGCCTCCAGTTCGTCTTCGACTGGCGCGACCCGGCGGTGCGACGGGTCTTCGTCCTCATGGTTCCGGTCACGCTCGGGCTCGGCCTGATCAACGTGAACGCCCTGATCGACGGCATCTTCGCGGCCAAGCTGATCGATCCGAACATCGCGCCGAGCGCGATCAACGCAGCGTTTCGAATCTACATGCTGCCCCAGGGGATGTTCTCCGTCGCCGTCGCCACGGTGCTCTTCCCGCGCCTCTCGCGGCTCGCGACCAGGGGCGACGTGGCCGGCTTTCGCGAGACCGTGGCCCTCGGGCTCGGGCAGATCGGCTTCCTGCTCCTGCCGGCGAGCGCAGTCGGCGCAGCCCTCTCCGTTCCCATCGTGCGCCTTCTCTACGAGCGCGGCGCCTTCGACGCCGACCAGACGACGGTCGTCGCCGGCGCCCTGGCCGCGTTCACGCTCGGACTGACGTTCAACGGGACGATGCTGATGCTGACCAGGGCGTTTTTCAGCCTCCAGTCGCCCTGGGTGCCGACGGCGATCGCGCTCGGCAACCTCGGCGTCAACGCGGCCCTCGACGCCGCCTTCTACCGCTTCGGCGTCTGGGGCATTCCGTTCGCCACGTCGCTCGTCAACATCGCGGGCACCGCGGCGCTGCTCGTCGCGTTCCGGCACCGGCTCGGCCGGGTGAACGGCCGGGTCCTGCTCGATTCATACGCGCGCGTCGTCATCGCCTCCGCGGTGGCCGCCGGCGTTGCGTTCGGCGTCTGGTACGGGCTCGACCAGCTGCTCGGCCGCTCACTCGGCGCCCAGGTGGTGAGCGTGGGCGCGGGCCTGGCCGGCGCCGTCGGCGTCTACCTCCTCTGCGCGCGGGCGCTGCGCATTCCCGAGCTCCGCGCGGTGCTCTCGCTCGTGCGCCGGTCCGGTACAACGGGCGAGTGAAGCTCGACCGCATCCGCAACTTCTCGATCGTGGCCCACATCGACCACGGCAAGTCGACGCTGGCCGACCGCATCCTCGAGGTGACCGAGACCCTGACCGCGCGCGAGATGCGCGAGCAGGTGCTCGACACGATGGAGCTGGAGCGCGAGCGCGGGATCACGATCAAGGCGCAGGCCGTTCGGGTCGCCTGGAAGGGCCATCAGCTGAACCTCATCGACACGCCCGGCCACGTGGACTTCACCTACGAGGTCTCGCGCGCGCTCCAGGCCTGCGAGGGCGCGCTCCTCCTCGTCGACGCCGCGCAGGGGATCCAGGCGCAGACGCTCGCGAACGCCTACCTCGCCCTCGAGAACGACCTCGAGATCGTCCCCGTCGTGAACAAGATCGACCTTCCGCAGGCCGACCCTGCTGCCGTTGCCGCCGAGATCGGCGACCTCGTGGGGGAGGATCCCGAGCGCGTTCTTCAGATCTCGGCGAAGACCGGGGAGGGGGTGGCCGAGGTCCTCGATGCGATCGTCGAGCGAATCCCACCGCCCGAGGGCGATCCCGATGCGCCGCCGCGCGCGCTCGTCTTCGACTCCTCGTACGATCAGTACCGGGGGGTCGTTGCGTTCGTCCGCGTCGTCGACGGGCGCTTCGGGACGCGCGACGAGCTCCGTGCGATGGCCGCCGGCACGCGCTTCGAGGCCGAGGAGCTCGGCTTCTTCTCGCCCGTGCGGACGCCGACCGGGAGCCTCGACGCCGGCGAGGTCGGGTACGTCGTCACGGGGCTCAAGGACGTGAGCCGGCTGCGCGTGGGCGACACGCTCACGAGCGCGCGCCACGGCGCGACCGAGCCGCTGCCCGGCTACAAGGAGGTGAAGCCGACGGTCTTCGCGGGGCTCTATCCGACCGACTCGGACGACTATCCGGAGCTTCGCGACGCGCTCGAGAAGCTGAGGCTGAACGACGCCTCGCTCTTCTACGAGCCGGAGACCTCGCAGGCGCTCGGCTTCGGCTTCCGCTGCGGGTTTCTCGGGCTCCTGCACATGGAGATCGTGCGCGAGCGGCTCGAGCGCGAGTTCGACCTCGACCTGCTCGTGACGGCCCCGAACGTCGCCTACCGGGTCTTCGCGCAGGACGGCAGCGAGGTCGAGGTGCACAGCCCGGCCGACATGCCCCGCGAGTTCGAGCGCGTCGAGGAGCCGTACATCCGCGCGACGACGATCGTCCCGAAGGAGTACGTCGGCACGGTCATGGAGCTGAACAACGAGCGCCGCGGCCGCTTCGACCACATGGAGTATCTGAGCGAGGAGCGCGTCATGCTCTCCTACGACCTACCGCTCGCCGAAATCGTCTACGACTACTACGACCAGCTCAAGAGCCGTACGAAGGGCTACGCGAGCTTCGACTACGACGTGCTCGGATTCGAGGACGGCAACCTCGTGCGCGTCGACATCCTTCTCGCCGGGGATCCGGTCGACGCGCTCAGCCTGATCGTTCATCGTGACGGCGCCTACGGCCGGGGCCGCGCGCTCGTCGAGCGGCTGCGGGAGGAGATTCCGCGCCAGATGTTCGACGTGCCCGTTCAGGCGGCGATCGGATCGCGAGTGATCGCGCGCGAGACGATCAAGGCGCGGCGGAAGGACGTGCTCGCGAAGTGCTACGGCGGCGACGTCACCCGCAAGCGCAAGCTGCTCGAGCGCCAGAAGAAGGGCAAGAAGCGGATGAAGCAGGTCGGCTCGGTCGAGGTGCCGCAGGAGGCATTCCTCGCCGTCCTCAACCTTGACGGGGAGAGGCGATGAGCTCCGACGGAGTCCGGCATCTCTATGTCCACCTCCCCTACTGCGCCTCGCGCTGCGGCTACTGCGACTTCGTCACGCTCGTCGGGCACCGGGGCGAGCACGAGCGCTACGCCGACGCGCTCCTGGCCGAGCTCGAGCTCGAGCGCGACCTCCTCGCCCAGCGCGTCGAGACGGTCTTTCTCGGCGGCGGCACGCCGACGTTCACCGACGGACCGGCATTGGAGCGACTGCTGGCGGACGTGCCCGCGGCCGACGAGGTGACCGTCGAGGCGAATCCGGAGACGGTCACACCGGAGCTGGCCGACGCCTTGCGGCGGGGAGGGGTGAGCCGAGTCTCGCTGGGGGCCCAGACCTTCGAGCCTCGCCTCCTCCAGGTACTCGAGCGGCGCGCGCAGCCCGACGACGTCCGGCGCGCCTTCTACCGTTTGCGTGATGCCGGATTTGACAACATCTCCCTCGACCTCGTCTACGGCATCCCGGGCCAGGAGCCCTCCGACGTGGCACGGGATCTCGGCGAGGCCCTCGCCCTGGGCCCCGAGCACCTCTCCTGCTACGAGCTCGAAGCGAAGCCGGGCACCCGCTTCACGCACGCTCATGGTGAGGAGCTGGCGCGACAGGCGGAGTCGATGGAGGGCTACTTCGAGCTCGTTGTGGACACGCTCACCGCCGCCGGCTATCGCTGGTACGAGACGGCCAACTTCTGTCGCGACGGACGTCGCTCCCGCCACAATCTCGCCTGCTGGCTGGGCCGCGACTACCTCGGCCTCGGAATCGGCGCGGTCTCCACGGTCGTCGGCTCGCGCTGGCGCAACGCGCCCTCTCTCCGGGGCTACCTCGGAGCGCTCGGCGCCGGAGAGCGTCCTCCTCGGGAGCTCGAGCCGCTCCCCGAGACGACGCGGATCCAGGAACGCCTCATGCTCGCTCTGCGCCTCGACGAGCCCGTCTCCTTCGCGGAGGTCGAAGCGGCCGTCGATCACGATGCGCTGGCGCGCCTCCAGGGGCTGCGGCTCGTCGAGCGGCGCGGCGACGAGCTTCTGCTCACGCGGCGCGGTCGCTTCCTGGGCGGCGGTGTGACTGCCGCTCTGCTCGCTGAAATCCCTGCAAATCAATACAATTGATTCCGATGCCGCCCGACGCCGATCCGGTACTGACCCCGCGCCAGCAAGAGATCCTCGTGCGCGTCGTCGAGGAGTATGTCGCGAGCGGTGCGCCCGTCGGCTCGAAGACGCTCGTCGAGAGGGCGGCGATGGACGTCTCCTCGTCCACGGTCAGATACGAGCTCGCGGTCCTCGAGGACCAGGGACTGCTTTCGCATCCCCACACGTCCGCCGGGCGCGTCCCGACCGACCTCGGCTACCGGTTCTTCGTCGACCGCGTGATCGACGAGCTCGAGCCGCGTCCGTCCGAGCTCGCGCTCGATCTCTCCCAGCTCAGGAGCGAGGTCGAGACGGCGCTCCAGGCGACGACGGATGCCCTCGCCGAGGTGACGCATCTGCTCGCGCTCGTCTCCGCGCCACCGCTCGAGGCGACGACGGTTCGCCGCGTCGAGGTGCTCCTGCTCCAGCCGCAGATCGTGATGGTGGTCGTGATCACCGCCACCGGGGGCGTGACGAAACGGCTCTTCACGTTCGTCGATTCCGTCGACCCGGGCCTGGCCGAGTGGGCAGGGGAGTATCTGAACGAGAGCCTCGGCGGCCGCCAGCTGGGCGGACGGATGCTGCGAGCGTGCCTCGAGGATCCGCAGCTCGGCGCGCGCGAGCGCGCGTTCCTGGTCGAGCTGCGACCGGCGTTCGCCGACGTTCTCGAGACGCCCGAGCAGGCCTTCTACGTCGGCGGCACGGCTGGTGTCCTCGGAGAGTTTCGTCCGGACGAGCTGGCCGGCTACCAGCGGCTCCTCGAGGTGCTCGAGCAGCGCGCGGTGACGCTTGAGCTGATGCGGGCGAGCCTCGTCTCGAAGCGCCCCTTCGTCCGCGTTGGCTCCGAGCTCGCCGATCCTCAGCTCGCAACCGTCTCCCTCGTCGGGGCTCCTTATGGGCTCCGGCACCGCAACCTCGGAACCGTCAATCTCGTCGGGCCGATGCGGATGGACTACGTGAAGGCGATCGGCGCGGTGCGGACGGCCGCGCGCGAGCTCTCACGCTTCGTCGAAGAGCTGTACGAAGACTGAGGCCGGGGAGCCCGGAACCGGCTGCGTGCGCGAGTACTCTAAGACCGTGGCGACGGCGAAACGCGACTACTACGACGTTCTCGGGCTTCGCCCCGGGGTGTCCGAAAAGGAGATCAAGTCGGCCTTCAGGCGCCTCGCGCGCGAGCTGCACCCCGACGTCTCCGACCACCCGGAGGCGCAGGAGCGCTTTCGCGAGGCTGCGGAGGCGTACGAGGTGCTGTCGAAGCCCGAGACGCGGGACCTCTACGATCGCTACGGCCACGAGGGGCTGCGCACCGGGGGCTTCCGCCCGAGCGACTTCGACTTCGGCAACGTCGCCGATCTCTTCTCGGCCTTCTTCGGGGACGACCTCTTCGGCGGCGGCTTCGGCGCTCGTCGAAGCCGCGGCGCGGACGTCATGGTCGAGGTCGAGGTCGAGCTCGAGGAGGCCGCGCTCGGGACGAAGCGCAAGATCCCCTTCCCGGTCTCGGTTGCCTGCGCCTCCTGCGAGGGAAGCGGCGCGGCGCCCGGAACGAGTCCCGAGTCGTGTCCGGCCTGCGCGGGGAGCGGCCGGCTGCAATCCGTCTCCTCCTCGGTGTTCGGCCAGTTCATCCGCACGCGGACCTGCCCCGAGTGCGCCGGCGCCGGACAAGTCGTCACGACGCCGTGTCCGGACTGCGGCGGCGGCGGACGCACGACCGAGGAGCGGACCCTCGAGGTTGACATCCCGCCCGGCATCCACGACGGTCAGCGCATCCGCCTGAGCGGCGAGGGGCACGCAGGCGAGGTGGGCGGACGGGCGGGCGACGCCTACGTGCTCGTCCGCGTTCTTCCCGACCCTCGGTTCGTTCGCGACGGGAACGACATCATCTCGACCGTCGACCTGACGATGTCCGAGGCGGCGCTCGGCACCCGCACCTCGGTCGCCACGCTCGACGGCGAGACGGAGCTCGAGTTCAAGCCAGGCACGCAGCCGGGGGAGATCCGGGTCCTGCGCGGGAAGGGGATGCCGGTGCTCCAGGGCTTCGGCCGCGGCGATCACCGCCTCCTCGTCAACGTCGCCGTCCCCCGCAATCTCACTGAGGAGCAGCGACGCCTGCTCGAGGACTTCTCGCGGGCCGAGCACGACGCGAACTACCGCTCCGACGAGGGCTTCTTCGACAAGCTGCGGGCAGCGTTCCGCTGAGCGAGTCGCTCCTGCGCCGGGTGTCGGTCCGGGTCGCGGCCGAGCGGGCCGAGGATGCGAGAGCGGTCATGATCGAGCTCTTCCCGGAAGGGTTCGAGGAGGTGTCCGTGCACGGTGGTATCGAGCTCGCCGCCTACACGAAGGCAGGAGGCGAGGAGCGGCTCTGGCAGGTGTTCGGGCCGGGCCGGGCGGCCGACGTGGAGTCGGGCTGGAGCGAGGCGTGGAAGAGCTTCCACCGGCCGGTTCGGGTCGGCCGCCTCTGGATCGGGCCGCCGTGGGAGAACCCGGACGACGGTGCGGTCGCGGTCGTCGTGGATCCCGGGCAGGCATTCGGCACCGGTGCGCATCCGACCACGCAGCTCTGTCTCGAATACCTCCTCGCCCACGAGCCGGTCGCCCTGCTCGACCTCGGTTGCGGCTCGGGCGTCCTCTCGATCGCGGCCGCGAGGCTCGGCTACACGCCCGTGACGGCGGTCGATCTTGACGACGCTGCCGTCGCCGCCGTGCGCACGAACGCTGCCGCGAACGGCGTCGCGCTCGACGTCCGGCTCGCAGACGTCCTGGCCGATCCGCTGCCGTCTGCGCGCCTCGCCCTCGCCAACATCGCCCGCGAGCCCGTCGAGCGGGCGGCGAGCCGGATCGACGCGGACGAGCTCGTCGCTTCCGGGTACCTCGTGAGCGAAGAGCCGGAGCTCGACGGCTGGACGCAGCGTGAGCGCCGCGAGCTGGACGGTTGGGCGGCCGATCTCTTCGTGCGCGCCTGAGCGTCTCCGGGGAGCCGGGCCAGGTCGGCTAGCATCGAGCGGTCATGGCGACGTACTCGACCGCGTTTCTCGGGTGCAAGGTCTCGCACACCGACGCGCAGGCGATTCGCGAGAGCCTGGCCGCCGCCGGGCACCGGGAGCTGGACGGAGCCGTCGACGTCGCCGTCGTGAACACGTGCTGCGTGACGCACGAGGCGGTGCGAAAGTCGCGCCAGGAGGCGCGCAGGGCTGCCCGGCGGGCGAAGCGGGTCTACGTGACCGGTTGCGCCGCCGGCCTCGGCGCCGCGTTCGACGGCCTGCCCCAGAACGTCGAGGTCGTCCGTCTGCCGAGCGAGCGGACACCCGCATTCGTCGTCGATGCCGTCGGCGCCCTCGGGTGCGTCCAGGCGGAGGTCGGGCTCGATCGCGTTCGTGCCTTCGTGAAGATCCAGGACGGGTGCAGCTTCTCCTGCGGCTTCTGCGTCATCCCGCAGGTCAGGGGCGCCTCGCGCAGCCGCTCGGCGGCCGCCGTCCTCGGCGAGATCCGGCGGCGCGTCGAGCAGAGCCACCGCGAGATCGTCCTCACGGGGATCAATCTCGGCTGCTACCGGGATCGCTCCGCCGGCTACGACCTGCCCCGGCTCGTGCGAGAGGCCGGCGCGATCCCGGGCGTCGAGCGCCTGCGCCTCTCGTCGCTCGAGGTCAACCATCTGAGCGAGGGCCTTCTCAGCGCCATGCGGGAGACGCCGAGCGTCTCGGCGCATCTCCACGTCCCGCTCCAGTCCGGGGACGACGACGTCCTGCGGGCGATGGGTCGACGCTACGACGTCGCGACCTATCTGCGGCGGGTCGGGCGGGCGGCGGGCTTCAACCTCACGACCGACGTGATCGTCGGGTTCCCGACGGAGGACGAAGCAGCTTTCGAGCGCACCCTTCGCGTCGTCGAGGAAGCCGGGGTCACGAAGGTGCACGTGTTTCCATATTCGCCGCGTCCGGGAACGCGCACCGCGGCCGAGAATCCTGTCCCACCGGCGGTGAAGCGGGAGCGGGGCGCGAGGTTGCGGGCGCTCTCGTCGGAGCTCTGCCGCCGCCGCTGGACGGCGAAGCTCGGGGCCGAGGAGCTCGTCTATCTCGACCGGCCCGGGCGCGGTTACGGCGACGACTACACCCCGTGGCTGGTCGACGCTCCGGCCGGCAGGTTCGTGCGGGCGCAGGCGCAGCGGGTCACCGAGGAGGGCATCGTTGGCCGCGCGGCCTGATTGTCTCTTCTGCAAGCTCGTCCGCGAGGGAGAGCACCTGCACTCCGGTGCCGGCTTCGTCGCGATCGAGGACATCAACCCCAAGGCGCCCGTTCATCTGCTCGTGCTGCCGGAGCGTCACGTCGACACGTTTCGCGACGTCGCCGAGTTCGAGGGTGACGAGGCGAAGCGGATGCTCGAGTTCGTCGCCGAGACGGCGGCCATGGCCGGGCTCGAGGACTACCAGGTGATCGTCAACGTCGGCCCCGGCGCCGGCCAGACCGTGTTGCACCTGCACTGGCACGTGCTCGGCGGCGGGAGGCCGTTCGAATGAGCCTGATCGCGCGGATCGAGGGCGAGCTGAAAGAGGCGATGCGGGCGCGCGACCAGGAGCGCACCGGCACGCTCCGGATGACCCTTGCCTCGTTGCGCTCGGCGGAGAAGGAGCTGCAGCGGCCGCTCAAGGACGACGAGGAGCTCCAGGTGCTTCAGCGCGAGCGCAAGCGGCGGCGGGAGGCGGCGGAGGCGTTTCGTGAAGGGAGCCGGTCCGAGCAGGCCGACAAGGAGGAGCGCGAGCTCGCCGTCATCGAGGAGTTCATGCCGGAGCCGATGTCGGAGGAGGACGTCGAGCAGATCATCGACGACGTCATCGCCGAGACGGGGGCGACCTCGCTCGGCGATCTCGGGCGCGTGATGGCTGACGTCATGCCGCAGGTCGCCGGTCGCGCCGACGGCTCGACGGTGAGCCAGCTCGTGCGCGAGAAGCTCGCATAGCAGCTCGCTTTCGGCACATATCCGCGCGCCACACGCGCGCCCGTTCTCACTACGCTGAAACGCGGAGGGAGGCCCGCGGTGGCCCCGGCGACGATCGGCGCCGTCCGCCTCACTAGACTCTTTCTCGTTGCAGGAAGTTCTCTCGGTTTCCAACGAGGTCGCGGCCGAGCTCGCCACGGTCGACGACGGCATCCTCGACGCGCTCCGCGACCGGCTCGGCATCGCGCTCCTCCTGCGTGGCAACCGGCTCACGCTCGAGGGCGAGAAGGGACGCGTGGGGCAGGCGCGCGCGGTCGTCGACGAGCTCGTCGAGCTCGTCGAGGGAGGCCAGGTGATCGGCCCGTCGACAGTGGACGCCGTCCTCGCCGCGCTCGATGCCGCCGAGAACCCGCGCGAGATCTTCGAGGACGTCGTGTGGCGCCACCGCGGCACGAGGATCACGCCGAAGACCGTGAACCAGAAGCGCTACGTCGACGCGATCCGTGACTGCACGATCACGTTCGGGATCGGGCCCGCCGGCACAGGCAAGACCTACCTGGCGATGGCGCTCGCGGTCGCGGCGATGTCGGAGCGCGCGGTCAGCCGCATCATCCTCACGCGCCCGGCCGTCGAGGCGGGCGAGCGGCTCGGCTTCCTTCCCGGCGACATGCTGGCGAAGGTCGATCCGTACCTGCGACCGCTCTTCGACGCCCTCTACGACATGCTCGACGCCGACCGCCTCAACTCCTACCTCGAGAAGGGGACGATCGAGGTCGCCCCGCTCGCATTCATGCGCGGCCGGACACTCAACGACTCCTTCATCATCCTCGACGAGGCCCAGAACACGACGCCCGAGCAGATGCAGATGTTCCTCACGCGGCTCGGCTTCGGCTCGAAGATCGTCGTCACGGGCGACGTGACGCAGGTCGACCTTCCGCGCGAGCAGGCCTCCGGGCTCATCCACGTCCGCGAGATCCTCGGGGCGATCGACGGGATCGAGTTTGTCGAGTTCGGAAACCAGGACGTCGTCCGCCACGTGCTCGTCCAGCGGATCGTCGAGGCGTACAAACGCCACGCCGAGGAGACGGGCACCCAGCGGCGCAAGTGATCTCGATCGAGGTGGAGAACCGAAGCGGCGCCCGCGCGGACCAGTCGGGAGCGGAGGCGGTCGCGCGCCGGGTGCTCGCCGCGGAGGGGATCCAGAGCGGGGACCTCGGGATCGCATTCGCAGGGCCCGAGGAGATGCGGGCGCTCAAGTCGGAGCACCTCGGGGTCGAGGAGGCAACCGACGTGCTCTCGTTTCCGATCGACGGGCGCGACGAGCTCCCGGAAGGCGTCCCCCGCCAGCTCGGCGACGTCGTGGTCTGCCCACAGGTCGTCGGCGAGGAGTGGCGTGCGCCGCTCGTCCATGGTCTCCTCCACTTGCTCGGCTACGACCACGGCGCCGAGATGGAGCGGCGCGAGCGCGAGCACCTGGAAGCGGGCTGATGGCGGAGCGACGATCGGCCCAGGTGTTCCGGAGCTTCAACTACGCCTTCGAGGGCGTCATCCACGTGCTGCGCACCCAGCGCAACATGCGGATCCACTTCGCGATCGCGGCCGGAGTGCTGATGCTTGCCTTCATCTACGACGTGACGCGGCTCGAGCTGATCGCGCTCATGATCTCGATCGCCTTCGTCCTGATCGCCGAGATGGTGAACACGGCGGTCGAGGCGACGATCGACCTCTCGACACCGTCGTTCGACCCGCTCGCGAAGATCGCCAAGGACATCGCCGCGGGCGCGGTCCTGATCGCCGCTGCGAACGCGATCGCCGTCGGCTACCTCGTGCTCGCCGACCGGCTCGCGCGCCCGAGCGCCCGGCTCGTGAACGCGCTCGGCGACGCCCCGATCAACCTGACCGTGATCGCCCTCGTGCTGACGCTCATCGTCGTGATCGCGGTCAAGGCTGTCACCGGGAGCGGCACACCCCTGCGCGGCGGCCTCCCGTCCGGCCACGCCGCCCTCGCCTTCGGGGGCTGGGCGGCGATCACGTTCATCGTGACCGAGCACCGCATCGTCGTCTCGTTCGTCGCGCTCATCATGGCGCTGCTCGTCTCGCAGACCCGGGTGGAGGCGGAGATCCACTCGCCGTACGAGGTCGCCGCGGGCGCGCTGATCGGTACGCTCGTCACGCTGGTGCTCTTCCAGGTGTTCAGATGACGGACAAGGAGCTCTACGAGGCGGCGCGCGAGGTGGCCAAGGCGGCGTACGCGCCCTACTCGAACTTCCTCGTCGGGGCGGCTGCGCTGCTCCGCGACGGCCGCGTGATCACCGGTGTGAACGTCGAGAACGCCGCCTACCCGCTCGGGATCTGCGCCGAGCGCTGCGCGATCGGGCGCGCGGTCGTCGAGGGCGCGCGCCCCGGCGACTTCGAGGCGGTCGCGATCACGGACTCGCCCTGCGGGGGCTGCCGACAGTGGCTGCTCGAGTTCGGCGTCGACCGCGTCGCCTTCATGCACGAGGGCGAGCTGCTCGTCCGGCGCCCCGACGAGCTGCTGCCGGATTCGTTCCAGCTGTGAAAAGTGGCTTCGTCGCCGTCTCCGGGCGGTCGAACGTTGGCAAGTCGACCCTCGTGAACGCCCTCGCGGGCGGGAAGGTGGCAATCGTCTCGGACAAGCCGCAGACGACCAGGCGGCGGATCGCGGCGGCCGTGAACGGCGAGGGCTACCAGCTCGTCCTCGCAGATCTCCCAGGCTTCCAGAAGCCGCGGGACGCCCTGACGGAGCGCATGCAGCGGACCGTCGAGGCCTCCCTCGAGGACGTCGACGGCCACCTCTTCGTGCTCGCCGCCGACGAGGCGATCGGCGCAGGCGATCGCTTCGTGGCCGAGCGCCTCTTCGCCTCCGAGCGGCCCGTCGTGATCGCGCTCAACAAGGTCGACCGGCTCCGGCCGGCACGGATCGCCGAGCAGATCGAGGTCGCTGCCGCCCTGGGGGACTTCCACGCTCTTCATCCGGTGAGCGCGACTCGCGCCGAAGGGCTCGAGGCGTTGCGGGACGACCTCGTCGGGCTGCTTCCCGACGGCCCGCGGTACTTCGGCTCGGACGAGCCCACCGACCTGCCGCTCGAGGCGCGGATCGCCGAGCTGGTGCGGGAACAGGCGCTCGCGCTCACGCGGGAGGAGGTGCCGCACGCGATCGGCGTCGAGGTGGACGAGCTCGAGGAGGCGCGCGTACACGCGACCCTGTTCGTCGAGACCGAGTCCCAGAAGGGGATCCTGATCGGCAAGGGCGGGTCGATGATCCGTGCGATCGGAACGGGCGCCAGGCCCGAGATCGAGCACCTGCTCGGCGGGAAGGTCTTTCTCGAGCTCCAGGTCAAGGTGCGGCCCCATTGGCGCCGTGACGAGAATGTGCTCGAACGATTCGGAATCTGAGACGGGAGGCAACTTGGCAGCTTTGACCGCGAAGGAGTTCGAGGAAAGGCTCAACCGTTATCTCTTCGAGCGCTCGGAGGAGGCCCGTGCGGTTCGGGTCGGGGAGAAGGAGACGAGCGAGCAGGCGGAGATCGCCGCCCGCTACGCCGACCTCTTCACGCGCGATCAGCACGAGGCGCTCGGCGTCGAGGAGGAGGCCGCGAGCGGCGAGGAGCGCGAGCGCCTCTATCGCCTGCGGGAGGCGTGCCTAGGCGGCATCGTCGTCGGAGAGCTCGCCGAGCGCTCGGACCGTCTCGAGAACGAGCTGCTCGCGGCACGCGTCGAGTTCCGCGGCGAGTCGTTGCCGCTTCGCTCTGCCCAGGCGATGCTCGCGATCCTCGACGAGTACGGGGCCCGGGACGAGCTCGGGGACCTCGCCGCCGATGCCTCCGCGCGCCTGAACGACGATCGCCACGAGCTTCTGGCCGCGGCCGAGGAGCTGGACGCCGAGCTCTCAGGCGACCCTGATCCGGTCGCGCGGAGCGCCGCGCGCAAGTCCATCGACCTGCGCGGGCTCGCCGAGGCGCTCGGCAAAGCCGTGCGAGAGCAGGACGCGGCGTTCGCGCCTCTCCGCGAGCGCTGGGTTGAGCGCATCCTCGGGCCGGAACGGGAGCCGGAGCCTGCCTCGTACCACGTCTCCTACCTGCGCCGGCTCTCGCCGCTTGCGGGGACATACACGAAGGAGCGCGCCGTGCCGGTGTGCCTCGAGACCCTGACCCGGCTCGGCTTCGACCTGGCCGCCGAGGAGCACATCAAGCTCGATCTCGACGACCGGCCGCAGAAGAACCCGCGCGCCTGCGTGATCGCCTCCGACCCGCCTACGGTCGTCCACCTGATCACACGCGCCCAGGGCGGGCTCCACGATTACCAGGGGTTTCTCCACGAGGCCGGCCATGCGCTCCACTACGCGGGCGTCGATCCCGCGCTCCCGTACACCTTCCGGCGCCTCTCGCGCGACCACGCGCTCACCGAGATCTACTCGTTTCTGCTCGAGTCCGTGAGCCGCGAGCCCGGCTGGCACGCCGAGTACTTCGAGCTCGACGCCGACGAGGCCGAGGAGCGCGGCGAGGCGACGCGCTTCCTCGACGTGATCCTCTTCCGCCGCTACGCGGCGAAGCTCGACTACGAGCTGGAGCTCTGGTCCGACTTCGCGCACGCTCCCGACTACGCGCCCAGGTATGCGGAGCGGCTACGGCAGGCGACGGGCTTCCGCTACCGGCCCGACGGCTACCTGGCCGACATGGACGACGGGTTCTACTCCGCGGACTATCTCCGCGCGTGGATCCGCGCTGCCCAGCTGCGCTCGTACCTGCGCGACACGGTCGGTTCGGACTGGTGGCAGCGCGCCGAGACGGGGGCGTTCCTCCGCGTGCTCTTCGCCGAGGGCACGCGTCCCTCGAGCGAGGACATCGCCGCCCGCATCGGCTTCGACCCGCTCGACACGCGGCCGCTGCTCCAGGAGCACGTCGCGTCCTCATAGCTTCGAGGCCGGCGCGAGACCCGCGATTGTGGCGGTCGGAAAATCAGTGCCTCGTCCGAGGGATGCGTGCGTTTTCCTGCCGATTACTCTCTGAACGCGGCATGGCCGAAGAGATTCGACATCACTCGACGCGGGTCAGACGGCGCCGGCGCCACAAGTCGTCGGTGACCAACATCAACATCTTCGCCCTCGCTGGCGGAGAAGGCCTGCCGCCGGGAACACCCGGAGCCGCACGGCTGGAGGCCATGGGCGAGGACGATGTCCACGGGGCGCGCATGGTCTCGAGCGAGTGGCTCGAGCGGCGCGCGAAGCGGCTCGAGAAGCAGGAGCAGGAGATGAAGCAGCGCGCGCTCGAGCTCGAACGTCGAGAATCCGAGCTCGACGAGCGCGAGGCTCGCTTCGAGGCCGACATGTACCTGCGCGAGGACGAGATCGAGGCTCGGGAACGGCAGCTCGCCGACCTCGAGGCGCGGCTGGGGCAAAAGGAGTCCGATCTCGGCTCGTTCGTCGCGCGCGTGCAGGGCGGCCTCCTCGCAGACGCCGGCTGAGCCGCCCGCCCCGCCCGGGCTACACTGACTTCGTGGCGCAGGCTCCCGCACTTCCGGGCGGGTTCGAGCTCCCGCTCGAGCCCAGGCTCCCGCGGATCGGCTCCGTCGACCAAGTCGCGGTCGAGGAGCGCGCCGCCTCGCTCGCGCGCCGGTCGATCAAGCGCGAGTCCAAGCTCTTCGCGCTCGACCTGGCCGTGCGGATGATCGACCTGACGACGCTCGAGGGGGCGGACACGCCCGGGAAGATCGCGGCGCTCTGCTCCAAGGCGATGCGGCCCGACCCGGCCGATCTCACGGTTCCGCCGGTCGCCGCCGTCTGCATCTATCCGAACCTCGTGCCCATCGCGCTCGAGCGCGTGCGGGGGAGCGGTGTCCGCGTGGCGTCGGTCGCGACCGCCTTCCCCTCCGGCCAGTCGCCGCTCGAGATCAAGGTCGAGGAGGCTGCCCGCGTGGTCGAGCTCGGCGCCGACGAGATCGACATGGTGATCGACCGCGGCGCGTTCCTCGCCGGCGAGTACGCGCGCGTGTACGACGAGGTCCGGCGGGTGAAGGAGGTCTGCGGCGACGCCCACCTCAAGGTGATCCTCGAGACCGGTGAGCTCGGCACGTACGACAACGTCCGGCGCGCGAGCCTGCTCGCGATCGCCGGCGGCGCCGACTTCATCAAGACGTCGACCGGGAAGGTGCAGCCGGCCGCCACGCTTCCCGTCACGCTCGTCATGCTCGAGGCGATCCGCGACGTCTACGAGGAGACCGGGCGCAAGATCGGCATGAAGCCGGCGGGCGGCATCCGCCACGCCAAGCAGGCCGTGCAGTACCTCGTCCTCCTGCACGAGACGCTCGGGCCGGAGTGGCTGACACCCGAGCTCTTCCGCTTCGGCGCCTCGTCGCTCCTGAACGACGTCCTCCTCCAGATCCGCAAGGAGAAGACGGGGCGCTACCAGAGCCCCGACTACTTCACCATTGACTGAGATCGAGAAGCGTCAGGATCGCGCGCCGGTCGTCCCCTCGGCGTTCGAGTACGCGACCGCGCCCGAGTCGCGCGAGATCGTGCGGCTTGAGGAGCGCTACGGCCTCTTCATCGGGGGCGAGTGGGTGGAGCCGCGCTCGGGCGAGCTCCAGCCGACGATCAGCCCCGCGACCGAGGAGGAGCTCGCCGAGGTCTCCTACGCGGGCCCGGAAGACGTCGGCCTCGCGGTCGACTCGGCACGCGAGGCCTTCGACAACGGCTGGTCCTCGATCGCGCCGAGCGAGCGGGCGAAGTACCTATTCCGCATCGCCCGGATCCTCCAGGAGCGCTCGCGTGAGTTCGCGGTGCTCGAATCGCTCGACGGCGGCAAGCCGATCCGCGAATCGCGCGACGTCGACCTCCCCCTGGCGGCGGCGCACTTCTTCTACTACGCGGGCTGGGCCGACAAGCTCGAGTACGCCTTCCCGAACCGCAAGCCGCGGCCGCTCGGGGTTGCGGGCCAGATCATCCCCTGGAACTTCCCGCTCCTCATGCTCGCCTGGAAGATCGCTCCCGCGCTCGCGGCGGGGAACACCGTCGTCCTCAAGCCGGCCGAGACGACGCCGCTGACGGCGCTCCTCTTCTGCGACGTCGTCCGCCAGGCGGAGCTGCCGCCCGGGGTCGTCAACATCGTCACGGGCGACGGACGCGCCGGCGCCGAGCTCGTGAAGCATCCGGGCGTCGACAAGGTCGCGTTCACCGGCTCGACCGACGTGGGGAAGGAGATCCAGCGCGCGGTCGCCGGAACGGACAAGAGACTCACCCTCGAGCTGGGCGGCAAGGCCGCCAACATCATCTTCGACGACGCGCCGCTCGACCAGGCGGTCGAGGGGATCATCAACGGCATCTACTTCAACCCGGGCCACGTCTGCTGCGCCGGCTCGCGCCTCCTCGTCCAGGAGTCGATCTACGAGCAGGTGATCGCGAAGCTGAAGCGGCGGATGGGCACCCTCCGCGTCGGCGACCCGCTCGACAAGAACACCGACGTGGGCGCGATCAACTCGAAGGAGCAGCTCGAGAAGATCACGGAGCTCGTCGCCGCGGGCGAGGAGGAGGGCGCCGAGATCTACCAGCCCCCGTGCCGCCTCCCCGAGAAGGGCTGGTGGTTCGCGCCGACCGTCTTCACGAACGTGGCGCAGAGCTACCGGATCGCCCAGGAGGAGATCTTCGGCCCGGTGCTCTCGGTGCTGACGTTCCGGACGCCGGACGAGGCGGTCGAGAAGGCGAACAACACGCCGTACGGCCTCTCCGCCGGGGTCTGGACGGAGAAGGGCTCGCGCATCCTCGCGATGGCCCAGCGCCTGCGGGCGGGCGTCATCTGGGCGAACACGTACAACCGCTTCGACCCGGCCTCACCGTTCGGCGGCTACAAGGAGTCCGGCTTCGGCCGGGAGGGCGGCCTGCACGGCCTCGAGCCGTACTCGAGGTTCGAATGAGCGTCCGACACTCACCGGGGCCACCCCGCGCCTCCACCCGCTATGAGCGTAACCCCGTCCGGCGCGCCGATGGTGCGCGGAATGGAGTGAGAGCGTGAGGCTTCCGGTCAAGAAGACGTACAAGCTCTACGTCGGCGGAGCGTTCCCGCGCTCGGAATCCGGGCGCTCGTACGAGGCCGAGGGCGCGAACGTCGCCCGGGCCTCGCGCAAGGATCTTCGCGACGCCGTGCGCGCCGCGCGCGAGGCGCTGCCGAAATGGTCGGGCATGACCGCATACAACCGCGGGCAAGTGCTCTACCGCGTCGCAGAGATCATGGAGGGGCGGCGGGCCCAGTTCGCCGAGCTCGTCGGGGACGAAGGCGAGGTCGACGGCGCAATCGACGCCTGGGTCTGGTACGCGGGCTGGGCGGACAAGCTCGCCCAGGTGCTCGGCTCCTCGAACCCGGTTGCGGGGCCCTACTTCAACTTCACGGTGCCGGAGCCGACCGGCGTCGTCGGCGTCGTCGCGCCTGAGGAGCCGGCGCTGGCCGGCTTCGTCTCCCGTCTCGCGCCGGCGATCGTGGGTGGGAACGCCGCGGTCGTCGTCGCCTCGGAGAAGCATCCGCTCGCCGCGATCACGCTCGCCGAGGTCCTGGCGACCTCCGATGTCCCGGGCGGCGTCGTCAACGTCCTGACCGGCCGCAAGGACGAGCTCTGCCCCGTCCTCGCCGCGCACATGGACGTGAACGCCGTCGACTTGGCCGGCGCGGTCGGCGAGCGGGCCGAGCTCGAGCGGCTGGCGGCCGACAACGTGAAACGCGTCGTCACGAACGGGGAGGGGCAGTCGCCCTGGCACATCGCGGCCTTCCTCGAGCTCAAGACCGTCTGGCACCCGATCGGCGTCTGAGCGCTCCCGCCCGCCCCGTTCTCCTTCCCAGCCCATAAACTCAGCACGTCGCCCATGGCCCTTCGCCTCGAAGAGCTCGCCAAGACGATCGACTGCACGCTGCTCGACCCCCGGGCCGGGCGAGGGACGGTCGAGGACGTCTGCCTCCGCTCCCACGACCTCCATCTCGCCTCCCTCTGCGTGCTCCCACAACACGTCAAGCCTGCCGCCGACTTCCTGCGGGGCTCCGACGTGAAGGTGTGCGCGGTCGTCGGCTACCCGGAGGGAGGCTCGGCGACGAAGGCGAAGCTGGCCGAGGCCGAGCGCTGCCTCGACGAGGGCGCGGGCGAGCTCGAGTTCGCCCTGAACGTGAGAGCGATGCTCGCCTCGGACTTTGCGCTCGTCCGCGACGAGCTGAAGTCGTTCACCCGCGCGGTGCGCATGCGGAGCGCGAACGGCGGCCGCGGCGAGCTCGTCCTCAAGGCCGTCATCGGGACGGGGAGGCTCGACGACAAGCGCAAGAAGCTCGCGTGCAAGATCGTCGAGCTCGCCGAGGTCGACTTCGCCCAGACCCACGCCAACGGGGCGCCCGTGGCCATCCACGACGTCGAGCTGCTGCGGGACTTCCTGCCCGAGAGTGTCGGCGTGAAGGCGTCCGGCGGGCTGGAGACGCTCGACGACGCCCTCGCGATGATCAACGCGGGGGCCGGCAGGGTCGGCTCTCCCTGCGCGCTCGAGATCATGTCGTACGCCGCGGGCCTCGCCCGCGTGCCGTCGTGAGCCGGTTTCGCCAGGCGATCTCCGAAGGCGACGGGATCTCCGTCGTCCCGATGCTCCTGGGGGAGGTCGAGGAGCTCGCCGCCCTCGCCGAGACGGCCGGCGCCGAAGCCGTCGCGGTCGAGCTTCCGGACGTCGGGCGCGTTCGCGCCAGCACCTCGCTCGCGATCCTCGGCCACGGCGGCGAGCCCACAGAGGCGTCCGCAACCGGAGCGGACGCCTGGATCCTGCGCTC
This sequence comes from Gaiellaceae bacterium, assembly GCA_036279015.1. Classification (GTDB taxonomy): domain Bacteria; phylum Actinomycetota; class Thermoleophilia; order Gaiellales; family Gaiellaceae; genus DATEOR01. The sequence continues at coordinate 28,173 of DASUJY010000015.1, read as the reverse complement.
CGGCGACGAGCTGGACGAGCGCGCCGCGACGGCCCGCGAGCTCGAGCTCGACTGCGCCGTCGAGGTCCGCGACGAGCAGTCCCTCGAGGAGGTGCTCGAGCGCATCGATCCCGACATCATCCTCATCTCCGAGCGCGGCCTCGGCGACGACGAGGAGGATCTCGAGCGAACGCTCGACCTGCTCGCCGACGTGCCGGCCGGAAAGCTCGTCATCTCGGAGGCCAGGGTGATCGCCCGCGAGCAGGTCGTCGCGCTCGAGCGGGCCGGCGTTGACGCGATTCTCGTGGCGGGCGAGCTCCTCAGAGCGTCGCCCGACTTCGCCTCCGCGCTCGCCGAGCTGACAGGCCGCTAGCCTCCCGCGCCGGTCGTCGTCTGGAGCTGGTCGAACCGCGGCTCGAGGCCCAGTGCGAGCGCGAGCGCGCGGTCGGCCCGCCGGACGGCGAGCTCGCCCTTCACGGCGAGGTCGGTGGAGCGTTTGGCGAGGTCCTTGACCTCGTCCGCCTTTCTCGCGAGCAGCGGGTCCTCGAGCGCGATCTCGAGCTCCTGGACGACGAGCGCGAGACTGTCGCGCGTCTGCTCGAGCCCCGCGGCGAGACGCCGGCCCTCCGCGTCGAGCTCGTCGATTCCCGCGAGGCCGTGCGCCGCCTCGAGCTCGGCGGCGAGCAGATCGTCGATCTCGGACGCCGCCTTCTGTCCGCGCATCGCCGCCGCGACGACCCCGGCACGATCTTCCTTCCCCGCCGCGGCTCCGATGTCGGCGAAGGCCTGGCGCAGCCTCGACTCCGCCTGGTCGCGCTGGTCATCGGCCGTGCGGTAGGCGTTGTAGAAGTCCACGCCCTGCGAGCTCCCGCCGCCGCCTCCGCCGCACGCCGAGGCGGCCGCCACGAGCAGAGCGGCGAGAAGCGCGACGAGGAGACGGTTACCCATCGACGGAAAGCTAGTCGGGCCGATTACCCGAAGAACGCTCGGGCGACCTCGAACCAGCGCGGGGGAACGGTTTTCAGCTCCGCGACGGCATCCGCGAGGGGGACCTCGACGATGTCGTCGCCCTGGAGCGCCGCCATCGTGCCGAAGCGGCCGTCCGCGACGAGATCGGCCGCTTTGAGGCCGTAGCGCGTCGCGAGGACGCGGTCGCGGGGCGTGGGGGAGCCGCCGCGTTGGACGTGCCCGAGCACCGTCACGCGGCTCTCGAACCCGGTTCGCTCCTCGATCTCGCGGGCGAGCTGCTCGCCGACGCCCCCCAGGCGGACATGGCCGAACTGGTCGGTGGCGGATGCTTCCTGCGCGACCTGGCGCTTCTCGCCCGAGGCGTAGGTGAGCTCGTAGCCCTCGCTCACGACGACGATCGAGAAGTCCTTGCCGCGCTCATGCCTGCGGCGCAGGTCCTCGCACGCCTCCTCGACCGTGACCGGCTGCTCCGGAATGAGGATGACGTCCGCGCCGCCGGCGATCCCGCTCATGACCGCGATCCACCCGGTGTGGCGCCCCATCACCTCGACGACCATGACCCGGTTGTGTGACTCGGCGGTCGTGTGCAGGCGGTCGATCGCCTCGGTCGCGATGAAGACCGCCGTGTCGAAGCCGAAGGTGTAGTCGGTCGCCGAGAGGTCGTTGTCGATCGTCTTCGGCACGCCGACGACCGGGAACCCGTGCTCTGAGTGGAGCCGCGAGGCGACGCCGAGCGTGTCCTCGCCCCCGATCGCCACGAGGGCGTCAAGCCCCTCGGCCGCGAAGCGCTCGAGTACCCGCTCGACGCCGCCGTCGGTCATGTACGGGTTCGTGCGGGTCGTCCCGAGGATCGTGCCGCCACGCGGCAGGATTCCCGAGATCTCGCGCGAGCCGAGTGGCATGAACCGCCCCTCGACGAGGCCGCGCCAGCCCTCGCGGACGCCCACGGCCTCGCCGCCGCGGGTGAGCGTGCGGCGGGTGACGGCCCTGATGACCGCATTCAGACCCGGGCAATCTCCGCCTCCGGTGAGGATCCCGATGCGCTTGGACATCGGGGCTAACTTCGAGGGCGGGGAGTCGTCTTTTGCGTCGAACGTCTCGGGAGCTGCATGGAGGGCAGACAGGTGCCGAAGGCGGGAATCGAACCCGCACGGGGCAAAGCCCCACTGGATTTTGAGTCCAGCGCGTCTTCCAGTTCCGCCACTTCGGCGCGAACCATCGGGCGCATCGTATCCAGAGGGGCTTGATGACCGTCCACGGCGGCGTCATAATGGCGCACCCAAAGGGAGCGGGCCGGCTTGGCGTGAGCTCGGTCTCGCAACTGAATCCCCTTCCGGCGGCAGCGCCGACAGGTGCAGCGTCGAGAGTGAACAGTCGGGCGAACGAGGAGGCGCAGTGAGAAGAAGGACACTTTTGTCGGTGCTGGCCTTGCTGCTGGGAGCGCTCGCGCTCATGGCGGCTGGATGCGGCGGCAGCGACAACGAGACCACCGGCGGGACCGGCGGCGGCGAGACGAGCGGAGGCGGCGGCAAGACCGTCAAGATCGTCTCCGACCTGCCGCTCCAGGGCTCGTCGGCAGCACAGACGGAAACGATGGTGAACGCGATCAAGCTCGTGCTCGATCAGGCCGGCAACAAGGCCGGCGACTTCAACGTCGAGTACGAGTCCTTCGACGACGCGACGGCGGCCAAGGGAGCCTGGGACGAGGCGACCTGCGCGGCCAACGCACGCAAGTACGTCGAGGACGAGTCCGTGGTCGGCGTGATCGGGACGTTCAACTCCGGTTGCGCGAAGATCGAGGTGCCGATCCTGAACGAGGGCTCCGTGGCGGTGTCCAGCCCCGCGAACACCGCGGTCGGCCTCACCCACACGGGCCCCGGTGCCGAGCCTGGCGAGCCGGACAAGTACTTCCCGAGTGGGACGCGCAACTACACGCGCGTCGTGGCGTCGGACGACTTCCAGGCTCAGGTCGACGCCAAGTACATGAAGGACAAGATCGGCGTCACGAGCGTCTACATCCTGGACGACAAGGACGCCTACGGGAAGGGCGTCGCGGACGCGTTCGAGCAGGCCGCGGGTGACATCGGCCTGAAGGTCGCCGGCCACACGGGCTGGGACGCGAACGCCCAGAACTACCGGGCGCTCATGACCCAGATCAAGGCCAGCGGCGCCGACGGCATCTTCATCGGCGGCATCGCCGACTTCAACGGCGGCCAGGTCGTGAAGGACAAGGTCGCGGTCGTCGGCGACAACGACGCCGTGAAGCTCCTCGGGTCGGACGGGTTCGTGCTCGACTCGCTCTTCGACGAGGCGGGCGCCGACAACATCGACGGCATGTACGGAAGCGCCCCGGTGCTCAACCCGGACGACCTGACCGGCGCGGGCAAGACCTTCCTGGACGCCTACCGAGCGCAGTACGGCGAGCCCGAGGTGTACACCGCGTACGCGGCCGCCTCGGCCCAGGTGCTCCTCGACGCGATCTCCCGCTCCGACGGCTCGCGCGAGGACGTCGTCGCCAAGCTCTTCGAGACGGACATCGCCGACGGGATCGTCGGCCCGATGTCGTTCAACGAGAACGGCGACCCGAAGGTGGGCCTCATCTCGATCTTCCAGGCGGGCACGGCGCCGCCTTGGAAGTTCGTCGAGGCGTCAGAGCTCAGCAACGAATAGTCGCTATACGAACGAGGGGGCCGGCTTGACCGGCCCCCTCGTCCTCGTCGTATCCTTACCCGTTGGCGACCGCAGAGTCCGCATCCCCACGAGTAGCCACGCGGCGGCTACCCGTCTCGCAGATCCTCCTCTGGGTCTTCGGGACAGCCATTCTCGTCGCCGTCGCGGTCTGGCTCATCCGCAACGCGGTCGACTCCCCGGACCGCTTCCTCGAAGTGACGCTGATCGGCGTCACGAACGGGTCGATCTACGCGCTCGTCGCGCTCGGCTACACGCTCGTCTACGGGATCATCGAGCTGATCAACTTCGCCCACGGCGACAACTTCATGCTCGGCACGTTCCAGACGAACACGATCGTCAACGAAGGCGCCTTTCAGATCCCGCTCTTTCCGACGACATTCGTGCTCGGGATTCCGCTCGGCACCGCCGCGGTGGCGTCCGACTCGGGGGCGCAACGGGCCTGGACGATCGTCATGTGCCTCTTCTGGTCGATGCTCTTCTGCATGGTGATCAACGTCGCGATCGAGCGGATGGCGTACAAGCCGCTCCGCAACCAGCCGCGGCTCGTTCCGCTCATCACGGCGATCGGCTTCAGCTTCATCCTCCAGGACGTCGGGCTCGTCTGGAAGGGTGCGGGGCCCCAGCCGCTCCCCGACATCCTGCCCAAGGGCGACATCTTCACCTGGCGCGCGGCCGACTACGGCTGGAACGACTTGCTCGTCATCGCCGTCACCGTCCCGCTCCTCATCGTGCTCACGTACCTCGTCCGGCGGACGCGCTCCGGCAAGGCGATGCGGGCCACGGCGCAGGACATGGACGCCTCGGCCATGATGGGGATCAACGTCGATCGCACGATCTCCTTCACCTTCGCGCTGGGCGGTGCTCTCGCGGGGGCCGCCGGCGCGATCTATGCCCTCTACATCGGCACGTCGAAGTTCGACCTCGGGTTCCGGCTCGGGCTCTTCGCCTTCACGGCGGCCGTCCTAGGCGGCATCGGCAACCTCACGGGCGCGGTCGTGGGCGGCGTCGTGCTCGGCCTCATCCAGGCATACAACGAGGGCTTCGCGGACGCCCGCTGGACGACCACGATCATCTTCGGAGTCCTCATCCTCATCCTCGTCTTCCGCCCGTCGGGCATCCTCGGCGAGCAGGTGCCGGAGGGAGAATGAGCAACCAGGTCAGCGGACAGGCGCCGCCGGAGCCCCGGGGACAGCGGTCGTTGCCGGCGTCGGAGTGGAGAGCGTCGTGGCGCCGCTTCCGCCGCGAGCACCCCCGCTCGCGCTGGATCTTCCCGTTCGTCGCAGTCGCGCTCGCGTTCTCGTATCCGTGGTGGGGACTCGAGGGCCCCCTGGCCTCGATCTTCAACGACGGGCTCGGGATCGACAGCGACACGCTCTTCAACATCGCCATCTACGTCATGCTCGCGCTCGGCCTCAACGTCGTCGTCGGCTACGCGGGCCTGCTCGACCTGGGCTACGTCGCCTTCTTCGCGCTCGGCGCCTACACGCTCGGCTGGTTCGGCTCCGGGCTGTTCTCGAACCGCAGCGTCCACTTCCTCGACACCAACGCGTCCGAGCTCCCCGGGATCCACCTGTCGTTCTGGGTCGTCCTCATCCTCGCCGGGATCATCTGCGCGATCGCGGGCGTCATCATCGGCTGGCCGACGCTGCGCCTGCGCGGCGACTACCTCGCGATCGTGACGCTCGGGTTCGGCGAGATCATCCCGGACGTCTTCCGCAACGGCGACGACATCTTCGGGCACAACCTGACCAACGGCGTCCGCGGCGTCACGCTGATGGACCGCCCGGGGTTCGGGGGCACGATCAGCGACGCGACGGGCGGGGTGCTCCCCGAGCGCTACGGCTCGATCGAGCTGCGACCGTGGTACTTCACCGTGCTTGCGCTCATGCTGATCACGATCTTCGTCAACCTGCGCCTGCGCGACTCGAAGATGGGCCGTGCATGGATCGCCGTGCGGGAGGACGAGGTCGCTGCCTCGGCGATGGGGGTGCCGCTCATGCGGACGAAGCTCTGGGCCTACGCGATCGGCGCGATCTTCGGCGGGTTCGCAGGCGCCATCTACGGCTCGTTCATCAACGGCATCTTCCCGACGAGCTTCTCCTTCCAGATCTCCGTCATCGTCCTCGTCATGGTGATCGTCGGCGGCATGGGCAACATCTGGGGCGTGATCGCCGGCGCGACGCTCGTCTCCTGGCTCAACTTCATCGGCTTGACGAAGATCGGCGACTGGATCAACGACGGCATCCCCGGCACGAGCAACGACATCAACATCTCGAAGTACAAGTTCGGGATCTTCGGCGCGCTGCTCGTCCTCATGATGCTCTTCCGCCCCGAGGGCCTGATTCCGAGCGCGCGCCGGAAGGCCGAGTTCGCCGAAGGAGAGGGCACGGCGACCCTCTACGACGCGAGGGCGTAATGACGGACGCGGAGGAAAACGGCATGGACAACATCCTCGCGGCGGAGCGGGTGCGCAAGGAGTTCGGGGGCCTGATCGCCGTCAACGACGTCGACTTCGTCATCCCGCGCGGCGGAATCGTGAGCCTGATCGGCCCGAACGGCGCCGGCAAGACGACGTTCTTCAACATCCTCACCGGCGTCTACAAGCCCACATCCGGCGGCGTCGTCTTCGAAGAGACGCTCATCAGCGGCCTTGCGCCGCACCTGGTGACGGGGCTCGGCATGGCGCGCACCTTCCAGAACATCCGCCTCTTCCACAACATGACCGCGCTCGAGAACGTCATGGTCGCGATGCACAGTCGCATCAAGGGCGGAATCTGGCGCTCGATCTTCCGCACGCCGGCGCTCAAGCGCGAGGAGGAAGACGCGCGAGCCCGCGCGCGGGAGCTCCTCGAGTTCTCCGGCCTGCGCCGCAAGGACTACGAGTTCGCCAAGAACCTCTCCTACGGCGACCAGCGCCGCCTGGAGGTCGCTCGTGCGCTCGCCACCGAGCCGAAGCTCCTCCTGCTCGACGAGCCGACGGCAGGGATGAACCCGGAGGAGACGGCCAACTTCACCTCGTTCGTCTCGAAGCTCCGCGCAGAGGAGGACATCACAGTCCTCCTGATCGAGCACGACATGCGCGTCGTGATGGGCATCTCCGACCGCGTCACCGTTCTCGACTACGGCGAGAAGATCGCCGAGGGGGCACCGAAGGAAGTCCAGCACGACGAGCGTGTGATCGAGGCCTACCTCGGAACGCAGGCGACGGCATGAAGATCCCCTGGCTGCACCGAAACGGCGAGGAGGCGAAGTCCGCCCCGGCGGCTCCTGGCGGCGACGTCATCCTCAAGCTCGACGAGATCCACACCTACTACGGGACGATCCATGCGCTCAAGGGCATCTCCCTCGAGGTGCGCAAGGGCGAGATAGTCACGCTGATCGGGGCCAACGGCGCAGGCAAGTCGACGACGCTGCGCTCGATCAACGGGCTCAACCACCCGCGTGAGGGGACGATCGTCTTCCAGGGCAGGGACATCACCGACACGGCCCCGCACGACGTGGTGCAGCTCGGCATCTCGCAGTCGCCGGAGGGCCGCCGCATCTTCCCGCGCATGAACGTGCTCGAGAACCTCGAGATGGGCGCGTACCAGCGCTCGAACCGGGCGGAGATCGAGCAGGACCTCGAACGCGTCTACTCGCTCTTCCCGCGGCTGAAGGAGCGCACCCAGCAGAAGGCGGGCACGATGTCCGGCGGCGAGCAGCAGATGCTCGCGATGGGCCGTGCGCTGATGGCGCGCCCCAAGCTCCTGCTCCTCGACGAGCCGTCGATGGGGCTCGCGCCCATCTTCGTCGAGAAGATCTTCGAGATCATCCGTGAGATCAACGAGCAGGGAACTCCCATCCTGCTCGTGGAGCAGAACGCCCTCATGGCGCTCGAGACGGCCGATCGCGGCTACGTCCTCGAGACGGGGCACGTCGCGCTCGCCGACGAGGCGAAGAGTCTGCGCGACAACGAGCAAGTGCGCAAGACCTACCTCGGGGAGGAGTGATGGCGCAGGCGCCCACCGGTGAGTTCAGCGAGAGGCAGCGGGCAATGTGGGCCGCCGGCGACTACGCAGCGCTCTCGCAGTACATCGCCGGGATGGGGGAGCGTGTCGTGGAGCGCGCCGGGGTCGAGCCCGGCATGGACGTGCTCGACGTCGCCTGTGGCACCGGCAACGCTGCGCGACCCGCGGCACGCGCCGGCGCTCGCGTCACCGGGCTCGATCTCACGCCGGAGCTCCTGGCCGCCGGCCGCGAGCAGGCGGAGGCAGAGGGTCTCGAGATCGAGTGGGTGGAAGGGAACGTCGAGAAGCTTCCGTTCGCGGACGGGAGCTTCGACCGGGTGTTCTCCACGGTCGGGCACATGTTCGCTCTGCGGCATCGCGTCGTCGCGGACGAGATGATGCGCGTCACACGCGCCGGGGGGACGATCGCGACCTGCACGTGGACCCCGGACGGCTCCGTCGGCGGCGTCTTCCGCATCGTCGCTGGATACATGCCTCCTCCGCCCGAATTCGCCGCGCCGCCGATCCTGTGGGGAACCGAGGACTACGTCCGCGAGATGTTCGGGGCCCGTGCCGAGGACTTCGAGTTCGAGCACCATTCGGCGACGATCGAGTGGGAGTCGGTCGAAGGCTTCGCCGAGTTCTTCATGGACCGCTTCGGGCCGATGGTGATCGCGAGGCACGTGCTCGGCGAGCGCTTCGCCGACCTGCGTGGCGAGATCGTCGCCCTCTGGGAAGAGGTCAACGAGGCGGACGACGGCAGCTTCGTCCTGCCGCAGGAGTACCTCCTCTCGCTCGTCCGGCTCTAGGGGAACCTCGACGGATCGGCGTCCGTCCCCGGACGAATACAGTTCGGAGGGATGTCTCCGAAGACGCTCACCGGGGCCGAGCTCCAGCTCGACGACGGGCCCGCGCGCGACTCCGAGCTCTTTCTCGTCGACGGCAACAACCTCGCCTACCGCGCCTACTTCGCGCTCCCCGAGGAGCTCGCGACGAGCGAGGGTTTCCCCACGAACGCGCTCCTCGGCTTCACGAACATGCTCTTCAAGCTCCTGGCCGACTACCGGCCGAAGGGCGTCGCCGTCGCCTGGGACACGCGCGCCGTGCACCGCAAGGAGCTCGACCCCGAGTACAAGGTCGACCGGCGCCCGATGCCGGGTCTCCTCGCCGAGCAGTTCCCGCACTTCCGCCCGATCGTCGAGGCGTTCGGCTACCGGAACCTCGAGTTCGAGGGGTGGGAGGCGGACGACGTGATCGCGACCCTCGCGGCGCGCGCCGACGAGGCGGGACTCAAGACGACCGTTGTCTCGACCGACCGCGACGCCTTCCAGCTCGTCAGCGACAACGTCGCGCTCATGATGACCCCGCGCGGCGTCGCCGACGTCCACGTCTACACGCCGGACCGTGTCTTCGCGCGCTACGGGGTCACTCCGGAGCAGGTGCCGGACTTCATCGGGCTCAAGGGCGACTCCTCGGACAACATCCCCGGCGTCCCGGGGATCGGAGACAAGACGGCCGGCCAACTCGTGGCGCAGTACGGCTCGCTCGAGAGCGTCCTCGAGCACGTCGACGACCTGTCGCCGGCGCGCGGCCGGGCGCTTCGCGAGCACGCCAACCAGGCGCGCGCCTCGAAGGTGCTCGCAACGATGAGGCGCGACCTCGAGCTCGACTGCGATCCGGCCGAGCTCGTCCTCTCGCCGCCCGACCGCTCGCGGCTCAAGGAGATGTTCCGCCAGTACGAGTTCCGGAATCTCCTCCAGCGCGTCGACGTGATCGACGAGGCGCTGCCCGCCGCCCCGATGAAGCTCGAGGGCGTCACCGTCGCCTGGCGGGAAGGCACGCTAACGCGTCGAGATTTCGCGGACGGCGAGGCTGCGCTCGCCGTCCGGGACGGTCGCTTCGCGCTCGCGCGCGAGGACGTGGTCGTCGGCGACTGGACGCCAGACGTCGCGGCGAAGCTCCGCGGAGCGGCGCTCGTCGCGCACGACGCGAAGCCGCTGCGGCTCGACGTGGTCGACGACACGCTCCTCATGGCCTACCTGATCGAGCCCGGCCGCGCGACCTATGCGCTCGACGATCTCGCCGCCGAGTACGGCGTCGAGCTTCAGCCGGAGCCGGCCGCCGAGGAGGGGACTGCCGCGCTCGTCCGCCACGCCGCCGCCGCCCTCCGTCTCGCCGGGCCGATGCGCTCCCGCATCTCCGAACGCGGGCTCGACCCGCTCTACCGTGAGATCGAGCTGCCGCTCACCGCCGTCCTCGCCGGGATGGAGGACGCAGGCGTCAAGATCGACACCTACCGCATGGGCGAGATCACCGCGCGGCTCGCCGACCGGATCGAGGAGCTCGAGGCCCGCGCGCACGAGCTGGCGGGCGAGGAGTTCATGCTCGGCTCGACGCAGCAGGTCGCGCGCATCCTCTTCGAGGTGCTCGGCCTCACCGCGGGGCGCAAGGGCAAGACGGGCTACTCCACCGACTCGCGTGTCCTGCGCTCGATCCGCGCCGAGCACGAGATCGTCGCGGTGATCGAGGAGTGGCGCGAGTACTCGAAGCTCCTGAACACGTATCTCGGGCCACTGCCCGAGCTCATCTCGGCCGCGGACGGCCGCCTGCACACGACTTTCAACCAGGCAGTCGCCTCGACCGGCCGGCTCTCGACGACGAATCCGAACCTCCAGGCGATCCCGATCCGCACCGAGCTCGGCCGCGAGATCAGGAGCGCCTTCGTCGCCGAGTCCGGTTGCCGGCTCGTATCCGCGGACTACTCCCAGGTGGAGCTGCGGATCCTCGCGCACGTCTCGGGCGAGCCGAAGCTCCGCGAAGCGTTCGCGCGCGGCGAGGACATCCACGCGGCGACGGCCGCCGAGGTGCTCGGGAAGGAGCGCGCCGAGCTCACGAAGGACGAGCGCGCGGTCGCGAAGATGGTCAACTTCGGGATCATCTACGGGATCTCGGCCTTCGGGCTCTCGGAGAACCTCGAGATCCCGCGCGAGGAGGCCCAGGCCTACATCGACACCTACCTCGCCCGCTTCCCCCTCGTCCAGGACTTCATCGAGCGCACGATCGAGCACTGCACCCGGGAGGGCTATGCGACGAGCCTCTTCGGGCGGCGCCGCCCGGTCCCCGAGCTGAAGGCCTCGAACCGCCAGACGCGCTCGCTCGGCGAGCGTCTCGCGGTCAACTTCGTCATGCAGGGGACGGCCGCCGACATCATCAAGAAGGCGATGGTCGCGATCCACGAGCGCCTGCGCGCGGAGGGCCGGTCGGCCCGGCTCGTCCTCCAGGTGCACGACGAGCTGCTCGTCGAGGCGCCCGAGGTCGAGGTGTCGGCGGTCAAGGAGATCCTGCGCGAGGAGATGTGCGGCGCCTACCCGCTCGACCCACCGCTCGCCGTCGACGTCGGCGCCGGCGACGACTGGCACGAGGCGAAGTCCTAGGGCGGGCGCCCGGTCAGGAGGAGAGCATGAGGCGGACGTCGTGGACGACGTCCTTCGCCTGCACCTGCGAGTCGTAGATGACCCGCCCCTCGCCGGAGCGGTCGACGAGCATGGTGTAGGCCGTGTGGTCGACGAGTTCGGGGTCGCTCGCGACCGCCGCGACGCCGTAGTCCTTCCAGATCTTCGTCAGCTCCGTCCGCGATCCGACGAGGTAGTGGAACTGCGGCAGCAGATGATGTGCCTGCGCGAACTCGTCGACGCTCTTCGGCGTGTCGCCTTCGGGGTCAACGCTGACCGCGAGGACACGCACGTCATCCCGCTCCGGGCCGAGCGTGCGCAGCGCCTGGTTCAGGTTCTGCGTGATGAGCGGGCAGACGTCGGGGCAGTGCGTGTAGAGGAAGGTGAGGAGGACGAGCTTCCCGCGCTGGGCCGCCATGCTCACGGAGTCTCCCGACTGGTCGGTGAGCGTGAAGTCCGGCGTCGAGCGGGCCGGAGTGAGCTCTCCGCCCGCGAAGGCCCCGCTGCCGCCGCCGACCGTCGTCGTCGGCGTGCTCTCCGACTTGCTCCCGCAGGCAGAGACTGCGAGCGCGAGCAGCAGGAGGAGCGCGACGAGGGGGAGGCGCGCGCTTCTCATCGTTTTCGACGATACCGGCGGGTCACCGGCTTCGGTTTGCGGAACCGGCTACTCCGGCCGCCAGGCGAGCTCGGCGGCCCGGGCGGGCCAGCGCACCTCGAGCCCGGAGCCGACGACGCGCTCGAACACGATCCCGTTCTCCTGCGAGAGCGCCACCCACCGGCCATCCGGGGACCACCCGGCCTCCTGGCCGATGAACGTCCGTGCGCGAAGGCCGGGCTGGCAACCCAGGTCGAGCAGCGTGATCTGACCGTCCCGCTCCCGGAGGAGCGCGCCGCAGTTGTCGGGGCTCAGGATCGGCGTCGGACCCTGCAGGTCTTCAGGCAGGTCGGTCCGGGCGACCGCCCCGCCGTCGACGAAGCGCTCGATCCTCGTGCCGTCGACGACGACCACGACCGAGTCGTCGTCGCCGAAGTGGGCATAGGTGATCCCGCCGTCGACGTGAAGGAGCGTCCGGTCGCCGACCGTGATCCGATCTCCGATCGCGTACGCGATCTCGCCGTCCGCCGTGTAGGCGACCGGGCAGCTCGGAAGGCGACGCGACGGGCCGCCGATCTCGAGGTCGAAGCCGGTGCGGTTGCGGCCGCACCAGGCGATGCGCTGACCGTCGGGAGACCAGAGGACGACGCCGAAGAGCGCCCGGTAGCCGCCGAGCTCGAAGTTCGGATGGCCGAGATCGGCAATCCGGAACGGCTGGAGCCCGTCCACCGAGGACGGGCCGAGCCCGTACGCCAGACGCTGGCCGACGGGCGGAGCCCACAGCGAGCAATCGCCCGCGAAGTGAGCCGCCGGGCGCTCGCGCCCGCCGGCGAGGCCGATCACTCGTACGCGGCACGTATCGCGGTCGGTGAACGTGAGGGTGCCGCGGAGGAGGCCCTGCGGCCACCCCCGCGGTGCGTCCGGCTGCGGCTGGGGGCCGGGCAGCCTGCTCGGCGTGGTCTGCTCGGCGAGCGTCGGAGCGGCGCGCTCGACCGCGGGGTCGCCCCGAATCGCGTCGGCCGCCGCGAAGCCGCCGATCACCACGACGGCCGTCACGACGACGAGTGTCAGGAGGTCTCTGGGCTTCAAACCTTCACGGCTATAATGCGCGCTTTCAATGATTCAGAACGAGACGATCACCGAAGCGGATCCCACCAAGTCTGACGACGACGTCTGGACCCAGGGCCCGGACGGAGAGCTGATTCCGGACTACGACTCGACCTTCCCGATCATCAACGAGGGCGAGGTCGTGCGCGGGAAAGTCGTCCGTGTCGACAAGGACGAGGTCCTGATCGACATCGGCTACAAGTCCGAGGGAGTCATCCCCGTCTCCGAGCTGTCGATCCGGCGCTCGATCAACCCGGCGGACGAGGTCCAGCTCGGAGACGAGATCGACGCGCTCGTCATGACCAAGGAGGACGCCGAGGGCCGGCTGATCCTCTCGAAGAAGCGCGCCCGCTTCGAGATGGCCTGGAAGCGCATCGAGGAGGCCGCCGAGAGCGGCGAGCCCGTCGAGGGAACCGTGATCGAGGTCGTCAAGGGCGGTCTCATCCTCGACCTCGGCGTGCGCGGCTTCCTGCCCGCGTCGCTCGTCGACATCAGGCGCGTCCAGGATCTCGACGAGTTCATGGGGCAGACGCTCCGCTGCAAGGTGATCGAGCTCAACCGCAGCCGCAACAACGTCGTCCTCTCGCGCCGCGCGGTGCTCGAGGAGGAGCGGAAGGAGATGCGTCAGGCGATCCTCGACCGGCTCTCCCCGGGCGACGTCGTCACCGGCACGATCTCGAACATCGTCGACTTCGGCGCCTTCGTCGACCTCGAGGGGATCGACGGGCTCATCCATATCTCCGAGCTCTCCTGGAGCCACGTGAACCACCCCTCCGAGCTCCTCGAGATCGGCCAGGAGGTGCAGGTGAAGGTGCTCGACATCGACCGCGAGCGCCAGCGCATCTCGCTCGGCCTCAAGCAGACGCAGTCGGACCCCTGGCAGCAGGTGATCGACGCCTACGATCAGGGCGACGTCGTCGAGGGACGCGTCACGAAGGTCGTCACCTTCGGCGCCTTCATCGAGGTCGTCCCGGGCGTCGAGGGCCTCGTCCACATCTCCGAGCTCGCCGAGCATCACGTCGAGAACCCGCGCGAGGTCGTCTCCCAGGGCGAGACGGTCAAGGCGCGGATCATCGAGATGGACGCCGAGCGCCGCCGCCTGTCCCTCTCGCTCAAGCAGGTGGGAGACGACTTCTCCGACGAGGCGCCCGCGCTCGGGCTCTCCGAGGAGGTCTTCGCCGAGGAGCCCGCGGCAGAGACAGAGCCAGAGCCAGAGCCAGAGCCGGAGACAGAGCCAGAAGCAGAGGCAGAGGCGCCCGCCGCGGGCGACGAGGCCGAGGCCGCTCCGGCGCCCGACGAGCAAGTCGACGAAGACCAGGCCTAGCTCGAAGCCCGTGGCGCTCGCCGTCACGGGTGGGATCGGAGCAGGCAAGTCGGAGGCGCTCGCCGCCTTCGCCCGCCACGGCGCCGCGGTGATCTCGAGCGACGAGATCGTCCACGAGCTGCTGCGCTCGGACCCCGAGGTGCAGGAAGCGCTGCGCGGGCGCTGGGGCGAGTCCGTCTTCGGGCCGGACGGGGCGGTCGATCGTGCCCGTGTCGCCGAGGTCGTCTTCACCGACCGCCGCGAGCTCGAGTGGCTCGAGGCGCTCCTCCATCCGCGCGTCGTCGCGGCCTACCTCCGCTGGCGCGATCGGCTCGCGGAGCTCCCCGACCCGCCCGCGGTCTGCGTCACCGAGGTGCCGCTTCTCTTCGAGGTCGGCGGCGAGAGCCGCTTCGACGGGGTCGTCGTCGTGACCGCCTCCCCGGAGGTGCGCGTCTCGCGGCAGATCGGGCCGATGGATGAGCGCGAGGAGCGGCTGATCCCCGAGGGGGAAAAGGTCGCGCGCGCCGACTTCGCCTACGTCAACGACGGCTCGCTGCAGGAGCTCGACGCCTTCGTGGCCGACGTCCTCGCCAGACTGGAAGCGGAAGCGTGACGAAGCTCGTCGGATCGGTCGTGCTCCTGCTCGCGCTCGCGGGGGGAGCCTTCGCCTACATCCACTCCGACCCGGACTGGTACGTGCGCCTGCGCTACCCGCTCGACTACCAGGAGATCGTCACCGGCCATGCGAGGAACTACGATCTCGACCCGGCGCTTCTCGCCGCCGTGATCTACCGCGAGAGCAAGTTCGACGCCCAGGCGCACTCCGATTCGGGCGCGATCGGGCTGATGCAGCTCCTGCCGGACACGGCGAAGGGTATCGCCCTCCACACCGGCGGGAGCCGGTTCGAGGTCGACGATCTCTGGAACCCCGAGATCAACGTGCGCTACGGCGCGTTCTACCTGCGCCGCCTGCTGAACAAGTACGGCGACATCCGGCTCGCCCTCGCCGCCTACAACGCCGGTCAGGCGAACGTGGACGAGTGGCGAGCCGAGCGGCAGGCGATCCCGTTCCCGGAAACCCGGCAATACGTCGACGAGGTGCTCGAAGCGCGCCGCATCTACGCCAAGACGTACGCGGACGAGCTCGGCCTCGGGTAGCCGTCCGAGCCGCGGCTACGATGCGGTGAATGCCCGAGTTCACGGTCTCTGAGGCCTACCGGCCGACCGGCGACCAGCCGCAGGCGATCGAGTCGCTTGCGCGAAGCGTGCGCGCGGGCGACCGCTACCAGACGCTGCTCGGCGCGACCGGCACCGGGAAGACGGCGACGATGGCCTGGCTCGTCGAGCAGGTGCAGAAGCCGACCCTCGTGATCGCCCACAACAAGACCCTCGCCGCCCAGCTCTGCAATGAGTTCCGGGAGTTTCTGCCCCAAAACGCAGTCGAGTACTTCGTCTCCTACTACGACTACTACCAGCCGGAGGCCTACGTGCCCCAGGCCGACCTCTACATCGAGAAGGACGCGTCCATCAACGACGACATCGACCGGCTGCGCCACGCGGCGACCGCCGCACTGCTCGCCCGGCGCGACGTCGTCATCGTCGCCTCGGTGTCCTGCATCTACGGGATCGGCTCGCCGATCGAGTACGAGGACAAGACCGTCGTGCTCGGCGTCGGCATGGAGACCGACCGTGACGTGATGCTGCGCAAGCTCGTCGACATCCAGTACTCGCGCAACGACTCCTTCCTCGGGCGCGGGCGCTTTCGCGTCCGCGGGGACGTCGTCGAGGTGCAGCCGGCTCACATGGAGTCGGCTTACCGGATCTCGCTCTTCGGCGACGAGGTCGAGCAGATCACTCACTTCGACCCGCTCTCGGGGGAGATCTACGCCCGCCTCGAGCACCTCGCCATCTTCCCGGCGACGCAGTACGTGACCTCGAGGGAGACGATCGAGCGCTCCGTCGGCGAGATTCGGCACGAGCTCGAGGAGCAGGTCAAGCTCTTCGAGTCGCAGGGGAAGCTGCTCGAGGCCCACCGCATCCGGCAGCGGACCGAGTACGACCTCGAGATGCTCCAGGAGCTCGGCTACTGCAACGGGATCGAGAACTACTCCCGCATCCTCGACGGCCGTGCACCCGGAACGGCCCCCAACACGCTCCTCGACTATTTCCGGGACAACGACTTCGTGGTCATGGTCGACGAGTCGCACCAGACCGTGCCGCAGATCGGCGGCATGTACGAGGGCGACCGCTCGCGCAAGGAGACGCTCGTCGACTTCGGCTTCCGGCTCCCGTCGGCGCTCGACAACCGGCCGCTGCGCTTCGACGAGTTCCTCGAGCGCGTGCCGCAGCTCGTCTTCGTCTCGGCCACCCCGGGGCCCTTCGAGCTCCGCAACTCGACGAACGTCGCCGAGCAGATCATCCGCCCGACCGGGATCGTCGACCCCGAGGTCGAGCTGCGGACGACGAAGAACCAGATCGACGACCTCCTGAACGAGATCCGGCGGCGCGAGGAGGCCGGCGAGCGCGTCCTCGTCACCACGCTGACGAAGAAGATGGCCGAGGACCTGACCGACTACCTGCTCGAGTCGGCAGTCAAGGCCCGCTATCTCCACTCGGAGATCGACACCCTCGAGCGCATCCAGATCATCCGCGAGCTCCGGCTTGGAGAGTACGACGTGCTCGTCGGCGTCAACCTCCTGCGCGAAGGGCTCGACCTGCCCGAGGTCTCGCTTGTCGCCATCCTCGATGCCGACAAGGAGGGCTTCCTCCGCGGGCAGACCGCGCTCATCCAGACGATCGGGCGCGCTGCGAGAAACGTGAACGGCATGGTCGTCATGTACGCCGACAAGATGACCGAGGCGATCAAGGGCGCGCTCGACGAGACGAGCCGCAGGCGCGAGATCCAGCTCCGCTACAACGAGGAGCACGGCATCACGCCGGAGTCGATCGTCAAGGGCGTCTCCGACATCGCCGAGTTCCTGGCGCTCGAGTCGCCGACCGTCCCGGGGCGCCGTCGCCGCGGCCGCAAGGTCGAGGGCATGCAGCGGGACGAGCTCGAAAAGCTCGTCGTCACGCTCGAGGAGGAGATGTTCGCCGCGGCCGAGGAGCTTCGGTTCGAATACGCCGCCAAGCTACGTGACGAGATCAAGGAGCTTCGGCGGGAGCTCCAGGCGGCTCAGACGCCGGCGGCCTGAGCTTCTCTTCGCTCCGGCGGAAACCTTGCCCCTGCTGGGAGCGGGCGTTAGAGTCTCCGCGCTCGCAACCTTGGGGAGGGAGTCTTGATGCGACGCCGTGGCCTGCTGGTGCCGTTTGCGCTGGCATTTCTCTTCGTACTCGTTCTCGCGATCAGTCCTGGAACCGGAGCCGGCGCCGAGCCGGCCGCCGAGGCGGTCAAGCCGAGCACCGACAAGGCGATTTTCTTCGCCTCCGACGGCATGCGGCCGGACATGATGAGCCGGTTTGCCAATCAGGGCCTCATGCCGACCTATGCCGAGTTGATGAAGGAGGGCGTGCGCGGGAAGAACGGGCTCACCCAGGCGTTCCCGCCCAACACGGGCGTCGGCTGGTACACGCTCGCCACCGGCACGTGGCCGGGCGAGCACGGCTCGACGAACAACACCTTCCACCGGACGGGCGCGGACTTCACCTCGCGCACGAGCTTCTCGGAGCCCGGAATCCTGCAGGCCGACACCATCCAGCAGGCCGCCGAGCGCGCCGGCAAGACGGTCGTCTCGGTCGAGTGGGTCGGGTCGGGCTCGATCGCACCGACGCTGCAGGGGCCGGTGGTCGACTTCCGGCGCTTCTTCTCCGGCCGCGGCATCCTGCTCAACTACGACCTGGCCGGACAGCCGGCCGGCGCCGATGCCTTCGGGCTCTCGTACCAGCGGGTCGACCTCGAGCCGGCCGACGGCTGGAGCGGCGTCCCGGAGTCGTTCTCGCCTGCGATGCAGCAGCAGCTCACGGTGAGCGACGACTTCGTCTACGACCTCTACGTGTACGACTCGACGGACGACTCCACGACGAACTACGACCACGTGCTCGCCGTACCGACGACCGCCGGCAAGGACGGCGGCGACGCGGTCGCCGATCTCGCGCAAGGCGGCTGGCAGGACGTCAAGGTGGAGGTTCCCGACGTCGGAACGGCAGGCTTCTACCTGAAGGCGATCGAGATCGCCCCGGACCTCTCGAAGTTCCGGGTGTACTTCACGTCGATCGCGCGGGCGAATGCGACCTACAACGCGTGCTCCTGCGCGGACACGTTCGAGGAGACGCTCAACTCCGACTTCCCGTCGAGCACCGCAGCCGACTTCGCGCCGATGGAGGCGGGAATCATCGACGAGGACACCTACGTCGAGCAGGGGCTCATGTGGAAGGAGTCCGACTGGGCCTACCTCCGCTACATCGTCGAGGACCTGGGCGTGAAGCCGGACCTGCTCCTCGCAGGCGTCCCGACGACGGACGAGTTCCAGCATCAGTTTCTGGGCCTCGTCACCCGCAAGGACATCGACGGAGAGCGCAACCCGTACTTCGACAACCTCGACGGCAAGGGGCCGCGCGACGATCGCGTCGCGATCCGGAACGGGTACATCCGCTCGGCGTACGAGGAGGCTGACTCGACGCTCGCGCTCGCGCGCGAGCTGATGGGCGAGGACACGACCGTGTTCGCGTCCTCCGACCACGGCTTCGCTCCCCAGTGGGAGGCCGTGAACGCGCGCAAGGTGCTCTTCGACGCCTCCGTGGACGGCGTGCCGCTCCAGGCGAGCGGCGGCGACACCGCGAGCAACTGCGGCGCGGATGCGACGGACCTCGCCAAGGCATGCTGGGCGGGCGGGACGATCCAGATCTACGTCAACCCGACCCTCCCGGAGGGGATCACCTACGAGGAGGTGCGCACGGCCGCGATCAGGGCCTTCAAGCGGCTCCGCGACCCGCAGAACCGTGACAAGGACCTCATCCTGCGGATCATGAAGAAGGAGGAGCTGCGGAATGTCGGCGGCAGCGACTCCCTCCACCCGAACCGAAGCGGCGACGTGGTCGTCGTCCTCCGGCCGCCGTACCAGTCGGACGCGGCGACGCCGGGTGAGCGCGTCGCGTTCTCGCAGTTCTTCGGCCAGCACGGCTACCTGCCGAACACCGTCAACCTCAAGCGCAACATCAACATGCACGCGACGTTCGTGGCCGCCGGACCGGGCATCAAGCACATGGGCAAGCCCGTGAAGGGCGTTCGGGCGATCGACGTCGCGCCCACGATCGCCTTCCTGCTCGACATCCCAGGGCCGCAGAACGCGCGCGGCCGCATTCTCTACAACCTGATGCCGGGCTCCGGACGGCTCAGGGAGGTGACGGTCCTCGACATCAGCGACTGGCATGCCCAGCTGACGCCGCTCGCCGAGGCGGCGGACTCGGTCGGCCCGTCGTTCCCGATCGGGGGCGCTGCCTTCCTGAAGACGTGGTTCGACGAATATCGGGCGGAGGCCCGCGACGGCTCCATCACCGTGGCCGGCGGCGATTCCTTCGGCGGCGCGACGCCGCCGATCTCGAACGCGTTCGGCGACAAGCCGACGCCGCCGATCATGAACCGGATGGGCTTCGACGCGGACGCGATCGGAAACCACAGCTTCGATCGTGGCGAGGACTACCTCCGCCACGAGCTGATCCCGCTCGCGGACTTCCCGCTTCTCTCGTCGAACGTCGTCCTCCCGAGCGGCGAGACCCCCGACGAGTGGTCACCCTCCACGGTTCTTTCGCGGAAGGGGATCAAGGTCGGGCTTGTCGGCTTCACGACCGAGGCCACGCCCAGCCTCCTCTTCCCGGGCAGGCTGGGGCCGTTCGAGGTGCGGCCGGTCGTCCCGGCGGTGAACGCCGAGGCGGCGAGGCTCACCAACGAGGGGATCGGCGTGATCGTCGCGGTCGGCCACGAAGGGGCGACCGCGGGCACGATCTCGGACCCGACCGGCCCGCTCGTCGACATCGCCGACAGCGTCGAGAACGTGGATGTCGTGATCGGGGACCACAACGACCTCCAGGTCGACTCGCTGCGCCCGAACGGCGTGCTCGTGACCGAGAACCGGGGCAAGGGCATCCGGTTCACGCGGATCCGGATCGTGGTCGACCGGGCAACGCAGGAAGTCGTCTACAAGACGGCCGACTTCCACAAGCCCTGGAACATCGGCGTCGAGCCGGCGCCGGGCATCCAGGCTCGCATCGACAAGCTCAACGAGGCTCTAAGGCCGATCTTCGCCACCGAGATCGGGAGCTCGTCGGTGTTCGTGCCGCGCGCGGACTCGTGCGGGAACGACGTCGGCCGGACCTGCGAGTCCCTGATCGGCAACGTGGTCACAGACGCGATCCGCCAGACGTATGGGGCTGACTTCGCGATCACGAACTCGGGCGGGCTGCGGGCCGATCTGACGTGTCCGACGACGGACAACCCGGACGACTTCTGCCCGTCCTACTCGCCGCCGCCGTTCGTGATCACCCGCGGCCAGGTTCTGAGCGTGCTCCCCTTCGGGAACATCGTGGTCACCCTGGACGTGAACGGTGCCGAGCTGAAGGCGATGCTCGAGAACGGCGTCTCGACGATGCCGGAGGTGAACGGGCGCTTCCCGCAGGTCTCGGGGCTCTGCTTCACGTACGACATCACGAAGGCGCCCGGAAGCCGGGTGACGGGCGCCGTGCGTCAGGCCGAGGACGGGAGCTGCACCGGGGACGCGGTCGACCTGACCGCCGGCTCGACGTACCACATCCTCGAGAACGACTTCATGGCCAACGGCGGCGACGGCTATCCGGTCTTCAGCGACCGCATGGCGACGCTGGACATCATGGATCAGGTTCTCGCCGACTACGTCACCGCGAACTCGCCGATCTCTCCGGAGATCCAGGGGCGGATCGTCTGCACGGGAAGCGGGTGCCCGACGCCGACGCCGTGAGCTAGAGAAGGAGCGGGCCGCGCCTCGGCGGCGGCCCGCTCTCTTTCCTTTTCGCGAGATGGGAACATTGTCCGCGTGAGCGGCCACGACGAGATCCTCGGGATCGACAGCCGCAAGGCGCTCGTGACGCTGGCCGTCGCCGTCATCCTCGTCGTGGGGGCGGTCAGCCTGATCGGAAACTTCGCCGACTTCGACGAGCTCTCGACCGCGCTCGAGAAGGCGAACCGGAAGTGGTTCCCGATCGGGCTCGCGGGCCTCGTCTGCGCCTACGCCGGCTACATCCTCGGCTATCGCGAGGTCGCGAGGATGCACGGCGGCCCGAAGCTTCCGTTCTGGACGGTGGCCCGGGTGGTCGGCATCGGGTTCGGCGCGAACGTGCTCGGGTCAGCGGCCGGAGGGCTGGCGGTCGACTTCTGGGCGCTGCGGCGCGCGGGCGCGAGCACGCACGAGTCGGCTCGCCGCGTGCTCGGCTTCAACACACTCGAATGGGCGCTCCTCGGGGCGTTCGCCTGCGTCGCGGCGATCGCCATCCTGGCCGGGAGAGGCGGCGGAGCGCCGCTCTCGATGACGCTTTCCTGGCTGATCGTGTTTCCCGTCTGCGTCGTGCTCGCGGCGTTCGTGAGCAGCCCGAAACGGGCCCGGGCGTTCGGGCGCTCGGCGCGCGACGACCAGGGCGACGGCTTCCTTCGCAAGAGCTGGATCGCGCTCAGGAAGGGGATCGCCGACGCGATCGGAGGTGTGGTCGTCGTCCGCCACCTCGTTACCCATCCGCGCGAGCACCCGTCCGCGGTGCTCGGGTTCGCCGTCTACTGGTTCGGCCATCTGCTCACCCTCTACGCGGCGCTCCGGGCCTTTCAGTCGAGCGTCGTGATGGCCTCGCTCGTGCTCGCGTTCGCCACCGGCTACGTCGCCACCGCCCTTCCGCTTCCCGGCGGCGGCTCGGGGGGAATCGAGGCCGCCCTCGCCTTCAGCCTCCACGGCGTCGGCGTGCCGCTGGCGCCCGCACTTCTCGCCGTGCTCGTCTACCGCTTCTTCACGTTCTGGCTCCCGCTACTGCCCGCCGTCGCCCTGCTCCCGACCGTGAAGCAGCTGAACACGGAGCTTCCGCGGTTTGCGCCGAGCTAGCCGCTGTGCTCTCGCAGTCCCCCGAGCCCGCGTGGAAAGCGGCGCTCGGCGATCCGGCACCAGTCGCTGCCCGTCCACGAGTACGTGAACACCGTCAGCGAGCCTTCGTCGGCTTCGAAGAAATGGAGGCCGCGGGCCTCGCCGCGGCGCTTCGGCCGCGGCTGCCCGAGACCCGGAGCCGTGATCACCGTCGTCCCATGGACGTCGCCCTCGACGACCTCGAACTCGTGGCGCTCGGAGACGGCGCTCTGGTGGACGTGGCCCGAGACGATCAGCTCGGCGCCCGCGTCCACGAGCGCGCCGAGCACGCTCGAGCGGTTGGCGATCGTCCGCTTCGCGGTTCGCCAGGGCGCGCCGAGCAGGTGGTGGTGGAGCGCGACCATCCGGAGCGCGCCCTCCGGGGCCTCCGCGAACGTCTCGGTCACACGGTCGAGCTGGGAGCTCCGGAGCGCGCCACCCTGCTGCTTCCAGGGGCGGACCGAGTTGAGGCCGCAGACGACGAGGCGCTCGGAGCGGTAGACGGGCTCGGTCTCGGGCCAGACGCGGAGGAACTCGTCGAACGTCCTCGTCATCCGCCAGGGAGGCCAGCGCGGGATGTCGTGGTTGCCCGGGATGACGAGCAGGGGCGGCCCGAGCGAGCGCAGCAGCGCCGCGGCGCGCTCATGCTGGGCAGGGGTGTTCCGGTGGGTGAGGTCGCCGCTCGCGACGACGATCTCCGGGGCGAGATCCGCCACCAGGGCGCGCAGATCGTTCTCCACCTCGGGTTCCTCTCGCGTGCCCGCATGGAGATCGGACACCTGAAGCACGCGTAAAGGCGCCATCGGGCGGGGACACTATAGTTCGACCATGGTCGACGAACCGTCCGAGATCTTCGACGACATGTACCTGGGCCTCCGCGCGGGGGCCGCAGGTCGCAAGCAGCGCAGGGGTGAGCCGCTCTCCATGGAGGAGCAGGAGGCGCTCGGCCGCTGGCAGCGGCTCTCGCCGTGGCGCAAGGCGATCGCGGTCGGCGGCTTCGCCGTCGGCACGTTCGGCCTCGGCTTCACGCTCGGCGGCCTCGTCTTCGGCAAGTGGCGCAAGGCGTAAGGGCCGTGCGCGCCTCCTCGGGGCTCTAGGGCTCTCCTTCCCGCGCGGGAAAGAGCACCGCGGGCGCTTCCTCCTCGGCAGGGTTGCGGTGCCGGATGACGACGTCGAGGAGCGTCGCCAGAACCGCCGCGAAGGGGATCGCGAGCAGGACGGCGAACCCGCCGAAGAGGATGCCCATCGAGGTGACCGCGATCAGGACGGAGAGCGGCGTGAGCCCGACCGCTTGTCCGAGGACGCGCGGGATCACGACGTAGTCCTCGAGCAGGCGCACGGCGAGCACCGCCAGTCCCGCCGCGAGCGCGAGCTCCCAGCCGTCCGTGAAGCCGACTCCGACCGCGACCGCCCCGGCCACGATCGGTCCGATCACGGGCACGATCTCGACGAAGCCGGCGAAGATCCCGATCAGGAGCCAGAACGGCAGGCCGATCAGGTAGAAGACGAGCGAGAGCAGCGAGGCGACGAACGTGATCAGGATCAGCTGGCCGCGCACGTAGGCGCCGAGCTTCGCGTCGATCAGGTTCCAGGTGTCGCGCACGACCCGTCGCCTGTCCCGTGGGAGCAGGGACATGACGAGGAGCTCGGCGCGGTCGCGCTCGAAGATCCAGTAGGCGGCGCAGGCGAGCGTGAAGAAGATGGCCACGAAGACCTCGAAGGCCGTGAACGTGAGCGAGAGCCCGGAATCCAGCAGGTCGCCGCCCGACGGCAGCTCGTCGAGCCCGTCCTGCACCCGCTTGAGGATCTCGTGCCTGAAGCCGGTCGAACGGCTCGTCTCGCGCTCGAGCTCGGACGTCGAGGTCGGGATCCCGCCGAGCGCCTTGTCCACCTGGTCGATCGCGCGCGGCACGATCGCCCAGAGGAGGACGGCGATCACGCCGCCGAGGACGGCGTAGTGCGCCAGGACCCCGACGCCGCGGGGAATGCGGTAGCGCGCGAGCCACTCGACGCTCGGGCGCATGGCGGCGGAGATGATGAGCGCAAGGAAGAGGAGCGCGATCACGATCCGGAGCTTCCAGAGCGCGAGCGCAAGCGCGACGACGCCGACGACGATCAGTGCCGCGACCAGAGCCTTGCGCGCTGTCTCCTGCATGAGCGGGTTTTTCCCAGGATAGTGGCCGAAAGAACGAGGACTTCCACGCGCGCGTGGAGAAGTCCTGCGCATGCGCGGCTACCTCGAGCACGGCGAGAGGGTGCGCTTCCAGGCGCGACCGCACAGCGTCGCCCTCGTCCGGCCGCTCGCGCGCTCGATCGCGCTCGCTGTGGCGGGCGGGGTGCTGGTCGGTCTCGGCCCGGCGGCACTCGGGGTCGTCGGCGCGCTGGCGCTCGGTCTCGGGGCCCTGCTCGCGCTCGGAGCCGTCTGGCGGTGGGATCGGACGTCGCTCGTCGTCACGACGGAGAAGCTGCTCGTGGTGCACGGGATCGCGCAGCGCCATGCGGCGGCCGTCCGCCTCGCCCGGATCGGGCCCGTGGAGGTCGAGCAGGGGCTGATCGGGAGGATGCTCGGGTACGGCACGCTGATCGCCGGCGACCTGGAGATCCCGTACGTTCCGGATCCGCGCCGCGTCTGCCGGCTCGCCGGCTAGAGCTACCCTCAAGGCGGGATGCGCCCGCTCGTCACCTGGCTCGTCGTCGGCGCACTGGCTGCGATCGGCCTCTTCGCGGTCCGCGATGCCGTCACGCGGACGACGGCGGCCGAGACACAGACGGCGACGAGCCCCGCCCCGGCGCAGGCCGCCCCCGTCCGCCCTCCGGCGATTGCGGGCCGGGATCGGCTCGTCCCACGTCTCGAGGCGATTCAGGCCGAAGGCGCCCTCTACCTCACCGACGCTCGCTGCCGCCGCTTCGTCCTCAGCCTGCCGGCGCTCCGCTGGGCGCCGGCCGGAAGACAGCCGACGACCGACTGCGGCTTCTGGTCGCGGCCCTCCGCCGCCGAGCTCGGCATCGCCGCCAGGCAGGTGAACGCGGACACGATCGTCGTCACGTCGGGCGGCTGGAGCTACGCCTTCGAAGGGACGTCGCCGGCGTTCCAACCCGACGGCACCCTCACGTTCGTGCGCAGGGGGCGGCTGTTCGAGTGGACGGCGCGCTGCCCGCCGGACGCGCAGATCGTCCGCTTCGAGGAGGTGCACGAGGTCCCGCGCTGCGTGCAGCCCATCGCGGGCGCGCCGCGGAACCTCAAGGAGGTCTCCTGGCTCGGGGATCGACGCTACGCGGCGATTGCGGGCCCGGACGGCGCGGCGTCCGTCCTCGTCGTCGACGGCCGCGGTCAGCAGCGCCTCTTCACCGGTGTCGGAACGCGCGTCGGCGCGCTCGAGTCGAGCCCCGCGGGAGGCTACCTCGCCGCGCGGCTCGACGGGACGCTCGCGCTCTTCCGCGCGGGTTCGCCGGGCGTCCGGCCCTTGCCGACGACGGACGAGCTCGTGCTCGGCATCTCCTGGTCGCCCGACGACCGCCTCGCGGCGATCGCCACGGAGAGCCGGGTGCAAGTCTTCCGCGTCGACCGGCCGCAGACTGCGGTCGTCCTGCCCCTCTCTGCAGCGGCGATCCGGTGGCGCTAGCCTGACCGCGATGGCGGACATGGCGGAGGCCGCTGCGCGAATCGTCTGCGTGGAGACGGACATCACGCGCGAACGGGTCGACGCGATCGTCAACGCGGCCAACTCGTCGCTGCTCGGGGGCGGCGGCGTCGACGGGGCGATTCACCGTGCCGGCGGCCCGTCGATCCTGGCCGAGTGCCGCCTGCTCGGCGGCTGCGCGACGGGGGAGGCGAAGGCGACCGGCGCGGGGAACCTATCCGCGCGCCACGTGATCCACACCGTCGGGCCGGTCTGGCGGGGCGGGGGATCCGGCGAGGCGGACCTGCTCGCCGCCTGCCACCGCAGCTCGCTGGCGATCGCCGACGAGCTCGGCTGCCGGAGCGTCTCGTTCCCCGCCATCTCGACCGGCGTCTTCGGCTATCCGCTGGAGCTGGCGGCGCCCGTCGCGCTCGAGGCGATCGCGGGCGCGCTCGCCCAGCTACCGCGCATCGAATCGGTGCGCCTGTGCCTCTTCGGCCCCACGGCGCTGGGCGTCTACGAGAGCGCGCTCGCGGCCCTCCGCGCCTCAGCCTGAACCCCATAAGCGAACATGTGTTCGTCCGAGGTCGGGGGCTACACTGGCTCTGCATGGCTGCAGCAGACCACCTCATCGTTCACGGCGCGCGCGAGCACAACCTCAAGGACGTCACGGTCGAGCTGCCGCGGAACGCGCTCATCTGCGTCACCGGCCTCTCCGGCTCCGGGAAGTCCTCGCTCGCCTTCGACACGATCTATGCCGAGGGCCAGCGGCGCTACGTCGAGTCGCTCTCCGCCTACGCGCGCCAGTTCCTCCAGATGATGGAGAAGCCCGACGTCGACTCGATCGACGGGCTCTCGCCGGCAATCTCGATCGACCAGAAGACGACGTCGCGGAACCCGCGCTCGACGGTCGGCACGGTGACGGAGATCTACGACTACCTGCGCCTTCTGTACGCGCGCGTCGGGCGGCCGCACTGTCCGATCTGCGGGCGGCCGATCGCAGGCCAGAGCGTCGAGTCGATCGTCGACCAGGTGCTCCGCCTGCCCGAGGGGACGAAGTTCACGGTCAACGCGCCGGTCGTGCGGGATCGCAAGGGCGAGTACAAGGACCTCCTCGAGCAGCTGCGCGGTGAGGGGTTCACGCGCGTCAAGGTGGACGGCGAGCAGCGCCTGCTCGACGAGGAGATCGAGCTCGACAAGAAGTTCAAGCACTCGATCGAGGTGGTCGTCGACAGGCTGGCGATGAAGTCCGATCTCCGGCACCGGCTCACGGACTCGATCGAGACCGCGCTCGCCCTCGCCGAGGGGCTCGTGACCGTCGACGTCGTCGACGGGGAGGAGCTGACGTTCTCCGAGCGCTTCGCGTGCCCGGAGCACGGAGTCGGGCTCCCGGAGCTCCAGCCGCGCATCTTCAGCTTCAACTCGCCGCACGGCGCCTGCCCGCGCTGCACGGGTCTCGGCGCCCAGCAGGAGATCGACCCCGACCTGCTCGTCCCCGACCCGGAGCTCTCGATCGCCGAGGGCGCGCTCGTCCCGTGGTCGGTCGGCAACTCGACGTACTACGAGTCCGTCGTCCAGGCGATCGCCGACCGCTACGAGATCGACGTCGACCGGCCCTGGCGCGAGCTCACCGAGGAGCAGCAGAACCTCTTCCTCTACGGGACGAACGGCGACAAGGTCTACGTCACGTACCGCAACCGCATGGGGCGCCGGCGCGCGTACATGCTCGCCTTCGAAGGGATCGTCCCGAGCCTCGAGCGCCGCTACAAGGAAACCGACTCGGCCGGCCAGCGTGAGCGCATCGAGGAGTACATGAGCTTCCGGCCGTGTCCCGTCTGCAAGGGCGCGCGGCTGAAGCCCGAGGTTCTCGCCGTCACCGTCGGCGGCCGCAACATCCACGAGTTCACGCAGATGTCGGTCACGCGGGCGATCGAGTTCCTCGACGGGCTCGAGCTCTCGGAGACGGAGCAGCTGATCGGCACGCGGATCATCAAGGAGATCCGGGAGCGCCTCACCTTCCTCTCGGACGTCGGCGTCGGCTACCTCCAGCTCGACCGCGCGGCGGCGACTCTCTCAGGCGGGGAGGCGCAGCGGCTGAGGCTCGCGACTCAGATCGGCTCGCAGCTCGTCGGAGTCCTCTACATCCTCGACGAGCCGTCGATCGGCCTGCACCAGCGCGACAACGCGAAGCTGATCGGGACGCTCGAGCGTCTCCAGACGCTCGGGAACACCGTCCTCGTCGTCGTGCACGACGAGCTGATGATGCGCTCCTCCGACTGGCTCGTGGACATGGGGCCGGGGGCGGGTGAGCACGGGGGCCATGTGGTCGCGGAGGGACCCGCGGACGCCGTCGAGAAGAACGCGGCCTCGATCACGGGCCAGTTCCTCTCGGGCAAGCG
>DASUJY010000014.1:0-38983 GCA_036279015.1 Gaiellaceae bacterium | reverse complement strand
GTCTCGAGCGAGTCCAACCGCCTCACGCGGATCGTCGACGACATCCTGTGGGCCTCGCGCGTCGACTCGGGCCGGCTCGACGTGGCGATCGAGCAGTTCGACCCCGTGGCGGTCGCAACCGGGATCGTCGAGGCCGCCCGGGCTCACCTCCCGGCCCGGATCGAGCTCGTCCTCTCCGCGCCGGCCGAGCCGGTGCAGGTCGTCGGCGACGCGGACAAGGTGCGTCAGGTGCTCGCAAACCTGGTCGAGAACGCGGTCAAGTACTCGCCGGACGGCGGCAAGGTCGAAGTCCGGCTCGAGCCGCAGGAGCGGCGCGTGCTCTTCTCTGTCCGCGACGAGGGCCTCGGCATCCCCCCGGGAGAGCAGAGCCGTATCTTCGAAAAGTTCTACCGGCTCGACCCGAACCTCACGCGCGGGGTGGGAGGCACCGGCCTCGGGCTCTACATCTGCCGAGAGCTCGTGCGCCGGATGGGCGGGCGCATCTGGGTGGCGTCGACCGAGCGCGAGGGCTCGACGTTCTTCTTCGACATCCCTGCGGGCGGCTGAGGGACGACCGTGAGGGACTCCGCCACACGGCGTGCCACGGCGTAAGCGACGTCTTCGACGGCCATCCGTTCCGCGGGGCTGAGACGGGCGAGGAGCCCGCGACGGCGGCGGAGCCGCTCTTCGGCGACCGCACGCGCGTACCCGCGCGGCTCAGCAGTCGGGCTCATGTGCTCGGCGCACCTTGTGCCAGCCCCGTACGGGGAGCGGAGGTGGGCGCCCTCCGCGGTGCGGCTGTGAGCCTGAACCCGGTGAACATGATCGCGATCCCGACGAGCTCGCCCGCGTAGACGAACGAGTAGTCGCCGGCGCGGGACATGCCGGTCGCCAGGGCGACCACGATCGCGCCACACGCGATCCAGGCGTTGGCCCGAGCCCCCCGGCGGCGCAGAACCGCGTACAGCGAGCCGCCCACGAGGAAGAGCGTGCCGAAGCTGTTGAGGCCAACCGCCCAGATGACCGCATGGCCGGCGAGGGCCGAGTTCGGCGGAGGACGTCCGCTGGCGGTCTCTGCGAGGAGCGCCCGGTCGACCGGCGCGAGGAGGACGGTCACAGCCGCGGCAATGGCGGCCGTGAGGAGCGCGCCGGCCACCACGTCACGAGCGCGGCGGGGCAGCACCAGCCAGGCGGAGCCGGTGCCGAGGCACGCGACCGCCAGCACGCCGCCGGCGAGGTAGTAGGTGCGGAAGAGCCCGGGAGTCCACCCCGCGCGCTGTGCTCCTGCCTCCGCGAGCGCGGCCGTTGCGAACAGGACGAAACCGAGAGCCCAAAACGCCTTCTGGCCGGCAGGCCGGCGGGCGAAGCTCGTGAGCAGCAGGCCGGCGAAGAGGAGGGCGACCATGGCGGCTGCGAGCGGGAGCAATGTGTCGGCGATCGCCGGCGCCGTCCTGTCGCTCTCGACCGAGATCGCGGTCACGGGCTCGGCCGGCGACGCCACGGTGAGATAGGCGAAGTCCCGACCGCCGAACATCCCCTCGTGGGTTGCGACGAACGCGTAGCGGCCCGGCTGCGGCGGCCGGCTGGGCGTCAGGCGGAGGGTGGTCGGTCCCGCTGACACAACCCTGAGCGGCACGCTCCCACCGCGGCCGAGATCGAACAGCCGGTATGCGCCCGGATCGTCGACGGCCGCGGCGCGGACGACGAAGGCGGTCAGGTCACCCGCATGGAGCCGCAGTGCGTCCGGAGGGTAGGGGCTCTGCGGATCCTGCCAGGAGAAGAGCTTGACCAGGCCGCCGGGCGTCGAGAGGAACTGCCCGGTCACCTCGGAGGTGAGCCGCGGCTGGTACGTGTAGCGAACCGAGCTCGAGCCGATTCCCGCGAGGGCCGGCACGAACGGGAGCGAGACGAGCACGAGCGCGATCGTCCCGATCGCGATGGTGACCCGCGAGCGGTAGCTGCCGCGCCGACGGAGCCGCGGCCTGCGAGGTGGATCGCCGAGCAGCCGCGCTCGCCGCTTCGCGTGCGCCCGGTAGAGGAGGGCGGCCGAGAGCAGGGCGCTCGCCGGGAGGTAGGCGAGCTCGGCCTTCCATCCGATCGCCCGCAACGGGCCCTCCCCGTACGGGCTGAATGCGATCGGGACGACCGCCCAGGCGAGCGCCGGCCCGGCCAGGAGGAGGATCGATGCGGTAAAGGGGAAGCCGGCGAAGAGCCAGCCGACGCCGGGGAAGCCGAGCAGTCCGAGCGGGAGCTCGTACCCGGCGAGCGCGGCCGGGCTCCTGCGTTGCACCCTGCGAGGAATTCTGCCCGTGTAGAGCGACGGCATCGCGGCGAGCGCCCTCCGGGCGAGCTGGAACTGCGGCCCGTTCAGGTCCACGGCAGCCGCCGCATACGCCCAGAAGCCGGCCAGGACGGCAAA
Source organism: Gaiellaceae bacterium (assembly GCA_036279015.1). Classification (GTDB taxonomy): domain Bacteria; phylum Actinomycetota; class Thermoleophilia; order Gaiellales; family Gaiellaceae; genus DATEOR01. Next base: position 36,585 of record DASUJY010000014.1, on the reverse strand, counting down.
CGCGGCCGGCACCGACACGACTGCCGACCATGGCTCGAGGGACGCGACGGCCGCCGGGAACGACTCTCCGGCCGAGACGCGGTGCGCCTCGACGGCCGCGAAGAGGATCCCCGACGCGTAGTAGACGAGCATCCCCAGGGAGGCTGCTGGGAGCGCGAGGCGGGCGCGCGCCGTCGGCCAGCCCGCGCCGATGCGCGCCAGGACTGCGAGCCCCAGGCCGATCAGGATGACCATCAGCCCGCCGAGCATGTTCAGCTGGGCGTGGAGGTTGACGATCACGTCGCCCGCGTCCTCGCCCCGGTCGAGGAGCTCGTTCACCTCCGGGAATGCCTGGACGGGCCCCTGGAGCGTGCCGAGCGCGAGCGCGCCACAGCCGGCGAAGACAAAGAGACGGACCGGCCCCTCGAGCACCCGTGCCGAGCGCAGGAGGGTCGCGAGCAAGGCCCAGAACGCGGCGAACATCGCAAGCCCGGCACCCATGATCAGGTACGGATGGATGGCCGTCGCCTCCTCGGCCTGCTCCGGCGTCATGAGCCGGTCGACGACGAGCCGCCCCTCGTGAAAGCCAAGGTAGAGCGCGGCCCCGTAGAAGGCGAGCGACCCGACGAGCAAGGACCAGAAGCATCCGTTGGCCACGCGTACAGAGGGCCGCACCCCACCGAGATGGGGCAGCAGGTAGAACGCGGCGCCGGCGACGAGCATCGTCAGCCCGGTGACGAGGTTGATGTGGGCGTGCGAGATCGGGTCGATCCACTCGCCGGCATGGCCGGCCTGGTAGAGCCAGCTCGCGTTGTCCGGCTGTACCTGGATGACACCCTGGACGGTCCCGACCGTGAGAGCTCCGGCGCCCACGGCCAGGAACTTCCAGAGATGCCCGTCGGGCTTCGGCACGCGGACGAGCCGTGCCTGAAACACGGTGAGGAAGACGTTGGCAGCGAAGCACCAGTAGCCGAGACCCATTACCCCGGCCCCCATGCCGACCGGGACCTTGTACCAGTTGCCCATGTGCCGCTTGGCCGCCTCGTAGTTGGAGCCGTGCTCGATGAGGGAGCTCATCGCGATCCCGTTCTCCACGAGGGCGACGTAGAAGACCACGAGCCCGAGCGCGGTGAGCCAGAACGAGGCCTGCGCGAGCCCGGGGCTGGCGAGCGGCCTCCCGACGATCCTCGGCAGCACGTACCAGCACAGGCCGGTGGAGATGAGCGTGCCGCCGCCGACGATCATCACGTGGGTGTTCGAGAGGTCGCGGACGAGGTGGCCGGCATAGCCGCCGCGCGCAAGCCACTCCGCGGCCCACGGCAGGTTCTTGACGGCCATGTGGATCCCGCCGACGACCAGGAAGATCCCGCCGGCGACGAAGTACTTCCCGAGCTTCGCGTCCTCCGATGCGAGCTCGTCAGCCGAGTAGGGCTCCGTGCGGACCGGGGCTCTCGTCCCCGGCAGAAGCCGCATCAGTGCGACGAGGACGACGGCGAAGAACGCGACGTAGCTCAGGAACTGGAGCGAGGAGAGGTGCTGGACCCACATGGGCCGGGCTCAGCGCAGTCCGGGCTCGATGAAGTAGACGACCAGCGTCCAGGCGAGGTAGAGGATCACGAAGACGGCCAGGATGGCCCAGGCGCGGTTCTGTGCCCGGCGCGAGTGGCGGACCTCTCCGCCCACGTCCCGGTAGCCGGAGAGCGGCCGGGCGGGCTTCTGTTCCTCCATCAGAAGACCTTCTCCATGACGATCGTCTCCTCAGCCTCGAGCTCGGCGACGTCGCCGAGCATGCGAACAAGCGTGTAGCCCCGCTCGAGGAAGACCTCGAGCTGCTCGATCGTGTCCCACGTCGTGTAGCAGTGGACGAGCATGCCGTCCGGCTCCGCACGCGCGAACACGTCGAAGCTCTGGCAGCCGGGGTACTCCTGGACGTGCGCCTTCAGGGCCTGGAGCGACGCGAAGACCGTCACCCACTCGTCCACGGGGACGACGGCGCTCGTGTAGCTCGAGTACGAGACGAAAGGCGGCGCTACCGCCACGGGAGGTCACCGCCCCGGCTCAAAACTTCTGGCCCCAGACGAGGTGGCCGACGATGAGCGCGACCGCGAAACCAACGAGGACGACCGTGAGGAGGAGGAAGAAGAGCGTCGCCGGCGCCGCCTGCTCGGTCGTGTAGCCGCCGAAGGTGTCGACGGGATAGAGGGCGCCCCGGGCCTTCCGGCGCGGAAGCGTCGTCCGGTACTGCCAGACCCAGAAGATGATCGCGAGCACGAGGACGACGACGAAGCCCCACATCCAGGCAAGCGACATCCAGTCGACCTTCCAGGAGGCGACCGGGTCGTCCGTCTGGTGGTGCCCCTGCAGGTAGAGGTAGTACTCCTGCGCCTTCTGCGGAGTGTCTCCGGTCGGCATGCCCATCAGCGCCATTCCTCCTCGTCGAGCGCCCAGTCGGGCGTGTAGTAGTCCTCTTCCTCCACGTAGAGCGGAATGTCCGCCGCCTTGTCGAGCTCGTGGAAGTGCCCGAGCTTCCAGGCGACGACGAACACGACGAGCGCGAGGCCCGAGAAGACGAAGAAGGTGTCCATCATCCAGTCCGCCATGACCCATTTCGACTGGTCGTTCTCGGGCGCGTCGTGGGCGAGCGCGGCGGTGGGGAGCGCGAGCGCGAGGAAGGCGACGACGACGGATGCGGCGAGCTTCCTCACTGCTGCCCCGGAACGGTCGGTGGAATCTCCTTCTGGGACTCGGGCGGCAGCTTCTCCCCGCGCGCCTGCGCGTCGTTCCAGCCGCGGTCGAGGAGCTGCTCGTAGATCGTCCGGATGCCGTCTGCGGCGTCCTGGAGCGAGAGCCGCGTCTTGCCGTCGTTGACGAGGAAGGAATCGCCGGGAGCGAGCCCCGGGAAGACGCGCATCGCCTCCTCCATGTACGGGTCGCTCGCCTGCGCCTGCGTGAAGGAGACGTTCGCCTCGAGCTTCTGCTGGCTCTTGAGCCAGGCGAGCAGCTCGTCCGAGGGCTTCCAGACGATGTAGTCGGAGGGCTCCGGGACGACGTTCGGCTCGAGCGTCCCGTTCGGAATCGTCTTCAGGAAGAGAACGACGCGCCAGATGTCGTTGACGGACAGGCGGTCGCCGAAGTTCTCCATTCCCGTGCCGGGCCAACCGCGCAGGATCCGGTAGTAGAAGTCGCCCGGCCCCGTGTCGCCGCCGCAGCAGGCGTCGTCCTTGTCGGTGAAGTCGGCCGGAATCGGGGAGAGGAAGCGCGCGCCCGGGCCCTTGCCGTCGCCCTTCTCACCGTGACAGCCGACACAGCGGTCGAGGAAGACCTCCTTCCCTCGCAGCAGGTTCTGCTCCGTGACCGGCAGCGGGTCGCCCGAGAGCCAGTAGCTGCGGTCGATCTGGGAGAGGTTCGGAGCCTCCTCGAGCTGTCCTTCGGGAGGCGCGAGTCCCTCCTCGTCGGGTTGGAGCGGAGGCTTGTTCGCCCCCTGGAAGCCCTCATACGGCTCCGGGAAGCCCTGGTTGACGAGGACGATGTGCTTCGCGTAGAGCTGGCCCGCGTAGCGAAGGAGGCCGGACTTGCCGCTGCGCGTCTCCACGTACGTGACGAGCTGCTCGACCTGGTCGTCGGAGAAGAGGGATCTCATCGACGGCATGAGCGAGAGCGGGTCCATGAACCTTGGGTCGTAGAAGTGCGCCCGCTGCCAGTCGTCCGGATGCCAGCCGGACTCCTGCGACAGATCGGGCCCGGTCCGTTCCGTCCCCAGCAGGTTCGGAGACTGGTCGCTGCCGTAGAAGTCCCCGGGCTGAGAGACCTTCGGGTAGAGGAAGTAATTCGCGTAGCGCACGTCCTGCGGTCGTGAGTAGCCGGAATGGCAGACGTAGCAGCCGTTCGAGGCGAAGAGATTGCGGCCCTTGACCGCCGTGGCCGAGAGCGGCGCCCAGTCGGCTGAGGGCGGCGGGTCGAAGGTGTGGATCGGAAGCCAGACGACGATCGCGACGACCGTGAAGAAGGCGATCAGGCCGCCGATGCCGGCGACGAGCGGCGTGATGAGCATCCGCTCGGGCGGATGACGCACCCAGCCGCGCGGGAGGCGTGACTGGTCGTGCTCGCTGTCCGGGCGGTCGTCTGCCACAGCTCAGAACCTCAGGTGGAGCGGAGGCGCGACCGCGTCCGCGACTTGCAACGTCTCGCGGCGGCGTCGCTCGTGCGTGTTGATGAAGATCGTCGCCCCGATGTTGACCATCTGGACGATCCCCGAGACGACGATCATCGCGCCGAAGATGCCGCGCGCGATGTAGTACGCGTGGAGCTGCGGCAGGACGTTGACCTCGGGGATCCCCTGCTCCCAGCTGAAGCCCTGCTGGAAGCCGGCCAGCGTCAGGACGCTGAAGAAGCCGGTGAAGCCGACGGTCACGAGCCAGTACTGCCACTCGGTGAGGCTCCGGCTGAAAAGAGGGCGGTGGAAGACCTGGGCGACGATGTAGTCGATCACCCCCATCCCGAGGATCGTGAACGCGCCGAGCAGGGCTAGGTGCGCGTGGGCGACGACGAAGTTCGTGAAGTGGGTCAGCTTGTTGAACGGCTGGATCGCCTCGAACGCCCCCTGGATGTTGACCAGGAAGTAGAAGAAGAAGGCGGTCATGGTGAAGCGCAGGGGTAAGTTCGTGAAGAACTTCTCCCAGTTGCCCTTCATCGTCCCGAGGATGTTGATGGTGAACGCGAAGACCGGGACGAGGAGCATCCACGACGACACCTCCGCGATCGTCTTCAACCAGGCCGGGGTCGGGGACTGGAGGATGTGATGGTCCCCGACCCCGGTGTAGAAGAACGCCATTCCCCAGAAGGAGACGAGCGAGAGGGTGTAGCTGTAGAGCGGCGTGTTCGTGATCCGCGGGACCATGTAGTACGTCAGCGCGAGCAGCATCGGCGTGAGCCACAGCCCGAACAGGTTGTGCGCGTACCACCAGTTGAGGATCGCGTCCGAGAGGCTGTTCGTGAGGGCGCCCGACGGTGCGCCCCAGATGCTCCCGGGCCGCCAGATGACGTTGCCGATCGCGTAGTCGACCGCGAGCCAGATCGGGCTTGCGATGAAGAACCAGACGGAGACGTAGATCGGACGGATCGTCCGGATCGAGACGGTGGCGAGGATGTTGAAGATGTTCGCGCCCCAGATGACGAGCAGCGCGATGTCGATGGGCCAGATGAACTCTCCGTACTCCCGGCCCTGGCTGTGACCGGTGAGGAGCCCGATGATCCCGAGCAGGTACATCAGGTTCCAGGCCCACGCGCAAACGATGCCGAGGCGCTCGCTCCACATCCCGCGGGTCCCTACCAGGCGCGGAAGCATGTAGAAGAGCGCCCCGAAGTACATCATCGAGAGCCACGCGAGGATGACGCCGTTGACGTGCGACGGCCGGATCCTCGAGAACGAGAGCCACGAGATGCTCGCGAACGCCTCCGGCGTCACGAACTCCGTCGCGAGGACGAGGCCGAAGAGGTCGACGACCGTCAGCCAGACGATCGAGGAGAGAAGCCAGTGCTTCGCGGCGCCGTCCGGGAACGGGAACGGTCTCGGCGGGCGCTCTACCTGGGGAGCCGGCGCTTCGAGAACCGCCGCTCCGGGAGCGAGAGGCTCGGCCATCGCGGGAAATCTAGGCGCCCGCGCGCGTGTGTCCAGTCAGATGACAAAGGTGTCATAACGTTGTCATTTCCAGGTCATTCACATATGGTCGGCGCGCGTCGGCCATGCGAATCCTGGTCATCGAGGACGAACCGAGGATCCTCTCGTTTCTCGTACGGGGGCTCGAGGGGGAGGGATTCAGCGTCTCTTCGGCCGTTCACGGCGCCGCGGGGCTCGAGCGGGCGCGGGCCGATCCGCCGGACCTCGTCGTCCTGGATCTGCTGCTTCCGGGGCTCGACGGCCTCACGGTCCTCCGCGAGTTGAAGCATCACCGCCCGGAGCTGCCCGTGGTCATCCTCTCGGCGCGCGCCGACCTCCCCACGAAGCTGCGCGGCTTCGAGCTGGGGGCGAGCGACTACGTCTCCAAGCCATTCGCCCTGGTCGAGCTGATCGCGAGAGTGCGCGCGCAGCTCCGTCAGTCGCACTGGACGGGGGACACGAATGTCGTCACGGTCGGGACGCTGGCTCTCGACCTCGCCCGCCGACAGGCCCGGCTCGGTGCCCTCGTCACCGACCTATCCGATCGCGAGTTCCGGCTGCTCCACCACTTCGTTCTCCACGCGGGAGAGGTGCTGAGCCGCGAGCGGCTGCTCGCCGAAGTGTGGGGCTATAGCTTCGACCCGGGCTCGAACGTCGTCGAGGTCTGCGTCCGCCGCCTGCGGAAGAAGCTCGGGCCCGAAGCTCCCATCGAGACGGTTCGCCATGCGGGCTATCGCCTGGTCGCGGCGTAACGCCACCGAGCTCGCCTGGGGCGCCTTCGCGGCGGCCAACCTCGTGGCGATGATCGGCTGGGAGACGTGGGAGACGATCCCCTTCCACTTCATCTGGGTCAGCCTGACGCTCGTCTACGGCTTTCGCATCTGGCGAGCGGCGCCCATGGTCGTGACGCTCGCGACCGTCTGTGTCGCCACCGGCATCGTCATCCTCGTCGAGATCCACGACGGCGCCCAGGCGTGGGGCGAGCTCACGGAGGTGCCGCTCATGTCCGCCATGTTCCTCGCCATGGTCTGGCACGCTCGCCGCCGCCAGCAAGCGCTTCAGGCCATCGAGCTCCTGGCCGACGAACGCGCGTCACTCCTCGAGCGGCAGAAGCGCTTCGTCCACGATGCCTCACACGAGCTGCGGACACCCGTCACGATCGCCCGCGGGCACCTGGAGGTGTTCGAGCGCTCGGCCGGCCGAACCCAGGAGATCGAGGTCGCTCTCGACGAGTTGGCGCGCATCGAGCACGTCCTCGAACGCCTCCTCCTGCTCGCGAAGGCCGAGCATCCCGACTTCGTCACGCGATCGGACATCGACATGGAGCCTTTCCTCGAGGACGTCTTCCTTCGCTGGTCGGGAGCCGCCGAGCGCCCGTGGCGCCTCGGGCACCTGCCGGTCGGGACGCTTCGAGCGGATCCCGAGACCCTGAGAAGCGCCCTCGACGCCCTGCTCGAGAACGCAGTCAAGTACACGGACGTCTCAGATCCGATCAAGCTCTCTGCCACGGCGAGCGGCGACGAAATCTCCATCGTCGTCGCCGACCGCGGCAGTGGCATCGCCAGGGACGCCGTCGACCGGATCTTCGAGCGCTTCTCGCGGGCGGATCCTGCACGAACGCGGGCGGAGGGCGGCGTCGGTCTCGGCCTTGCGATCGTGGACACAATCGCGAAGGCGCACGGAGGGCGCTGCACGGTCGAGACGTCGGAGGATGGCTCCAGCTTCGCGCTCCATCTGCCCGGCTTCCGCCCGCGAGCGGCGCACCTCCGGGTGGCGGAACCGTCGCCGTCCCACTCCCTTGCAGCGCACGAGAGAACCCTGCGAGGTGCCTGAGATCCGCGCGAAGCCGTCGCTACACTGTCCGCGCGCCGGAGGGGTGGCAGAGCGGACGAATGCGGCGGTCTCGAAAACCGTTATCCGTCGTTAGGCGGATCGAGGGTTCGAATCCCTCCCCCTCCGCTGTCACACGGATTAGCAAGACCTTTCTCCGCGCTCGAACCCATCCGGCGTAAGGCATGACCGCTTCACTCGGCTTCCCCGTCATGGGCAGTGCCGGTCCTTTCCGTGACGACTCCCTCGAGGTAGCCGCACTCACAGAAGTAGCGTCCGTACTGCCTGACCCTGGGGCTCGTCCCGCACTTCGGGCACTTCGTGGTCAGTTGGTCGAAGGCGTTCCCGATGGCCCTCTGCCTGAACTGCTCGATGGCCGAGTCGTTCCAGGTGATCCTCACGTTGCCCATCGCCTTCCTTCCTCTCAGGGGGCAACACCGCCAGGAGAGCACACTAGGCAAGCGATCGGACGGCACGGAGTAGCCTCCGCTCGGCCACGGCCGGATGTGGTCGCCGGCGAGTCGGTGAACGTGTCCCAGAAGCCGCCAACTAGCAGGGGTTTCCGGCTAGAGCAGCGATTTGAACCTTGTTAGTGTCCGCAACTCGATGCCGGGGCCAAGGGGTGTCGTCCGCCGAGTCCAGGGCCTTCTGAGGGAGCAGGGGCTCCGTGCGGGCGGGCGCCAGATCCTCGCCAAGGCAGCTGGGCGCATCTACTCGCACGAGGAGTACATCGTCCTCGAGAAGCATCTCGCCGCCGACCCGCCAGGAGCGGAAAATGCACAAGGTCTCGAGGTTCGGGAGGGTTCCGAGGACGAGATCGTCGAGTTCACGAGGGCGATCACCCGGAACAACCCGGTCGGTGAGCGCAAGGCCCGCGCGCGGCTCGCGCTCGGCTACAGGTGCATCCTCGGCTTCTTCGACGGCAGGCCCGTGAGCCAGTTCTGGCTGATCGATGCCGAGACGCTCGCACGGGCTGACGGCGGCGGCGATCTGCAGGTGACGTTCTTCGGCCTACCCCTTTCCCCGGGCGATGCCTGGTGCTTCAAGTTCGAGCTCGAGGAGTCCACCAGAGGCGGCGGCCGCGCAACGGAGATACTCCGGCAGATGGAAGCCATGCTCCTCCAGAGCGGGCGGCGCCGGCTCCTCGGCTACGTCGACACCGACAACCTCCCTGCCCGCTGGGTGTACGGGATCAGCGGCTGGAAGCCGGTGCGCCTGCTCGGCGCCCGCTATCTGCTCTCGTCCCTCGGCGTCTCGAACGGGCGCCTGCTGGTCAGGGTGCCCGACCGGCGCTCGGAGACCTTCCCGTACAGGCCGTTGCGACATTCGAGGCGCTCGTGAACTTCGACTGGAGCGAGGAGCAACGGCAGTTCCGCGACACGGTCGTCCGCTTCGCCCGCGCCGAGCTCTCCGACGACGTCACGAGCCGCGATCTGCGCGGAGAGTTCTCTCGCGAGGCCTGGGAGAAGTGTGCGCGGTTCGGCATCCAGGGCCTGCCGGTGCCCGCGGCCTACGGCGGCTCCGGAGCAGACGCGCTCACGACGATCGCCGCTCTCGAGGGGCTCGGGTACGGGTGCGCGGACAGCGGCCTCGTGTTCTCCCTCAACGCCCAGATGTGGGCGTGCGAGCTTCCGATCGTCAAGTTCGCGACCGAGGAGCAGAAGCGTCGCTACTTGCCGCCCATGTGCGACGGCTCGCTGATCGGAGCACACGCCATGTCCGAGCCCGACTCGGGCTCGGACGCCCTCTCCCTGCGAACGACCGCCGAACAGCGAGACGGCCGGTTCGTCCTCAACGGCAGCAAGACCTTCGTGACGAACGGACCGATCGCGGACGTCTTCCTCGTCTTCGCGACGACGCAGCCCGGCAACGCCCTACGAGGTCTCACCGCCTTCCTCGTTCCGAAGGAATCCGAGGGGCTCACGCTCGGGGAGCCACTCCACAAGCTGGGCCTGCGCACGTCGCCGATGAGCGAGCTCTTCCTGGACGGCTGCGAGCTCTCGGAGGACCAGCTCCTCGGCGAGGTGGGCCAGGGGTCCGCTGTCTTCAACACGGCCATGCACTGGGAGCGCGGCTGCATCCTCGCCTCGGTGGTCGGAGCCATGGAGCGGCAGCTCGAGCGCTCGCTCTCGCACGCGAGGGAACGCAAGCAGTACGGCCGGCCGATCGGATCCTTCCAGGCGGTGGGCCACAAGATCGTCGACATGAAGTTGCGGCTCGAGACGTCGAAGCTGATGCTCTACCGCCTCGGCTGGCTGCTCGATTCCGGGGAGTCCACCCCGCTCGACTCGGCCCTGACGAAGCTCGCCCTCAGCGAGTCGTTCGTGCACTCGAGCCTCGATGCCCTCCAGGTTCACGGCGGCTACGGCTACATCGCCGAGTACGAGATCGAGCGCGACGTCAGGGACGCGCTCGGCAGCCGCCTCTACTCGGGCACCTCGGAGATCCAGCGCAACATCGTGGCCGCCTACCTCGGGCTATGAGACCGACCCTCCTGCACGAGCTCCTCGAGGCATCCGCCGCCCGGAGCCCCGGCGCGCTCGCGGTCGTCGACGGCTCGCGCACGCTGACGTACGCCGAGCTCGAGAGCCGGGCAAACCGGGTCGCGCATCTGCTCGTCGATCTCGGCGTCTCGCCGGGAGATCGCGTCGGCCTCTACCTGGAGAAGTCGCTCGAGGCGGTCGTCGGCATCTACGGCGTCCTGAAGAGCGGCGCCGCCTACGTCCCGCTCGATCCGCACGCGCCCCCTGCTCGCATCGGCTACATCGCCTCCGACTGCGGCCTCCGCGTCCTCCTGAGCGGGCGGGAGAAGGCGGCGACGCTTCCCGCAGTCGCGGACGCGCACCGCGAGCTCGAGGCGGTCGTCCTCCTGAACGGCGAGCCCGACGCCGAAAAGGTCGTCCCGGGCGTGCGGGCAATCGGGTCGGCAGAGGAAGCCGCGTATCCCGAGAGCGCTCCGCGAAGTGGGATCGTGAGCCTCGACCTGGCCTACATCCTGTACACGTCGGGGTCGACCGGAACTCCGAAGGGCGTCATGCTCTCGCATCTGAACTCCCTCGCCTTCGTCGAGTGGGCGGGGGACTGCGTCGCCGTGCAGGGCGAGGACCGCCTGTCGAGCCACGCGCCGCTCCACTTCGACCTCTCCGTCTTCGACCTGTTCGCCGCCGTGCGGGGGGGAGCGGCGGTCGTCCTCGTCCCTTCGCATCTCTCCGCCTTCCCGCGCGAGCTCGGCAGCTTCATCGCGGACGGCGAGATCTCGATCTGGTACTCGGTCCCCTCGGCCCTGACGGCGCTCACTCTCCGCGGCGGGCTGACCGAGGGCGCGCTGCCTCGCCTGCGGGCAGTGCTCTTCGCCGGCGAGGTCTTCCCGCCCAAGCACCTCGCCAGGCTGATGGAGCTCCTCCCCGAGGCCCGGTTCCTCAACCTCTTCGGCCCGACCGAGACGAACGCCTGCACCTACTACGAGCTTCAGCGCCCGCTCGCGCCCGGCCAGGAGGCAATCCCGATCGGGAAGGCGATCGACGGCGTCGACGCCTACGCGATCCTGGAGGACGGATCACCGGCGGCGACCGGCGAGATCGGCGAGCTCTGCGTCCGGGGCCCGACGGTCATGCAGGGCTACTGGGGCGATCCCGACCGCTCGGCCCGTTCCCTCGGCGCCCCGCTTCGCGCAGAGGGCCTTCGCACGCCCGCCTACCGCACGGGCGACCTCGTCCGACGAGACGAGCATGGAGACCTCTGGTTTTTGGGCCGTCGCGACGCCCAGGTGAAGAGTCGCGGCTACCGGATCGAGCTCGGCGAGATCGAGGCGACCCTTCTGTCGCATCCAGCCGTGACCGAGTGCGCCGTGCTCGCCGTGCCCGACGAGCTGATCACGAACCGGATCGTCGCGTTCGTGGGGCTCGAGGGCGATCTCGAGCCCGCGGAGCTCGCGCGTCATTGCGCGCTCTCACTGCCGCGCTACATGGTTCCTGAGATATTCGAGTTCATGACCAGCCTGCCTAAGACGTCGACCGGAAAGGTCGACAGGCAATCCCTCCTGGCGGGGATCGCAGACCGGAGCGAGCGATGACGGCGAACGCCCGCATCCGGGAGTTCGTCGTGAGCGAGCTCATGTGGGGCGGGGATCCTGCGGATCTCGGGGAGGACACGTCGCTGATCGACAACGGCGTCATCGACTCGCTCGGGATCGTGAAGCTCGTCCTCTTCCTCGAGCGCGAGTTCGGGATCAAGGTTCGGGACGAAGAGCTCTCACCCGCGACTTTCGACTCGATCTCGTCGATCGCGTCGTTCGTCGAGAGCAAGGCCGGCAGCTGAGCGCGAGCGGGCGGGGCAGCGCTCCCGCGGCAGGACCGTCCCGGCCGCGTCGCGCAGGAACGCGGCGCTCCGGCAGGCGGCGACGACGCCGCCCTGCCAGCGGCGCGAGGACGCCGCGATCACCTTTCCGAACGGGATCGGCGTCGGCCCGAGACGCGCCTTCGGGCTTCCCTGCTCGGCGTAGCCGCGGCCAAGATCCATCCTCGTCGCGCCGCTTCTCTCGGCCTCCTCCACCCACGCGAGCATGGCCCGGTGGCCCGGCCCCCAGAGCTTTCCGCCGGGTCTCGTCGCGGTCGTATGGAAGAGGGCTCCGCGCCCGGCGAGCAGGCCGAGAAGCGAGCTGACGAGGATGTCGTTCTCGAACACCTCGATCAGGCGAACCGTCCCTCCTTCGGCGGCCTCGCCGATGACGCTGCGGTACCAGGAGCGCTGCGAAGCGGGGCTGGCGAAGCGCCTCAGCTCCCCCGCACGGTCGCTCCAGCGATGCAGGTAGAGCAGGAAGAGCCGCTCGAGCGCCGCGAGAACGTCGGCCGGCTGGCGCCACACGTCGACCCGCACCCGGGCGCCGAGCCGCTCTGCCCTCCGTTCCGCATAGAGCGCCTTCTGGAGGAGCCGTGGCTGCCTTCTCGGTGGCAGGCCGACGAGCCAGCCGTCGTCCGCGCGCTCGTCGTGCATCCAGGGCGCCAGGGCCCGAAGCGCGCGGACGGCCGCCCCGTCGAGGGCCGCCTTGCCCAGGTAGACGCCGTGGACCTCTTCGAGCACAGCCGCCATCAGGGCTCTCGCCGGGGCAAGGCGGCCCGCGCCCTCGGCGCCGAGCACGTCAGGCTGGTTGAGCAGTCGCCCGGGCCCGAGCCAGCGGGCGATTCTCGGACCGTGACGCCCGAGTGGCTCGCGGACGGCGAAGGCCCCGGCCGCGACGAGGGTCGGGCCATCCATGACCGTGACCGCATAGGGCGTCGCGCGCTCGAGCCGGAGATAGTGACGCATCCAGGGGGTGGAGAGCGTCGGGTTCGGGACCCGCTGACGAAGGACGAGCTCGTCCCAGGCGGAGTCGAAGAGGTCGGCCACCTCGGGACCGCGAGCGATTCGCACCGAGAGGCGTCCCGTTGCCTCGTTCGGCGGGGCCGCCTCTGCGGCCGAGCCGACGCTCGTCCCCCCCGCTACGTCCCGCACCTTCACCCCGCTCTGGTCGTCGTGAAGACTACGCACTCCACGCGGATTCGGATTCAGTTCCGGGCGCGCCGGTCGCCGGGCGAGCACGAGCCGACCCGAAGAGTCAAGATCGACCCGTGAGCGGCCTCCAGCGGATCTCCGACCACGTCTACTGGCTTCCGCCCGGCCCGCCCGACCGGCCCTCGCTCTGCGCGGTCGTCGGCGAGCGCAGGACGCTCGCCCTCGACGCCGGATCCTCACGCGCGCACGCACGCGAGCTCCTCGACGCCCTCGCGGCAGTCGGAGCCGAGCCGCCGAGCGCGGTCGTCTACACCCACTCGCACTGGGACCACGTCTTCGGCGGAGTCGAGCTCGGCGTCCCCGTGATCGCCCACTCGTCGACCGGCGAGCAGCTGCTCGCGCTGGCCGAGCTCGACTGGAGCGACGAGGGCCTCGACCGTCGCGTCGCGGAGGGTCAGGCGTCCCCGGAGCATGCGGCCAACGTCAGGGAGGAGCTGCCCGCGCCGCGGACGGTCGAGGTCGCGCCGGCCGACATCCTCTTCGAGGACGGCCTCCAGCTCGAGCTCGGCGGCGTCTCCGTCCGGGTGCGGCACGTGGGCGGCGACCACTGCGCCGAGTCGAGCGTCGCGTACGTCGAGCCCGACCGCGTGCTCTTCCTCGGCGACTGCGTCTACGCCTCGCCCGCCGGAGTGCTGACGCCGGAGCGCGCCTTTCCTCTGCAAGAGGCGATCCTCGGCTTTCCCGCCGAGCTCTACGTCGACGGGCACACCGAGACCGTGCTCTCGCGCTCGGAGGTCGAGGAGCTCATCGGGAAGATGCGCGCGGCCGAGCGCGCTGTGCTCGAGGGCACGCCGCCGCCTTCCTCCGACGAGGACATGGAGTACTTCTTGAAGGCCTTCGAGGCAGGGCGAGCGGCCTCGCGTTGACGGTCCCCATGAGGGGTCGTACGATCGAGCCCTCTACAGGGAGGGGTTCGATGGTTCCGCGCCGTTATCTGGTTTACGGGCTCGCCGTTCTCCTGGCCGCCGGCCTCGCCGCCGTCGCAGTCCGGAAGCGAGACGGGGGCGAGAGCAGATCATTGAAGCCGGAGCCGGCCGGAATCGTGCTGCCCGCCGACGAGGAGGCGGAAGCCGAGGCGGAGGCGAGGGCCGGCGGAGAAGAGGCAGAAGGCGAGGAGGAAGAGGAGGAAACCGCCGAGCGGCTCGAGGCGCTCGCGGAGGCGAAGGCGAGCGGCAAGTTCGGCGCCAAGGTGGCCGCGACGGAGACACCGGCTGAGGGCTGGGTCGGATCGCAGGTCCTGAACCCCGCGACCGACGACTGGGAGCCCGCGGTCGCGACCGACCCGAAGTCCCCCTACGTCTACCTCCTGACTACCCGCTACGGCGAGCCGAAGACGTGCTCGAGCCATTGCCCGACGCCCTACATCGTCCTGACGAGATCGACGGACGGAGGGTCGACCTGGGGATCTCAGGCACCCCTCTGCGTCTGCCGGGGCTCGAAGGCCCAGTACGACCCGACGATCGAGGTCGTACCGAACACCGGTGCGGTCTACTCCGTCTTCCTGAACGCGGATCGAGCCGGCGGCTTCTCCGCGGTGTTCTCGAAGTCGACGAACCACGGCAAGACGTGGTCGACCCCGGTGCACGTGTACGGGAACGTGGCGTGGACCGACAAGCCGGAGGTCGCGACGAGCGCGGACGGAAAGGACGTCTACGTCTCCTGGAACGGGCCGCAGGGAGGCGATCTCTACGTCGGCCAGTCCCACGACTACGGCGCGACCTGGACGCAGCAGAAGCTGAGCGACACGAAGCGCTACTACTACGCCTACGACGCCCGCGTGCTCGCCGACGGGACGGTCGTCTTCTCCGAGAGCAGCATCGTCTACTCGGGCTCGACATCGGTCGAGGGCGACGTCTGGCACCACGCGATCGTCTCCCGCGACCAGGGCTCGACCTGGGAGAACGTCGTCGTGGCCCAGGTCCCCGTCGGAGAGGCCTGCGTGGCGGACGGCTGCAGTCCGGACTTCTACATCGGCCAGACGTCGGTTGTCTCGGATGCGCCGGGGCACCTCGTCTTCGCCTACGAGGGGCCGACGACGGCCGACGGCCCGCAGCAGATCTACACCGCGACCTCGTCCGACGAGGGGCGCACGTGGAGCGCCGGCACGCCGCTCTCCGCGGCGGGCGAGAACTCGACGGGCCCGCGCCTCGCCTCGGGCGGCGGCGGCGACGTTCGCGTCTGGTACATGCAGACCGCCGACGGCGACGACCCCGATGCGTGGAACGTCTGGTACCGGAGCTCGCCGAACGGCGGCCGCACGTGGTCCTCGCCGACGAAGATCGACGACGCGCCCGCGGGAGCGGCGGGCTACGTGAGCGCCGACGGGTTCGCGGAGGTCTACGGCGACTACGGCGAGATCGCCGTGACGAGCGCCGGCAAGACGATCGCGACCTGGGGCGAGGGCTTCAGCTACACCGGGCCGGGCGGAACCTGGTTCAACGTGGAGCGCTGACGGAAGGCCGGCTCACGGGTCCGCCTTCGTGGCGCGCACGGTGACGAGCAGCGGGAAGAACGGATCGTCGGCGTCGAGCTCGCGGCTCGAAAGCTCCTCCTGCGCCATGCCGAGGAGGAAAGCAACCCCTGTGAGCACGTTCCCGTGGGAGCGAACGACGACCTCGCCTCCGGGAAACGCTTCCCCGAACAGAGCAGCACAGGAGGCGGAGGTGAAGCGCCAGTACTCGTTCTCGAGATAGCGGCGGCCGATCCGGCTCACGGACGGGACGGTGCAGAGCACCGTCCCCCCGGGGCGCAGGATGCGATGGACGGTTTCCACCGCGGCGCGAAGGTCGTAGACGAACTGGAGCGTCTGCGTGAGGATGAAGCAGTCGTAGGAGTCGGACGGGACGCCGTCGGCTGCGGCGAGATCGGCGACGACGGTGGCGTGGGGGTTGTTCGCGTCGATGTCGAGGACGTCGCTCCGCACCACCTCCGTCCCGAACCGCTCCGTGTACTCGGCGTTCAGCATCTCGACGACATCCCCGCGGATGCGGCTCTTTTCCCGCTCGAGAAAGCGCTCGATGTAGTAGCGGTCGAGCGGTTCGCCCCGGTCGCGTCCCCAGACATCGCTGAGGGGGCTCGTGCGCCGAAAAGCCCCGAGCCAGGCCGGACGGGTCAAACGTCGCAGCCGTCGGCGAAAGCGGGCGCGGTCGAGTCTTTCCTGCGACTGTGCCATCCAGGTCGGGCATAGTACGCCCCTGCCATTGGCTGAGCCGGCTCGCTACCTCATCGTCAACGCGGACGACTTCGGCTCGAGCCGGGGCGTCGACCGAGGGATCGTCGAGGCACACGAGTCCGGGATCGTGACGAGCGCCAGCTTGATGGTCGAACGCCCAGCGGCCGAAGAGGCGGCTCGCTATGCGCGCCGGCGCCGCGAGCTCGGCGTCGGTCTCCATTTCGAGCTCGAGGCGAAACCTCGCCGGCGTCTGTCCCGCAGATGGTCTCGCCGCACGAAGCTCCCAAGTGAAGACGAGCTCCGCAGACGCGCCCAGGCTCAGCTCGATCGCTTTCGGGAGCTGATGGGAGAAGAGCCGTCGCACCTGGACTCCCACCACCACGTTCACCGGCGCGAGCCGGCCCGCTCGGTTGCGATCGAGCTGTCGGAGCAGACGGGCGTACCGCTGCGCGAGCTGCACCCCCGGATCCGCTTCTGCGGCGACTTCTACGGTCAGCTCGAAGGCCGGCCCTGGCCGGAGGGCATTCTCCCGGGGACGCTCGTCGAGCTGCTCGAGAGCCTGCCCGCCGGCATCACCGAGCTCGGTTGCCATCCGGGGTACGCCGACGACCTCGACACGTGGTACCGGAAGGAGCGTGCTCAGGAGATCGTGGCCCTGTGCGACCCGGAGGTGCGGCGGACGATCGACCGGCTCGGCATCGAGCTCGTGACCTTTCGCGATGTCACAAGCGGGCGACTTGGCGGATAGGAGCGGCGAGCCGCCGCGGTTCAGCGTCGTCATCCCGACCTACCAGCGACGTGACGTCGTGCTCGGCTCGGTTCGTGCGCTCGCGAGGCAGAGCTTGCAGTCGTTCGAGGTGATCGTCGTCGTGGACGGCTCGACGGACGGCACGGCAAAGAGCCTCGCCGGCGCGGGGGTCCCCTTCAGGCTCGAGGTGATCGAGCAGGCCAATGCCGGTCGTGCAGCGGCGGTGAACCTCGGCGCATCCCGGGCCCGCGGCGACGTCCTGCTCATCCTCGACGACGACATGGAGGCGGACCCGTCTCTCCTGGCAGAGCACGATCGCCTCCAGCGAGAGGGCGTCGACGTTGTCCTCGGGCATGTCCCGCTGCATCCGGCCTCCCCCGACAACCTCGTCTCGCGCGCGGTGGGTCTCTGGGCAGAGACCCGAGCGCGCAGGCTCTCCGCACGCCCCGGCGAGATCCCTCTGGCCGAGCTCATCACCGGCCAGATGTCCATTCGGCGCGATGCCTTCCTGGCGGTCGGCGGCTTCGATACGGGATTCACCCGGATGGGCGCCTTCGGCAACGAGGACCTCGACCTCGGCCATCGTCTGCTCGAGGCCGGCCACCGCATCGAGTTTCACGCGGGCGCGGTGAGCCGGCAGCGTTACGTCGTCACACCCCGCCGGTATCTGGCTCAGTGGCGCGACGTCGGCCGGGCGGACGTCCGTCTGGCCCGCAAGCACCCGGGGCAAGCAGAGGCGATCGAGGCACGGTTCGCCCGGCAAAGGCACGGCGGCTTCTGGCGCCTTTCGCGCCCGCCGCTGCGACTGCTCGCTCTCGCGGTCGCCTCCATGGGAGCAAAGGGCGGCTGGGCGACAAGGCTCTTCTTCTTCGCTCGCGACCTCGAATACGCGCGAGGATTCCGCGAAGCAGGAGGGCCGCTCCGGCCCCGGCCGGTGCGAGTCCTCTGCTACCACGCGATCGCCGACCTCGCGGGCCGGCCGGTTCTCGAGCCCTACGGCGTCCCGCCGGGTGAGTTCGATCGCCAGATCGAGCTTGTGAGCCGGCGCTTCAACGTGATCGACGCGGCCGAGTTCGCCCGCTTCCTGGACGGGGGCGCCCTTCCGCGGAGGCCCGTCCTGCTCACCTTCGACGACTGCTACGAGGATCTCCTGGACGAGGGGCTGCCGGTGCTCCTCCGCCACGACGTAGCAGGGCTGGCGTTCGCGGTCACGGCCAACGTCGGCGGGACGAACGCCTGGGATGCGCCAACGGGGGCTCCCGAGCTTCCGCTGCTCGGAGCCCCGGGCCTGAGGACGCTCGCGGCAAGCGGGATCGTCATCGGTTCGCATTCCCGCACCCATCCGATGCTCAACCGCCTCGATGCCCCGGAGCTCCACGCCGAGGTCGAAGGCTCCGTCGAGGACTTCGCGGGGCTCGGTCTTCCGAGGCCGCTCTTTCTCGCCTACCCCCACGGTGAGCACGACGAGCCTGTCAGGCAGGAGGTCGCTGCGGCCGGCTTCACCGCCGCGTTCACCGTCGAGCCCGGGCTCGCCCGTCCGGGAGAGGAACGCTATGCCGTCCCGCGCCTCGAGGTGCTCCGTTCGGACGCGGGTTGGCGCTTCGTCTGGAAGCTCCTGGCCGCCGGGCGGAGGAGACCGTCGCTCAGGCGGGCTCTTTTCTGAAGAGCAGCGCAGTCTGGTATCCGGTCGCCTCCGGCTTGACCTCGAGACAGGCGGCCAGGCGCGACCACCTCTCGACGAGGTAGCCGGAGTCGAAGAAGACCTGCGCCGCCGGATCGGCGAGCACGCTCAGGTAGACCCAGTCGCGACTCAGGGCGCCCGTCTCGGCGTCCAGCTTCCGGAGAAGCTCGACCATCTCGCCGTGCATGGCGCCGTCGCCGTAGCGCTCGAGCAGCACGTCGACGGTGTGCTCGTCGTGGATGGTGAGCCAGGCGTGCCCGTCCGGGCGAAGGACTCTGAGGACTTCGAGGAACCAGGCGTCTGCGAGCTCGCTGATGTGGGTGAAGACCGACAGCCCGTACACGAGGTCGAAGTAGCCGTCCGCGAAGGGCAGGTGCGGCGACGTGGTCGTTGTGGCGAAGAGAAGCGGGGGCGAGAGATGCTGCTGCGCCCAGGTGATGCGCTCCGCACTGATGTCGACCCCCCACCGCGCGGAGCCTTCCGTCCGCGGAAAGAAGCGGAGCACGCGCCCTTCCGCACAGCCGAGGTCGAGCACCCGGGAGAGGTCACCGGCCTCGACGCCGGCCCGGCGAAGCGCCGCCGCGATCTCGGCCGCGTCCTTGGCGCCTTCCTCCAGGTACTCGTCGGCGGTCTCACCCCAACGCCGCCAAAGCTCCGGCGGAGGGACGGGAAGGCCGTCCTCTGCGAGGGGTGCCTCCTGGGGCCGCGTGAGGACGGTCGTGCCTCCCGGGGCCGGGAGCGGGATCAGCTTGGCCGCCAGATGTCGATTCCCGAGGATCCCGCGCCCCGTCGAGACCGCTCGCTCGGCACGGCGCACGAGCCCCCGAAGGGCGCGGCTTCCCATTCGTGCCGCCATCCGCTGCAGCCTAACGCGGCGAGACGCCGGCACTTCCTGCGGACGCCGCTAGGCCGCTCGCTCGAGCAGCTCCGCCGCATCTCCACCGGCAAGATACGTGGCCGCCTGACGCGAGAGCTTTCGGCGCTCACCGCGGAAGACGAGGCTGCGAAGCCGCATTGCCCAGAGCATGAGACGGCGCGCGCGCTCGGCCTGGCCGTAGCCGTGATGCTTGACCTGGAAGCGCAGGTGCGAGCGAAGCTGCTCCCGGTACATGCGCGACCATTGCCGCCGGGTCGAAGCGCCGCCGACGTGGACGAACTCGGCCCCCGGGAAGAAGACGACCCGCCGGCCGGCCTCGCGCACCCGGTAGCAGAAGTCGACTTCCTCGTTGAACATGAAGAACTCGGGGTCGAAGCCGCCGACCTCGTCGACGATCGCCCGGGGGACGAGCAGGACGGCGCCGACGAGAAACTCGGCGTCCCGCGTGGAGCGGTGGTCGAAGCCGGCGCCGTAGAACGCGTTCAGAACCCGGGTCCGGGGAGCGAACCAGCGCAGGAAGAAGTACTCGGTCGCAAGCCGCCACGGGGTCGGGAACCCGCGCACCGAGGGCTGGAGCGTCCCGTCGACGTTGAGAAGGCGCGGGCCGACGACCGTCCCTCCCCGCTCGCCCCGGGCGAACTCGAGAAGCGCCTCGACACCGCCCGGGCGCGGCCATGCGTCCGCGTTCATGAGCAGGAGGTACGTCCCGCCGGCGACCTCCATCCCGGCGTTGAGTCCTGACCCATATCCCTGGTTTTCCGCGAGCTCGATGAGCCGTACGTCCGGGAAACGTTCCCGCACCAGCGCCACGGAGCCGTCCGTGGATGCGATGTCGACGAGGATGAGCTCGTCGACGGCAGCAGTCCCGGAGAGCTCGCTCAGGCATCTCTCGAGATACATCTCGGCGTCATGCGCTGCCACAATCACCGAGAGGTCGGTCATCGACGCGTCCAGTATGGCAACTCGGCAAGAGCAATCCGGCGAGCGGCGGCGGATCCTGGTCTGCACCCCGTTTCCGCCTCGTCTCGACGCCCGGCACGGCGGCAAGGCGCCTGCCCAGCTGCTCGCGCGTCTCGCGGCGCGCAACGAGGTCGGCATCCTCTGCCTGCGGTCTGACGCCGAGGAGCCGGTCGATCCGGAGATTCGCGAGCGCTGCGCCTACGTCGAGGAGGTCGCGATCGGTCCTGCGGCGAACGGATGGCGCCAGCGTGTGCGCTGGTCACTCGGGCTCCTCGAAGGGCTGCCTCCGTGGGCGGTGAACTGCCGAACCCCGGCCTATGCGGAACGGCTCCGGAGGGTGGTCGCCGACCGGCGTCCCGACGTCGTCGAGTTCCATCTCCAGGTGATGGCGCAGTATGCCTCCGTGCTCGACGATTCGGACATACCCCGCGTCCTCGTCGACTACGACCCCGGCTCCGCCTGGGCCGCGGACCTCGTGCGCACGTCGAGCGGCCTCCGGCGCCTCGCGCGCCGCGCCGAACTGACCGCCTGGCGGCGCTACGAACGTGCCACCCGGCCGCGGTTTCAGTCGATCGTCGTCTTCGCCGATCGTGATGTCGAGCCCGTCTCCCGGACCGCCCGCGGTGTCCCCGTCGCCCGTATTCCCCTCGCCATCGAAGTTCCGAAAGAGGCCCTCGACCCGGTGGGCGCCGCCCCGCCGACGGTGCTTTTCGTCGGCGGCTTCGGCCATCCCCCGAACGTTGACGCGGCGCGCTGGCTGGCAGGCTCGATCTTCCCCCGGGTGCGCAGGCAGGTGCCCGAGGCGGAGCTCGAGCTCGTGGGCCACGCGCCGGGGGACGACGTCCTGCGCCTACAGGGGGAGGGCGTGGCCGTGCACGGGTCGGTTGCCGACGTGACGCCCTTTCTCGACCGGGCGGCCGTCGTCGTCGCGCCGATCCGCATCGGCGGCAGCATGCGGATGAAGGTCCTGGAGGCCCTCGCGGCCGGAAAGGCGCTCGTCGCCACCCCAAGGGCGGCCGAAGGCATCGAGGCGGTCCCGGGCACGCACTATCTCCTGGCGGATTCGGAGGACGAGGTCGTCGAGAAGCTCGTGGGGCTCCTCCTCGACGGGGAGCGCCGCAGGGAGCTCGCCACGAGCGCGCGCGCCTGGGCCGTGCAAAAGCTCAGCTGGGACGAGTCCGTGGCCTCCTTCGAGCGGCTCTACGACTCGCTGCAGGCGACCGCGTGACGGGATTTTCGATGCCCGAGACGCCCTCGCAGGACGAGGGGCGATGGCGGTTCCTCGCGCCGCCCCCGGGAGGGGCTGTCGAGCCGGCAGCCGCACCGCCGACCTTCTCCGTGATCGTCGCCGCGTACAACGTCGCCGACGTGATCGGCGACGCGCTCGCCTCGCTCGCCCGCCAGACGGTCGCTCCTCTCGAGGTGATCGTTTGCGACGACGGCTCGACCGACGACCTCGAGGGCGCGCTGGCTCCGTTCGCGGAGGAGATCGTCTTCCTCCGCCAGGCGCAGGGCGGCGAGGCTGCCGCCAAGAACGCGGCGGCCGGGGCGGCCCGCGGTGACTTCCTCCTCGTCCTCGATGCCGACGACATGTTCTTTCCCGAGCGCGTCCAGGCTCTCGGGGAGCTCGCGAAGGCGCGTCCCGACCTCGACGTTCTGACGACCGACGCCTACCTCGTCGTCGGCGATCGGCGCGTCCGCCGTAACTACGATCGCCGCTGGACGTTCGAGGTCGCCGACCAGCGCCGCGCGATCCTCCAGCGGAACTTCGTCTTCGGGCTCGCCGCCGTGCGACGCCAGCGGTTTCTCGAGCACCAGGGCTTCGACGAGTCGATCCGCTGGACGACCGACTGGGATCTCTGGCTCCGCCTGATCCTCGACGGCTCGGGCGTGGGAGCCGTGGACGCGCCGCTCGCTCTCTATCGCATCCGCGAGTCGAGCCTCACCGCGCGCCGCCGCGAGCTCACGCACGGCAAGATCGCCACGCTCGAGAAGGCCAACCGAAACGGCGCGCTGACCGCGGCCGACCGCTCCGTGGTCGAGGAGGCGCTGCTGGCCTACCGGGCCGAGCTGGCAGTGCACGAGCTGGACGCGTCGATTCTCGGCCACGATCCTGCCGTGCGACGGCAAGCCCTTGCCGTCGCCCGCTCGCCGCGCGTATCCGTGGCACGACGGCTGAGCGCGCTTGCCGTGGCCGCGGCGCCCCGTCTGACCGGCCGAGTCGTCCGCCGCCGGGCGCAGTCCTCCTGGGTCGGAGCGGGTGGAACGCGCGTCTTCCGCGACGGGCGTGTCCCGCTCCGCACCCGGATCTCGAAGTGGGCCGGAGCCCGGGACGTTGGCTAGTCCCCGTCCGGTTCGAGTGCTCGCCTACACCGACACCTCTCAGCTGGGAGGTGCGGACCTCGCGCTCTCGTACGTCCTCGAACGCCTCGACCCGCGCTTCGAGGTGGCAGTCGCGGGAACCGACGCGGCGATCGTCGAGCGGGTCGCGGCAGGGCGAAAGGGCGCGTCGGCAACGGTCGTCCGGCCTCCCACAAGCGGCCAGGACTTCCGCTGCCTCGCCGCCCATCTGAGGACGTTCCGTGCACTCGAGCCCGACATCGTCCACGTCAGCCTCGCAAGCCCCTGGTCGTGCCAGTACGCGCTCGCGGCCGCAGGGCTTCTGCGGAGGCCCGTGGTCGCCGTGTACCAGCTCCCCCGACCCGCCCTCGGCCGCGGCCAGCGACTGGCCAGGCGCCTGACGTCGCCCGCCGTCACGCGTCACGTAGGCGTCGGCGAGCGGACATCGCGCGAGGTGGAGATCCTCCTGGGCCTCGCGCGAGGGTCCGTCACGACCATCCACAACGGCGTTCCGGACGAGTCTCTCGACCCGCCGGAGCGGCCCGTGCCGGGCCCGATCGTCGGGTCGATGGGAAGGCTCGAGCCCCAGAAGGGGTTCGACGTCTTCCTGCGCGCCCTCGAGGACGTTCCGGCCGTGGCAGCCGTTCTCGTCGGCGACGGCTCCCGGCGCCGCGAGCTGAACGAGCTCTCGAGCCGGACCGGCGTGGCGGATCGCGTGCTCTGGATCGACTGGAGCGACGAGCGCCGCTCGTACTTGCCCTGGTTCGACGTCTACGTCCTCCCCTCCCGCTTCGAGGGATTCCCGCTCGCCTTGCTCGAGGCCCTGCTCGCCGAGCGAGCGGTCGTGGCGGCGGACGTCGGAAGCGTCCGCGAAGCGGTCCGCGACGGAGAGACCGGGCTCCTCGTGCCGCCGGACGATCCCGCCGCGCTGGCCAAGGCGATCGCCCGCCTGCTCGAGGACGAGGATCTGCGCCGCCGGCTCGGGGCCAGCGGGCGCCGGCTGGTTTTGGACACGTTCACGGCCGACCACATGACCCGCTCGTTCGAGCATCTCTACGACGAGATCCTGCCGTGAGCATGCGCATCCTCGTCACGGGCGGGGCCGGCTTCATCGGGAGCCACCTCGTCGAGCAGCTGACCGACTACGACGTCCACGTGCTCGACGACCTGTCGCGTGGGAGCCGCGACTGGCTCCCAGCCGACGCGACGCTGCACGAGGTCGACCTCCGCGACGCCGATGGGGTTGCCCGCGCCGTCGCGAGCGTGCGCCCCGATGTGGTCGCCCACCTGGCTGCGCTCCACTTCATTCCCGCGGTCGACCGCGCACCCGAGCTCGCCCGGGAGATCAACGTCGGCGGAACGGAGAACCTCCTCCGGGCTCTCCGCGAGCACGTGCCCCAGCTCGTTCTCCTCGCCTCGAGCGCGGCCGTCTATCCGGACTCGGCCGGCCCGATCCCGGAAGCGACCAGCCCGGAGCCGATCGACGTCTACGGACGGACGAAGCTCGAGGGCGAGCGTCTCGTGGAGCGCTTCGGAGAGGAGACAGGCACCGGCTACGTGCTCGCCCGCCTCTTCAACATCATCGGCAGGCGCGAGACGAACCGGCACGTCGTCCCCGAGCTGATCGACCAGCTCCGCGAGGGCGCCTCGCCCGTCCGCCTCGGCAACCTGGCCCCGCGGCGCGACTACACGGACGTCGTTGACGCGGCGGCGGCGCTCGCGCTACTGCTCCTTCGCCCGGCGACCGAGACGGTCTTCAACGTGGGCTCCGGGAAAAGCACCTCGGTCGCCGAGCTCGTGGCCGCCTGCGAGCGCATCCTCGGCCGGCCGATCCCGGTCGAGCCTGCCTCGGAGCGCCTTCGTGCCCGCGACCGGGCGGAGCTCCTGGCCGACATCGGCCGGCTCGCTTCCACCGGCTGGTCGCCGACACGGACGCTCGAGCAGACGCTCGCCACGCTCCTCGACGAGTGAGCGCCGAGCGAGCGCGTTCCTATCATCTGTCCATCGAGCTCGAGACCATTCATCCAAGACGCAAGTCCCGCCTGTCTGCCGATCGGGGCGAACCGGCCGGCCGCCGGCGATGGCCTTCCGGACGGATCTCGGCCCACACCGCGGCGGCGGCGGCGCTCGCGGTCGCCGGGATCGCGTTGCGCCTCGTCGAGTACGGTCTCGACCGCTCGCTCTGGCTCGACGAAGCTCTGCTCTCGCTGAACCTCCGCAACCGCGGACTCGGGGAGCTACTGGGGACGCTCGACTACACGCAGGCCGCTCCTCCCGGGTATCTCGTGCTCGAGAAGCTGGCCGTCTCCCTCTTCGGCGACTCTGAGCTCGCCCTGCGGTCGGTTGCGATCGCAGCCGCTGTTCTCTCGGTTCCCCTCTTCTGGATCGTGGCCCGCCGCATCCTTGCTCCGTGGGCAGCCGTGCTCGCGCTCGGGATCTTCGCGTTCACCGGGCCGCTCCTCATGCACGCGGGTGAGGTGAAGCCCTACTCGAGCGACGTCTTCTTCGCCACGCTCCTCCTCGCGCTCGTCCTCATGCAGTGGCGGTGGGGGGAGACGAGCATCCGCCGTACGCTCGTGGCGGGACTCATTGCGGCGGCCGTCGTCGCGTTCTCGTACCCGGCCATCTTCGTCGTCGCGGGGATCGGAGCGACCGTGCTCGTGGACGCGCTTCTGCGACGAGACTGGCGCGTGCTTCGTCCCATCGTCGCGGCGGCGGTCGTCGGGCTCGCAGGCCTGGCGGCCCTGGCGGTGACGGCCCTCGATACGACGAGCAACGTCCGCGGAGCCCTCGAGGAGGGCTCGTCCCGCTTCTACATGCCGTTTCCGCCCACCTCGAGGGACGATCTCGGCTGGTTCCCGCACGCTGCGTCCTCCTTCTTCCGCGAGTCCCTGGGACTGTGGGCCTGGGCGGCCGTTCTCTTCGCCGGCCTCGCGATCGCCGGAGCCATCTCCCTGGCCAGGAAGGAGGCGTGGCGCACGCTGGCCCTCCTCCTCTCGCCGCTGCCGTTCCTGCTCGCCGCCTCCGCCCTCGAGCGCTATCCGATCGACGGCCGCTTCACGCTCTTCTATGTGCCGTTTGCCGTTCTGCTCGTCGCCGAGGGAGCGTGGGCGATCGGGGAGCTGCTCGGGAGCTGGATGAGGGGAGGCGGTTCGAGGCGAGCCCGCGCTTCTGCCGCGGCGGCGGTCGCCTGCTGGCTCGCGGCCCTGGTCGGGATCGCCGCCGCACATGCGGGCGAGTACTTCTCCACTTCGCGCGGAGAGGCGATCAAGCCCGCCCTCAGCTCGCTGCAGCGCGACTGGCGTCCGGGGGACACGCTCTACCTGTTCTACTGGTCGCAGTACGCCTTCCGCTACTACGCGCAATGCGGGGAGTGCGGCGTCGCACAACGCACCGGCGCGCCGGCGTCGCTCTGGGGGAGCGTTCGTCTGGTCGACCCGGCTGGATCCGGGGACTCGGCCGCACTCGCTTCGAGCCCGCCGGGCCTCGTCGTCGGAATCGACCCGGAAAAGCGCTCTCTGGCCGCCGCCACGGCCCAGCTCGACGGGCTCGACGGGACGGGGCGCCTGTGGGCCCTCTTCACCCACGTGCGGAGCGCGGAAGGAGCGAACGAGCTCGCGGCGCTCGTCCGCCGGTTGGACGGCCTCGGCACGCGTCTCTCCGAGCAGCGGTTCGACGGCGCGGTGCTCTTCCTCTACGACCTCGGATCGGACTAGTGGATGCGTCGATCGTCATCCCGACGAGGGACCGGCCCGCGAGCCTGGCTCGTTGCCTCGCCGCCCTCGAGCGCCAGAGCTTCGCCGGCGCGCTGGAGATCCTCGTCGTGGACGACGGATCGACGGATGCGAAGGCCGTCGCGAGCGCGGTCGAGACGTCGCCCCGCGCGCGGATGCTCGAGAACGCCGGCCGCGGGCCCGCAGCCGCGCGCAACCACGGTGCCACCGCCACTCGCGGGGCCGCCGTCCTCTTCGTCGACGACGACTGCGAGCCTGAGGCGAGCTGGGCCGAGCACCTCGTCGCCGCTCTCGAGAACGGCGCCGACGCGGCGTACGGCGACACGGTCAACGGTCATCCCGACAACGCCTTTTCCGAAGCCTCGCAGACGATCGCGAACTTCCTCGAGTCGCCCGGGCAGGGAAGCACGGGGCAGCCGTTCGGGACGTCGAACAACGTGGGCTGTCGGGCGGAGGTCATCCGGAACGTCCCCTTCGACGAGCGGTTCGCCCTCGCCGCGGCGGAGGATCGCGACTGGTGCGCGCGGCTGGCCGCGGCGGGTCTCGAGCTCGTCTCGGTGCCTGCGGCAGTCGTCGTCCACCGCCATGATCTGACCTTCCGGCGCTTCGTCCGCCAGCAATTCAACTACGGACGCGGCGCCTATCTCTTCCGGCGCTCCCACGGATCGGCTTTGCGCCTCGCTCCGGCGCGCTTCTACACGGGACTCGTCCGCGCCGGGTTCGAACGGGGGATGCTCGTCGGAGCTCTCGTCGGGCTCGCCCAGGGGATCACCGCCGCAGGCTACGCCGAGGCGGCCGTCGGCCGGCGAGCCTCGTGAAGGATCCCGGCGGCAGCGAGCCGGCAGCGGCTTTTCTCGCTCCAGCGCCCGACGGTCCGCTCGAGCGCGGCAGCGCGCCGTCCTTCTCAGTGGTCATAGCCGCCTACCAGGCTGCTACGACGATCGCCGAGACCGTGGCCTCCGCCCTCGACCAGACGGTCCCGCCGCTTGAGGTGATCGTGTGCGACGACGGCTCGACGGACGAGCTCGAGGAAGCCCTCGAGCCGTTCCGGGATCGCATCGTGCTCCTCCGGCAGAGCAATCGGGGAGCGGCATCTGCGCGCAATCGCTGCGTCCAGGCCGCCTCCGGGGACTTCGTCGCGTGCCTCGACAGCGACGACGTCTGGCTCCCGGACTACGTCCGCCGCCTGGGCGAGCTCGCAGCCGCGCGGCCCGACCTCGACCTCCTGTCCACCGACGTCCATTTCGAGGAGGAGCGCGAAGTCGTCGGCCGCTTCTACGACGCGATCTCGTTCGACGTCGCAGACCAGCGAAAGGCGATCTTCAAAACGTGCTTCGTCGGCTGGCCGGCGGCACGCCGCACACGGCTCGTCGGCGTTGGCGGCTTCGACGAGTCGCTCGCGATCGCCTACGACTGGGACGCGTGGGCGCGCCTCATCGTGAGCGGCTCGAAGGCAGGGCTCGTCCCGGAGGCGCTCGCACGCTACCGCCTGCGCCCCGGCTCCCTCGCATCCGACATTCCGCGTTCCCTTCGCGAACGGGTCGTGCTGCTCGACAAGCTCGAGCGGTTCCCCTCGCTCCGGCCCGACGAGAGGCCCGCGCTCGCCGCAGCGCGCCGTCTCGCGCACGAACGGGCTCTCTTCGCCGAAGCGCTCGAGGCTCTGCTCCTGGCGCGGCCCGACGCCCGCCGTCTGTCGACCGGCCTTCTCGGTGCACGGAGCCTGGGGTTCCGGCGAAGGCTCGTGGGCCTCGCGGGCGCGGCGATGCCGCGGCTGACGGGCGCGCTGCTCGGACGCCGCGGCGCCCGGAGGCGCTTTCAGCGCTCGCCGACAGCCTCGAGATAACGGTTCTGCACGTCTTCGAAGGCCCCGTCGGCGCGCACGGAGCCCTCGTGCATCCAGATCGCCCTCGTGCACAGACGAGCGAGCATGGGATGGTCGTGCCCGGCGGCGATGACGATGCCGCCGGCGGCCACGATCTCTCGCGCACGCTCCGTGAGGAAGTGCCTGAACTCGTGATCGAGTGCTTCGTGGACCTCGTCCAGGAGGAGGATCTGCGGATCCACCTCCTCCGCGACCGCGAGGCCGAGACGGGCCTTCATGCCCTGGGAGTAGGTCAGGACGGGCCGCTCGAACGCATCGCCGAGGCCGCTTTGCTCCTTGACGTGCTCGAGTGCCCGGATGGCCGCCCGGCGGCGAAGCCCTGCGATCACGCCCAGCAGCACCGCGTTCTCGCGACCGGTGAGCAGCGCCAGCAACCCGGCATCGACCGACAGGAGCGATGCCGTGCGTCCCCGCACCTCGACCGTGCCTCGATCGGACGACAGGACACCCGCCAGGACCCGGAGCAGCGTCGTCTTTCCCGATCCGCTGGGGCCGATCAGCGCGACCCCTTCGCCCGGGGCCATGGCGAACGAGACATCTTGAAGGCCCCACGTGGCCATGCCCTTCCCACGCAGGCGCGCCTCGCCGGGTGTGACGACGCGCAGGTACCTGTTGAACAGGAACTGAACGCCCAGCCCCTCGGCCGCGATCATCCGATCACCTTGGCGAAATGGCGCTGCTCGCTCGAGTAGATCGGGACGAAAATCGCGAACAGGATGAGAGCTGCCGCAGTGGGATAGAGGAGCTCCCAGGCATCGGGGCGCTCGCCGTTCAGGAAAACGTCGCGGTAGGCCTCGAAGAGGCCGGTCAGCGGGTTGATGCGGAGCAGATGCTGCACTCCCTCGCTCGTCTCCTGGAGCGGCACGAGGCCCGGGCCGAGAAAGAAGAGCGTCCGCACGAAGCTCAGCACGAACGTCCGTAGCTCCCGGAGCCAGATCCCCCAGAGAACCGCGGCGTAGGCCGCTGCGACGGCGAGCAGGAGGTTGACGAGGAAGACGAGCGGGAGCCAGAGGATGTTCCAGGTCGGCTCGATCTCGTAGACGCCCATCATGACGATGAGGAGGAAGAGGCTCGAGGCGAAACCCGCGCTCTCCGTCAAGGCCGACGAGATCGGGATGAACATCCGGCGAAACGCCATGTTGAGGATGGTCGGCCGCCGTGCGTCGAGCGTCGTCATCGCGTTTCCGATCGTCAGCATGACGAGCTGGAAGGGGACGACGGAGCACGTGAGGCTGAGGCCGACCGCCGTCCCGGGCTTGTCGAGGACGAAGGTGACGAGGAAGAGGTAGACGCCGACGAGCGCGACGGGCTCGAGGAGCCAGCGAACGAATCGCCACGGCCCTCGTCCGTAGCGGAAGCGCAGATCCGATTCCGTCAGCGCCCACAGGAGCTCGGCTGCGCGCACGAGCCAGTCGCCGGCGCGGGGGATGATTCCCACCTCCGCGGTCGCCGGCGGCAGCGTCGCAAGGCGAGGATCTTGCTCCGTGCGCACGGCCATGAGCCTAACCGTGGGCGAAGTCGGCGAGCCCGGCAACCCCCATGGGCATCGTGAAAACCCAGACTATGCTGGGATGCAGTGATCTCGGTCATCGTCCTCACCCATAACCGAGCGCACCTGCTTGAGCGCTGCGTCGACGACGTGCTCATGCGGACGTCTCCGGCGACCCGGGAGATCGTCATCTGGGACAACGCCTCCGAGGACGAGACCGGCGCCTACCTGGCGAGCCTGGACGATCCGCGGCTGACCGTCGTCACGCATCCCGAGAACATCGGGACGAACGCGTACGCCTATGCGGTCGAGCGGACGACGCAGCCGTACATCGTCGAGGTCGACGACGACGTCATCGAGGCGCCCGAGCACTGGGACCAGACGCTCCTCGATGCGTTCCGCGACATCCCGAACATCGGCTACCTGGTGGCCGACCTCAAAGAGGACCCGAACGATTCCGCCTACCAGTATCTGAAGCACGTGAAGGAGAAGGGAAACGTGCTCGTCGCGAAAGAGGAGGCCGGCCATCGGCTCCTTGAAGGCCCCACCGGAAGCGGCTGCGCGATCACCTCTCGCGAGGTCTACGAGCGAGTCGGCGGCTTTCGGAGCAACAAGAAGCTCGTCTTCTGGCACGAGGCGGCGGCGTACGTCCGCGACGTCCGCAAGCTCGGTTATCGAACCGCCTTCCTCGAAGACCTGAAGGTCTGGCACGCGGGCAGCCCGTACTACTCGGAGCCCTCGCGCGCGAAGCTCGCCTACCACGAGCACAACGAGCGGGCGCTGGCGAGGAAGAACCTCCTCAAGCGCGCCATCCTCCGCGTTCCCTTCGTCGGAGCTCTCAACCGGCGGCAGGGCTGGTTCGACCCGCCCGACGACTACGAGCCCCCTGACCTCAGTGCCCCCGCGCGAGAGAGCGATTAGCCGGCTGACACGGCGGTTCCGGTCGGAGCTCCTGAACGGGCGGCGTCTCCTCGCCCTGGTCGGCTGGCGACGACGCGAGGGCGGCCGTGCCGCTGCCGGTGTCCTCGTACGCCCCTCGAGCCCGGCGGCGCGAGTCGAACCCCCTCGCTAGACGGGGGCCGCGACGTCCCACCCGCGGCGCTTGAGATAGCGGAACATGCGGATCTTCGTCATGACCATGGTCGCGTCGATGTCCAGGTCGTCGACCGCGAACGAGAAGTCCGCGAGCGAGCGGCGAAGGCTCCAGCCGCGCACCTGGCCCGCGAAGTACGAGAGCCAGAGATCCTCCACGAACCAGAAGCGGCGGGGGCAGTGGAAGAGTCCGGGGTCGGCGAAGATCGCGGCATCGGCGACGAGGCCGCCCGTCCCGACGTAGTCGGCGCGGCCGCGCGGCGTCTCGACGCGGTCGCGCTCCGCGTAGCTGCGCGCGCCGGGCCGGTACGTGAAGGCCCACCAGCCTGCGAGCGAATCGGGCTCGAAGCTCGCGAGCTGATCGGAGACCATCCTGCTCCCGAAGTCCTGGTCGTCGTCGACGAAGACCAGCGCGCGGTGGGCGGGCGCGAGGTCGCGGGCGAGGTAGAAGCGGCCGAAGGCGCCGATGTTGCGGCTCGCGTGCACCGACTGGGCGGGAACCGGGCTGCGGGACAGCATGGCGTCGAGCCGCTCGGCCTCCTTGCGGTTGTTGTTCCAGACGTAGAGGCTGGCCGGCTCGTCCTGCTCGGCGAGCATCGAGAGCGTCCTTGGGACGCGATCGATCCGCCGCCAGGTGCACATGACGACCGGCGTGCGCGCGCGGTCGATCACGGTTGCATACGACCTCACGCGGACCCCCGGAGGCGCCGGCGCGCCCGCTCCCAGATCCAGGGGAGGAGCTCGCCGGTCGTCGCCTTCCAGAGGAGGGGGACGGCGCCGTCCCAGTCCTTCAGGCCGATCCGGCGCAGGCAGTACGGATCCGTTCCGGCGCCGTTGCGTCCGGGCTGCGTCGTGAACGCGGCGTCGTAGCCGGCTGCGAGCACCCGGGCCCGGACACGCTCGTCGTGCAGGCCGTGGGGATAGGCGAAGAGCCCCGGCGCCTGCGGCAGCTGCTCGCGCAACTCGGCCAGGGAGCCCGCCAGCTCGTCGTCGAGCGCATCGTCGTCCAGCTCGGGCAGGCGAGGATGGCCGCGGCAATGCGAGGCGACCACGCCTCCTGCGTCCTCGAGCTCCTTTAGCTCCTGCCACCCGGCCAGCGGCTCCTCGTAGGCCCACGAGGCCCGGCCGCCGACCGCGGAGGTGTTCACGAAGACGACGGGCCGAACGTCGGCGTGGGCGTTGAAGGCGACGACCGCGTCCTGGAAGCCGTCGTCGGCGCTGATCACGAAGCTCCGCCGCGGCAGGGTCATCTCCGGATCGGTGTGGAACGCGACCAGCTCGGCCAGCGTCAACGGCCTGAAGCGAAGGGCACGAAGCAGGCGGAGCTGTCGTTCGAAGCGTCGCGGGTGGACGTCGAGGCGCTCCTCGCCGGGCTTCCCCCGCTCCCCGATCCGGTGGTAGTAGAAGACCACGTAGGAGCTCCGCGCGAACCGCTCCCACTCCGAGGGCGTCGCCCGGCTGCGAACGCCCGCCCAGAACGCGACGTCGGCCGCCATGCCGGTCATCCGTCCCCGCAGGACCGACGGACCGAGCCCGAGGCGGAGGGCGGCGAGGCGCGCGACCCGGCGGCGCCAGTAGGCGTGGAAGAACGCTCCGATCTGCATCTCGGTGAGCAGGGTGGGATCGGCTCTCACCAGCTCGACCGACGACGCGCCGCGCTCGTGGCAGAGCCGAAGGTAGGCCGCCGTGTCGGGCAGCGCGTCCGGAGGGCCCCAGGAGAGCTCGGCACCGGCGCGACGGAGCCGGACCGCGAGCGCCTCCGGCTTCGCAGCGCCGCTCGGCAGCCCGCGTGCCGCTTCCTCGAGCTCACGCTCCGGCCCGGAGACCCGCGCGACGAGGCGAGGGAAGGGCCCGACCAGCGGGCTGAGCTCGCCGTATGGAGATGCCGCTGGCCCGCCGTCGAGCATCGTCCCCGCCGGGCCGGCGACCGAATGGAGCGTGAAGCGCGAACGTGGCTCAATCCGCCCGGTGGGCCCTTCCGCCATCGGAGGATTCAAGCCGTTCTGTCGACGAGGGAGGCGATCGGAAGACCCTACCGTGTCCCCATGCGGGCTTCGGCACCGGTGTAATGTCCACGCCGGTGACGAGGCGTCTGCTGACTGGAACATGAAGGGCGTCGTCCTTGCGGGCGGCACCGGCAGCCGCCTCCAGCCGCTGACACGGATCACCAACAAGCACCTCCTGCCGATCTACGACCGGCCGATGGTCACGTATGCGATCGAGGCGCTCGTGCAGGCAGGCGTCACGGAGCTGATGCTGGTCACGGGAGGCACGCATGCCGGCGAGTTCCTGCGCCTCCTGAGCGACGGGCGCGAGCATGGAATCGAGCGGCTGCTCTACGCCTACCAGGAACGCGAAGGAGGGATCGCCGAAGCGCTCGGTCTCGCGGCGCGGTTCGTCGGGGACGATCGCGTCGCCGTCGCCCTCGCCGACAACGTGTTCGAGCACTCCATCGCCGGCGCCGTGAAGGGCTTCGAGGAGCAGCAGCGGGGCGCGCGGATCCTCCTTGCGAGCGTGGACGATGCGGCTCACCTGAGCAACCTCGGCGTCGCAGAGCTGGACGGCGACCGGGTGCGTGAGATCGTCGAGAAGCCGGAGGAGCCGGCGAGCCGCTACGCGGTCACCGGCGTCTACCTCTACGACGCCTCCGTCTTCGACGTCATCGCCTCCCTCCAGCCCTCGGCCCGCGGAGAGCTCGAGATCACCGACGTGAACAACAGGTACGTCGAGGAGGGGACGATGGCGTACGAGATCGTCCGCGGCTACTGGGGCGACGCCGGAGAGTCGATCGACGCGTACTACGAGGTGAACGACTTCGTGCGCCGGCACGGCGCCAACCGGTGATGGAAGGCCTCGAGCTCATCCCTCTCGAGTACCGACGGGACGACCGCGGCTGGCTGCTCGAGGTGCAGCGGCAAAGCCGACTGCCTCGCCCGGCCGCGCAGACGAACGTCTCGTTCAGCCGGCAGGGCGTGATCCGCGGGCTCCACTATCACGAGCGCGGGCAGGACGACCTGTTCACGTGCCTCGTGGGAACGGCGCGCGTCGTCGTCCTCGATCGCGAGAGCGACGAGGTCTTCACTGTCGACATCGGCGACGACAACCCCGTCGCGGTCTACATCCCGGGACGACATGCGCACGGATTCGAGGCGTTGACGGACGTGGTCTTCTGCTACCACGTCACCGCCGAGTACGACCCGTCCGACCCCGACGAGCACCAGATCTCGTGGCGCGATCCCCGCGTCCGGGACCTTTGGAGCACACGATCGCCAGTCCTCTCGGAACGCGACCAGGCGTCCTGATTACTGGCGGCGAGGGGCAGCTCGGGAGAGCGCTCCACGAGGTGTTCCCGGACGCGGACGCGCCCGGTCGCAGCGCCTTCGACGTGACGAGCCCGAGTGGGGCCTATCGGCCCAGCCTCGTCCTGCACGCGGCCGCCTGGACCGACGTCGACGGGGCCGAGACACAGGCCGGTGAAGCAGAGCGGGTGAACGTCCTCGGGACGCGCAATGTGGTCGAGCTCGGGGCGCCGGTCGCCTACTTCTCGACCGACTACGTCTTCGACGGCGCCAAGGGGGCGCCCTACGTCGAGTCCGACGAGCCGCGGCCGCTCTCCGTCTACGGGCGCACGAAGCTGGCGGGCGAGGCCGAGATCGACGAGGGCTGGGTGATCCGCTCCTCCTGGCTCTTCGGGCCGACCGGGCGGAACTTCGTCCGCACGATGCTCTCGCTCGCGGGCGAACAAGACGAAATTCGCGTAGTGGACGACCAGCGAGGCTCGCCGACGTATGTCGGCCATCTCGCCCAGGCGACCGCCGAGATCCTCGCTCTTCCGCACGGGCTCTACCACGTCGCCGGTGGCGGCGAGTGCACCTGGGCCGACTTCGCGGAGGCGATCTTCGGCGAGGCCGGGCTGCGCTGCCGCGTGATCCGGGTCACGAGCGCCGGCCTCGGGCGGCCGGCCCGGCGGCCGGCCTACTCGGCCCTCCGCAGCGAGAACGCCGGGACGCCGCAGTTGCCGCACTGGCGAGACGGCCTCCGCGCGTGTCTCGAGCGCCTTCTCTGACGAACGGCCATCGCCTACGATCGGTTGGTGCGCGTCCTTGTCACCGGCGGCTGCGGCTTCATCGGCAGCCACTTCGTCAAGCGCCTCGTCTCCGCCGGAGACGCGGTGGTCGTGCTCGACCTCCTGACGTACGCGGGCAACCCCGTCAACCTGGCCGGTGTGCCGCACGACTTCGTGCACGGAGACGTCGCCGATGCGGAGACAGTGCGCGCGGCTGCGGAGGGCTGCGACGCCGTCGTCAACTTCGCCGCCGAGACCCACGTCGATCGCTCGATCCTCGGCGGCGGGGAGTTCGTGCACACGAACGTCGCCGGCACACAGGTCCTGCTCGAATGGGTGCGACGCGCAGGCGTGCGGTTCGTCCAGGTCTCGACGGACGAGGTCTACGGCGACGTCCCGCAGGGGGCATCCAGCGAGAGCGACCCGCTGCGGCCATCGAGCCCCTATGCCGCCTCGAAGGCGAGCGCCGACCTGCTCGTCCTCGCCTACCTTCGCACGTTCGGGATCGATGCCTCCATCACCCGCGGCTCGAACGCCTACGGACCGTTCCAGTACCCCGAGAAGCTCGTGCCGCTCTTCATCACGAACGCGCTCGAGGGCCGGCCGCTGCCCGTCTACGGGGACGGTCGCCAGCGGCGAACGTGGGCCTACGTCGAGGACCAGTGCGCCGCCATCAATCTCGTCCTCCGCAACGGCCGGGCCGGGGAGATCTACAACGTCGGGGGTGACGAGCGCGAGAACCTGGAGCTCTCGCGACTGATTCTCGACCTGACCGGCTCGAGCCCCGACCTCGTCGAGCACGTGGAGGATCGCCCGGGGCACGACCGGCGCTACCGGGTCGACTCCTCGCGCATCGAGTCACTCGGGTGGAGCCCGGCGGCGTCGCTCGAGGAGGGGCTCGACCGGACGGTCGACTGGTATCGCGAGCGGCGTGACTGGTGGGCGCCGCTCAAGGCAGGCGAGGCAGCCGCCTGACCCAAGAGGGAGCGAGGGGCGGGCGGGCCCGCCCCTCGCGTAGCTTCTCGACTCAGCCGGCCTGGGCCGAAACGTGCCGGAACCGGGCGACGAGTGGATCGTGGTCGGACGTCCCGTGCGGGCCGTCTCCCGGCTCGTCCGCCGGCCAGTCGCTGTTCACGTGCGCGTGGCGGGCAACGACGAGCGTTGAGAACAGGCTGTCCGTGACGAACACCTGGTCGAGCGTCTGCGCCTGCCCCTCGAAGACGTACGAGTAGGCCGCCTGCGGCACCTGGGCGACAATCGTGTCCCAGAGGTTGTGCAGGCCGTCCTCGTACAGCGCTCCCAGCTGGTCGCTCGGGAAGTGCGGGTCGCCGGGCGCGAACGGGTCGTCCGGGCGCGGGTAGACGTTCAGGTCTCCGCCGAGGGCGACCTTCACGCCCGGGTCGGCGGACTGGAGCGCATCGACGATCGCGGCGTTGTAGGCAGCCTGCTCGCTGCGCTGTCCCACCCTCGCGTCCGGCGTGCTCGAGAAGTGGTTCGAGATCGCGTAGAGGTCGACGAACGTGCCGTCG
>DASUJY010000013.1:0-15816 GCA_036279015.1 Gaiellaceae bacterium | reverse complement strand
CTGCTCCACATCGAGAACCTCCTCGATCGCTACCCGGCGCAGACGTCGGGCGGACAGCGGCAGCGGATCGCCGTGGCACGCGCCCTCGCCACGCAGCCGCAGGTGCTGCTGATGGACGAGCCGCTCTCGAACCTCGACGCGAAGCTGCGGGTGCAGATGCGCGCCGAGATCGCCCGGCTCCAGAACGACCTCGGCGTCACCACCATCTACGTCACCCACGACCAGGTCGAGGCGATGACGATGGGCGACCGCGTGGCCGTGCTCCGTAAGGGCGAGCTGCAGCAGACCGACGCTCCCCAGACCATCTTCGACCGACCCGCCAACCTTTTCGTCGCGACCTTCATCGGCAGCCCTGCCATGGGCCTGGTCGAGGGTGACCTGGCTCGGGACGGCGACGGGCTCGTCGTCAGAATCGGGACACAGGAGCTCCCTGTGCCCGATACGGTCGCCGCGGCCAAGCCCGCTCTCGCGACCTACGCGGGCAAGCAGGTTGCTGTCGGGCTCAGGCCCGAGTATCTCGAGGATGCGGCGCTCGTCGGCGGCGAGCACGCACGCCTGCACGGAGAGGTGCTCTTCGCGGAGTCGCTCGGCTCAGAGCGTCTCGTCCACGTCGCGGTGGAAGGCAAGCCGGTGATCACTGACGAGGTGCTGGAGATCGCAGCGGACGCCGACCAAACCGCAGTCGAAGAGCTACGCCACGAATCCCAGGAGCGGCGACCCGTTCTCCTGGCGCGCCTCGACGCGGCCAGCCGAGCGGTCGTCGGCGGCCAG
The DNA here is from genome assembly GCA_036279015.1 of Gaiellaceae bacterium. Taxonomy (GTDB): domain Bacteria; phylum Actinomycetota; class Thermoleophilia; order Gaiellales; family Gaiellaceae; genus DATEOR01. Next base: position 15,045 of record DASUJY010000013.1, on the reverse strand, counting down.
ATCGCGCTCGCAGTCAAGCCGGAGCGGATCCACTTCTTCGACCTCGGGACCGGCGCCGCGATCTACGCCTGAGCCTCGTCGACGACGAGGAGGACGAGGTCGCGCGGACCATGCACGCCCTCGACCCGATCGAACTCGATGTCGGCGGTGGCGGAGGGCCCGGAGATGAAGGTCAACGCCCGACCCTCCCGCGCCGACGGGGCGAGGCGGGCGACCGCCTCAGGGACGAGCTCGACGATCCGTTCCGCGGGAACGACACAGAGGTGCACGTCAGGGACGAGCGTCAGCGCCCGCCGCCCTTGTCCCGGTCCGCCGTCGAGCACCACGGTGCCCGTTTCGGCGATGGCCACGGCGCAGGCAGTCATGACACCGGCTCCCGAATCGAGCTCGGAGACGGAGAGATCTGCGTCCGGGAGGAGCTCGACCCCGGGCGGGTGCGGGTCCCAATCCTCCAGCGCGGAAACGAGGAGGTGCGTCATCCCGCGCTCGGCACAGATCTCGCCGATGCGCACGGCAACTTCCGCCGGCACGCACCGCGTCACCGTCGCTGAGTACTCGGACGCCCGCTCGCAGAAGAGCGCCACGCGCGCCTCGGGATCCAGCGCGCCGAACCGCCTGTAGGGCGGCCTCTCGGCCTCAGGCTGGGACGGCGCGCCGTCGATGGCGGCACGAATGCGGCCGAGGATGTCCTCACGCGCCGAGCTCACCGTGCCCGCCACCACCCGCGGAAAGTCCGGGGCTGCTGCGAGGGCAGATCGCGAGCCCGCGCCCAGGCCCGGAGCGGGCCCACGCGTGCCCACGGAACGAGCCGAAGCGCTCCGCGGCCGAGGCGCTGGGCGCTCTCGTACGCGCGCCGGGACGCGAAGGTGCGGGCGAGGCCGCGCATCGCGAGGCGCTCGGAGGCTGGCTCGACCCCCGCCTCGACGGCGCGCCCGCGCAGGTGGACGAGGATGTCCGGGATGTCGATCTTCACGGGACAGGCCTCGTAGCAGGCGCCGCAGAGGCTTGACGCGTACGGAAGCGTGGGCGCATTCTCGATCCCGACGAGCTGAGGAGTGAGGATCGCGCCGATCGGCCCCGGGTAGATCGAGCCGTAGGCATGCCCGCCGGTCCGCTCGTACACGGGGCACACGTTCAGGCAGGCGCTGCACCGGATGCAGGCAAGAGCGCCGCGCCCCACCTCGTCGGCGAGAACACGGGTACGTCCGTTGTCGACGAGGACGAGGTGGAACTCCCGGGGGCCCTCTCCAGCCCGCGTCCCGCTCCAGAGCGATGTATAGGGATTCATCCGCTCCCCGGTCGAGGACCGAGGCAAGAGCTGGAGGAAGACCTCGAGGTCGTTCCAACGCGGAATGACCTTCTCGATACCAGCGACGGTGACGAGCACAGGCGGAAGCGTGGTACACATGCGGCCGTTGCCCTCTGACTCGACGACGACGGCGGTGCCCGTTTCGGCGACCAGGAAGTTGGCACCGCTCACGCCCATCCGCGCGGCGAGGAACTTCTTCCGGAGGTAAGTCCGCGCTACCTCGGCAAGTGCGGCCGGCTCATCGCCGACCTCGCGGTCGATCGTCCTGCGGAAGAGCTCTCCGATCTCGTGCCGGTTCCGATGGAGCGCGGGGACGAGGATGTGCGAGGACCAGTCGCCGTCGAGCTGGAGGATGAGCTCGGCGAGGTCGGTCTCGACCGCCTCGATCCCATGACCGGCGAGATACTCGTTCAGCCCGAGCTCGTCGGTGGTGAGCGACTTCACCTTGACGATCTCCGTGGCGCCGTGCTCCCGGGCGATCTGTGACACCGCCTCGTTCGCCTCGGCGGCGTCTCGCGCCCACCAGACCTTCCCGCCCGCCGACTCGACGGCGCGCTCGAGCACGACAAGGTGCTCGTCCAGCGCGGCGAGCGTACGCGCCTTGATCGCACGGCCGGCCTCGCGAAGCTCCTCCCAGTCCGGGGTCTCCTCGACGACGGCGCGGCGCTTGCCTCTGATCGTCCCGGTCGCCCGGGCCAGGTTGGCCCGAAGCTGCGGGTTCGCGAGCCCCTCGCGCGCCGCTTCGGGGAACGGCCTGATCGCGGTCATTCGCCGCGCGCTCCTGCCAGAACCTCGGCGAGGTGGAGAGCCTGCACGCCGGATCCGGACCGGGCGAGCCCGCCTCCGATCTGAAGGAGGCAGGATCCGTCCACGGCAACGCACGCCTCGGCGCCCGTCTCTTCGATCGCGGCGACCTTGTCGGCCAGCATGGCGGCCGACGTGTCAGCGTTCTTCACCGCGAACGTCCCTCCGAAGCCGCAGCATTCCTCGGCCCTTCGCAGCGGCACCAGCTCGAGCCCTTCGACGGCCTCCAGGAGGCGCTGCGGCGCGCCACCGACGCGCAGGGCCCGCAGGGAATGACACGTCGGGTGGTACGTGACCCGGTGGGGGAAGAACGACCCGGCGTCCCCGGCTTCGAGCGGGCCCGTCAGCGCCTCGGAGAGCTCGAACACCCTCGCGCCGAGGGCCTCGAACCGCTCTGCAAGCTCGACCTTCCCCGCGCGCCGGGCGAGGCGGGCGTAGAGATGGCGCACGGTTCCGACGCAGGAAGCGGAGGGCGCGACGACGAGGTCGGCATCCCCGAAGACATCGACGAACCGCTCGGCCAGGCGGAGCGCCTCGCGGAAATACCCGCTGTTCCCGTGCACCTGCCCGCAGCAGGTCTGCTCCCCCGGGTAGACGACCTCGTGCCCGAGCCGCTCGAGGATCGTGACCGTCGCGATCGCCGCGCTCGGCGCCAGCGTGTCCGCGTAGCACGGGACGAAGAGCGTGACACGCACGCCCTTACGCTAACGCTCGGCCTTGCCCGCGCCAAGCTGCTCAATCCGCTGCCATTAGGTGCACCCCTGGTCCGGTGCGAAGTTGCGGGTTTCGGTTTGCTCTGAGGACTGAGGCCGTCGCCTCACGGGTCCGCCCTGACATGGACAGGCGCGAACAGCTCGCCTGCATCCCGCAGGCATCCCGCGCGGTTTCCGCATCAGGCAACAAGCCATCCCGCGCAATCCCGAACGAGGTCGTCGGAAGCTCCCGCCCAGTCCCGGCAATCTCCGCAGCGCTCAGATCAGAAAGTCCTGCTTGCGCGATAATTCCCGCCCATCCCCCGCTCAGCCCGCAAGCGCAGAGACCGGCCTGTCGCGCCGGAGGTCGCGGGTTCGAGTCCCGTCGCTCCCGCTAAAGTACCTGTAAATCACCGCTTTGTGTTGCCTGGTCGGGCGCAGTCGATCGCCGCCTTTCCAACCGATCACGCGCTCATCCCGCACGCGGATCGCGGATGCGCTCGGCTCGTTGCAGCGGGGCTCCAGGAGAAGGCTGGCCCCGCAAGCGAATCCGTTCGCCTAAAGTTCGTCGCCTCGAGCGCCAGAGCGCGTCGGTGTCTTATGCGGACTTTGAGCCGGGTTCCGAATGCAGAGCCAGTGAAATCACTCTACCCGTTTCTTTGGGCGCCTGGGGCTCACCCGATGCGTTCTTCTCCGTCGACCATGACGGTGACGACAACGCCACCCGCGCTGATTCTTGATGTTCCAGCGCACTCAATGGCCTGCTCGAGGGTGGCGAACTCTAGATTGAGCTCCTTGCGCTGAATCGCCGCGCTCGATGCAAACCCGTCCCCGGTCTGAATGCGGACGGTCGTCGAACCGTCGCCACGACTCGTAACCTGGTAGTTCTGCCAGGGAGGACCATGAGTGAGAGCCACCGCTATGACCGCCTTGAACTGCCGAGTGCCACGTCGCCGCTCATCGTGGTTAGCGGCAAAGGTTTCCTATGCCTGACCGTATGGCCCAAAACGAGAAGCGGAGCTCCCGTCAATTCATATTGCCCCTGCTTCAAGTGAACCTGGTCCTTGCACCCCGGCCAGCCACACTCGCACCAGAACGCGGCCGTGGCACCTCCACGCTCCTGTTCTAGCACGCAGATGCGGTCGTTGACGAGGCGAAGAAGCTCTGTGAGGTCTTTGCCCTCCATTCACTCTCCTTTGAGCCCCGCGGGCCAGACTGGCCAGTTAGGGCAGAGAGGTCGGCAGGCGAATTGCTGATTTTCAGTCTAGCCGGAATTTGCGTGCGCGGCCTCTAGCCTGCCCGCGGCGCCGACGAGTCCGGCTCGGCGGCCTCCTGGTCTCAATCGGTCTTCGGGCTGACGAGAATGATGTTCTCATAGCGCACAAAGAGCTCTCTGCCGGCCTTCTGAAGGGGAACCCAGCCGCCCGCGTAGCGACCCTCACGCTTCAAGAAGAGATCGAGCTCCTCCTCCAGGGAGTGGCCTTCTTCGATCGGGACCGAGTAGTTCTGGCCGTTCGTCAACGTGACTTCGAGAAACACTGTCCCCAACGTTAGGGCACGCCGGGGAGACAGAGAGCGGCTAAACGCCAAGAACTCACCACTCCCTCACCGTACTCCCCGCCGCCCTTCCGCAAACCCAATTCGACCCACCTCGCGGAGAGGAGTGAAGCCGAGCCCCCTACGGCTCTCGCTCAGTGATCATCCTCGGATAAGGTATCCAGCTCGTTGCCACTATAGCCAACGTCACATTCCGCATAGGTCCCGCCGGAGGTCGCCAGAAGCTCCCGCCGACACCGGCTGATTCGGCAAACGTCAGGAGCGAAAGCTGGCGGGAATCCCCGCCTGACCCGCTCAGTCGGGAACCGCCATGACCGGACTGTCACGCCGGAGGTCGGGGGTTCGAGTCGCTCCCGTAAACGTTCTGCCGAATCCGGTCTTTCTTGCCGTGACGGGCGCGCGAAGACCCGTCGTCTCGTCCGCGGAGACCCCGCACCGGAATCGCCAGACAGCTGTGCCCGTCCCTGCGCTACGGCGTCCGCGCAGCCTGCCTCTACGCGGTCGCGAGACGCCGCTCGGCACGCTTCCGTACAACCTCCGCGAGCGTCACGAGGACGAGCGAGACGGCGACGACGACGGAGCCCAGCGCGAGTATCTGCGGCTCGAGTGCCGGCGTCCGCGAGCCCGAGTACACGTACACCGGAAAGGTCTCCTGACCGGCCGGGACGAGGAACGAGGCGATGGCGTACTCGTCGAACGAGATCGTGAAGGCGATGATGGCGGAGGACACGATCGCGGGGACGGTGAGCGGCAGCGTCACCCGCCTAAACGCAGACCATGGCCCTGCGCCAAGGTCCCGCGCGGCGTCGAAAATCGCCTCGTCGAGCGTCCGCAGGCGCGGAAGGATGATGAGCACGCAGTACGGCATGGAGACGCCGACGTGGCCGAGCAGCACCGCCCAGAGCGCCTGGTGGAGGCCGAGCCAGTTGAGCAGGATGAGTAGACCGACGGCGAGGACGATGTACGGGATGACGAGTGGAAGGAGCACGAGCGCAGTGATCAGCCCGCGGAACGCAAGGCGGCGGGAGGTCATCCCGAGCGCCGTGATGATGGCGAGAAGCGTCGACCCCGCAGCCGTGGCGAGGCCGATCGAAGCGCTCCGCTGGAGCGCGGCGATGAGGTCGCCGTTGGAGAACGCCGCGTGGAACCAACGAGTCGTAAACCCGGACCACGGAAGCGTCTGGATGTGGCTGTCGTCGAAAGCGAAGACCGTCATCACTGCGAGCGGGACGTAGAGGAAGATCGCCATAAGGGCGAAGTAGCCGCCGAGGGCGAGTCTTCCCGCCTTGCTCGCGGCGGCGTTCACGCGGTTGCACGTCCTTGGCGCAGATCCCTGCCGAGGAAGCGGCCGAAGAGGAGGAGCAGGACGAGCACGACGGCGATGAGCCAGACGGCGAGGACGGCCCCGTAGTTCCAGTTCGGCGTCTCCGAAAAGAACGACTGGATGGCGTTGCCGAACATGTAGCTCTCGGGGCCCCCGACGAGGAGGGGGGCGATGAACTCGCCGGTCGTCGGGATGAGGACGAACACGAACGCCGCGATCACGCCCGGGAGACTGAGGGGGAGCGTTACCCGCCAGAAAGTCGCCAGGCGGCCCGCGCCGAGATCCTGAGCGGCCTCGAGCAGCCGCGTGTCCACGTTCTCGAGCACGACGTAGATCGGGAGGGCGACGAAAGGAACCCATGAGTAGAGGAGGACGAGGGAGACGGAGAACCAGGAGTAGATGAGCCACGACAAACCGTCGCCGTGATCGCGTAGGCCGAGCTCCCAGAGAGCGGAGTTGATGACGCCGTTGTTGGCGAGCATGACCTTCCACGCGATCACTCGCAGCAAGTAGCTCGTAAAGAAGGGCGCCAGGATGAGGAGGAGGAGCGTGTAGCGCCTCCGCCGGGCGACGAAGGAGAGGAAGTAGGCGAGTGGGTACGCCGCAGCGACGGCCAGGACGGAGACGAGCAGCGTGATGAGCATGGACGTCCTGAACCGGTCCCAGAACACGTTCTCCCCGGGCGGCAGGAAGTCGTCCCAGTTGACCAACGAGAAGCCCGTCGGGACGCCGACGAGATTCGTCAGCAGATTGACGCTGTAGAGCCCGACGAGGACGAGAGGAACGACGAGGACGGAGAGCAGGAAGCAGATCGCCGGCAACGTCAGCCAACCGCGGCCGGGTGAAGGCAGCCGGTCGAGCAGAGCCCGTGGGCTGCTCTCGACGGCGGTTGTCTCCGCCCGGAGCGTCATCCTTCTGGACTGCCGGCTGGGGTCGCGCTGATCAGGTCGATCGAGACGCTCTTCAACCGTGTGTATTCCTCGAGAGCGGTGCGGCCCTTTTCTCGGCCGTAGCCGCTCGCTTTGTAGCCGCCGAACGGCGCGTCAATTGGCGCCGACCATGCGTTCACGTAGACCTGGCCCGCCTCGAGCCGGGCCGCGACGCGATGTGCGCGAGCGAGGCCGCCGGTCCACAAGCCCGCAACCAGCCCATACCGGGTTCCGTTCGCGATCGCGACGGCTTCGTCCTCGGAGTCGAACGGCAAGACGACGAGGACGGGCCCGAAGATCTCCTCCTGCGCAATTCTGCTCGCCGCGTCGACGTCGACGAGGACGACGGGCGCGATGAACGCGTCTGGCGCGGACGTCTGACCGGCGTATACCACGCGCGCGCCCGCCGCACGGGCCTCTGCGACTGCTCCCTCGATCCGGCGCTTCTGCTCCTCCGTGATGATGGGGCCGTAGTCCTCGCCCTCGACAAGACGCTCGAGCGCTTCCCCGACGAGGACGAGGAGCCGCTCTTCGACCGTTCGCTCGACCAGGAGCCGCGTTGGCGCCGAGCAGGTCTGACCGGCGTTCTCGACGAAGGCGCCTGTGATCGCGCGGGCGGCCGATTCGAGCTCGGCGTCGGCGAAGACGATGCAGGGCGACTTGCCGCCGAGCTCCAGGGTAAGCGGCAGGAATCGCTCGGCCGCCAGCTCGGCCACTCTACGTCCGGCGCGGGTGGAGCCCGTGAACGTGAGGCGGCTGACGAGCGGGTGGCAGACAAGTGCCTCGCCTGCCTCCTCACCCGTTCCGGCGACGACGTTGAAGACACCCGGGGCAAGCCCGGCTGCGCACGCGAGCGTGGCGAGCTGGACGGAGGATCCCGGCGTGAGCTCGGAGGGCTTTAGGACGACGCTGTTACCGGCCGCGATTGCCGGTGCGACGGCGCGAGCTGCCTGGTTCAGCGGATAGTTCCACGGAGTGATCACGCCGACGACGCCGTAGGGCTCCCGCCGCGTGTAGACGTGCTGCCCCTGGTGAAGGCTCATCGTCTCTCCGTGCAGGAAGCGGACGGCGCCCGCGTAGAAGTCGAAGTACTCGGCGCTCGCAGCGGTCTCGGCGGCCGCCTGGACGAACGGTTTGCCTGTTTCGACGCGCTCGACCGCTGCGAGGTCGTCGGCTTGCTCCCGCAGCGCTCGGGCTATCGCGGCGAGCGTGCGGCCCCGCGCGTCCTGCCCGGCTGCACCCCAGGCGCGTTGGGCACGGGACGCGGAGCGCACGGCGGCGTCGACGTCCGCCGCATCACCGCGGGCGACCGAGCGCGCAGGGGTCTCTCCGGGTCGGCGCACCTGGAGATAGCGAGAGCGCCCGGGGGGAAGAGAGCGCCCGCCAATCCAGTGGTCGACGAGATCATCCATCGGGCGCCTGCAGCGTGCACAATATCGCCTTATCGGATTCGTTATTGGAGTCATAGGCGCCTTTTTCGTCGGGGCGCTCGCGGCCTGCGGCCCATCGGCCGGGAACGGGCCCGCACCGCTTGGCCTCCTCCCGGCGAGCGCGGCCGACGGCTTGACCGGTACGCCTCATGCGCTCTCGGCCGAGGACCTCGCCCGCGACGCGCCCGTCGCGACACTCGCGTCCGACCTCCATACGTGGAAATACGTGCGGGGCGCCGAGGTCGAGTACCGGGGCGACTCGTCCCGCTTCTCGAGCGTCGTGTCGCGCACGCTGCTCTTCGCGACGCCGGCGGGGGCACGCTCGTACGTGACCATGGTCGGAGCCAACCCCGCCGCATTCATGGGCTTGGGGACGACCGTGGCTCCTGTCCGCTCGAACGGCCGTTCCGGCTACCTGCTGACGGCCGGCTCGTGCGGGTGTGCGACGGAGGTTCCGCAGCTGCTTGCGGTCGTCTCCGCCGGGCGCACCGCGACGTGGCTCGAGGCCACGGGTCGGCGGACCTCGCGAAGCGCGGTCCTCGAGCTCCTACGCTTCGCCCCATGACTCGCCGGCTGGTCTGCGGTCATGTCGCCTTCACCTCCGCCCACGCGAGCTGATACTGAGGGCGGTTCGGGATGTGGCGCTCGACGTGCACCGGCGGCGTGAAGGCATTGGGGTCCGAGATACCCAGCTGGTCGGCGAGCCGGGTGTCCTTGACCTCGTTCCGCGTGACCGTCTTGTTGCTGGCGCCGTAGGCGAAGAGGTTGACGAGGTCGACGGAGGCGGCGTGGTTGATGAACGACTCCACGTACGCATGGGCGTGCAACGGGCTCTTCGTCTCCTTCCCCATCATGAAACCGCAGACCCAGGCCAGCTTGCCCTGGCTCGGGTTCATGTACTCGACCTTGTCGTAGCCGAGCGCCTCTCCCATGGCCTTGTAATCCGCGGGCCAGGCGTACGTGATCCAGATGTCGCCCGCCTGGAAGGCCGGCTGCATGTCCCCGTACTCACTCTCCCAGTAGAACTTGTTCAAGGGCTTCTGCTCAATGAGTTTCGCTTTCGAGCGCTCGAGCTCGTCGGCGGTCTGGTTGAAGATGTCCTTCGCCGGCGGGTCGGTGAGAAGGCCGGCGAGCATCACCGGCGTCGAGCCGCCGTCCCACATCGAGATCTTCCCCGAGTACCTCTCGTTCCACATGAGCTCCCAACCGGTCGCATCGGCGGGATCGACCTTGTCCGACCGGTAGAGCACGGAGCCGAAGCCCCAATCCCATGGGATCCAGTACTGCTGCCCGTCGATCTTCCCGCGCTCGGTGAATGCGGACGCGAGCTCGTCGAAGCTCGGAAGAAGCGCGGTGTCGAAAGGCTGAACGAGGCCGGAGTCGACGTAGTCCTGCGCATAGTCGACACACGGGTGGAGCAGGTCGAACTGCTGGCCCGCCCGCATCTTGTTCAGGTTCTTGTCGTCGTTTCCGTAGTTCGCGTAGGTGAGACCGGACGCTCCGAACCGCTTGGTGTACACGCTGCCGGCCTCAAGCCCATACGTCTGCGCCTTCGTGCCGCCCGCCTCGTAGCCCTGCCACTCCGAGACAAGGAGGCGATTCGGCTCGGACTCGACGCTGCCCGGATACGAGACGGCCGTCGTCGTGGACGCACTGCTCGAGCCCCCTTGGCTAGACGACGAGCCGCAGCCGCCGAGGAAGATCGCGCCCCCGAGCGCGGCCGATGAGAGGAGGAACTCACGGCGATCGAATCGCTTCATCGTGTCTCCTGTTCAGTTACGAGCGCGCGGACACCTGGGAGATGAGCTCGTAGTTCCGCGCCCGGTAGCTCTCGATGTGCGGCCAGTACTCCTCGTAGCCGGCCTGTTGCAACTGCTGCATCTCTGGGATCCAGCGTGAGACGGAGCCGATTGCCCCGCGCTCATGGCTCTCGACGTCGTAGATGGCGAGGTAGCGCGGCTCGCCGTCCAGGCAGCGATAGCGCGTCGCGCGGATCCAGCCGGGCGTCCCGACGACGTCGCGGATATGCCTCTCGTACCAGTCGTTGAATCCCGATTCGACCTCCTTGTCGATGTCGACCGTCACGACGCAGATGAGCTCGTTTTCCATCCACCCCTCCATGAGAATAATGCGATATTGTTGACCGTCATGACGCCAGAGTCAAGCGATCCCACGTTCGCCTCGGCCCGTCTCAGGGAGCGCGGCCGCCGCTACGACGACTTCGAAGTCGGCCACGCCTATAGACACCATTGGGGTCGCACGGTGACGGAGGCGGACACGCTCCTGTTCGCGACGGCGACGCTTGCGTACAACCCGCTCTACCTGAACGTCGAGCTTGCGAAGGAGGAGGGGCATCCCGCACTCGTCGTCGATCCGTACCTCGTGCTCGCGATCGTGGTCGGCCTCAGCGTCGAGGACCTCAGCGAGCGGAGCGAGGCGCTCCTCGGACTCGAGGAGGTCGAGTTCCTCGAGCCCGTCTATCCCGGCGACACCGTCACCGCCGAGAGTGTCGTCGCGGGCAAGCGGCCGTCTCGTTCGAGGCCGGCGACGGGGGTCGTGACTTGGTCGACCGAGGGCCGGAACCAGCGCGGGCGACCGGTCGTCCGCCTCACCCGCTCGAACCTCTTCTCCGTCGTGAGCTGCGATGCGGCTGAATGAACGTCAATGCCGGCTCCGTGACCGTACACGGACGTTCGCGCACGACGAGGTCCTCCCAGTCGCCAACCGGCTCGATCCTGAGCAAGGCGAGATTCCGGAAGAGCTTCTCGCCCGGCTGGCCGAGCTCGGCTACTTCGGGCTCACGATTCCACGCTCGCTCGGAGGGCAGGGGCTCGGCCTCGTCGAGTACTGCCTCGTCTCGGAGGAGCTCGCACGCGCCTGGATGAGCGTGGCCAGCGTGATCACGTACACGAACGGGGTGACGACCGTCCTCGCTTGCCCGGGCAAAGACGAGTACCTGCGCCGCATGGCCCGCGGCGACTTCCTCGCAGCCTTCGCATTGACCGAGCCGGAGGCGGGGAGCGACGCCGCGAATCTCAGCTGCGAGGCTCACCGAGAGGGCGACGCCTGGGCCCTCACCGGACGGAAGCGCTGGTGCGGCTTCGCTCGGAACGCGGACGCGATCGTCGTCTACGCGCGGACGCGGCCGCGCTCCGACGACCGGCGCCACCTCGGCATCTCGGCATTCCTCGTCGAAAAGGGACGGGGATCGTTTCCGGAGGGGATCGTCGGCCGCCCGATTCCCAAGATCGGCTACTTCGGAATCACGAGCTGGGAGCTCGACTTCGAGGAGCTTCGAGTTCCGCCCGAGTCGCTCCTCGGCGAGGAGGGCGAAGCACTCAGGGTCGGCATGGACGAGCTGACCAAGGCGCGCGTGCAGACCGCGGCACGTGCGATCGGCTGCGCACGGGGAGCGCTCGAGGACGCCACGGCGTACGCGCAGTCGCGAAGGCAGTTCGGACGACCGTTGGCGTCGTTTCAGGCGATTCGCTTCCGGCTCGCCGAGATGGCGACCGAGGTAGCTGCCGCCCGCAGCCTCATGCACGCCGCGGCTGCTGCGCTCGACAGCGGCGAGCCGGCGGTCGTCGAGGCCTCGATGGCGAAGCTCCACGCGAGCGAGATGGCGGAGTGGGTGACAAGCGAGGCACTCCAGATCCTCGGTGGAAACGGCTACACGACCGAGCACGCGGTCGAGCGCCACTGGCGCGATGCCCGTCTCACGCGGATCATCGAGGGGACCTCGGAGATGCAGAAGCACATCATCGCGAGGCGCATCATCAACGGAGCCGAGACATGACTTCTGCGGCGCCCGGGACGTTCTTCGAGGATTACGCGGTCGGCGACTTCATCCGGCACAGCCGCGGGAAGACCGTCACCTCCTTCGACGGTGCGTTTCTCGCCCAACTCGTGCTCAACACCGCTGACGGTCACTTCAACGATCACGTCATGCGCAACACGGAGGTCGGAAGGTCGGTCGTCTTCGGCGGAATCACGCTCGCGCTCGTGGTCGGGCTTGCCATGCAGGACACCGGCGAGAACGCGGTCGCCGAGCTCAAGCTCGAGAGCGTCCGCTTCCGCGCGCCGGTCGTGCACGGGGACACGCTCTATGCCTACTCCCGCGTCGTCGAGAAGCGGGACGGGCTCGTCGTCTTCGACCACTGGGGCGTGAATCAACGGGACGAGGTCGTCGTCGAGCTTCGACGCCATGTGCGAATTGCGAGCGCGGGTGAGCGGAATGGGTGACGGGCCGCTCGCCGACCTGCACGTGATCGACCTCACCCGGATGCTCGCCGGGCCCTACGTGACGATGCTCCTCGCCGACCTCGGCGCGGACGTCGTCAAGGTGGAGCCGCCGACGGGAGACCCGATGCGCGCGGTGGGCCCCTTCCGCGCCGACGATACGACCCGCGCCTTCGGTGGCTACTTCCAGAGCATCAACCGGAACAAGCGCAGCGTTGTGATCGACCTCAAGCAGCCGCGTGGCCGAGCGCAGCTTCGGGAGCTCGCCGCCGAGGCCGACGTCCTCGTCGAAAACTTCCGACCCGGTGTGATGGAACGACTGGGGGTCGGCTACGAGCTCCTCAGCAAGCGGAACCCGCGCCTCGTGTACGCGGCGGTCCGTGGCTTCGGGGATCCACGCACGGGAGCAAGCCCCTGGTCCGATCGTCCTGCAGTCGACATCAGCATCCAGGCGCTTGCAGGTCTCGCCGGCATCACCGGCCCCGGCCCCGGCTTTCCGCTGAAAACGGGCCCAGGCGTGGCGGACCTCTTTCCCGCGGCGCTCTGTGCCGTGGGCGTGCTCGCCGCCTGCCACGAGGCAACTCGTTCCGGGCGAGGTCAGTTCGTCGACGTCGCGATGTACGACGCTGTGCTCTCGCTTTGCGAGCGGATCGTCTACCAGCATTCCTACACGGGCGAAGTTCCGGGACCACAGGGCAACTCGCATCCGATCTTCTGCCCGTTCGACATCTACGCGTGCGCCGACGGCCATATCGCGATTTGCGCCTCGGATGACGTCCAGTGGAAGGCGCTCTGCGACGTCTTGGGCCTCACAAGCCTCGCCGACGACGAGCGCTACAAGAGCGCCGAGGCGCGTCGCGCGAATACGGCCGGGGTGCGGGCGATTATCGAAAGCTGGACACGCCGTCGCTCCGGTGCAGAGATCACCGAGCTCCTCGGAGGGCACCTGCCGGTGGGGCGCGTGCAGTCGATCGAGGAGATCTTTGCGGATCCGCACATGCGCGCACGAGAGATGCTCGTGGACGTCGACCAGCCGGGCAGCGCCCGACCCGTGACTATCGCGGGCATCCCGATCAAGCTCAGCCGGACCCCCGGCAGCATCCGGCGACGGGCTCCGCTGCTGGGCGAGCATACGGCCGAGGTCATAAAGGGGGACCCGTGATGACGCGCTTGCGTAGATCCGAGCTCTCGACACCTGGCTCGAACGAGCGAATGATCGAGAAGGCGGCTGCCTCGGCCGCAGACCTCGTGTTCCTCGACCTTGAGGACTCGGTTGCAGCTCCGGAGAAGCCGGCTGCTCGAGAGAAGAGCGTCGCGGCGCTGCGCGACCTCGACTGGGGCAGGAAGACGCGCGCCGTTCGCGTCAACGCGCCCGGATCGGATTGGATCGAAGCTGACCTCGAGACGGTCGTGCGCGGCGCCGCCGCCCTGGACGTCGTCATCGTTCCGAAGGTGCGGAGCGGCGCGGACGTGCGCGCAGTCGACCGCCGGTTGGAGGCGCTCGAGCGAGGGCTCGGCCGCACCGTTCCCATCGGGCTCGAGGTCCTGGTCGAAGAGGTCGAGTCGCTCGCGGCCGTTGAGGAGATCGCGACGAGCTCGCCGCGCCTCGAGGCGTTGATCTTCGGCTCGGGGGACATGGCGGCGTCCCAGGGTGTCCGCACGCACTGGCTGCGGGAGTATCCGGGCGACCCGTGGATCTACCACCGGAGCCGGATCGTCGTCGCGGCCCGAGCGGCCGGACTCTCGGCGATCGACGGTCCCTACTGGGGCCCGATCGAGGATCTCGCCGGCTACGGCGAAGAGTGCCGCCAGGTCAGCACCCTCGGCTACGCGGGCAAGTGGGCGATCCATCCAGCCCAGATCGACGTGGCGAACGAGACGTTCTCCCCGACCCGAGACGAGCTCGAGCACGCGCGTCGTATCGTCGGTGCCTACGGCGACGCGGCGGCCCGAGGGCAGGGAGCGATCCGGCTCGACGGCGTGATGGTCGACGCCGTCGACCTCCGCCTGGCCGAGCGGCTGCTCGAAGCGCAGCAGAGGCTGCAGTAGCCTGGCGACACCATGGCGGTAGCTGACAAGCAGAGCACGGACCGGCGCGCCCAAATCCTCGACGCGGCGGTTGCCGTGATCAGCCGCCGCGGGGTAGACCGAGCGCGGCTCGCCGACGTCGCCGAGGAAGCGGGCGTGAGCCTCGGACTCGTGCAGCACTACTTCCGCACGCGGGAGCGCCTCCTCTTCGAGACGTTTCGCCGCGAGCAGGAGCGCATCTCGAGCGTCTGGACGGCTGCCGTCCCGGCTGACACCGATCCCTTGTTTCGCCTCGTCGAGTATCTCTGGCTCGCCTCTCCCCAAGGCAGCGAAGCCGCCGTGGCGCCGTTCGACTCGGGCTGGTCGTTCTGGCTCGAGTTCTGGTCGAAGGCGAATCGAAGCGATGACATCAAGTCCGAGTTCAAGGACATCTACAACGACTTCGCCGAGCTCTTCCGCGCAGCGGTTCACGAAGGTATCGAGCGCAAGGAGTTCCGCTTGTCGGGCTCGACGGAGGACAGCGCCGACCGCCTCGTGTCCCTCATCGACGGGCTCGCGGTTCGCACCCTGCTCGGCGAAATCGAGCGCGACCGGATGCTCGCGCTCCTGCTCGACGCGCTCGCGCTCGAGCTCGGCCTCAACGCAAGCCAACGGCGCCGCATTGCAGCCTACGCGGCTCGGCGAGCCTCGAGCTCGTAGCGGAGACCGCAGAGGAGGCTCATCTGGAGCCGCT
>DASUJY010000012.1:0-43930 GCA_036279015.1 Gaiellaceae bacterium | reverse complement strand
ACGAGCATGTGCGTCCGCAGGCCGGCGGCCCGCTCGCGCCATTCGCGCTCGAGCCCGACCGCTCCCGTGAGAGCAGCCGCGATCACGAGGCGGATCGCAATCTCGCCGATGGTGATGTCTGGGATCACGTCGCCGCCCTCTCCTGCACCTCGAAGATCCGCTCGATCCCCGAGGCGGCCAGGTCGATGAGGCCCTCGAGCTCCTCGCGCGTGAAGGCGTTCCGCTCCGCGGTCGCCTGCACCTCGATCAGGCGGCCGTCACCCTGCATGACGACGTTCATGTCGACGTCGGCGGAGGAATCCTCGCCGTAGTCGAGGTCGAGGAGCGGCTCGCCCGCGACGATGCCGACGGAGATCGCCCCGACGCGCTCGGACGGCGGCGGCAGCCTCTTCCGCCTGGCCGCGAGCGCGAGCGCGATCCAGGCGCCGCTGATCGCCGCGGTGCGCGTGCCGCCGTCCGCCTGGATGACGTCGCAGTCGAGCCAGACAGTCCGCTCGCCGAGCTGCTCCAGGTCATATGCGGCCCGGAGCGAGCGCCCGACGAGCCGCTGGATCTCGACCGTCCGCCCTCCCTGCCTGCCGGTCCGCGCCTCGCGCGCCGTCCGCTCACCCGTCGAAGCCGGCAGCATCCCGTACTCGGCGGTCATCCAGCCGCGCCCCTTCCCGACGAGCCAGCGCGGCACTCCGTCCTCGATCGTCGCAGTGCAGAGGACGCGGGTCTTCCCGAAGGAGATCAGCGCGGAGCCGTCCGCCTGCTCGACGAAGTCCGGGAGGACGTCGATCGGCCGGAGCTCGTCCGGGCGCCTCCCTTCCCGCATCACGCGGCCGCCAGCTCGAGGTCCCGGATCGCGACCCGCTCGACGTCGACGAGCGGCAGCTGGAGGAACCGCTCGCCGAGCGCCCTGAACTCGCCGACGTCGCCGGTGGTGAGGAAGCGACAGCTGCCCTCGCGTGCCGGGTCGTTCTCGATCCCCTTGCGCTCGAGGGTCTCGGCGACCTCGCGCGCGGTCTCGACGGCGGAGAAGATGAGCGTCGTCTTCCTGCCGAGCACCCGCTCGAACACCGGCTTGATCAGCGGGTAGTGCGTGCAGCCGAGGATGACCGTGTCGACCTGCTCCTCCTTCAGCCGCTGGGCGTACCCGCGGACGGCGCGGTCGATCTCGTCGTTCGGCGCGGCCGACTCGATCAGCGGCACGAGCCGCGGGCACGGAACCGAGAACACCTGCGCTCCTGCGTCGAGCGCGTGCACGGCCTCGGCGTAGCGGCCGCTCGCAACCGTCGCCTCGGTGGCGAGGACGCCGATACGGCGGTTGCGCGTCGCCTGCACCGCCGCGTGGGCCTCGGGCGCGAGCACGCCGATGACCGGGACGGCGAGGCGCTCCTGGAGGCCTGGCAGCGCGGCCGCGGTCGCCGAGTTGCACGCCGCCACGATCAACTTCACTCCCGAGTCCTCCAGATACGAGGCGATCTCGCGCGCGAACCGCCGGATCTCGTCGCGCGGACGCGGGCCGTAGGGACAGCGCGCCCCGTCGCCGAGGTAGACGAAGTCCTCGTGCGGGAGCGTGACGAGGCACTCGTGGAGGACGGTCAGCCCGCCGGCGCCGGAGTCGAAGATGCCGATAGGCCGCGTGTCCACGGCAGGATTCTAGGACGGGGGTCGGCTCGGTCCGGAAGGATGGCCCCGATGTGGGCTCCGTCCGACTACGGCGACCTCGAGCCGCTCGACCCGGACTGGCGAGCACCCGATCTGGCCGGGACGGTGGCGATCGTCACCGGAGCCGCAACCGGAATCGGCAAGGCGGCCGCCTCGAGGCTGGGGACGGGCGGCGCGACTCTCGTCCTCTGCGACACGGACGAAGCACGAGGGGCCGAGACCGCCGCCGAGCTTTCCGCGGCTGCCTTTCTCCCCGCGGATGTGGCGCAGGAACGGGAGCTCCGCGCCGTCGTCGAACGCGCCGCGGCGCTCGGGCCCCTCGACATCCTGGTCAACAACGCCGGCGGAACGCTTGCGCCACACTTCCCGGACGCCGAGCCGGCCCACTGGCAGCGGACGCTCGCGGTCAACCTCGGCGGCGTGGCGCTTGGGACGCAGCTCGCGATTGGGACGATGCGCGAACGCGGCGGCGCCGTGGTCAACGTGTCGTCCGTGGCCGGTCTCGGCTGGGAGCCGTACGCGAGTCCCGAGTACGCAGCCGCGAAGGCCGCCGTCAACCGGCTCACGGGCTCGCTCGGCGGACTCGGCGCCGAAGGGATCCGCGTAAACGCGATCTGCCCGGACTGGGTCGCGACCGAGGCGCTCGTCGCCGAGCGCGCCCGAACGCCGGACGACCGCTGGGAAGGACCGCCGGAGCTCGTGCCCGTCGAGGCCGTCGCCGAGGCCGTGCTCAGACTCGCCTGCGACGAGGCGATCGCCGGGCGCGTCTTCGTCTGCCCGGCGGGCGCCGCGCCATGGGGCCTCGTCCCCACGAACGCGCCGCGTTAGCGTTACGCCCATGCTCGAACTGCATTCGCCTGATGGCGCGTTCGCCGCGATTGAGGACTACCTGCACGACGCGGGGTTCTTCGGCGGGAGGGCCGGCGACGTCGTCGCCGACCTCTATCTCGGCTACGGGCTCTCGTCAGCCTTGCGGCGCGAGCCGTGGCCCGATCCACCGGAGCCCTGCCCGCTGCCTCTCGCCGCCTGCCGGATCCGACCCGAGTCGACACTCGAGCCGGCGACGTCCTACCGGGTCGGCGAGTGGAGCCGCACCTGGGACGAGGACGACTACGCGGAGGCGGTCGAGGCCGTCAGGCAAGCGATCGAGCGTGGCGACGTCTACCAGGTCAACCTCGTCCAGCACCTGTCGGCGCCTTTCGCCGGAGATCCCGGCGGCCTCGCCGCGGCGCTGGCTCCGTTGCGACCGCTCCACCCTGGGCCGCTCGCCGGCGACGGCTGGACGATCGTCTCCGCGTCGCCGGAGCTGTTCCTGGCGCGCCGTGGCGACCGGATCTGGACGAAGCCGATCAAGGGCACACGGCCGCTCGGCGCTGCCGACGATCTGCAGGAGTCGGAGAAGGACGCCGCCGAGCACGTCATGATCGTCGACCTCGAGCGGAACGACCTCTCGCGCGTGTGCCTGCCGGGCTCGCTCCGCTGGCCCGACCTGATGGCCGAGCGCGAGCTGGCCGGTGTCTCGCACCTCGTGACGACGGTCGAGGGACGGCTCCGCCTCGATGTCGGCCTCGCGGAGCTCCTCGAGGCGACCTTCCCGGGCGGATCCGTGACCGGAGCGCCGAAGATCGCCGCCCTCGACCACATCGCCGCCCTCGAGCCGGTGGGTCGCGGCGCCTCGATGGGGGCACTCGGGCGCGTGTGGCCGAACGGTGACCTCGACCTCGCGCTCACGATCCGTACGTTCGCGGTCGCCGAGGACAGGATCCACTTCTGGGTGGGTGGCGGCATCGTCTGGGACTCCGACCCCGAGGAGGAGATCGAAGAGTCCTGGGTCAAGGCTCGCCCGCTCCTCGCGGCGATCGGCGCGCCGGTGGAGGAACGGGCCGCCAGGTGAGCCTGCTCGCGCTCGCAGTCGGCGGCCGCGGCCTCGTCGATCCCGAGGAGCCCGTCCTCCACGTGGACGACGAGGCCTTCCTCCGCAGCCGCGCCGCGTTCGAGACCACCCGCGTCTACGGAGGCGCCCCCTTCAAGCTCGACGAGCATCTCGCGCGGCTCGAGGGCTCGGCGGCCCGCGTCGAGATCGGCCCGATCGACACGGGCGAGCTCGCGCGGCTCGCCGGGCTCGCGCTCGAGGCGGCGGCGGCGCCGGACGCAGTCCTTCGCCTCTTTGTCACGCCAGGCCGAGACGGCTCCGGCCGACCTACGGAGGTCGCCATGGTGAGCACCCTCCCCCTCGGCCTCGAGGAGCTACGGGCCCGAGGCGCGAAGCTCGTCTCCATCCAGCTCGGGCTCGACCCCGGGCTGCGCGCCTCGTCGCCCTGGCTGCTCGGCGGCGTCAAGTCGACGAGCTATGCCGTCAACATGGCTGCGGAGGCCGAGGCGAAGCGGCGCGGCGCCGACGACGCGGTCTTCCTCGGCGCGGGCGACGTCGTCCTCGAGGGGCCGGTCACGAATGTCTGGTGGCGGCTCGAGAACGTCCTCTACACACCGGCGCTCGAGCTCGGGATCCTCGCGGGCGTGACGCGGGCGACGCTGGTCGAGGAAGCTGCCGCGGCCGGCTACGAGGTCCGCGAGGGGGTCTTCCCGCTCGAGCACATGGCGGGGGCGGAAGAGGCGTTCACGTCGTCCTCGATCCGCGAGGTGATGCCGGTCGTGGAGCTCGACGGGCAGGCCGTGGGAGCAGGCGGACCGGGGCCCGCGGCCGCGGAGCTCCAGAGGAGGCTGCGCGCATGCGCGTCCTCTCCCTGATCCACGAAGAGGACGCGGCGACGGGGCTCTTCGGGGAGATCCTTCGCGAGCGCGGCGACGAGATCCTCGAGTGGAACGCCACGCGAGGCGCGCCGCCCGAGCCCGCGGACTTCGACGCCCTTGTCATCCTCGGAGGGTCGATGCACGTCGACCAGGAGGACCGGCATCCCTGGCTCGCCGCGCAGAGCGAGCTGATCCGCGCGGCGGTCGACCGCGGGCAACCGCTCCTCGGCATCTGCCTCGGCAGCCAGCTGATCGCCCAGGCGCTCGGCGCCCGAGTCGGGCCGGCGACCCGGCCGGAGATCGGCTGGTACGAGGTCGAGCTCACTCCGGAGGGCGCCGACGACCCGGTGCTCGGCTCGCTACCGGCGCGCTTCGACGCGCTCGAGTGGCACAGCTACGCCTTCGAGGTCCCTCCCGGGGGCGAGCTCCTCGCGCGAAACGAGGTGTGCGCGCAGGGGTTCCGGGTCGGCGAGTCCACCTGGGGGGTGCAGTTCCATCCGGAGGCGACCCGGGCGATCCTCGAGGCCTGGCGCGCGTCCTCGGAGGGATCCGCCCCGTCCTTCCCGCTCGATCCGATCGAGCGCTGGAACGAGCTCGGCCGCCGCCTCGCGGACGCGTTCTTCGACCACGCGCGGCGACGCTAGCGCCGCGACCACTCGTGCCAGGAGCCTTCGTAGTTGACCGCGTCGTAGCCGGCTGACCGAAGGAGCGCGGCAGCGAGCTCGGAGCGCTGCCCCGAATGGCAGTAGGCGACGATCGGCCGCGACGTGTCGACGGCCTCGAGCGCGGCCGGCACGTCGTACTGGAGCTCGTCGAGCGGCAGGTTGACCGCCCCCTCGATGTGGCCCTGCCGCGGGTCGCACGGATAGCCGGCCTCGCCCGTGAACTCGGCCGGCGAGCGCACGTCGAGCAACGTGATCGCGTCCTCCTCGAGGAGGCGCGCGAGCTCGTCGCCGGTCACGAGAGCACCTCGTGGAGGAAGAGGAGGAGCTCCTCGTTCAGCTCCTCCGGGCGCTCGAGCGGCGTCAGGTGGCCTGCGCCCTGGATCTCGACCAGCCTGCCGAGCGGGACGCCGGCGACGATCTCCTTCGCCGCATCCGGCGGCGTCAGCACGTCCTCAGCGCCGACCAGCATGAGCACAGGCGCGTCGATGTCGGCAAGAGTCGCAGTCGAGTCACGGCGATCCCGCAGCGCCTCGACCGACGCGATCAGGCTCTCGAGCGGCTGGCCGGCGGCGATCGAGCGCGCCTGCGTGACGACGTCCTCCGGAATGCCGGCCGAGAAGAGCTTCGGCTCGAGATCGTCCCAGAACGCGTCGAACCCGTCGTCGCGGAGCCGCCGGATCGTCTCCTCGCGGGCGGCGCGGCCCGCCTCGTCGTCGGCGTTCGCGCGCGTGTCAGCCAGGACGAGCGCCGGAATCCGCTTCGGCGCCTGCCTCCAGAGCTCGAAGGCGAGATAGCCGCCCATCGAGATCCCGACCGGCACGAAGTCGCCCGGGAGGAGCTCGAGGATCCGCGCCGCCCAGCGCGCGAGGCTGGGCTCCGGCTCCCGTCCCGGGAGGTTCGGAGCGATCACCTCGTAGCCGGCCTGCTCCAGTACCTCGACCTGGCCGTCCCACATGCGCGCGTCGAGCGGGAAGGCGTGCAGGAGGAGCAGGACGGTCACTCGCGCGGGACGGCCACCGCGTCAGGGATCTCGCCCGCCTGCGCGTAGCCATGTTCGCCGCCCGCCACTCCGAGGAGCCGGCCGAGCTCGGCGACGAGCTCGCCGGCCGGCGGAAGCTCTCGCGGGGCCTTCGCCGTGCGCGCCACGCGGCGCACCCCGGACGGGTCGGCCCCGGTGAGCCTCGCGACCACCGTGGGGTTGGCCGAGAGCGCGATCACGTCGCCGGGCGGAAGCTCGCCGTGGTATTCCGGCACGGAGAGGTACTCGTCCATCACGCGGCCGCGCTCGAAAAGGACGAAGCGGACGACCTGCTCGTCCTCGACGCCGAGCAGGAGCACGACCGCTCCCATCCGGTCGGAGAGCTCGCGCGCGAGCCGCCGCAGCATCTCGGGGTCGCGGTCGGTCAGCTCGTCGTAGACGGTCGTCCAGCCGTTCCGGGGGGGCGCGACGACGCTTCCCTTCGAGCCGCCCGGGAGCCGCGGCACGAACTGGCGCACGGCGCGGACCACGGCGTCGAGGTCGTCCGTCTGCACGTGCACCGAGCCGAACGAGGGCGCCTGCTCGGCGTTGAGCCGTTGCTCGAGCGCCGCGACCGGGGCCTCGAAGAGGCGGGCGCGCTCGTCGAAGCCGGCGCGGGCCCACGAGTCGCCCGCCTCGCGCGTCGTCTCGACGGTCAGCGTCTCTTCGCCCCGTTCGCGCGCCTCCGCGACCAGCCGGCGGAGCAACTCGTCGGTCGGGTGCTCCTCGAACCTCATCCGCCCAGAACCCTATGGCCCGTGAGCAGGTAGTGCGCCGCCAGGTTTCGGTGGCCCGGGAAGCGGTCGCCTGCGGCGCGAGTGTCCTCCTCCCCGTAGAAGTGGAGCACCGCCTTCCGCAGGCCGAGGTCGCCGGCCGGCCATCCGTCCGGACGGGCCAGATGACGGGCGAGGAACCAGTCCGCCGTCCACTCGCCGATCCCCGGTAGGGCGACCAGCGCCTCCTTCACCTCGTCGTCCGGAAGCGCCGTGAGGCCCTCGAGGTCGAGGTCGCTCCGAGCGATCCCGATCGCGTAGTCCGCCTTCCGCCGCGAGAAGCCGAGAGCGACCAGCTCTTCGGGCTCGGCGAGCGCAACCCGCGCCCTCGTCGGGAAGGCATACGCGACTCCCGTCGCAACGCCGTAGGCCTGCACGAACCGGTTCCGGACCGCGAACGCGGCCCGCAGAGAGATCTGTTGCGCGGTTATTGCGGAGACGAGGGTCTCGTACGGGTCCGGCGAGAGGGGCGGCCTGAAGCCGCGGAGCTCCCGAACGATCCTCGCCAGAACGGGCTCGCTCTCCGCGAAGGCGTAGAACGCATCGAGGTCGAACGGGCCGCCGAGGTAGTGGCGCACCTCTCCGACGAGCGCCGGATCGCCGGGCGCGATGCGAACGCCGCCGGGTGCCTCCTCGATCCGCACCTCGGTTCCACCGAAGACCCTGTGCACCCCGCCCTCGTGCCAGAGGTTGGCGAGGTCCGCGCCGAAGGCACGGAAGCGCTCCGTCGAGAGCGCGAAGTCGAACGGCTCAGGAAGCGAGACCGCGAGCGACGTCGTGGAAGTCGTCGAAGCGCTCGTAGGCAATCCCTCGTTCGTCGAGATAACGGGTCAGGCCACGCGTTGCGAAGACACGGTCGGAGGCTTCCGCAGCGCAACGGTCGGAGAAGCCGTCGCCGACATAGACGAGCTCGCCGTCCCCGGCGAGCTCCTGCACGATCGAGCGCTTGCACGACTCGCCACACGAGTCGCAGGTCTCGTCGTAGCGCCATCGCACCTTCCAGCCGTCCGTGCTCGCATCGACACGGTTCGCGATCAGCTCGACCTCGACGCCCTCGCGTTCGAGAATCGGCTCGATCAGCTCGTGGAACCCGCTCGAGACGATCACGACGCGCCAGCCGCGCTCACGGGCGAGCTCGACGAAGTCGCGAAAGCCGGGCCTGACGCGCACGTTCTCGAGCTCCCAGGCGACGATCTCCTCGAGGGGCCTCCGCACGGGCTCGAACTCGCGCGTGATGACGTCACGGAGCGTCATCGTCCCGCCGTGCAGGCCGTCCTCCACCTCCTGGTAGATGACCGGATCGCCGAAGCGGCTCGCGATCGTGTCGAGGAGATCGGTTTCCGTCACTGTGCCGTCGAAGTCGACGGCGATCGTGCGTCCGCTCAAAAGTGAGACGTGACTCCCGCGGGATCCTCGTCGGCGCTCCGCGCTTCCTTCGCCGCCTCGGGCTCCTCGTACCAGGAGTAGGCATAGCCCGGATCCTCGGTCTCGCGCGCGAGCGCGGAGAGCTTGAGCGGATGGAAGGTGTCGCACATGACGGCGAGCTCGTGCGTCTCGGTCATGCCGATCGACTTCTCCGCGAGGCCCGGCTGCGGTCCGTGCGGGATCGCCGAGGGATGCAGCGTGACCGAGCCGATCTCGATGCCCTTGCGCGAACCGAAGTTCCCGGAGACGTAATAGATCATCTCCTCCGAGTTCAGGTTCGAGTGGTGGTAGGGAATCGGGATCGCGAGCGGGTCGAAGTCGAGCTTGCGCGGGCAGAAGGAGCAGATGACGAAGTTCCGGCCCTGGAAGGTCTGGTGCGCGGGCGGCGGCATGTGGATGCGGCCGGTGATCGGCTCGAAGTCGTTGATGTTGAACGTCCACGGGTAGACGTAGCCGTCCCAGCCGACGACGTCGAAGGGGTGGTAGTCGACGACGTAGGTCTGGTAGCCGTCCTTGACCCGGAACTTGAGCACGTGCTCGCCGCGGTCGGAGTGGGTCTTGAGCTCGGCGGGCGGGTGGATGTCGCGATGGTAGTAGGGCGCGTGCTCGAGCAGCTGGCCGTACTCGTTGCGATAGCGGCGCGGGATCTCGACGAGCCCCGGCGACGTGAAGACGAGGTAGCGCTGGTCGCCCTCCGGGACGAAGCGGTACGTCGTCCCGCGCGGGATGACGACGTAGTCGCCCTCGCGGTACGGAAGGTCGCCGAAGATCGTCTCGAGCGTGCCCTTGCCCTCGTGGACGAAGACGACCTCGTCGCCCTCGCCGTTTCGGTAGTGGTGCTCCATCGCCTCGCTCGGGCGGCAGAGCGCGATTTCGACGTCGTCGTTCCACATGAGGAGCTTGCGGCCACTGACCGCGTCGCCTGAGGGCTCGACGCCCATCGTCCGAAAGTGGCGGTGCTGGTGGGCGCCGGGGTCCCATTCCTGGCGCTCGATCGGCTCGAAGGCGCCGATCTCCTTCACACGGCAGGGCGAATGGAGGTGGTAGAGGATCGACTCGTTCCCCGAGAAGCCCTCGAGCCCCATGACCTCCTCGGTCAGAAGGGTGCCGTTCTCCCGGAACTGGATGTGGCGCTTGCGGGGCACGCGGCCAAGTCGCTGATAGGTGGGCATGGAGCAAGAATACCGGCGCCCGATCTCCCCACGTCCCCGCTCAGGAGGGCGCGTCTTGAAGGCCGTCAACGCCGCGAACCTCGCGGTTCGCTTCTTCGTCGTCGAACTCGGAGCGCTCGCCGGTGCCGCCTCCTGGGGGTTCCAGGCCACCTCGGGCGCCGGTCAGCTGTGGCTCGCCGTCGCGGCGCCCGTCGCGGTCATCCTGGTCTGGGGGATGTTCATCTCTCCGAGGGCCCGCGTCGCTCTCCCGCCGATCGCGGCGCTCGTCGTGGAGCTCGTGCTGCTCGGGCTCGTGGCCCTCGGGGTCGCCGCGGCGGGGCCGGTGTGGCTCGGTGTGGCCTACGGCGGAATCGCCCTCGCCAGCGGCGTCCTCAACTTCGCGCTGCCCGGCTAGCGGACATCGCTCAGGCGACTCGGTTCGCGAGCACTCCGATCCCCTCGACCTCGAGCTCGACCAGGTCGCCGGGGCGGAGCCAGCGCCCGTCGCCGTGCTCGAGGATGCAGCCGCTCCCGACCGTGCCCGAGCCGAGCACGTCCCCTGGGAGGAGCCGCGTGTCGGCACCCGCGCAGGAGGCCAGCTCGTCCCAGGACCAGTGCATGTCGCCCAGGTTCCCGCGGGAGCGCTCCTCGCCGTTCACGCGGGCGGTCATCTCGAGCCGGAGGTCGCCGAGCTCGTCCAGGGTGACGAGCACCGGCCCAAGGGAGGTCGCGAAGTCCTTCCCCTTCGCCGGCCCGAGGCCGACGGTCATCTCGGCACGCTGGAGGTCGCGCGCAGACCAGTCGTTCAGGATCGTCAGGCCGGCCACCCGCCCGTCCGAGCCGATCACTGCCGCGACCTCGAGCTCGTAGTCCCACTCCGAGCTCGCCGCAGGGAAGCCGACCTCGTCCTCCGGTCCCGAGATCGCGGCCGGGTTCGAGAAGTAGAAGACCGGCCGGGCATACCACTCGGGCGGGACCTCGAGCCCGCGCGAGGCCCGCGCAGTGCGAACGTGCTGCTCGAAGGCATAGAAGTCCCGGACGGACGGCGGTTGCGGGATCGGCGCCCGCAGGCGGATATCTGCGAGCGCGTGCTCGGCGACGTCTCCGCCACCCGTGGCCAGCCAGTCGGCCAGCGTCGGGGCGCCGAGCTCGACGACGCGCTCGCCCTCGATCCGGCCGGGCGCCGCCCGGCCGGCGGACTCGAACGTGCAGAGACGCATGCGGCCCGAGTATCACCCGGGCCGCAACGCTCGCGCCGGCGAACCCCTACCTGTAGCGGTAGACGATTCGCCCGCGGGTGAGATCGTAGGGCGAGAGCTCGACCTTCACACGGTCGCCGAGGAAGATCCGGATGCGATAGCGCCGCATCTTCCCCGCCGTGTAGCCGAGCGTCTCGTGGCCGTTGTCGAGCAGGATGCGAAACATCCTGTTCCGCAGCGCCTCGACGACCTCGCCCTCCATCTCGATCTTCTCTTCCTTCTGTGCGATGACGCCCTCCTCGCGGCTACTGGACGGGAGCGACGTTGGTCGCTTCGGGGCCCTTTTGGCCCTCACGAGCCTCGTACTCGACCTTCGCGCCCTCGGCGAGAGACTTGTAGCCGTCGCCGGCGATGTTCGAGTGGTGGACGAAGAGATCCTTGTCTCCCTCGTCCGGGCTGATGAAGCCGTAGCCCTTCGAGTCGTTGAACCACTTGACGGTTCCGGTTGCCATAGAAAAACACCTCCTCACCCTGTGCTGAAAGAACGGGTAGGAAGGTGTCGACCTCCGGTACTCGCCCTGGTTTTCGCGCTTCAGTGTAGCGGCAAGAGGGTTTGGCGGAATCTCGCTCGGCCTGACGGCACAGCCGAGTATCTCGTCAAGCCCTTCTAAAGGTTGCCGCGCAGCGCCTGCTCGCGCTCGATCGCCTCGAAGAGAGCCTTGAAGTTTCCGTCGCCGAAGCCGCGCGCGCCGTGGCGCTCGATCACCTCGAAGAAGAGCGTCGGCCGGTCCTGTGCCGTCTTCGTGAAGATCTGGAGCAGATACCCGTCCTCGTCGCCGTCGACGAGGATCTTGTGCTCGCGCAGCACGGCGAAGTCCTCCTCGATCTCGCCCACCCGCTCCGGCGCCTCCTCGTAGTACGTGTCCGGCGTCTCGAGGAAGAGAAGGCCGCGCTCCTTCAGCCGCTCGACGGTGTCGACGATGTCGTTCGACGCGAGCGCGATGTGCTGGGCGCCGGCACCGTTGTAGAACTCGATGTACTCCTCGATCTGGCTCTTGCGCTTGCCCTCGGCGGGCTCGTTGATCGGGAACTTGATCTTCCCCTCGCCGTCCGACATGACCTTCGACATGAGCGCCGAGTACTCCGTCTGGATCTGGTCGTCCCCGAAGTGGAGGATGTTCGTCATCCCGAAGACCCGCTCGTAGAACTCGACCCATTCGTCCATGCGGCCGAGCTCGACATTGCCGACGATGTGATCGATGTTCGCGAGCCCGACGCCGCGAGCCTGGCCGTTGGACGAAACCGAGACGAATCCCGGCAGAAACGGCCCCTCGTAGGCGGAGCGGTCGACGAACGTGTGGACCGTGTCGCCGTAGGTCGCGATCGCCGCTAGCAGGACAACGCCGTGCTCGTCCTCGAGCTTCGTCGGCTCGCGCACGGCTCGAGCGCCCCGCTGCACCGCTTGCCGGTAGGCCTCGGTGGCGTCGGGAACGGCGAGGGCGATGTCCTTGACGCCGTCGCCGTGGCGGGTGTGGTGGCGTGTGATCTCGTGGTCCTCGCGCAGTGCCGTCGTGACGACGAGGCGGATCTCACCCTGTTCGAGGACGTAGGAGGCGCGGTCGCGTACACCGGTCTCGGGGCCCGAGTACGCCGTGCGCGCGAAGCCGAACGCGCGCTCGTAGAAGTAGGCAGCCTGCTTCGCGTTCCCGACCCAGAGCTCGACGTGATCCCAGCCGAGGAGCGGCATGAAGTCCTGCATCGGACTCCAGTCTAGTGTCCCCGTCAGGAAATGCTGCCCCGAAGCAGGCGTGGATTGCCTGACGGGGCACTAGTCCTGACTTGGCGCCGGCGTTCGGGTGCCGCGGGCGAGCAGGATCCCCGCGCCGATCACGAGGCCGCCCGCCACCTGGAGCGAGCCCATCTCCTCCGAGAGGACGACGAGCGCGAAGAAGGCGCCGAGGAAAGGCTGGAGGTTCGCGTAGAGGGATGCGCGCGCCGCTCCGACCCGGTCGATGGCGGTGAACCACATGATGTTCGTGAAGACGAGCGAGAAGAAGAGGCTGTAGAGGAACGCCGCCCAGGCGAGGCCGCCGATCGCGTCCCAGTCCTGCTCGTGGATCTCCACGATCGCCGTGAGCAGGAGCGGCACCGAGCCCGCCAGTCCCATGAACGCGCTGATCCGGTACGGCGAGTAGCGGCGCATGAGCGGCACCATCGCCGCGCTGTAGAGCGCCCAGGTGGCCGACGCGGCGAGCCCGAGCAGGACGCCGCCGAGATCGCCGGAGAGACCGCCTGACGTGCCCGCGGCGACGAGCGCGACCCCGGAGAAGGAGATCAGCGTCGCGACCCAGTGACGCAGGCGGAGGTGCTCGAGGCGGAACGCCCAGGCGACGAGCGCGACGAAGATCGGCAGCGTCCCGAACATGAGCGCGACCGTCGCGGCCGTCGTCAGCTTGACGGCAAACACGAACGAGAGCTGGTTCAGCCAGATGCCCGCGAGCGCGGCTCCGGACATGAAGAGCACGTCCTGCCTGCGGACGGCCAGCCCTCCTTCGCGCGCGTACGTGTAGCCGGAGAAGAGCACCGCACCGATCGCGAAGCGCACAGACGAATACGAGAGCGGCTGCCAGCCGTGCGTGAGGGCGTACTTGACGACGGTGAAGTTGAAGCTCCAAAAGAGGACGGTCGCGAGGAGGAGGAGATCTGCGGGGATCCGGTTTCGCACGGGACGCCACCCTAGTTCGGGGACACGTCCCAAAGAGCGAATTGAAAGTCGCTCGTGCCCACGGCATTCTGTCCGAAGGTCGTGCCCGCCGACCGCCAGCGAGACAAGGAGCTCCCGTGACGGCGCGCATGATCATCCCCCTGTCGCTACTCATCGCCTTCCTGGCGGCCGGCTGCGGCGCCCCGAGCGCCGAGCGCCCGGCGCGGAAGGTGCCGACCGCCCGGCCGCCCGCCGTCTACACGGTCGGCAAGTCGCTCATCGGAGCGCCAGGTGGGGCGCGTGTCGCGCTCGCCGCTGCGCCCGTGACCCCGCTCGCCGGCTGGTTGACGCCGGCGGTCGTCCCCTCCCCGGACGGGCGCTACGTCGCCTACAACGCCTGGCAGGCACTTCGCGAGGACGACCCCGCGCTCTCGTGGGCGGACCAGGGCATCGCGCGCGGGGATCCGCTGGCGCGGCCGTCGATCCGCCTCCACAACGTCGCGGCGGGCACGGACGACGTCTTCGCGGACGGCGCGTTCTCGCTCGCCTGGCGAAGCGACGGCGCGGTCGCCTACTTCCAGGGCGACGAGCCCGAGTACCGTGCCGGCGTCCCGTATCGCGGGCAGATCGTCGTCCGGGAGTCGCTCGGGGCACCGGCCCAGGCCTGGACGACCCAAAGCGCCCGTTACGTCGTCGCCGGCTGGGCGGGCTCGACCCTACTCGCCTACGAGGAGCAGGAGGGCGAGGCACTCGACGTGCTCGCGCTCGACGGTCCCGGCCGGATCCGCACGCTTGCGCGGGACTCGGGCCTCGTCGCCATCAGCCCCGACGGGCGGGAGGCCCTCGTCGAGCGGGGGCCGGAGAGCGGCCCTCCCACCGTGCGCACGATCGCGGTCGCGACCGGTGCCGTGCGGGCAGCGCTCGACCTAACGAGCGTCGACCCTGCCGTCGGAGTGGCCGGCTACTCAGGGGACTGGCAGGGCGATCTGGCCGTCGCTTCGTCCTCGAGCGGCCTCGCGGTCTTTCGGATCGGGGACGGCCGCATCGGGCTGGAGCAGGCGATCTCCGTGGCCGGAGAGGGCGTCGCCGAGCCCCGCTTCGCCGCGGACGGTGATCGGCTCACCGGCTGGGTCACCACACCCGGCGGCGGCGCCTTCCTTGACTGCGACCGTGCGAGCGGCACCTGTCAGCGCGTCGTCCCGCTGCCGACCGCCCGCGGCGTCCGAGGCTTCTCCGCCTGGCGCCGCCCTGCCTACAACCCGAGCCGCCCGCAGGAAGGAGAACGGTGAGATGTATTGCATCGCCCTCGTTGCGGCGCTCGTCCTCGCGTGGACCTCCGCCCCGGCGCAAGCCGCGACCGGCTGGTGGACGTTCAACCGCAACACGAACCTGGACTCGAGGCTCTCCTGGAAGTGGACGTATCCCCCCTCTCCGACCGAGTACACCCGCAGCTGGAGGGCCGGCTCGGGGACGTCGAAGGACGAGTGCGAGCTCGGCAACGGCTGGCTTCCCGCGGGCTGGTACTCCCTCCGGGGCCACTGGAAGGACTACGACGCGAGCAAGATCAAGGGCCGGGTCTGGTATGTCCAGGACAAGGTCTGCCGGAACGGCCTGACGCAGAGGACGCAGCTCTTCATCCACAGCGAGGAGACCGCCTCGCGCGGTCAGTCGTGCACGTCGGTGTACGACGACCGGTTCTGCTGGGAACGGGAGAGCGACTACTACTCGGACGGCTGCATCAAGGTCGCACGGCCGAGCCCGGTGGCGAGCTTTCCCAACGATCTCGGCTCGGCGCACAGCACCTACCACGACTACGGCGGGTCGAGCAAGCACGGCCTCTTCGACAAGCCGGACAAGAACGAGCTGTACGTGTTCACGTAGTCGAAACGGATAGAGTCGCGCCCGTGGCGGGGCCCACGAGAGAGGACATCGACTCCGTCGTGGGCGCGGCGACGCCCCACTTCGCGCTCCAGATCCGGGCGCGGGTCCGGGCTCTCGTGAGCGACCTGCCCGAGGATCACCCCATGCGGGCCTACGGCGAGGAGCAGATCGCCCTCCTCGAGCGCCTCGCCTACGCGACGTCGAAGGCCGCCGAGGGGCCGCTCGAGCCACCGACCCGGCTCGGCTGGGACGAGCTGCCGAGCCATGCCCCGGCAGCGGATCCGCTCCCGCCGAAGGCATGAGGTTCGACGGCAAGTCCGTCCTCGTGACGGGCGGCTCACGTGGCATCGGCAAGGCGATCTCCTTGCGCTTCGCGGAGCGGGGAGCCCGCCGGATCGCCGTCAGCTACCTGCGAAACGATCGGGCCGCGGAGGAGACCGCTGCGGAGATCAGCGAGCTCGGCGCCGAGCCCATCCTGCTGCGCGGGAATCTCGGCGATCCGGACAAGACCAGGGCGCTCCTGGAAAAGGCCGGAACGCTCGACGTGATCGTCTCGAACGCGGCCACCGGCGTGATCCGGCCGTTCGCCGAGCTCGACGAGAAGCACTGGGACTGGACGCTGAACGCAAACGCGCGCGCGCTCTTCACGATCGCCCGCGAAGCGGCGCCCGCGATGCCCGCCGGAAGCGCGATCGTCGCCATCTCGAGCCTCGGGTCGGACCGGGTGCTCGACAACTACGTGCTGGTCGGCGTCTCGAAGGCGACGCTCGAAGCCCTCGTCCGCTACCTCGCCGTCGAGCTGGCGCCGCAGGACATCCGCGTCAACGCGGTCTCGGCCGGCCTGGTCGAGACCGGGGCGTTGGACTACTTCCCGAACCGCGACGAGATGCTCGACTTCTACCGGAGGCGCACCCCCGCCGGAAGGCTCGTCGAGCCCGGTGACGTCGCGGACGCGGTCTGCTTCCTCGCCTCGCCCGCCGCGCAGATGATCCGCGGACAGACGCTCGTCGTCGACGGCGGCTACTCGACGCTCGCGTAGCGGATCCCCCGTTCGGAGGAGCTCGGCCAGCCTGTCGGCCACTATACTTACGTTACGTAACGAAAATGAATGACAAAACCGTCTACCCGCTCGGCAAGCGCCGCACGTTGATCATCTTCTTCGGGGTCATGCTCGGCATGCTCCTCGCGTCGCTCAACCAGACGATCGTGTCGACCGCGCTTCCGAAGATCGTCGACGACCTGGGCGGCCTCGAGCACTACTCCTGGGTCTTCTCCGCCTACATGCTCGGCGCGACCGTCACGGTCCCGATCTACGGGAAGCTCTCCGACATCTACGGGCGCCGACCCTTCTTCGTGCTCGGAATCATTCTCTTCTCGAGCGGCGCGGTCGTCGCCGGCCTTGCGCCGTCGATGTCGGTGCTGATCCTCGGTCGTGCCGTGCAGGGGCTCGGCGCCGGCGGGCTCATCCCGCTCGCGATCGCGGTGATCGGCGACATCATCCCGCCGCGCCAGCGCGGGAAATGGCAAGGGCTGACCGGCGCCGTCTTCGCGCTCTCGTCCGTGATCGGCCCCGCAACCGGCGGCTGGATCGCCGACAACTCCTCGTGGCGCTGGGCCTTCTTCGTCAGCCTGCCCCTCGCCGTCGTCGCGCTCGTCGTCGTCTGGTACGGCTTCGGCGCGCGGGAGCAGCACGAGCGCCATTCCGTCGACTGGCTCGGCGCCACGCTCCTGACCGCCGGCGCCTCCCTCGGCCTCCTGGCAGCCGTCTGGGGCGGCACGCAGTACCCCTGGGCCTCGCTCGAGATCGTCGGGATGTTCGGCGTGGCCGCGCTCCTGACGATCGCCTTCGTCTCCTGGGAGCGGCGCGCCGCCGAGCCGATCCTCCCGCTCGAGCTCTTCCGGAACCGCACTTTCACGGCCGCCGTCTCCGCGCTCTTTCCGATCGGCGCAGCGATGTTCGGAGCCATCATGTACGTGCCGCTCTTCGTCCAGCGCGTGCTCGGCGAGAGTGCGACGAGCTCCGGGGCCGTGTTGACGCCGCTCATGCTCGGGCTCATCGTCGCCAGCGTCAGCGCCGGTCAGATCGTCTCCCGGACGGGCCGCTACCGCGGAGTCTTGCTCGCGGGCCCGCCGATCATGGCGACAGGCTTCTTCCTGCTCATGCAGCTCGGCACCGGCGCGTCCTCCTTCATGATCACCCGCGACGTCGTCGTCGTCGGGCTCGGCATCGGCCTCGTCATGCAGACCTTCGTCGTCGTGGTGCAAAACTCGGTGCCCCAACAGATGATCGGCGTCGCTACCGCCTCGACCCAGTTCTTCCGCTCGATCGGAGCGACCGCTGGGGTGACGGTCATGGGCGCGATCGTCACAGCCCATGTCGGCGCGACGACGGCGTCCACCTCCCCGGACCGGCTCGCCGAAGCCCTACACGGCGCATTCGCGCTCGCGCTCGTCCTTGTCGGGATCGCCTTCGTCGCCACGCTCTTCATCCCGCACACGGAGCTGCGGCGCACGATGGAGGAGAAGGCGAGGCACCCCGAGGTCCTCGAGGAGGCGGCATGACCGGCGGCGGCGCCGCCGAGCGCATGGCCGACGGGATCATCCGCCTGTGGGCGGAGCTTCAGCGTCGCAAGGAGCCGGGCCTGCCATCGACGCACGAGCTGACCACCTCGCAGGCCCAGGCGCTGCGCCTGATCATCCTCGACGGGCCGCAGCGGATCGGGTCGCTCGCCCGAGAGCTGGGCGTGACGATGGCGACTGCGAGCCGGACGGTCGACGCGCTCGTCGCCGCAGAGCTGGTCGAGCGAGAAGACGACCCCGGCGACGCCCGCGCCGTCCGCGTCGTGCTCACGGCACGGGGCCGGAAGGAGCATGCTCTCCGCTACCGGCGCTTCGTGCGGGCGCTCGAGCGGCTCTCGGACGACCTCTCCGAGATCGAGCGACGCCAGCTCGCCGACGCGCTCGAGACCCTCGGCCGGCTGTTCGTCTCGGCGGCGCCCGCGGATCAGACGCGCGCTTCGAGCGGCCGCCCGAAGTCGTAGACGTCGATCCCCTCCGCCCGCTTCAAGTGGCCGACGATCGCGTACGTGAGTGGCGTCGCCGCCGTCTCCCAGCCGACCTTGATCAGCCACGTGGTGACGATCGGATTGAGGAGACCGGCGCCCGTGCCGGCAAAGGCGACGGTCACGAAGATGAGCGAGTCGAGGCCCTCACCGACAATCGTCGAGCCGATCGTCCTCGTCCAGAGCCACCGCCCGCCGGTCGCGCCCTTCATGAACGCGAGCACGTAGGCGTTCGCAAGCTCGCCGACCACGTAGGCAGCTAGCGAGGCGACGAAGAGTCGCCACGTCGTCCCGAGGACGGTGTCGAAGGAGGTCTGGAAGTCCGGGTCGAGCGCCGGTAGATGAATGGCTGCCTGGATCGCGCCGAGGGCGACGAGGTTGCAGGCAAAGCCGAGCCAGATCACCGAGCGGGCCGCACGTACGCCGTAGACCTCGGTGAGGACGTCCCCGAGGAGGTATGAGAGCGGGAAGATGACGAGCCCGGCCGGGAAGATGCGGCCGGACATCTCGATCAGCTTCACCGCGATGATGTTCGAGACGACGAGCGCGGTGACGAAGAGCGCCGCCACGACGACGAAGCGCGCCGAGTACCTCATCCGATCCGCTCCAGCGCCTCGTCGATCTCTGCGTCGGTGATCGTGAGCGGCGGCGTCGCGCTCATGTAGCGACCGTCCTCGCCCGCCGGGATGACGATCACGCCGCGCTCCCAGGCGGCGAACGCGTCTCCTTCCTTCGCCCGCAGGAGCCCGACGCCGTGCCACCCGGCGGCCTCGAAGCGCTCGCCCGCCTCGCGGACCCGCTCGCAGAGCGAGGGCACCCGCTCGAGGACGACGAGGGCGGCCGCCGCGGCGAGCGGGTTCCCCATGTGCGTGTGCGTGTAGACGTCCTCGGGGCCGAAATTCCAGGCCGCCCGGTGCTCGGGCCGCATGAGGCAGGCGGAGATCGGCAGCCCACCGCCGAGCGCTTTCCCACACGTGACGAGGTCCGCGACGTCTCCGCTTCGCCAGAGCTGACCCGTACGTCCGAGGCCCGTGTAGATCTCGTCGGCGACGAGCAGGGCCCCGGCCTCGTCGCAGCGGGCGCGCAGCGTCTCGAGGAACCCATCCCGCGGAACGCGGGACCCGGCGCGACCCTGCACCGGCTCGACGATCACGCAGGCGGTGTCGGAGGGCAGCGGGCCCGGATCCTCTCCGTAGGGACGGCGGTGAACCGGCCCCGGGAGCCAGGCCTCGAACGGTGCCCGGAAGTGCTCGAACCCGGTGGCCGCGAGCGCGAGGAGCCCGGTGCCGTGGTAGGCGCCATCGAACGCGACGATTCCCGGACGCGACGTGACGAGCAGGGCGGTCCGGAGGGCGATCTCGACGGCGTCCTCCCCGGTGACGCCGAGCATGGCCTCCCGCCCGTCGGCGCCGAGGCGCTCACGCAGACGGATGGCGGTGTCCGCCTCCGCGAGGTCGCCCAGCGCGTGCATGCAGCGCCGCGCCTGGCTCAGCACCGCGGCCTCGATCTCGGAGTTGCGATGACCGAGCGCCGCAACGCCGAAGCCGCCCGAGAGGTCGATGTAGCTGCGCCCCTCGGCGTCGACGACCCGGCAGCCCTCCGCCTCGGCCCAGATCATGGCCGCAGTCTCTTCAGCGTGTCGACGGCGACGTAGCCGGCCAGCTTCGGGTTCTCCTGGAGGCGCCGGAGCGAGTACTCGTACCAGTGCCGTCCGTACGGCACGTAGATCCGGAGATCCTGGCCCTCGCGGACGAGCTCGTCGCCGAGCTCGGGCCGCACGCCCAGGAGCATCTGGAATTCGTAGGCGCTCGGGGAAGTCTCGCGCTGGGCGAGCAGGGCGAGCGCTTCGCCGAGCAGCCAGTCGTCGTGCGTGGCGATGCCGACGCGGGAGCCGGCCTCGAGGAGCACCTCGAGCGCGTCGAGGAAGTTCAGGCGGATCGACTCGTCCTCCTGGTAGGCGATCTCCGACGGCTCGACATAGATCCCCTTGCAGATGCGGACGTTCGGCCGCAGCTCGGCGAGGGCGTCGATGTCCGACGGTGTGCGCTTCAGCGCAGCCTGAAGGACGATCCCAACGTTCTCGTGCCCCTCGCCCCGCAGCTCGCGGTAGAGATCGAGCGTCGGGGTCGTCGTCGACGAGTCCTCCATGTCGATGCGAACGAAGTTCCCGTGGGCCGCGGCCTCGCGGACGAGCGCCGTGAGGTTGGCGCGGCAGAGGTCGAGGTCGGCCTTGAGCCCGAGAGCCGTGAGCTTGACGCTCACGTTCGAGTCGAGGCTCTCGGCCGCGATCGCCTCGATCGCGCGCCCGTACTCGTTGCGCACCGCGGCCGCCTCGTCGGCGAGGGCCACTTCCTCGCCGAGCACGTCCAGCGTCGCCCGCTTGCCCGCGTCGTTCAGCATGCGGACGACGCGGCAGGCATCCGCGAGGGCAGGGCCGGCGATATAGCGGCTCGAGAGCCGCTTCACCACCGGCCGCGGCACGGCGGGGAGCGCACGGACGATCGCGCGGTCGAGGATGGTCACGGGCCGGCGATTCTAGTTCGACACATTGCGCGCGCCACGTCTGCAAGAGCGAGCGCTACGCTCGAAAGCGGGTGGTGGCTCGGGGTGGCCCCGTCAGCGTTCCCGGCTGGCACCCGCAAACGCCGTCAGAAGGCCGAGCCCGACGAGCACTCCGCCGGTCGCGAGCCGCTCGCCGCGGAGAAACCCGGGCCGGCCGCGTAGCCAACCCGCCGCCGACCCCGCCGCGAGCGCGTAGAGCCCGTCGCTCACCATGGCCAAAAGGATGAAGAGAAGCCCCAGGGTGGCGATTTGGAGCGCCACCGAGCCCCGCTCGACGTCGACGAACTGCGGCAGGAAGGCAAAGAAGAAGAGCGCCGTCTTCGGGTTGAGAACGTTGACGACGATGCCCTGCGCGAAGAGTCGCCGGAGCCTCCGGTCGCGGCGAGCCGCAGCGCCCTCGCGGCCGCCGTCGTCGCCGCGCAGCCGCCGCACCCCGAGGAAGACGAGGTACGCGGCGCCCGCGTACTTGACCGCGTCGAAGGCCGTCGCCGAGCGGACGAGAATCGCCGACAGCCCGGCTGCGGCGGCGGCGACGTGGACCGCCGCTCCGACCTGGATGCCGAGCATCGAGACGATCCCGGCGCGGCGTCCCCGGCTCACGCTCTGGGCGACGATGTAGATGACGGCCGGACCGGGGACGACGAGGAGCACGAGCGCGGCCGCGACGAAGACGGCGAGCGCGCCCCCGTCGGGCAGCATCAACCGGACTCGCGCATGAATCCCTGCCGGGCGGCCGAGACGAGGGCGACCGCCTCGGGGAAGAGCACCCGCATCGCGTCTCGCAGCGCCATCGCCTGCTCGTCGGGAGAGCCCTCCATGTGCAGGCGCCGCAGCGCCGCACCGGTGAGCTCGACCGCAGTGTTGAGCGTCAGGGTGGCGAACTGCTCTCGCTGCGACTCCTGCATCGCCTCGGTCTGGCGCTCGGCGAACTCACGCAGGCCTCGCATCAGGTCGTCCGGATCGCCTCCGAACGGGAATCCGAATCCCCCCTCCATCGAGCTCCTTTCGTCGATCACCCTTAATGTACGCGCCGATGTCCGGGAGCCGCTTCATCTCCGCGCTCAACGAGCAGATCGCCTACGAGCTCGGCGCCTCGAACCAGTACGTCGCGATCGCCGTCTACTTCGACTCGGAGACGCTGCCGCAGCTCGCTGCGCACTTCTACCGCCAAGCGCTCGAGGAGCGAAACCACGCGATGATGATCGTCCAGTACCTGCTCGACTCCGGCCAGCCGGTGCGCATCCCGGCCGTCTCCGAGCCGAGGAACGAGTTCGCGGACGCGGTCGCGCCGGTTGCGCTCGCCCTCGAGCAGGAGCGAACCGTCACCGACCAGATCGTCCGGCTGGCCGCGCTCGCGCGCGAAGAGAACGACCTTGTCGGCGCGCAGTTCATGGACTGGTTCCTGAAGGAGCAGCGCGAGGAAGTCGCCAGCATGTCCGCGCTCCTCGCGGTCGTCGAGCGCGCGGCCGAAAACCTGCTCCTCGCCGAGGAGCATCTCTCGCGCGAGCAGATCGGCGATGCCGGCGGCGACCCCACCGCACCTCCGGCCGCGGGCGGAGCGCTCTAGCCGGACGTGGCCATCATGCAGGCGACCACGGTCTCCGAGGAGCTGGTCGCGGCCCTTGCGCGCCTCGTGCCGCAACTTTCCTCCGCAGCGGGGGCGCCCACCCGCGACGAGCTCGAAGCCATCGTCGCCTCGCCGACGACGACGCTCCTGGTCGCCCGGGACGACGAGGGGGCGATCGTCGGCTCGCTGACGCTCGTCCTCTTCAGGACGCCGACCGGCGCCCGAGCGTGGATCGAGGACGTGATCGTCGACGAGAGAGCCCGGGGACACGGTGTCGGCGAGGGTCTCGTCGAGGAGGCGATCCGGCTCGCCGCCGAGGCCGGATCGCGCACCGTCGACCTCACCTCTCGGCAATCGCGCGAGGCCGCCAATCGCCTCTACGAGAAGATCGGCTTTCGTACGCGGGAGACCAACGTCTACCGCTACGAGCCGCGCTAGATGATCTAGGAGAGCGGGCCCTTGTAGGAGCCGAGCACGGCCGTCGCGAGCTCCTCCGCGGCCGGGATCCCGCTCTTCATCGCCTCGGCGAACGGGGAACCGCCGACCTCCCCGAGCGCCTGCTCGAGACGCGTCGCGGCGAGACCGATCTCGTCGAGATAGCCGACGCTGGCCAGTCGTGGGGCAGGACGGATCGTCTCCGCGAGCTCGGCGGCGGCGAGCTCCGCCTCCTCGATCCCCTCGGGCGCTTCCGTCAGACGCAGCTCGACGAGGCGGGCCCGCAGGTCGCCGAGGTCGCCCCCGCCGGCACTCTCCTCGGCGAGCTCGCACATTGCCGCAATCGAGACGGCTTCGCGGACGAGCGCCCGGTCGGCCACGGGCCGCCGCTCGGAGTCGAGCGCGAGCCAGGCCTGCTCGTCGCCCCGCCGGAAGGCGCAGAGAAAGACTCGCGCACCGTGTCCCGGCTCGGCCGGGATGACGCCCGCGAGCTCCTCTCCTGCGTCGGCGTAGCCCGCCGCGGCCTCCATCGCCGCCGCGATCTCCTGCTCGAGGCTCACAGCGGCAACAATAGCCTCGTGAGCGAGAGCCTCACCGAGCGCAATCGGGCAGCCCGCGCGCTCTTCGCGCCGCTCGGGAAGACCTATGACCGTTATGCGCGCGCGCTC
This sequence comes from Gaiellaceae bacterium, assembly GCA_036279015.1. GTDB lineage: Bacteria > Actinomycetota > Thermoleophilia > Gaiellales > Gaiellaceae > DATEOR01. The sequence goes on along the minus strand of DASUJY010000012.1, from coordinate 20,416 downwards.
TCCTTCGGACAAGACCCACGCTGGCGCGCCTTCCTCGTCTCGCGGATCGAGGCCTCGCCCGGGGACACGGTGCTCGACGTCGCATGCGGGACCGCGGCCGTCTCGATCGAGCTCGTGCGCCGCTACGGGTGCAGTGTCGTGGGAGTCGATCAGAGCGCGGAGATGCTCGCCGCAGGACGGGCACGCGTCACTGCGGCCGGTCTCGACGATCGCATCGAGCTGAGCGAGACACGCGCGGAAGAGCTCCCCTTCGAGGACGCGAGCTTCGATGCGCTGACCTTCACCTATCTGCTGCGCTACGTCGACGATCCCGCGGCGACACTCCGGGAGCTCGCGCGCGTCGTTCGCCCCGGCGGCCGCATCGCCATGCTCGACTTCTTCGTACCGGCCGGACTTGCCCGTCCGGCCTGGGAGCTGTACGTCCGCGCAGGCTTACCGCTTTTGGGCCACGCGATCTCGCCGGGCTGGGCCGAGGTGGGCCGCTTCCTCGGGCCGAGCATCCGGGGCTTCTGGCGGCGCCATCCGCTCGACGAGGTCGTCGCCTGGTGGGAGCAGGCAGGGATCGAGGAGGTGCGCGGCCGTCGGCTCAGCCTCGGAGGCGGCCTCGTTCTCTGGGGCACGCGTGGCGCTTGAGACTTCGCGACCGGCCTTCTATGCGCTTCGCTCCGGCGGCTGGCGCGACTACATCACCCTCCTCCACCCTCCCTACACGGCCTGGCACCTCAGCTATGTCGCGCTCGGCGCTGCGCTCAGCGCCGAGTTCGCGTGGTCCCGGTTCCTGCCGACCCTGGTCGCGTTCTTCCTCGCGGTCGGGATCGGCGCCCACGCACTCGACGAGCTGAACGGCCGGCCGCTTCGCACGCAGATCCCGCGCGGCCTCCTCCTCGCCCTGGCCGGCTTTTCCATCGCCGGAGCCGTCGCGATCGGCCTCGTCGGCGCCGTCACGATCGACCCATGGATCGGCCTCTTCGTCGCCGTGGGCGCGTTCATCGTGGTCGCGTACAACCTCGAGTCTTTCGGCGGGCGCTTCCACGGGGACCTCTGGTTCGGCCTCGCCTGGGGCGCCTTCCCGCTCCTGACCGGATTCTTCGCCGTCGCCGGCACGCTCGACGCCGCCGCGGTCGCCGGCGCCGTCTTCGCTCTCGCGCTCAGCCTCGCCCAGCGCATCCTCTCGACGCGGGTACGCGACGTGCGCAGGCGGGTAGTCCGTGCCCATGGGACGATCGAGCGCAGGGATGGCAGCAGCGACGACGTCACCCCGGAGCTCCTGATCGAGCCCGAGGAAAGAGCGCTGCGAATGCTCTCGGTCGCGGTCACCGCGCTTGCCTGCGCATCGGTGATGATGCGCGTGTGGTGACGCTCGCCCTCACGCCCCCTCCCCCGCCGCCGCCGGCCTTCGGCCCGCCGGCGATCGTCGCCCCGGCTCCTCGCGAGATCTCGTTCGGGCGCATCCGTGGCAGGGTGTCGAGTGGGACTGTCCGCGTCAGCCTTCGCGTCGACGGCGTCTACAAGGGACATGCCCACCTGGCCGGACGGCGCTTCTGGAAGACGCTCGACCTTCCGGGCCGCGACGTTTCGGTGCGCGCGATCGCCATCGACGGGGCAGGCAATCGGGCGAGGACCACCATCTCCCCGGTCTACGGGCTCCCGCGCGCCGCGAGGCCACATGCCGTCAAGAGCTCGCTCGACCGCGGCCTGCAGCGCCGCGTGCGGGCGCTCGTCGACGCCTTCCCCGGCACCACGGCCGTCTACGTCCAGGACCTGCGCTCCGGAAAGGGCGCTGCTTGGAACGCCCGGGCCCGCTTCACCGCCGCCTCGACCTTGAAGCTCGGCATCGCAATCGAGGTGCTGCGTGTCCTGCGCGGGAAGCCGGCGGCGGGCTCCCGCGTCGGCGACCTCTTCCAGCAGATGCTCGTCCATTCCGACAACGCCGCGGCGAACGAGCTCGAGGTCTGGCTCGGAGGCTCGACGTCGACAGGCGGCTCGATGGTCACGAGGACGCTGCACCAGCTCGGGCTCGTCGACTCCAACATGAACGGCGGCTATCTCATCGGGACCGCGAGCGGGCGGCCAATTCCGCTACGCGTCAACGAGCAGCCCTTCTACTTCACGAACGGCAAGTACACGTCGGCCTGGGATCTCGCGCGTATTCACAAGCTGTTGCACCGGGGGGCAACCGGTCACGGGGCGCTGCTCGACCTGCCCGGGCGCTTCGGAGCAGCCGATGCCCGCTACCTCCTCTGGACGCTGGCCCACGTCCAGGATCCGGGCAAGCTCGACCGCTACCTGGACGCGCCTGGAATCTCCGTCCTCCACAAGGCAGGTTGGATCTCGACCGTGCGCCACGACAGCGGGCTCGTCTACTGGAATGCCGGTGCATTCGTCGCCGTCGTCATGACCTACCGGGCCGACGGCGTCGGCTTGTCCTCGGATGTCCTCGCCGGACAAATCGCGCGCGTCGCGCTCAAGCACTTTTCGCGTGCGGAGGGGGAGCGCGCGCGCCACGCAGGTCGTCTGTTCTTCTTCTAGTGCCTAGGATTGAGCGGTGGCCGTCGCGCTCGACATCGTCTTCGCCGCAGCCGTGGCCATCGTGGCGCTCTCGCTCGCCGGCGTCGTCACGGAGCGAGTCGGCCCCCGAGTCCTCCTCTGGACGACGGTCGGCCTCCTCTTCGCAGCGGCGACCGCGATCGTAGCGCTAGGGATCGATCTCGCCGACGACTACACGGACGACGGACCGCTCCTGCTCGCCGCAATCGGACTCGGCGCGGCAGCGCTCGCACAAGCAGGGCTGCTCGCCCTGAGCCGCGGCCTCGTCCGGCTCCGTGAGATCGAGCATCTCGCCGACGACGCCCGCGCGCAGATCGAGAGTTTCGCCGAGGAGGAGGCTCGGAACCGAATCCTCGAGCTCGAGCGCATGCTCGCCCGCGAGCGCGCCAACGCGGGCCATCAGCTCTCGGAGCAGGAGCGCCGTCTCGCCGAGGAACGCCGCGACACGGTCGAGCGCCAGGCAGAGCGGGCCCGAGTCGAGCTGACGCAAACCGTCGCATCGGTGCAGGAGCGGCTCGAGCAGCGGCTGATGGGCTGGGCGGCCGACCTCGACCGCGGCCAGCGGGAGCTCGAGCAGAAGCTCGTCGAGCTCGGGCAGAAGCAGCGTGAAGCCGTCGCGGCCTTCGAGGCCCGGCTTGCCGCCGACGCGGAGCGGGTCGACCAGGCAAGCGAGGAGCAGCGGCTGGCGCTCGCCAACCTCCGCGAGGAGCTCGTGCAGTTCGGAACCTCGTTCCTCGAGGAGGGCCGCTCGGACATCGAGGCGCACGCGGCCGAGCGCCGGCGAGCCCTCCATGAGGTGAGCGAGCGGATCCGTTCACGCGAGCGCGCACTGCGCGAGCAGCTCGACCGCGACGAGACAGAGGCCAGGAGTCGAATCGCCGCCGGGCTCGAGGAAGCCGAGCGACGCCACCTCGCCGCGCTCGATCGCGCCTTCGAGCGCGCGTCGACGCGGTTGACCGAGTACGCGGAGAAGCAGTTCGACGGCCAGATCAAGGCATCGCGCGAGAAGGCCGCGGAGCGCCTCGGGCGAGAGCTCGAGAAGGCGATCGAGCAGTTCGCGCGGCAGGCAGAGACGGATGTCGCAGACCGGATCACCGAGCTCGCGCGCCTGACGGCCGACCGCCTTCAGCGGCGCATCACGGAGGTCGCTCGCTCGGCCGAGGCCCAGCACGAGGCAGCCGCCGAGCGCGTCCGGCACCTCTCCGCGCGCCTCAACGAGACCCTCGCCGCTGCGGAGGAGCGTCAGGCCGCTCTGGAAGCGGAATTGGGCGCCTCGGTTCGTGGCGGCGACCGCGATTGAAACTGACTTTTCCGGGGAGGGTTCGTCCTAAGGAGACCGAACGTACGCGGAATGGAAGAGACGTTGACGATTCTCGAGCGCGAGCAGGACGAACGCGGCAAGGTCGAAAGCTGGCGCCTGCACGTGCTCATGGAGGCCGGCTACTCGCTCCCGCTCGCCGAGCGCATCGCCCAGAGCGACGCCGACCTGCACGAGGCGGTCGAGCTCGTCGGGCCGCGCGGCTGCTCGCCCGATGTCGCCGCTCAGATCTTGCTTTAAGAGACCGTCTCAACATGAAGACCTGAGCCGCCGGCGCGCGCTGGACGACGCGATTGCTTCGTCCTCCGGCAACGAGGCCTCATTCTGAAACGATCGCTAACCGCGCCGATTTCGTCCGATCCGGCGCTGCTGAGCTAGATTCGAGCGGGTGAAGGTCGAGCCGCTCCTCTACGGCGACCGCAAGGTCTATACCGTTTCGGCGTTCAACCGCGGCGTCGCCTCCTGGATCACCCGCCTTCCCTCCCTCTGGATCGAGGGCGAGGTGACCGAGTTTCGACGCCAGGCCGGCTGGCAGAGCGTCTTCTTCACCCTCAAGGACCCCGGCGACGGCGCGTGCCTGCCGGTCAGCATGCCCCGCGGCCGTTTCGACGGCTTGCGCCTCGACCTCGCCGACGGCATGACCGTGCACGTCCTCGGGCGGCCCGAGCTCTACGAAGCCCGCGGCCTCTTTCAGCTCCGCGCGCTCTCGATCGAGCCCCTCGGCCTGGGCGCGATTCTCGCGGGGCTCGAGCGGCTCAAGCAGAGGCTGGCGGCGGAGGGCCTCTTCGCAGCCGACCGCAAGCGCCCGCTGCCGCTCCTGCCACGGAGGATCGGGCTCCTGACCGGGAACGAGGCGGCCGCCAAGCGGGACTTCGTGACCGCGGTCCAGGCTCGTTTTCCGGCGAGCAATGTTCTCGTCGCACAGACGTATGTGCAGGGACAAGCAGCACCGGCCGCGATCGTCTCCGCCCTCGCTGCGCTCGCGGACGCGCCCGGGGTCGACGTGATTGTCGTCACACGAGGAGGCGGCAGCTTCGAGGACCTGCTGCCGTTCAGCGACGAGCGGGTCGTCCGGGCCGTCGCAGACTGCAGCGTGCCGGTCGTATCGGCGGTCGGTCATGAGCAGGACACCCCACTCTGCGACCACGCCGCAGACGTGCGTGCGTCGACCCCGACGGCTGCAGCCCGTCTCGTCGTCCCAGACGAGGGCGAGCTCAGAGAGCGGCTCGACACGGCCCGCGCCGCGCTCGCCCGCGGTGCGGGAACCACCCTCGAACGCGCGCGTCACTCGCTCGCCGGCGATCGTGAACGTCTGAGCCGGGCCCCGGCTCTGCTTGTCGAGCGCAAGCGGGCGGCCCTCGAGGGCCTCGCGGGTCGACTCCGTGCGTTGTCGCCTCAGAAAACATTGGCTCGAGGATATGCCATTGTCCGGACGGACAACGAAATCGTGCGCTCGGGTGCCGAGCTCACAGCGGGCAGCCGGGTGGATGTCCAGCTGGCTGCGGGTGGCTTCGGCGCCCGCGTCGAGGAGACGCGCGCGTGAACGGCGGGCTCACGTTCGAAGACGCGCGCCGGGAGCTCGAGCAGATCGTCGCGAAGCTGGAAAGCGGCCAGGCGAGCCTCGAGGACGCGGTGGCGCTCTGGGAGCGAGGCGAAGAGCTCTACCGCACGTGCGTCGGCAAGCTCGACGCCGCCCACGGGAAGATCGAGGAGCTCGGCAAGCGCGTCGAGGAAGCGCGCCCGTGATCGGCTGGCTCTACGACCTCGTGAGCCGCGGCGCCGAGAAAGGCGAGCTCGGCGAGCGCCGGCATGAGCTCGTCTCGGGGCTCGAGGGCGAGGTGCTCGAGGTCGGCGCCGGCACCGGTCTCAACCTCCCGCACTACGAGCGCGCGGAGCGGGTTGTCGCCGTGGAACCGGATCCGAGCATGGCTCGCCGCCTCCACAAGCGCGCTGCCGACGCGGCGGTTCCCATCGAGGTCGTGACCGGGTCGGTCGAGTCGCTCCCCTTCCCCGACGGCTCGTTCGAGACCGTCGTTATCTCGTTCGTCCTCTGCTCCGTCGACGACCCTGCCGCCGGCCTAGCGGAGGTGAGCCGTGTGCTCGTCCCCGGCGGGCGTCTCGTCCTGCTCGAGCACGTCCGCGGCGCCGGACGGCTGGCTCGCTGGCAGGACCGCCTCACGCCGCTCCACCGCAAGGTCGCGGGCAACTGCCGCCTGAACCGGGATACCCGAAGCGCGGTCGCCGCAGCCGGCTTCGACGTCTCCGGCGTCGAGCCGACGCGCCTCCCCGGCAGCCACCCGCTCGTCCGAAGCGGGATTCAGGGCGTCGCGATCAGGACTTCCTCATAGAACTCCCCGTTACGGCGGCCCGTGCGCCGGTTGACGTGGCGCAGAAGCCGGTCCTCGAGGCGCAGCCCCGCGCTCGCGAGGATGCCCTCGTAGAGGCCGCGGCGGTCGTTCACCACGACGACGATCTTTCCTCCGCGCCGCAGGGCCCGCCGCGCGCGGACGAGCACCGCGGCGATGTCCTCGCAGTAGCCCTTGACGCCGCGGCCGATCTCGTCGTCGTCGCGACGCTCGAGCCCGAGAAGCTCGTAGGCGTAGGCGTGCTGCTCGTGGTAGTCGATCAGCCCAGGATAGGGCGGCGAAGTCAGGACGAGATCCACCGGCCCCGGGGGATCGAGCCGTCGCGCGTCGCCGTGGATCACGGAGACGGGCTCGGCCGAGCGCGCGTCGGCGAACTCCTGCACCCGCTGCACGGCGTCGCGGACGTAGCGGCGCAAAAACTTCTCCGCCTCGCCGACCGGACGGCACACCCGGCGGTGCTTGTAGCAGAAGTACTCGCCGGTGACGGGCTCGGCGGGAAAGTCGAGATCGTCGTGGCGCGCCAGGCGGGCGGAGCGGGCCGAGCGCGAGAGAACGACCTGCCAGAGCTCGGGGTAGGCCGTTCCGTCGATCCGTTCCCGGAAGGCCGCGAGCTCCGCGAGCGATCGCGGCGCGAACCAGTTGCGGAGGTACTTCCCAGCGCGAGCGTGCCTCTTCGGGGCCTCGCGGTCCGAGAGCCGGACGACGTCGGCGAGGAGGGCCTCCGAATCGTAGACGTCCGTCTTCGCCCGCATGAGCAGGCAGTTGAAAGCGGAGACGTCGCACCCCGCAGCGCGCGCCCCGAAAGCGTTCGCCTCCACCAGCGTCGTTCCGGAGCCCGCGAACGGATCCCAGACGAGCCGACCGGGCGCCGCATAGCGCCGGAGAAACACCTCGGCGAGCTGGGGGACGAACTTGCCCAGGTATGGATGGAGCCGATGGACGTGCTTCGTCCTCTCCCGCTCCGGGAGCTGCTCCTCCGACCAGGAGAGCTCGAGGTCGACGCCGTCGCGGAGAGCGGCCTGGATGGCCATGGGCGCGGACTTCGGCGTGTTTCGCACATGCCCTGCCCGCGGGTATCATCCCCGCGATGTCCGCGCCGATCGACGTGCTCCGCCGGGTGCCCCTCTTCGCCGGTCTCGACGACGAGGATCTCGGCCGCCTGGCGACCCAGATGAAGGAACGCCGGTTCGCCGAGGGCAACCCGATGACGAGCGAGGGACGCGGGGGCGCGGGCTTCTTCGTCATCACCGACGGGAACGCAACCGTGAGCGTCGCAGGCGAGGCGAAGGCGACGCTCGGCGTGGGCGATTACTTCGGCGAGATCGCGCTCATCGACGAGGGCACGCGCTCGGCCACGATCACGGCGGCCACCGACGTCATCGCCTACGGCATGACCTCGTGGGAGTTCAAGCCGTTCGTCGAGGATCATCCGCAGGTGGCTTGGGCGCTCCTCGAGACGCTCGCCCGCCGCTTGCGAGCCGCCCAGGCGGCCGAGTAGAAAGGAGGGGTCGTGGGCTGGTTGGGGAACTTCTGGGGTCGCCGGCGGCGCAGTGCGACCGACGACAAGGAAGAGATGGTCAAGGCTCACGGACAGCAGTCGGGCGAGGACGACGCCTCGGTCGCCGACGAGCTCGAAGAAGAAGCGCACGAGGCCCGCGACGAACAGGCCCTGCGCGAGCCCCGAATCGGGCCCGGAACGGGCTAGAGCCCTCCTCCCAGCCGCTCGCCGAGCGCCTCGAGATCGGCTCGGGCGCGTCGCGGATCGCCGCTGAGCGCGACGAGCTCCACTCCCGGGAGCGCGGCGGACACCACGCCGCCGAAGACGACGCAGCGCACGTCCGATCGCAAGCAAAGGGAAGCCACGAGCCCCGTCGCCTTGCCTTCGAGAGACGTGCCGTCGACCGTCCCCTCGCCGGTCACGGCGAGCGAGGCTCCTCGCAGCAGCTCGGCGAGACCGATGGTCCCGACCACGAGCTCTGCACCGGAAACGAGGCGAGCGCCGAGGGCCGCAAGGGCTGCGCCGAGTCCCCCGGCAGCGCCGGCGCCGGCAAGCGTGGCGTAGGGCGCCAGTTCCGCGACGCCGGCCAGGCGGCGCTCCAGCTCCTCGACCTCCGGGGGGCCGGCACCCTTCTGGGGCCCGAAGACGCGCGCGGCGCCGCGATCGCCGAGGAGTGGGTTCGCGACGTCGCACGCGACCAATGTCTCGACCGGAAGCGCTCCGAGCGCCTCGCGCATCCCGATGCCGCCGTCGACCGTCGCAGTGTCGCCGAGCCCGACGACCAGCCCGGTTGCGCCCTGATCGAGCGTCGCCCGGATGAGCTCGCCGAGGCCACGGCTCGAAGCGAGCAACGGGTCGAGCTCTCCCCGGGCCAGCCGGCGAAGTCCGATCGCCTCCGCCGACTCGACGACGGCCCTGCCGTCCGGGAGGAGGAGGAAGCGCGCCTCGATCTGCCGCCCGAGCGGATCGCTGACGAGTGCGGCCCGCCACTCGCCTCCAAGGGAGGCGTGAAGCGCCTCCGCTGTTCCCTCGCCCCCGTCGGCGACCGGGGCGCACACGACTCTCGAACCGGCGCGGCCGAAACCGACGGCGAGCGCGCCGGCCGCCTCGGTCGCGCTCAGAACGCTCTTGAGCGCGCTCGGGCAGACGACGATCCGCCCGTCAGGCGATACGTTCGACCCGTTCGTCCTCGTCGACGTCGACGTCGGTCACCTCCGGCATCCGGCGCAGCATCGCGAACGAGAATCCCTCGCGCGCCAGGTAGAGGAGCCCGAGCCCGACGCCCACCGACACCTCGATCGCCTGGAGCCCGATTCCGAACGCGAACCCGTGCGCGTAGGCGACTCCGTAGGAGAGGAGCGCGAACGCGATGGCCGCCTGGAGGAGGCCGACGTTTCCCGGCCAGAACGGAAAGAGCGTGACGACGTTCATGAGCAGGAGGATGAGGGCGGCCGCCTGGACCCCTGAATGGATCTGGAAGGCGCGAAGCGACGCCCACACCGCGAAGAGCTGCGCCGTCCAGCCGAGGAGCTGGAAGCAGAGCGCCCACACGGCCGGTGCCGGCCTCCTCAGCACGGTCAGGCCGGCCCGCGCCATCGCGAAGAGCCGCCGCACCGGGCCGGAGTCCTCGGGCGTCTCGCTCGCCTGCTGGGGATGGCGGCGCGCGAAGGTGAACGCCGCGATCAGGAGCCCGAGCCCGACGCCGATCACGACTGCCAGGGCGGGCTTCGCCCAGTCGGGAATCCGCGAGGTGTAGAGGACGTAGACGACGAGGCCGGTCGCGGCGACGACGTCGAAGAGACGGTGGGCGAAGACGGTGCCGACGATCGTCGCCCACGTTCCGGGTCGGCGGCGCAGGTGACGCGTCACGACGGCGACCCGGGCGAGCTCCCCCACGCGCCCGGGGAGAGCGGCGTTGCCGAGAAGACCCACGCAGAAGGCCGAAAAGACGACACGCCAGGAGGGCCAGGGGCGGGGAATCGCCTGCAGGATGACCACGCGCCAGGCCGACGAGCGGACCGCGACCGAAATGAGGTTGATCAGGACGGCGATCGCCACCCAGACCCACGAGACCGCCTGAAAGGCATCTGCGATCAGCCGGCGGTCGGGCCCATGCCAGGCGACGAGCGCGACCGCGATCGCAATGACGACGCCGAGAAGCGCGAGGCGCGCGGTGCGACTATGGGGGATCGGAGCACGCATCAGGCGGCGGCCCGCGCCGGTTTCCGGTCGACGGACATCTCTTCGTAGACAGCGGCCAGCCGGCGCGCGATCCGGTGCCACGAATACCGCTCGGCAACGCGCCGGGCTCCCTCCCCGAGCGCGCGACGTCGCGGCTCGTCCGAGAGGAGCTCGAGGAGAGCGCGCGCGATCGCCTCGGAGTCCCCCGGGGGAACGAGAACGGCACTGCCGCCGTCCGCTACCGCCGCGTAGCCGTCGATATTTGAGGCCACCGCCGGCGTTCCCGTGGCGAACGCGCGTGTCAGCACCATCCCGAAGCTCTCGCCTCCGAGGGCCGGCGCTACGAGCAAGCTCGCAGCCTCGAGCTCGGCGGTCAGCTCCTCCTCGGAGAGGCCGCCGAGCAAGTCGACGCCGTCGAGCGAAAGCCCCTGGCGGCGGGCGAGCCAGCGGACGGAGAGCGGATCGGCCCCGACGACGCGTAGGCGAGAGCCCGTCTCGGAGGTCACCTGGGGCCACGAGTGGAGGAGCACCTCGAGACCCTTGCGGCGCTCGTTCCTGCCGATGAAGACCACGTTTCCGTTTCGTCCGCCGACATCGAAGCGCTCGGGGACGACGACCCCGTTCGGGATCACCTCGAACGGGCCGCCGATGTACGGCTCCGCCGCGCGGCGCGCCGATTCCGACACTGCGATCCGATAGTCGATCCGCCTCGTGATCACGCCCCACAGAGCCTTCCCGACCGGGTACCACGCGAGACGCTCTCCAGCCGCGTGGCAGGTCGCGATGGCGGGGCAGTCGGCGAACACGAGCGCCGCCGGCGAGAGAACCGGCGCGAGCGGCTCGTGGACATGGATGACGTCGAAGCGCTCCCGGCGAAGGATCGCGCGCATCCGGAGGAGCGCGGGCGGCGAGAGGATGATGTTGGGAAGCGAGGCGTTCGCCGGCACGATCACCGACCGGCCGACCGGGACGACATAGTCCGGAGGACGCGTATGCTTGCCCTCCTTCGGGTGGAGGAGCTTCGTCAGCCGCCCGGGCGGGTCGTGGCCCATGAGGATCTTCACCTCGATGCCGAGGTCTCGGAGCGCCCGCGCCTGGTGGTCTGCGTGCTCTTGGACTCCTCCCCAGAACGACCAGGAGTAGGGCACGACGATGCCCACCTTCATGGGAAGACCATATCCCGGCGTCGTTGCCGACGGCCAGCGGCGGCCGATTAGACTCGGCGCATGATCAAGCGGTCGGAGCGCATCCAGCCGATCGGCGGCTTCGGCATCGACCGGGTCGCCGCCGCGGCGGAGGAGAGCGGCGGAAGCCACGGGGGGCCTGTCCTCCGCATGGAGAACCTCGACACCGACCTTCCGCTCCCCCCTGAGGCGCTCGAGACGACCCGCGCCCGCCTCGAAGATCCCAAGTCGAACAGCTGGCTCCCCTTCACCGGGGATCTCGACCTCCGCGCCGCGATCGCGGACTTCCTCGCCGAGCGCAGCGGGCATCGCTACGACCCCGAACGCGAGATCGTAGTCACGGCGGGTGGCATGGAGGCGCTCCTCGACGTCCTCCTTTGCGTCGTCGACCCCGGCGACGAGGTGATAGTCACGGACCCGACCTACGCGGGCATCGTCAACCGGATCCGGCTCGTCGGGGGCGTTCCCCGCTTCGTCCCGTTCGTCGCCGAGGAGAACGGCTGGCGCTTCAACCGCGCTCGCCTCGCGGACTTGGTCGGTCCGCGCACGACCGGTTTTCTCCTCATGAGCCCGTCGATGCCGTCGGGCGGCTATCTCGACGAGGGCGACTGGCAAGCGGTCTGCGACCTCTGCCGCGAGCGCGACCTCTTCCTCCTCTACGACTCCGCCATGGAGCGGCTTCTGTTCGACGGGCGGCCACTCGTCCACCCGCTCCGGCTTCCGGAGATGCCCGAGCGCACCGTCGTGGTCGGCTCGCTCTCGAAGGAGCATCGCATGATCGGGTGGCGCGTCGGATGGATTGCCGGCCCCGCCGAGACGGTGGCCGATACGGGCTGGGCGCACGTGTACAACACGACGATGCCGGTCGCGACCTCACGCTTCGCCGCCGCCGCCGTCCTGCGCGGCGACCAGGGCCATGTCGCCGAGTGCGTCGCGGAGCTCGAGCGCCGGCGCGACACGATGCTCGCCGGGCTCCCGGAGTGGCCGTTCGTCAGCCCTGCCGGCGGCTGGTCGCTCCTTCTCGACGTCGCCTCGCTCGGACTGGATCCCGCGGAAGCCTCCCGCATCCTCCTCGAGGACGCCCAGATCGCAGCGACCGCCATGACAGGCTGGGGAGACGAGATCGCGGGCCGACACGTCCGCTTCGTCTTCAGCGCCGAGCCGGTCGAACGGCTCGAGACCATTCCCGACCGGATGGCCGGGACGAAGCTCGCGGAGGCCGTTGCAAGTCGAGGCTGAGCCGCGCGGCGTCGTCGCCGAGATCGCCCGGGGTGGGCTCGCCGAGCTGCACACGCACCTGGGCGGCTCCGTCGACGCAGCCGTCATGTGGTCGCTCGCCCACGAACAGGGGATCGCCCTGCCCGTCAAGGACTACTGGGACTTCGTCGACCTCGTTACGGTCGACCCCCGCGGCGTCGAAGGGCTCCCCGAGCTCGACCAGATCTACAGGTGGACGGAGCTCATCCAGTCGAGCCCGGTCGCCGTCGAGCAGTCGGTCCACGGCGCGATCGGAGGCGCGTACATCTCGCAGAACATCACGACCCTCGAGCTGCGCTTCAACCCGATGAAGCGAAACCGCGGCGGGGAGCGGGACCTCGACCACATCATCATGGCCGCCGTCCGGGGCCTCGACCGGGCAGAGCTTGAGTACCCGCGCGTGCGTGCCGGGCTTCTGCTCATGATGGATCGGACGTTCACGCGCGAGCAGAACGAGGTCATCGTCGAGAAGGCGATCCGCTACGCGCCGCGCGGGATCGTGGGCGTCGACATCGCCGGGCCGCGGCCGGACGGGGGGCGCTATCCGTATCGCGACCTCGCGCCGCTCGTCGAGGAGGCTCGTTCGGCCGGCCTCGGCGTCACGATCCACGTGGGCGAGGAGGGCGGCGCGCACGGGATCGAGGAGATCGGCGAGGTCGTGGAGACGCTCCGCCCGGCCCGGATCGGCCACGGCATCCTCGCGGCTCGTGACGAGGCGACCCTCCGTCTCCTCGCCGAGACCGGCACCGTCCTCGAGATCTGCCCGAGCTCCAATCTCCTGACGCGAGCGCTCCCCGACGAGGACTCGCTCCGCGACACGATCCGCACATTCGTCGACCGCGGCGTCGCCTTCACGATCGCCACTGACGGCCCCGAGATGATGCGAACGCACCTTCGTGACGAGCTCGAGCTCCTCCTCGGCGTTTCCGCGCTGACGGAGGCGGAGCTCGCGGCCGTGAACGCCCGCGGCCACGAAGCCTCCTTCATACGCACAAAGGTGTAGGCGCGCGAATCGCCCCGTCGGCCAATAGCGCGCCGGGCGGGGCCGCGAAAACATGCCGGCCATGATCACTTTCGGCGAAGGCATCCAGTTCACCACGCGGCAGCGGCAGGTGATCCAGTTGATCGCAGAGGGCTGCTCGAACGTCGAGATCGCGGAGCGACTCGGCGTCTCGCCTCGCACCGCCAAGGCGCACTCGGACATTCTGCGGTCGAAGCTCGGCGTCGACCGGCGCCGGCAGATTCCGCTCGCGTTCCGCGACGCCACGGGCGAGAACCCTCTCGAAGGCCTCGAGCCGGCGGCCGGCCTGCGCGACGACTCCCGCACGTCCGACTGACCGCTCGGGGGACAACGGCCCGGCGCCCGCGGTGAGCCGCGGGCGCCGGTCTCCCGCTTCTTGGAAGACCGCTGCAAATCGCGCTAATCTCGTGAGCCGCCGTCCCGGGGCCGCGGCCGAGATGGAAGCACTACGCGAGTCGTACCCACCGCTTTTTCGCCGCCACGCGAGACGGCCGCGACTCACGCGCCTCCTCGACGAGAGCACGGCGCAGGCGATCCTCGTCACAGCACCGGCCGGCTACGGCAAGACAACGCTCGCTGCGGAATGGGTGCAGGGTCGTGACGACGTCGTCTGGTACCGGGCGACGTCCGGCTCCGCCGATGTGGCGGCTTTCTCGGCCGGGCTCGCCGACGTCGTCGCGCCGCTCGTCCCAGGCGCCGGCGAGAGGCTGAAGCAGCGCCTGCGCGTCGCCGACACGCCCGAGCGGGCGGCGAGGCCGCTTGCAGAGATCCTGAGCGAAGACCTCGAAAACTGGCCGGCCACGGCCCTCCTCATCATCGACGACTACCACTTCGTCACCGACTCCGGGCCTGTCGAGGAGTTCATGGACTGGCTCCTGATGCTCACCCCGTCGCTGCACACGCTGGTCACGACACGGCGGCGACCCAGGTGGGCCTCGGCGCGGCGAATCCTCTACGGCGAGATCACCGAGATCGACCACGTGCAACTCGCCATGACGACCGAAGAAGCCGCGCTCGTCCTCCACGGCCGCTCGAGCGAGGAGGTGCGGGCCCTCGTCCAGCAGGCGGAGGGATGGCCTGCGCTGATCGGCCTCGCAGCCCTTTCGGAGACGCACGAGATCCCCACGGAGCGTGTCTCGGAAGCCCTGTACCGCTACTTCGCCGAAGAAGTCCTGCGCGGAGAAGAGCCGGAAGTCGAACGATTCATGCTCCTCGCCTCGGTTCCGAACGGGATCAGCGAGCGGATCGCCAGAGAAGTGCTTCGCGTCCCTGAGGGCGGAGAGATCATCCAGCGCCTTGAAGCGGAGGGTCTGCTCCAGGCCGCGGGGACGGGGATCTTCCAGTTCCACCCCTTGTTACGGACATTTCTTCGGCAACGGCTCCAAACTCTGGAGGCCGAACTATGGAGAGAGCTCTGTGGTCGGCTGATTTCGGATGCGCAAAAGCAAGGTCACTGGGAGGACGCGTTCGAGACTGCAATACATGCTGGGAGCCTTGGGTTGGCGACCGAGATCCTCGAGGCTGCCGCCGCCGAACTGCTTTCGCTGGGACGAATCGAAACCCTCGAACGGTGGCTCGAGGAGTGCGGTGGAGCCGCGGTCGAGCAGCCAGGCGCGATGCTCGTGCGCGCACAAATCCTGACGCGTAAGGGGCACCTGGAGCAGGCATCAACCTTGGCAGAAGCCGTTGTAGACGGTCTGTCTGAATCTCACCGTCTAGCGTCACGCGCAAATCATGTTGCTGGCCAAGCCCTCTATCTGCGCTCCAGAAGTGACTTGGCCGCTCAGTACTACCAGAGGGCGGTGGAGTGGGCCGAGAACGATCTCGACCGACGAGACGCGCTTTGGGGCGCCTTCCTAGCTCACGCGGATATCGACCTCTCTACCGCCGCTTCGTACCTAACTGAGCTTGAATCGCACGCGGCGGAGGACCTGAACACGAGACTTCGAGTGGTGGTGGCTCGACAAACGGTCGCCTCGCAGCGCGGAGCACTGACTGGGCTCTGGGCGGCTGCTGAGCCGCTGCTGCCGCTCGCAAAGCATGCCAGTGACCCACTGGTCAGCAGCAATTTTCTCGCGCAGAGCGCCTATCTCGCCCTGGCGAGATCTGACTATCTGACCGCGCTAAGGCTGGTCAACCAAGCACTTGAGATGAGCACGAAGCTGCACCATGACTTTGCAACGGCGTGTTGTCTTTCATATCGGGCGGGTGCGCGGATCGGGGTCCGTCAACTAGCCTCCGCGAACCGAGATTTGGCGCTGATAGCCCAGACACCCGCCCATTGGGAGGATCCCTATCTACAGACACAGCGCGTACTCATGGACGCTCGGATCTCAATCGCTGAGGGGGATTTGGCAGGAGCGCAGCGCAAATTGGAGAGTCCCACGACCAGGAGGCCTGATCCGGCGACCCATGGCGAGCGGCTTGCGTTGTTGTCGGTCGTAATGGCCGCGAGGGGAGATCAGAGCCAAGCGGCCGACCATGCGGCTCGGGCACGCGAGATCACTGGAGGAGCGGAGGCACGGTTGCTTTCAGCTTTCGGAGAGGCGATCGCGAGCGCTGACGAAGAACGCCTGACGGAAGTGGTCATCCAAGCCGTTGAGGCGGACTACACGGATGCCTTCGTCGCCGCGTACCGGGCGTACCCGCAATTGCTCAAGATTGCGAGCAGAGATCCCGTTGCTCACGAGGTGATGTCCTCAGTGATCATCAATGCTCGCGATCGGCAACTCGCCCGTCGCATGAGGACAAAGCTTGCAAGTGCCCAGCTCAAGCCGCGCAATCAACCGCTAACAGCGCGGGAGCAGGAAGTCCTTGAACTCATAGGGCTTGGCCTTTCGAACGCAGAGATCGCGAAGCGTCTGTTCATCACACCGAGCACCGTCAAGGTGCACGTTCGGCATATCCTCGAGAAGCTCCAAGTCAAGAACCGCACGCAGGCCGCGCTGATCGCCCGAGGTGACGACTAGGCCCAAGAGCCTGCAACAGCCACGGTCGAACCCCATTGAGCTTCGGCCGCGACGTCGGTGCGATCTCCGGAGAGGTAGTCCTCGCCTGCTGTCGCCAAGATCGCTTCGAAGGCGGCGACAACAGTCGTGTCGAACTGAGTTCCCACCGCCTGTGCCAACCGCATTCGTGCAACGCGGCTAGGCATGGCATCTCGATAGGGGCGACCGGATGTCATCGCGTCATAGGCATCGGCTACCGAGATGATCCTCGAGATCAGAGGTGCGTGCTCGATCGTCAAACCGTCGGGATACCCATTTCCGTCGACTCGCTCATGGTGATGGCGAACGATCTTTGCGATCTCGCTGTAGCCGTCAACGTTCGAGAGGATGCGCTCGCCAATTACGGGATGCTCTTCCATGATGCGGCGTTCCTCCAAAGTTAGAGCTCCAGGCTTTTCGAGCAATCCGGCAGGGAGGCCCACTTTCCCAATATCGTGGACGAGACCAGCCAGGTGAGCAATATGCTGCTCTTGTTCGGAAAGGCCAAGCCGGGCGGCGATGTCTCGCGCATAGATAGCCACACAAGCGGAATGGCCTGCGGTGTATTGATCCCGTGCATCGAGAGCCGCTACGAGCGCTGTGGCAAATGAGAGCCCGGCACCCTCAAGCCTATCGTTCGCCGCCGCCAGGTCATCTGCAAGGCGACGCTGTTCCTGATAGAGGATAAACAGTCGCTGAGCAGCCACTGCAGGAACGAAAAAGAGCAGAAGAGTCCACGGAGAGAGTTCGGCGTATGCGTAGGCGAGCACCGCAATGATTGGCGCATAGAGGGGCACGGCCGCGAAGGCGACCCGGCTCATAGCGATTAGAGCGTCGGGCAGCGGCTTTTCACGGACGACTGCTGTCATCGCAACGAATCCGATGTCTGCCGCGGATTCGGCAAGCGCAGCAATGGCGACACCTAGGAGGAGCCGCGTGAACGACGGTTCCGACGGGATGGCGATCGTCGCCACGATGCCGGAGAGTCCGCCAACAAGCGCGCGGGAACTCGTCCAGATCGCCCACCGCGTGAAGGGTCGGCCGAAATCGGCCATGATCGAGAATCCGCCAACGAGCATGGCAGCGAACGGCCCGTACACGACAGCAGCGAAGAGCAGCGGCAGAACAGAGACCGAAACCTGGGCATTTGGAGTAATGAAGACGCTCTGGCGCTCAGCGACCAAAGCCAGGAGGCAGAGAGCTCCCAAGACCCAGGGGTCTCCTCCAAGTGTCGCGCCAGCCTCGATAAGCGCTGCGACCATGAACACTGCGGCGAGGGCAAGGCTCGCTGCATACGCCATTGTCGGCCGCGACACTCCCGCTTTATGAGCGGAAGTCGCTATGGAGCTAACTGTCGCCAAATCTCTTGAAACTCCCCCAAAAGGGGTATAAGCTGGCGCCGCCGTTATCCCCCGTTTTGGAGGCTCGACATGCTTCGTTGGAAGGTCCGCCTGCTTGGAGTGGTCGCATCACTCACCTCGCTGGCCGCAATCGCCGGCGCCGGAAAGTTCTGGTAAAGCCCTCGAAGTCTTAGTTTTTCCACAGCTACGAGCATCCCTCTAGCGAGGGATTTGCCAACAGCCTGTGGATTGTGTGGACGGTCTGGTCGCCCGTTAGGCGATCAGACCGCGCCTGAAGCCGATTGCGACGGCATGCGCGCGGCTGCGCGCCTGTAGCTTGGCGAGTAGGTGCCGCACGTGGGACTTCACCGTTTCCTCGGAGAGATAGAGCCGCACACCGATCTCGCGGTTGACGAGACCGTCGGAGATCAGCTGCAAGACCTCGATCTCACGCATGGTCGGCTCCTGCTCGAGCTCGCGGAGCGGAGGCGTGAACGGAATGACCTCCGCGTCCTGCTCCTGGGTCGACCGGCGCGCGGCCGCCTCGTCGAAGCGACGCGCGTGGTCCAGATATCGGGACAGGATGTCTTTGCGCTCGGCAGCGTCCATTCGCAAGCGAAATCGGCACGCTGATACCGGTTCCTTACCCTCGTTTGAGGGAGTACCGCGGCGCGCCCGGGAGATCCGGTCTGCGGACAACCCTGTGGAGAGATGCCCGCCGTCAGGTGGCTGCGAGAAGCTTTGCGACTACTTTCAGGTCGGCGACGAAGTCCGCCATAGCCGTCGCACGTTCCTCGTCGGTCGACTGGCGCAGGATGGACGAGGGGTGCACAGTGGCGAGCACGTACGGCGCGAGATCGGAGTCGACCGCGCGGCCGCGCTCGCGCGTGACGCGGAACTGGCGCCCGAGAAGCGACTGGGCGGCGGTGGCGCCGAGCGCGACGAGAACCTTCGGCTTGATCGACTCGAGCTCCGCATCGAGCCAGGGCCTACAGGCTGCAAGCTCCGACCAGTTCGGCTTCTGATGGATGCGCCTCTTGCCGCGCGCCTGCCACTTGAAGTGCTTGACCGCGTTCGTGACGTAGGCGCGGCGCCGGTCGATGCCGGCTTCGGCGAGGGCGTCGTCCAGCACGCGCCCCGCGGGGCCGACGAAGGGCCTGCCGGCCAGATCCTCCTTGTCGCCCGGCTGCTCGCCGACGAAGACGATCTCCGCGCGCCTCAATCCCTCCCCGAAGACCGTTTGCGTCCCAGTCTTCCAGAGATCGCAGGCCCGACATCCGGCCGCAGCCTCGCGGAGCTTCGCAAGGCTTCGATCGTCGGGGACGAGTGGGGACGCGTCTTCGGACGAGCGCGCCACGATCACGCGTGGATGAAGACCGGCGCCCCGAGCGGCAGACGCCGCATCAGAAGACGGAGATCGTCCGCGCGGGCGTGAACACAACCGTTCGAGGATGGGATCCCGATCGTCCTGGGCCGGTCCGTTCCGTGGATCGCGATCCGGTCGCCCCCCTCCCACCCCACCGGCAGGCTGTCCTGGCGCGCGGAGAGCGCCACGATGCAGCATCCGTACCAGGGACCGTACGGCGCTCCGGAGAGCTTGTCCGTGACGGCGAACCGCCCGACCGGAGTCGGGGTCGACGAACTGCCGATCCCCACCGGCATCCGGCGAACGACCTTCCCGTCGGCGCGCAGGGTGAGTAGACGGCGCGAGAGGTCGAGAGTGAGGCTCTGCGTCGTGCTCGTCAGATGAGCGGAGCCGACCGGCAGCCACCCGAGCCGGCCGGCCGGCAGCCTTGGGGAGACCACCCCGAGCCATCCGTTCCTGACCTTGACGACGCCGAGAGCCTGTGGCGAGCCGAGCTCCGTGAGCGGAGAGACGCGTGCGAGGATCCGGCCTCCGGGGCTCGCGCGGAGGGCGACCGGTCGCTCGACGTTGGCGATCGCAAAGCCGGACGCCGCCCTAGGGCCGGAGTCGAGGGCCGCGAGGGCCGACGGCGCTGGGGCGAGCGCCAGCAGAGCGATGACGAGAAGCCTGACCACCGATGCGAGCCGTCGAGGCAGCCAACTGTAGCTCCTTCTCTCGGAGGAGCGTCAGGCGTGGACGAAGACCGGCGTCCCGAGCGGCACCCGTCGCAGCAGGAACCGCAGGTCGCCGTCGCCCGCATGCAGGCAGCCGGCCGAGGCCGCCGCGCCGATGGTGGCCGGCGCATTCGTGCCATGGATCGCGATCCGGTCTCCACCCGTCCAGCCGGCCGGCAGGTTCGGCTGATGCGACGAAAGCGCCAGGATGCAGCATCCGTAGTACGGGCCGTAACGCGCGCCGGAGAGCTTGTCAGTGACCGAAGATCGCCCCGTCGGCGTGGGCGAGCCGCTTCGTCCAACCCCCACCTTCATCCGCCTGACCGCGATCCCGTTCCTCTCGAGCACGAGAACGCGGCGCGAAAGGTCGATTTGCAGGCTCAGATGACTTGACGAGAGACGGACCTCGCTGCGCCGGACCCACCCCAGCCTTCGGTTGGGGAGCTCGGTGGCCGTGACTCCGAGCCAGCGACCCCGCACCTTGACGACCGCGAGGGCTTGACGCGATCCGAACTCGGTCCGCTCCGGCACGACGGCAACCGTCTTTCCGTGCGGTCGGTCGCGCAAGGCCAGAGCATGACGAGGGTGTGCGATCGAGAAGCCCGGCGGCTCGGGCGGGATCGGGTACTCGAGCGCGG
>DASUJY010000011.1:0-4049 GCA_036279015.1 Gaiellaceae bacterium | reverse complement strand
GTCATGGGCCTCGGAGATTAGCTGGAAGCGCGGCGTATCATCAGCCGCGGTGCAGAGAGAGAACCCTTTACGAGCGCTGCCCTCCGTAAACGAGCTCATGGCCGACCCGCGCCTCGTCGAGCTCGAGGCCGAGCACGGGCACGCGGTGGTGGTCGAGGCGGCCCGCGCCGCGCTCGACGACGCCCGCGAAGCGCTTCGCGCGGGCGGCGAGGCGGGCGACCTGGCCGCCTCCGCGGTCGGGCGGGCACTCGGCGCCGCCGCGCCTCGCCTCCGCCGGGTGCTGAACGCGACAGGCGTGATCGTCCACACGAATCTCGGCCGCGCGCCACTTGCGAGGAACGCGCTCGAGCGCATCGCGGATGTCGTGGCCGGCTACTCCAACCTCGAGTACGACCTCGCCGGCGGCGTGCGCGGCTCGCGTCAGGACCACGTCGCGCCACTCATCTGCGAGCTGACCGGCGCCGAGGCCGCGCTCGTCGTCAACAACAACGCGGCCGCCGTCCTGCTCGCCGTCGCCGCGCTCGCCGAAGGCCGCGACGTGCTCGTCTCGCGCGGCGAGCTCATCGAGATCGGTGACGGCTTCCGGATCCCCGAGATGCTCGCCCGCTCGGGCGCCCGCCTCGTCGAGGTGGGCACGACGAACCGCACCCGGCTCGCCGACTACGAGCGCGAGGCCGGCGAGCGCACGGCGATGATCCTCCGCGTCCACCAGTCGAACTTCCGCCTCGTCGGCTTCACGGAGACGCCGCGGCTCGGCGACCTGGCGGCCCTCGCGGAGAAGCGGGGCCTCGTCCTGGTCGACGACCTCGGCTCGGGCGTGCTCCCGGTCGTCGGCGACGAGCCGACCGTGGGCGGCAGCCTGGCGGCGGGCGCGCACCTCGTCACCTTCTCCGGGGACAAGCTCCTCGGAGGCCCGCAGGCCGGCATCGCCGTCGGCCGGGCCGATCTCGTCGAACGGCTGCGGCGCCATCCCCTCCAGCGGGCCCTGCGTGCGGACAAGCTCTCGCTCGCGGCGCTCGAGGGGACGCTCGCGCTCTACCGCTCGGACGAGGGCGGCGTCCCTGTCCTGCGCATGCTGCAGGAGCCGGCCGAGGTGGTGCGCGCCCGCGCAAAGCGCCTGGCGAAGCTCACAAGTGGCCGGGTCGAGCCGACGCTCGCGCGCGCGGGTGGAGGCTCGCTTCCGCTCGCCGAGCTCGAGAGCTTCGCCTGCGCGCTCGAGGAGTCCCTGGCCGAGCCGCTCCGGCGGGGAGATCCACCCGTGATCGGGATCGTCCGCGACGGGGAGCTCCTGCTCGACTGCCGTACCCTCTCGGACGACGAGGTCGAGCAGGCGGCTGCCGCTGTCGCCGCGGTGCGCGGATGAGCGAGCCTGCGCCGGAGGCGCGACTCTGGGACTGCCTGCGCGGCGCCCTCGCGACACGGGCGCTCGCGACCGTCGCCGAGCTCCGCGTCGCAGAGGCGCTGGCCGATGGGCCTCGGCGCGTGGAGGACCTCGCGCGCGAGAGCGGCGCGGACGCCGACACGCTCCACCGTCTTCTCCGCGCGCTCGCGAGCGACGGGATCTTCGCCGAAGACACGCCCGGGGTCTTCCGCAATACCGACGCTTCCGACCTCCTCCGCGACGGAGGGTGGGACGACTTCGCGCGCCTCTTCGGCGGCGTCTGGTACCGGACGGTGGAACGGCTCGACGCGAGCGGCACGCCGGTCTTCGAGCCCGCGTTCGGAGCCGACTTCTGGACCTGGCTCGGCGAGAATCCGCACGAGCGCGCCGCCTTCGACCGCGCCATGGGCCAGGGCGGGGAAGGACGCATCGAGCGGTTGGCGGCGCTCGAGTGGCGCGGCGACGAGACAGTCGTCGACGTCGGCGGCGGCAACGGGTCGCTGCTTACCGGGCTCCTCGCCCTCCAGCCTCGGCTGCGCGGAATCGTGCTCGACCTGCCCGAGACGAACCGCGACGATGCGGCTCTCGGCGAGCGCATCGCGTTCGTGCCGGGAAGCTTCTTCGAGCAGGTTCCGCCGGGCGATGTCTACGTCCTTTCGACGATCCTGCACGACTGGGACGACGATCGCGCCGCCGCGATCCTGCGCACGATTCGCGCCGGAGCGCCGCCCGGCGCCCGCGTCCTCCTGATCGAGGCGGTCGTCGAGCCCGGGAACGAGCGCGACGGCGCCAAGTGGCTCGA
The DNA here is from genome assembly GCA_036279015.1 of Gaiellaceae bacterium. GTDB lineage: Bacteria > Actinomycetota > Thermoleophilia > Gaiellales > Gaiellaceae > DATEOR01. The sequence continues at coordinate 1,866 of DASUJY010000011.1, read as the reverse complement.
CCTCCTGATGCTCGCCCTCTTCGGCGGCCGCGAGCGGGACGAGACGCAGTGGCGAGCCCTGCTCGAGGGCGCTGGCCTCCGGGTCGACGAGATCAGCGACGGCTTGATCCAGGCCATATGCCCCTGACGGTCGGCACCGCCGGGCACATCGACCACGGCAAGACGTGGCTCGTCCGCGCCTTGACCGGAAAGGACACCGACCGGTTACCGGAGGAGCGGGCGCGCGGGATCTCGATCGACCTCGGCTACGCGCCGCTCGACCTGCCGGACGGGCGCCGCCTCTCGCTCGTCGACGTGCCCGGACATGAGCGCTTCGTCCGCAACATGGTCGCGGGCGCGAGCGGCATCGACCTGTTCCTCCTCGTCGTCGATGCGGGGGAGGGCGCCCGCCCGCAGACGCACGAGCATCTGGCGATCCTGCGGCTCCTCGGGATCGGCCAGGGCGTCGTGGCGGTGACGAAAGCCGACGCCGTCGACCCCGACCTCGCCGAGCTCGTCGCCGAGGAGGCACGTGAGCTCGTCCCCGGCGCCGCGGTCGTCGCCACGAGCGCGAAGACCGGCGAGGGGCTCGACGAGCTCCGCGTCGCCCTCGCCGCCGCCGCGGACACCGTCTCGACGAAGCCTGAGGAGGGACCGACGCGCCTCTTCGTCGACCGGGTCTTCACGCTCCGCGGCATCGGCACGGTCGTGACGGGGACGCTCTGGTCCGGCTCGATCGGCGAGGGTGGCGCCCTCCGCGCCGAGCCGTCCGGGCTCGACGTCCGGGCCCGCAGCGTCCAGGTGCACGACCGCCCGGTCGCGCGGGCCGAGGCAGGGCAGCGGGTCGCCGTCGCGCTTCCCGGGGTCGAGACTCGCGACCTCCGCCGCGGCGACGCGCTGATCGAGCCGGGCGCCTATCCCCTCTCCTACCGGCTGGACGTCGCCCTCGAGGAGCTCGCGCCGATCCGGGACGGCGCCCGCGTCCACGTGCACCACGGGACGGCAGAGCATTACGCCCGCGTCGTCCGGGCCGGAGACCGGTGGGCTCAGCTCCGGCTGGCCTCACCGGTCGTCGCAGCGCGCGGCGACCGCGTCGTCATCCGCGACCGGACGACGCTCGGCGGCGCGTTCGTCCTCGATCCCGCCCCTCCCCGGCACGCGGACGCGGCTCGGTTCGAGCACCTCGAAAGCGGCGACGTCGCCGCCCTCGTGCACGCGCCCGTCCGAACGGAGGCCTTGCTGCATCTCGGGGGTGAGCTTCCCGGCCTCGAGCGCGCGGGGGGATGGGCGTTCTCGCCAACATGGCTGGAGGAGCTCGGCGCCGATCTGCGCCGGAGGATCGAGGCGGCCGACCCGCTCGACCCCGGAATCGCCATCCCCGCCGAGCCGTGGGCCCGCGACATCCTTCCGCTCGCGGGCGTCGAGCGCCGCGGCGCGAGGCTCTACCTCCCGGGCGCGGTGGCAGGGCTCGGGGAGCGCGCCGAGGCTGCCGAGCGGCTCGAGTCGGAGCTCGCGGAGGCCGGCTTCACGCCGGTCACGGTGGAGGATCATGAGCTCGCCGCCTTCCTCGAGCGCGAGGGCAGGCTCGTCCGTCTCGGCGACGGCCTCGCGATCGGCGCGGCCGCCTACGCGGAGGCGAAGCGACTCCTCCTCGAGGAGTGCGGTAGCGCCGGCTCGATCACGCTCGCACGCTTCCGCGACCTGCTCGGCACCGGCCGTAAGCCGGCCCAGCTCCTGCTCGAGCGCTTCGATGCGGACGGCCTCACGCGTCGGGTGGGCGACGAGCGCGTCCTCCGCCGCCGGGCGCAGAGCGGCTGAGCTACGTTTGCCCCGGAGCGGCCCGGGCCCGGTGGCCCAGCCGGTCTTCAAAACCGGTGAGGCGTGGCA
>DASUJY010000010.1:0-30000 GCA_036279015.1 Gaiellaceae bacterium | reverse complement strand
TCCGAGCGTCAAGACGCGCGGAGCCTGATGAATTGCCGCTTCCCAGCCTGGAGAAGGGCGCCTTCGAGCGCCTTCCGCGGCAGGTCGAGCTCCGTTGTCGTCTCGCCGTTCAGCCGCACGCCTCCCTGCGCGATCAGGCGCCTCGCTTCGCTCGTCGACGGGATCCCGAGGATCTCGACGAGGAGCGCGGGCAGATGGACCGGATCGCCGTCCGGGATCGCGGCCTCGCCGACCTCGTCAGGCGCCTTGCCCTCGCGGACGACACGCGTGAAGTGCGCCTCGGCCTCGCGCGCAGCATCCTCCCCGTGTGAGCGCGCGACGACGAACCGCGCCAGAGCGAGCTTCGCCTCCATGGGCGCGAGCGCGAGCGGATCCTCGTCGGACTCCATGACGAGTCGGTAGTACTCGGGGAGCGCTTCGTCCGAGATGCGCATCGTCTTCCCGAATTGCTCCTCGGCGGGCTCGGCGAGGCCGATGTAGTTTCCGAGCGAGGCGCTCATCTTGCGCCCGTCGGTGCCCATCAGGAGCGGCGTCGTGAGCGCCACCTGGGGCTCGAGGCCGTAGGCCTGCATGACTTCGCGGCCGGCAAGCAGGTTGTAGAGCTGGTCGGTGCCCCCGAGCTCGACGTCGGCCTCGATCGCCACCGAGTCGTAAGCCTGCATGAACGGATAGAGGAGCTCGGAGACCGAGATCGGAGTCCGCTCGCGGAACCGTTTCTCGAAGTCGTCACGCTCGAGCAGCCGGGCGACCGTGATCGTCCTCGTCAGGCGCACGACGTCGGCGAAGTCGAGCCTCGCGAGCCATTCTCCGTTGAAACGCACCTCCGTCTTCTCGGGATCGAGGATCTGCGAGGCCTGCTCGAAGTAGCGCTTCGCGTTCGCGTCGATTTCCTCGTCGGAAAGCACCGGACGCTCCGTCGACCGGCCCGACGGGTCTCCGATCCGGCCGGTGTAGTCGCCCACGATCAGGACACCGACGTGGCCGGCGCGCTGGAACGCGGCCATGCGCTGGAGCGGAACCGCGTGGCCGACATGGACGTCGGGGGCGGTCGGGTCGATGCCGAGCTTCACGCGCAGCGGCCTGCCGAGCGCGAGCTTCCGCTCGAGCTCTCCCTCGGGGAGCACGTCGACCGCGTTCCGCGCCAGCTCGGAGATCGGAGCCGCCATCCGGCGGCGATTCTAGTGAGCGCCGCTTCGGACCCGGGCTGCGCCCGTGCCGACGGCCCTGGCCAGGAAGCCGAGGACGAGACGACTGAAGGCCTCGGGCCGCTCCATGCTCGGGATGTGAGCGGCCCCGTCCAGGACGGCGTGCTCGGCCCCGGGAACGCCGGCATGGATTCGCGCGGCGAGCTCGTGCATGTCGGCTACGTCCGCGCGTCCGACCAGAACGAGCGTCGGGACGCCGATCTCGCCGAGGAGTGCGGTCACGGGCGGGTCGAGCTGCTCCGACGTCACGTCGTCCCAGACCGGGAACTGAAGCGCGAAGCTCCGGCGGAGCATCTCCGCCAAGCGCTCGCGTACCGCGGCCGGCGCGCGGGCCGAGAGCCACATCTCGAGATTCGCCTCGACTGCCGCCTCGACGTCGCCGGCCGCGGCCGCGCGGTCCTCGGCCTCGTTGTACGCGTCGATTTCTGCGGACCACTCGTGCCCCGGGAGGCCGGCGCCGGCGAGGACGAGCGCGCTCACCCGCTCGGGAGCCGTGACGGCGACCTGGAGCGCGGTGTTCGCGCCGAGCGAGGTGCCGACGAGAGCGGCGCGTTCGAGGCCGTACGCATCGAGCACGGCGAGCAGGTCGCGCCGCACCGAGAGCTCTCCCGGCTGGACAGGGGAGCGCCCGAAGCCCCGGGCGTCGTAGCGCACGACGAGGTGGTCGCGGGCGAACACGTCGACCTGGTCGTCGTACATGCCGGAGTCGCCGATGCCCGCATGGAGCAGGACGACCGGCGGCCCGGAGCCCCGCGCCTCCGACCAGAGCGACCCGCCCTCGACCTCGACCGTCAGCTCCCGCACGCAAGCGCACCCTACGAGCCCCCGCGGCGTCCGGCTCGTTGGGCCGGGAACGGCTCTAGAATCCACCGTTCGCGTGCTGTTCCGCCGACGCAACCGGGCGCCGAAGCGGCGCAGGATCCGAAAGCTCAGGTTTCTGACGCTCGTCGCCGTCCTCGGATTCGTCGCGGTCGTCTCCTTCGCCTACGGGCTCGTGAGCGCGATCGCGAGCGACGTCGCCGCCCTCGAGCCGTCGACGAGCAAGCGGCCGCAGCAGCTCGGCTACATCTACGCGTCCGACGGGAAGACGGTGCTCGCCACCCTCCGCGGCGACGAAAGCCGCATCGTCGTCCAGAGCGACCAGATCGCGCCGATCATGAAGCAGGCGATCGTCGCGGTCGAGGATCGCCGCTTCTGGGAGCACCGCGGCGTCGACTACCGCGGGATCCTCCGAGCGGTCTGGGCGGACCTTCGCAACAAGGAGGTCGTCCAGGGCGGCTCGACGATCACGCAGCAGTTCGTCAAGAACACCTACACGCAGCAGGAGCGGACGATCAGCCGCAAGCTCAAGGAGGCGGCGCTCGCATGGCAGCTCGAGCGGCGCTGGTCGAAGGACCGGATCCTGACGGCGTACCTGAACACCATCTACTTCGGGAACGGAGCCTACGGCATCGAGATGGCCGCTCGGGTGTACTTCCACGAGCACGCGAGCGCGCTGACCTTGCCGCAGGCCGCCCTGCTCGCGGGGCTTCCGGCCAGTCCGGGTGCGTACGACCCTGCCGCGAACCCGAACGCCGCCGAGGCGCGAAGGCACACGGTGCTCCAGCTCATGCTCGAGGAGGGCCTGATCACGGCGGAGGAGGAGCTCGCCGCCGACCGCAAGCCGATGCCCGATCCGGACGCGATCGAGCTGCCGAGCAGGTCCGGGCGCCAGGGCTACTTCGCGGAGTACGTCAAGCAGCAGCTCCTGCCGTACTACGGCTCGGGGAAGGTCTTCGGCGGCGGGCTCAAGGTCTATACGACGATCGACCTGAACCTTCAGCACCTGGCCGCGGAGGCGATCGACCAGTGGCTTCCCGACCGGCACGGACCGGCTGCCTCGCTCGTCGCCATCGACCCCCGCGACGGGCGCGTGCTCGCCATGGTGGGCGGCCGCAGCTACCGCAAGAGCCAGTTCAACCTGGCGGTGCAGGGAGAGCGTCAGCCGGGCTCCTCCTTCAAGCCGTTCGTGCTCGCGACGGCGCTCGACGAAGGGATCTCGCCCCAGACCCACTTCACCTCGGAACCGACCGTGATCAATCTCGGCGACAAGCTCTGGTCGGTGCACAACTACGAGAACTCCTACCTCGGCTCGATCGACCTGGTCGCCGCGACCACGTACTCCGACAACTCGGTCTTCGCCCAGCTGACCGCACAGGTCGGGCCCGGGCACGTGGCCTCGATGGCGCACCGGCTGGGAATCCAGAGCCGGCTCGACGACTACTTCGCGATCGGCCTCGGAGCCGAGGCCGTCAACCCGCTCGAGATGGCGCGGGCCTTCTCGACCTTCGCGGACAACGGCGTCCGCGTCGACGGATCGATTCTCGGCAACGTCCCGAGAGCGGTGACGAAGGTCGTCGAAGGAAGCAAAGTCGACAAGAACCAGCCCGTCGAGCGCCGCGTCATGGACGCGAACGACGCGGCCGAGCTGACCTCGATCCTCCAGAACGTCGTCAGCGACGGCACCGGGCAGCGGGCCGCCCTGTCCGACCGGCCCGTCGCCGGCAAGACCGGCACGACCGAGAATTACGGCGACGCGTGGTTCGTCGGCTACACCCCACAACTCGCCGTCGCGGTCTGGGTCGGCTATCCGAACAAGCTCGTTCCGATGCTGACCGAGTTCGAAGGGTCGGCGGTGGCAGGCGGGACCTTTCCCGCCCTCATCTGGAAGACCTTCGTCGAGAAGGCCCTCCGTGCCGAGAGCGCCCCGCCCGAGAGCTTCCCGGCGCCCGTGTACGAGTCGACGGTGGCCCGGGACGTCGTGTACCGCGGCAACCAGTGGCTGCTCGACAACGGCAACTGCCGCGACGTCCACCTCGTCACCTACGTCGCCGGAGCCGAGCCGACGAAGGAAGCTCCCTGCAAGCCGAACGAGGTCGACGTGCCGACCGTGGTAGGAGCGAGGCTCCGGGATGCCCGCATCCGGCTTGAGGGCATGCCGCTCACCGTCGAGGTGGTCAAACAGCCGGCCATCGGCGGCGAGGAGCTCGGCCACGTCGTCGCCCAGTACCCGTCGAAGGGAACCCTGTCCTCGTTCGACACCGTGCGCGTCGTCATTCCGGTCGCCGAGAACGGCCGCATCCCTGACGTGACCGGCATGCGGCTCGCGCGGGCGAAGGCTGTGCTCGCCCGCAGGAACCTAGCCGGGCTCGTGCAGTCCTACATCGAGGGCAGGCCCGGCCGTGTGCTCCAGCAGTTCCCGAGCGCGGGGCTAGCCTCGGTCCGCAACATGACGATCAAGCTCGTGATCGGGCGCTGACCCGGAACGGTCGCGAGAAGTAGGGAGAGCCGGCGAGGCCGTAGCGCCAGGGCGCCTCGGCGGCGCGAGTGATTCCGATCCGCGGCCCGCTCACGATCTCGGGCTCGGTTTCCGGCGGGAGCAGCTCGAAGGGCGGGCGGTCGAGGGACGCCCCGTCGAGGTCTCGGCTGACGGCGAGGGCCTGGCAGAGGCGGCCCGGCCCCGAGCAGAGGAGGCGGTCCTGGTCGAGCCGCCGGCGCTCGCGCATCCGGTCGAGCCCGCGGCGGGGCTCGAGCGCGCGCAGGAGGACCGCGGCGGCGACTCCCTCCTCCTCGCAAACGAGGTTGAGACACCAGTGGACGCCGTACGAGCGGTAGACGTAGGCGTGCCCGGGCGGCCCGAACATCGAGCGGTTGCGCGCGGTCTCGCCGCGAAAGCCGTGACTCGCGGGATCCGCGTGGTCGTAGGCCTCGACCTCGACGATCGGGCCTCCGACGCCGTCGACGAGCAGCGTGCAGCCGATCAGCGCGGGCGCGACCTCGTGCACGCTCCGCGCGAAGAACTCGCGACCGAGCGCCATTGCGTCTAGAACAGCTGGTCGGTGTCCGCGGGATTGGCCGTCGACTCGAGCAGCCGACGCGCGCGCCGGTCGAGGTCTCCGAGATCAACCCGCCCCTTGGCGGCGTCCTCGACGATCCGCTCGGCGAGCTTGACCGCCTCGTCGAGGATCTGAACGCGGCCGGCGTCGCGAAGCCCCATCTCGGCCAGGATCGAGCGCTCGGTGCGCGAGGCGACGATCGGCTCGCCGATCCCTTCCACCCAGACGCGCGTCCTACGGCCTTCCCCCCGCTCGTCGCCGCGCAGAGGCTCGAGCGCGTAGATCTTGTCCGCGCGCGCGAACTTCCCGAACCCGAGGAAGACCATCTTGGGAGCGCCGTCGGCCATGTGCGAATTATCTCAGTTCGGCGGCACGCGCTCGCGACGATGTCGGGGGCCGCAGCGCGAGGCGAGACGAAAAACGGTGTCGGACACCTCGCGGTGTCAAGGGCGAAGCTGTATCGAACGAGTGCCGATTTGGCTCGCTACGTGGAGCTTTGGGCGACCGCGGCCGCGAGAGCGGTGGCGACGCGCTCCTGGTCGGCTTCGCCCAGGCGGGTGTGGAAGGGGAGCGCGAGCGAGCGGCGGCTCGCGTCCTCGGCGGCCGGCAGCATCCCCTCCCGCGTGCCGAACCGTTCTCGCCAGTAGGGCTGAAGGTGGATGGAGGGCAGGTACGGCTTCGAGGCGATTCCCTGCTCGGCGAGCCGCGCCATGACGGCGTTCCGGTCGATTCCGGCGGCGAGCCGGACGGCGTAGACGAACCACGAACGGACGTGGTCGGCGTCGTCGGCGAGCGGAAGCTCGACACCCGCGACGTCGGCGAGCAGCCCGTGATACCTGGCGGCGACCGCCGCGCGCAGCTCGAGGATGCGGTCGAGCTTCTCCACCTGCGCGAGACCGAGCCCGGCCGAAAGCTCGTCGAGCCGGTAGTTGTAGCCGAGGCGCGAGTGGGTGAGCCACTCGCCGGAGTCGCTGCGGCCCTGGTTTGAGAGGCTCTTCAGGAGCTCCCACTCCGCCTTCGTCGCGACCGCCACGGCGCCTCCCTCGCCCGTCGTCACCTGCTTGTTCGGATAGAAGGCGAAGACCGCGGGCACGCCGCGCGAGCCGAGCGGCCGATCCCGGTAGCGAGCGCCGAGGGCCTCGCAGGCGTCCTCGAGGATTGCCAGCCCGTGCCGCTCTGCGATCGCCTGGAGCTCGTCGTACTCGGCCGGATACCCGAAGATGTCCACGGCCAGGATCGCCCTCGTACGCGGCGTGATCGCAGCCTCGACCGCGGCCGGATCGAGGTTGAGCGTCTGCGGGTCGACGTCGGCGAAGACCGGCGTCGCTCCCTCGTAGAGGAGGCAGTTCGCCGACGCGACGAACGAGAACGGCGTCGTCACGACCTCGTCCCCCTCCCCCAGGCCGGCGACCCGGACGGCGAGATGGAGGCCGGCAGTCCCGCTCGAGACGGCCGCGACGAACGGCGCCTCCACGCGCTCGGCGAGCGCCCGCTCGAAGCGGTCGACCATGGGGCCGAGGGAGAGCCTTCCGGAGCGGAGCGCTTCGAGGACCAGCTCCTCCTCCCGCTCCTCGAGCCAGGGAGCGGAGAGCCCGATCTCGCCGGTCAGGAGCCCGTCGGGGCCTTGGCCGCGTATTCCAGCCAGCGTGTCCAGCGCTCGTCGCGCCCGCGTACGACGTCGAAGAAGGTCGACTGGATCGCCTTCGTCACCGGGCCGGGCGGGCCGATCTCGTGGTCGTCGATCGCGCGCACCGGAGTCACCTCGGCCGCCGTCCCGGTCATGAAGACCTCGTCGGCGAGGTAGAGATCCGAGCGGATGAGCGGCCCCTCGTGCACCGCATACCCGTGCGCCTGGGCGATCTCGATCACGCTCTGGCGCGTGATCCCGGGGAGGATCGAGACGGCGAGGTTCGGCGTCGAGATGACCTCGTCCTTGACGACGAAGATGTTCTCGCCGGACCCGTCCGCGACCGTCCCCTCGTCGGTCAGGAGGATCGCCTCGCCGTAGCCGGCGTTCGCCGCCTCGATCACGGCCAGCATCGAGTTCAGGTAGACGCCGGTCGCCTTCGAGACGTGCGGGATCGTGTTCGGCCCGACACGCTTCCACGAGGAGATTTTGGCGGTGATCCCCTGCGTGAGCGCCTCCTCGCCGAGGTAGGGGCCCCAGGGCCAGCTCATGATCACCACGTCGACCGGGTTCGAGCGCGGATGGACGCCGAGCTCTCCGTACCCGTAGAAGGCGATCGGGCGGATGTAGCACTCCGCCAGACCGTTCGCCCCGATGAGCTCGAGCGTCGCCGAGTGCAGCTCGTCGACGCTGAACGGAAGCTGCATGTGCAGGAGCCGCGCGGAGTTGTCGAGGCGCTTCAGGTGGTCGGTGAGGCGGAAGACCGCGGGGCCGTCGTCGGTCTCGTAGCAACGGATGCCTTCGAAGACTCCGGAGCCGTAGTGAAGACCGTGTGCGCCGACGTGGATCTTCGCATCGGCCCAGTCGACGAGCTCGCCGTTCATCCAGATCTTCTCGGTCTCGCGCATCGGTCGAAAGCTTACGTCACGTGTCGTCCGACACGGCGTCGACGGTCCGCGCACGAGTCAGGCGAACGAGATCGGATGGGGCGATGGCGACGACGTGGTTGTGCGAGCCCCCGCCGGTCCAGACGACCTCGTGGATCAGGAGCTCCTCGTCGACCAGAATGGTTTCGATCCCCGGGAGCGGGAAGGGCGCGACGGCACCCGGCTCGAACCCGGTCGCCTCCCGCACGGCGTCGGGGCCGGCGATCTTCGCGCGCTCGCATGGGACCACGCGCGCCACCTTGGCCGAGTCGGCACAGCGATCCCCTGCGATCATCACGAGCACCGGCCGCCCGTCGCATTCGAAGACGAGGGACTTCACGATCTGCGCGAGGTCGCAGCCGACGGCGCGGGCCGCGTCCTCCGCTGTCAGCGTCGTCGCCGGGAACTCCTCGATCCTCGCCTCGGCCGCAACCCGGCGGAGGAACTCGGCCACCCGCTCGACGGGCTCCGGCCAGTCCCTCACGCGCGGCTCAGGTCGATGAAGCGAACGTCGCTGAAGCCGGGCTCCGACTCGACGCGCTCGAGGAGCTCGGGCGCCGGCACGCTGTCGAGCGTGAGCGCCATCAGCGCGCCCTTGGGGCTCCGGGAACGGCGGGAGACGGCCATGTTCGCGATGTTCACCCCCGACTCGCCGAGGAGCGTGCCGAGCCGGCCGATCCGCCCCGGCCGGTCGTCGTTGGCGGCGAAGAGCATGTAGGGCGCGAGGTCGATCTCGATCTCGTACCCGAGCGCCCGGACGAGGCGCGGCTCGGCCTCCCGTCCGCGAGTCGTCCCCGCCACGATCACGTCGCCGCCACGGCCGGCGGCCGTGACCCGCACGAGGCTCGTGAAGTCACGCGACGCGCGCCGGCGCTCCTCCGTCACCTCGATGCCGCGCTCGGCCGCGAGGAGCGGCGCGTTCACGTAGTTGACCGCCTGCTCGACGCGCCCCTGGAAGGCGCCGTTCAGGGCCGCGACGGTGAGGAGCCTGGTGTCGTGGCCGGCCAGCTCGCCGAGGTAGGCGAACTCGAGCCGCGACGGGCTCCCGTCCGTCAGCTCCACCGCGAGCGCACCGAGCTTGGCTGCGAGGGGGAGGAACGGCCCGAGGTAGCCGACCTCGTCCGCGGCGACGGCCGGCACGTTGACCGCATTCGTGACGACGCGGCCCTCGAGCGCGGCGGCGACCTGCTCGGCGACGATCACTCCCGCCCGGTCCTGGGCCTCCTCGGTCGATGCGGCCAGATGCGGGGTAACGACGACGTTCGGGAGCTCGAGAAGCGGGCCGGAGTAGGGCTCCTCGGAGAAGACGTCGAGGGCCGCGCCCGCGACCTTGCCCGAGCGGAGCGCCTCGACGAGCGCGGCCTCGTCGACGAGCTCGCCGCGCGCTGCGTTCACCAGCTGGATCCCGTCCTTCGCCCCCGCGAGCTCCGCGGCGCCGATCAGCCCGTGCGTGTCCTCGGTGAGCGTCAGGTGGAGCGAGACGAAGTCGACCTCGGCGAGCAGGCCGGCCAGCGTCTCGACGCGGACGACGCCGATCTCCTCGAAGCGCTCGGCGGCGACGTAGGGATCGAAGGCCAGCACGCGCATGTCGAGCCCGCGCGCGAGGCGGGCGACCTGCCTGCCGATGCGCCCGAAGCCGACGAGCCCGAGTGTCTTCCCCGCGAGCTCGTGCCCGGCGAAGCGGGAGCGCTCCCAGCGGCCCTCCTTGAGCGCCGCGTAGGCCTGCGGGATCGAGCGGGAGAGGGCGAGGAGGAGCCCGAGCGTGTGCTCGGCGGCCGACACGATCGTCGACTCGGGCGCGTTCGCGACGAGGATTCCGCGGCGCGAGGCCGCCTCGAGGTCGACGTTGTCGATGCCGACCCCGGCGCGCCCGATCACCTTCAACCGCCCGGCCCGCTCGATCAGGTCGGCGGTGAGATGGGTGCCGCTGCGGATGATGATCGCGTCGTAGTCGCCGATCCGTCCGGCAAGGTCGCCGTCGGGCTCGACGTCGACCTCGAAGCGCTCGCGCAGCAGGTCGATCCCTGCCTCCGCTATCTGCTCCCGGACGAGGACCTTCACACTGTTGCGACAGGCTCGGCGTACGCCTCGAGCGCCGCCGTGACCGCGACCGAGCGCTCGACGTCCGCGCCCGCCTCCGCCAGGGCGAGCTCGAGAGCCGAGAGCGCGGTCGTGACGTCGAAGACGTCGATGTAGCCGATGTGGCCGATGCGGACGATCTTGCCGCGCACCTCCCCCTGGCCGCCGATGATCGTGACGCCCGAGCGCTCCCGCATCGAGAGGACGATCGCGCTTCCGTCGATCCCCTCCGGCATCCGGATCGCCGTCACGACCGCAGAGCGGTCCTCGTCGGGCGAGAAGAGCTCGAGCCCCATGGCCTTGACGCCGGCGCGCGCGGCGCGGCCGAGGCGCACGTGGCGCTCGAACGCGCCCTCGAGGCCCTCGTCGAGGATCAGGCCGAGCGCGACGTCGAGCCCGCGGAAGAGCGAGATGGCGGGCGAGAAGGGGTTCTCGCCTTTCTCCTGGGCCGCGCGGGCACGCTCCCAGTCGAAGTAGTAGCGCGGCAGGGCGGCAGTGCGCGAGGCCTCGAACGCGGCCTCGGAGACCGAGACGAACGCGAGGCCTGGAGGGCTCATGAGCGCCTTGTGCGAGCTCGTGATCACGACGTCGATCCCCCAGGCATCCGTCTCGAGCGGCACTGCGGCGAGGCTCGAGATCGCGTCCAAGACGAGCAGAGCGCCGGAGCCCGAGAGACGCTCCGCGGTCGTCTGGATGTCTGCCACGACGCCGGTCGACGTATCCGACTGGGTCAGGAAGACAACCGAGGCGCCGCCCATCTCCTCGAGCTTCTCCCCCACCTCGTCCGGATTCGGCGTCTCGCCCCAGGCGTAGCGGAGGTGAGTGAGGTCGAGGCCGTACACCTCGGCCTGGGCGGCGAAGCGCTCCCCGAAGTAGCCGTGCGAGACGACGAGCACGCGGTCGCCCGGCGAGCACAGGTTCTGGAAGGCCGACTCCATCGCTCCCGTGCCGGCGGAGGTCAGGTGGACGATCTCGTTCTCGGTGCGGAAGACCTGCTGGAGCCGCTCGGTCACGCGCTCGAGCGTCCCGCGGAAGTCGGGCGAGCGGTGGTGGATCATGGGCGCCGCGGTCGCGGCAAGCACCTCCGGCGGCACCGGCGTCGGTCCCGGCGTCACGAGGTAGCGCTTCTCCATCTCGCGTTTGAGATTAACTGACGCTGTGGAGGCACTGCTCGCATTCGGCGCAGCCCTGCTCTCGCTCCGGCTGGCGGGCGACCTGCTGGCGCGGTACCGGGCGCGCCGCGCGCCGCAGCTCGCCGCCTGGGCGGCCTCACTCCTCGCCTATGCGATTGCCTCCGGTGCGCTCGCGTGGGGCGCCGCGGCCGGGTGGGACGACCGCGCCTTCCGCGTCTACTACCTCTGCGGCGGCCTCCTGACGGCACCGCTTCTCGGCGCAGGCTCGCTGCTCCTCTCCGGGCGCCGCTGGGCCGCTCCGCTCGCTTTCGCCTACGCCGGCCTCGCCGCCGGCCTCGCGATCGCGGTCTCGCTGACAGCACCCGTGTCCGGCACGACGATTCCGGAGGCCCAGGCGCACCTCGACTTCGTGCCGGCCAGGCTCGTCGCCGTCCTCGGCAACTCGGCCGGAACGCTCGCCGTCGTCGCGATCGCGCTCTCGACGATTCGCCGGCGGCCGCTCGGGAACGGGCTGATCCTCGCCGGCGTCGCAGTCGCAGCCGCCGGAAGCGCGCTCGCCGGGCTCGGGGCCGCGCAGACGGCGGTCTTCATCGCCGCGGCTGCCCTCCTCCTCTACGCCGGCTTCGTCTTCTCGAGCGGCGAGCGGCCCGGCTTTATTCGAATGCCGAGAGGAGCTGCTCGCCCAGCTCGTCGAGCGGCCTCGCGTCCTTCGGGGCAGTGAAGCCGACGTCCTTGCCGAACTGCGAGAGCTCGAGCGTGAAGGAGAAGTCCTGGTTGCCGGACGCGAGCTCGTCCGAGTCGAAGTGAAGCCCGGCAGGCGGGTGGAACTCGACCTCGACCTTTCTCGGCAGCTGGTCGTCCTGCCCGACGACCAGAAAGAGCCGGCCGGCGGCCGAAACGGTGTCGAGCAGCCGGCGGTCGTTGTCGGTCAGGTCGAGGCTCTCGGCGCGCTCCAGGTAGCGCGCGACCGCACCGGGGCGAAGATGGCCTTCGAACTCCCAGGTGGAAGCGCCGTCGACGACGGGGCCTTCCCGCACCTCGCCCTCGAAGAGCTCCGCGAACTGCTCACCGATACCCGCAGGGGAGAGCAGATCGCCGAGGGTCTCGCCTCCCTCCTCGTGCGCCTTCGCGAGCGCGTCGGCGATGCCCCGCCCGTGAGCCTGGTACCACGTGCCGGCGAAGCGGACGTAGACGTCGTGGTCGCCGACGAGAAGGCGCGCGCCGAGGGTCCCGCCCGGGAACCGGACGATGCCGTCTCCGGCAATGCGGCTGCTCGAGATGTCGCCGTCGAAGTGAAATCCGAGCTCGGTCGTGGTTCCGACGATGGCGCCCACCTGCGCATCGAGGACTACGTGGGCGCTCTCGGCGGTCCGGAGGGCGTCGAGCGCCTGGGACGCGAGCTCGGCCTGCGTCGGAGGGGTGCCCGAGCCAAGCTGCTCGAAGCGGTCGCCGCAGCCGGCCGAGCCGAGCACGAGGACGAGCACGAAGAGGAACGCGAAAGCCGAGGAGAAGCGACCCATGCGGCTGCTATCGGCAGCTGCCGAGTCGGCATGATCCCTAGAAGGTGAACCTGGTCGCGCTCTCGGGGTAGTCGCGCTCCCGCCAGGCGAACGCCCGCTCTGGCCGGAGCGAGTAGACGACCGACCGCGGGTCGTCGAACTTGATCTCGAGGGTGTACTTCTCGCCGTAGGCGAGCGCGAGCCTGTCCAGCTCCTTCCGGTCGCCGACCTCCTCGACGGCGCCCTCGAGGACGACCACCTCGTCGCCGCTCTCGAGGTGGGCGACAGCCTTCGGGTTGGCGGCGAGATTTCTGCCCTTGCGCGAGCCGCGAGCGGTGGAGAACCAGAACGCATCCTCGAGCCAGAGGCCCCAGACGGGCGCCGCATGAGGCCGCCCTTCCTTCGAGGCGCTCGCGACCCAGTACGTCCGCGCCCGCTCGAGCCGCTCGACCGCCCACGCCCAGTCGAGGAGCCCGGCGCCCTCGTCGGCCGCCCAGATGCCGTAGCTCTCGTGGAACCGCGGCCGGTCTGCCTCGGGTGCGCTCATGCGCGCAGCCTGTCCCGCAGGCGTTCGTTGACGACGCGGGGGTCGGCCTTGCCCCCGGTCGCCTTCATGACCTGGCCGACGAGGTAGCCGAGCACGCCTTCCTTGCCTGACCGGAAGGTCTCGACCTGGGCTGCGTTCTCGGCGAGCACGGAGTCGATGACCGGGTCGAGCTCGGACGCGTCGGAGATCGCGGTCTCGCCGAGGTAGTCGTCGGCCGAGAAGCCGGGGTCCGCGCTGCGGGCGAGCGCCTCGACGAACGCAGCGCGCGGAATGCGGTCCCGCTCGGCGACCAGCTTGCCGAGCTCGGCGCCTCCGACGGCGTCCGGATCGACCCCGGCCGCGGCCAGCTGGTTCATGAGCACGTTGGCGACGGCGCGGCGATCGCCCGGCACGCGTTCGAAGAGGCCGTCCCGCGCGCTCGCGACGAGACCCTCGGCGAGATCGAAGCCAACCTCGGCCTCGAGGCGCCGGATGCGCGCCGCTGGGAGCTCCCCGATCTCGTCGATCGCGGACGCGATCATCTCGACCGGGGGCTCGACGGGGAGGAGATCGGGCTCGGGGAAATAGCGGTAGTCGTGCGCCTCCTCCTTCGAGCGAAGCGGCGCGATCGATCCGCTCGCCGGGTCGAAGTGAAGCGTCTCCTGCTCGATCTCGCCGCCGGCCTCGTACGTCTCGACCTGACGGCGCAGCTCGGCCTCGATCCCGTCCGCCACGAACTTGAAGGAGTTCATGTTCTTGAGCTCCGTCTTCGTCCGGTAGCCCGTCTCGCCTGTACGCCGGACCGAGACGTTGGCGTCGCAGCGAAGCGAGCCCTTCTCCATCTCGGCGTCCGAGATCCCGAGCTCGACGACCGTGCGACGCAGAAGCTGGAGGAACCGCCTGGCCTCCTCGGCCGAGCGGATGTCGGGCTCGGAGACGATCTCGACGAGCGGCGTCCCGCCACGGTTGAAGTCGACGAGGGAGTATTCGGCACCGGCGATCCGCCCGCCGGTGCCGCCGACGTGGATCGTCTTGGCGGCGTCCTCCTCCAGATGGGCCCGCACGATGCCGATCTCGCGGTCGCCGTCCGGCCCCGGGAGCACGAACTTCCCTCCTGCACAGAGCGGGATGTCGTACTGCGAGATCTGGTAGCCCTTGGGCAGGTCGGGATAGAAGTAGTTCTTGCGGTGGAAGAGCGCGCGCGAGGCGATCTCGCAGCCGAGGGCGACCCCGAGCTTGACCGTCCACTCGATCGCCCTCTTGTTCGGGACGGGAAGCGTGCCGGGGTGGGCGAGGCAGACGGGGCAGGTGAGGGTGTTCTCGGGCTCGCCCCACACGTTCGCGCAGCGGCAGAACATCTTCGTCCGCGTCTTCAGCTGCACGTGGATCTCGAGGCCGATAACCGGCTCCCAGCCGTTCGCCGTCATCGCAGCCGCCCCGGGACGTAGTCGAAGGCGAGGGCGCGCTCGAGCGCCTGGGCGGCGCGGAACATGAGGTTCTCGGAGAACTGCGGGCCGAGGATCTGAAGACCGACCGGCAGGCCCTCGGAGAGGCCGCACGGGATCGAGAGGCCGGGCAGGCCTGCCATGTTGGCCGGAATCGTGAGCAGGTCGGAGAGGTACATCGCGAGCGGGTTCTCGGCGCGCTCGCCGATCGCGAACGCGACCGTCGGGGACGTCGGGCTGAGGAGCAGGTCGAAGTCCTCGAACGCGGCGGCGTGCTCCTGTGCGATCACCGTCCGCACCTTCTGCGCCTGCCCGTAGAAAGCCTCGTAGTAGCCGGCGGAGAGCGCGTAGGTGCCGATCAGGATCCGCCGCCGCGGCTCGGGCCCGAACCCCTCCCAGCGGGTACGCGCGTAGAGCGCGGTCAGATCGCCGTCTCCGGCGGCGCGGAGGCCGTAGCGGACACCGTCGTAGCGCGCCAGATTCGAGCTCGCCTCCGCGGGGGCGACGAGGTAGTAGCAGGCCAGGCCGAAGTCGACCGAGCGCGGAAGCCGGGCCTCCCCCACCTCCGCGCCGAGCTCCTCGGCGAGCAGGATCGCCTTCGAGACCGCCTCGGTGACGCCCGGCTCGATGCCCTCCGCCTCGTTCAGCTCGCGCGGGATGCCGATGCGAAGCCCCTTCAGGTCGTCCGCGTCCGGGATCTCGGCGGGCTGGGGGAGGTCGACGGTGGTCGAATCGCACGGGTCGCGCCCGGCGATCGTGGCGTAGAGGCGCGCGCAATCGCGCACGGTCTTCGCGATCGGGCCGACTTGGTCGAGGCTCGAGGCGAACGCGACGATGCCGTAGCGGGAGACGGTGCCGTAGGTCGGCCGCAGGCCGACGAGACCGCAGAGCGAGGCGGGCTGCTTGATCGAGCCGCCGGTGTCGGAGCCGAGCCCCCAGGGAGCGAGCCCGCCCGCGACCGCCGCGGCCGTTCCGCCAGAAGAGCCCCCGGGGACGCGCTCGGGATCCCACGGGTTCCGCGAGGGGCCGTAGGCGGAGTTCTCCGTCGAGGAGCCCATCGCGAACTCGTCCAGGTTCGTCTTGCCGAGCAGCGGCAGCCCGGCCTCCTTGACGCGCGAGGCGACCGTCGAGTCGAAGACCGGGACGTAGCCCTCGAGGATGCGCGAGCCGGCCGTCGTCGGGACGCCACGGGTCGTGATGTTGTCCTTGAGCGCGACCGGAATGCCCTCGCCGGCTTCGCCGACGACGTGCAGGTAGGCGTGCAGCTCGGGATCGCGGTCGCCGATCGCTTCGACGTAGGCGCCGGCGAGCTCCTCGCCGGAGATCTCCCCGCGCTCGAGGAGGCCGGCAGCCTCCTCGGCAGTGAGACGGAGGGTGTCGATCAACGCGCCACTCCCTGGGGCCACCCCGAGCCACCACCCGCTTTCACGCTAATGCGCAAAGACCCGCGCGTGGCGCGCGGACCGTGGCAAATGCGTGCCGGTTTCACGAGCCGACCGCCGGTACCCGGAAGGCGCCTTCGACCGGATCGGGCGCGTTGGCGAGGGCATCCTCGACCGGGAGCGAAGGACGCGGCTCGTCCTCGGCCCACACGTTCGTGACCGCAAGCGGATGCGAGGTCGGCTCGACGTCCGAGAGGTCGAGCTCGGCGACTTTGCCGACGGCCTCGAGGATCGCCCCGAGCTCGGCGCGCACGTGCTCGACCTCCCCCTCGGGTATCTCGACGCGCGCGAGGCGCGCCACGTGCAGTACGTCTTCTCTCGTGATCGCCATCCCAACCTCCGAACCCTCGACGGCCAGACTTTAAAAAGAGACGGGCCCCGTTTGGGGGGCCCGTCAGCGGCTTGCTCGAACTTTCGGGACTAGATGACCTGAACGTTCGCCGCCTGCAGGCCCTTCTGGCCCTGAACGACCTCGAACTCGACGCGCTGCCCCTCCTGGAGGGACTTGTAGCCGTCCATCGTGATGGCCGAGAAGTGGACGAAGACGTCCTCTCCCTCAGCGCGCTCGATGAAGCCGTAGCCCTTCTCGTTCGAGAACCACTTGACGGTGCCTTCTGCCAACGTACTGCCTCCTTCACAAACAAACGACGGCCCGGCAGCGAGCCGTCGCGTAGCTACTAAACACCGCAACGTGCTGCGGCGCCACCAATGTAGCGTCAGTCCTGAGGGAAGGCAAGGTCGCCCGCCTGGTAGCGGGCTGCGCGGACCGTGTTGCGAAGGAGCGAGGCGATCGTCATCGGCCCGACGCCGCCCGGAACCGGCGTCAGGAGACCAGCCTTGTCGCGCACGCCCTCGTCGACGTCGCCGACCACCTTGCCCTCGACGCGGTTGATGCCGACGTCGACGACGGTCGCCCCTTCGCGGACCATGTCGGCGGTGATCATCCCGGCCCGCCCGACGGCGGCGACGACGACGTCGGCCTCGAGCACGACCGCGTCGAGGTCGCGCGTGCGGCTGTGGCAGATCGTGACCGTTGCGTGCTCGGCCAGCAGTAGGAGAGCCATCGGCTTGCCGACGATGTTCGAGCGCCCGACGACCACCGCCCTCGCACCCGCGAGCTCGACCTCGTACTCGCGGAGGATCTCCATGATCCCCGCGGGCGTCGCGGCGACGAAGGTCGGGCTCCCCTGGAGCAGGTGGCCGGCGCTCATCGGATGGAAGCCGTCCACGTCCTTGATCGGCGCGATCGAGCGGATGATGCGGTCGTCGTCGATCTGCTCCGGGAGCGGGAGCTGGCAGAGAATCCCGGTCACGCGCTCGTCCGCGTTCAGCTCGGCCACGAGCCGGAGGAGCTCGTCCTCGCTCGTCGCGGCGGAAAGCTTGTGGTCGAACGGCTCGATTCCGACCTCGCGGCAGGCCTTCTGCTTGCTCGAGACGTAGATCTCCGAGGCCGGGTCGTCGCCGACGAGCACCGTCGCGAGACCGACCGGACGACCGAGGCTCGAGACCTCGTCGGCCACCTCGGCGCGCACGCGTGCGGCGAGCGCCTTTCCATCCATGAGGACAGTCACGGCGCGAAACGTTAGCCTGCCGGGGCAGATGGAGTCAGTCGAGCTGCCCGCACCCGAGCTGGCCGAGGACCGTTCGGCCTACGAGGGAGTCCTCCGCTACTACGAGCTGGCCAAGCGGGCCGAGTGGCAGGTGCGGGACCTCCCCTGGAGCGAGGCACCGCCTGTTCCGCAGTACAAGGGCACGCCCCAGAAGCTCGCGCGCCGGAACGACATGTGGCGCTCGGTCGTCACGCAGCAGCTCCAGGCGGACGAGCTGGCGGTCGAGATGGCGACGCAGCTCTTCCGCATGGCGCCCGATGCCGAGGCGAAGCTCTACTACACGACGATGGTGCAGGACGAGTCGCGCCATACGGAGGCCTGGCTTCGGCTCGTCGAGGCCGCCGGGGGCCGCGGCGAGCCTGACCCCTACCTCGACCAACTGGCGAAGATGCAGATCGAGGCGGACACGCTCGAGGAGAAGGTCGTGAACATGCAGGTCTTCTACGAGCGCCTGATCATCCCGCGCTTCCGACTCATCGCGCGCTCCTCGCGCGGAACCGTTCTCGAGGACCTCTGCAACCGCCTCACGGTCGACGACGGCATCCACCACGGCTCGGGCATGGCCTACGCCAGGGTGCTGATCGCGAACGCCTCTCCGAAGACGAAGAAGCAGATCGTGGACGCCGCCAACCGCCTGCTGCCCATCTTCGCGAAGCACGCGCTCTGGCGCCCGAAGGCGCGCGAGCGCGTCGGTGCCCTCATGCACGACACCGACGTGCGCCGCCTGCGCGACGACCTCGACACGGGCGTGCGGCTCGCGACCTCGCTCGGGCTCGACGTGAGCGACGTCCAGATCCCGTCCTGACCACGCCGTCCCGCACTCGCTGGCCGCGCAGGAACGACGCCGAGTCGATCCGCGCCCGCCAGGAGCAGCTCGGCCTCGACGGCGCTGTCGTCGATCACGACCTGGAGCCCCTCGCGAACGCGACCGAGGCGCTGACGGGGGTCGCGGTCGTCCCGGTCGCCGTCGTCGGCCCGCTCGAGATCGAGCTCGGCGACTACGAGCTCGAGGAGCCCGGCGGCGTTCTCGCCTTGCGCGGCCGGAGCAAAGACTCCGTCTTCGTCCCGCTCGCGAACACGGAAGGCGGCCTCTCGATCTCGATGACGCGCGGCGCGCGCGCTGCCGCGGACTCTGGCGGCTTCCGCACGCACGTGCTGAAGGACAGGGTCACGCGCGCGTCCGCGTTTCTCTTCGACTCGACCGCAGACGCGGTCGACTTCTCGCGCTGGATCGAGGGGCAGATCGAAGCGATGCGCGCCTGGCTCGAGAGTGCGCCGGTCGAAGGCCTCTCGAAGCACGCCAAGCTCCGCGAGCTCGAGACGCACGTGGTGGGCCCCGCCTGCCACGTCCTCTATGCCTACACGACCGGCGACGCGGTCGGTATGAACATGATCACGCGCAACTCGTACGCGCTGAACCAGGGGTTCGTCCTCGAGCGGTCGCCCGTGAAGCCGCGCCGGGCGGTGCTCGAGGGCAACATGGGTGGCGACAAGAAGCCCTCGCACCGCTACTTCGAGCGGGGCGGCCACGGAAAGACCGTCATCGCCGAGTGCACGCTCACGGAGGAGGCAGTTCGGCGCGTCCTCAAGACGACCGTCGACGACCTTGCCGACCTCGCGTTCGTAGGGACGCACGGCTCCGTCGCGTCCGGGATGCAGTCGGTCGCCTTCACGCCCGCGACCGCGATCGCCGCGCAGTTCATCGCCACGGGCCAGGACGTCGGCATGGTCGGGACGAGCTCGATGGCGCACGGCACCGCCTACAAGGTCGACGGCGGCCTGCACGCCTCGATCCGCCTGCCGGGGCTCGAGGTCGCGACGATCGGCGGCGGCACGACGCTCCCGTCAGCGCGCGCCTGGCTCCGCGTGTTGGGCTGCGAGGGGGCAGGAAAGGTCTACCGGCTCGCCCAGATCGTCGCGGCGGCCACGCTCGCGCTCGAGATCTCCGCTTCCGCGGCGATGGCGACCGCCGGCTCGGAGAACTTCTACCGGGCGCATTTCGAGCGAGGCGGGCTGCGATAGAGATTCCTCCCCACCACGACCCCGCGTGCTGGGGTTGCGGGGACGAGAACCCGGACGGCATCCACCTGCCGCTTCCGGCTGAGGAGGGGATCGAGCGCTACGAGGCGACCTTCGCGTTCGGCGCGCGCCACCAGTCGGGTCCCGGGATCGTCCACGGCGGGCTCGTCGGCGCCGCGCTCGACGAGGCGTGCGGCCTGCTCGCCACCTGGCACCGCTTCCCGGCCGTGACCGCGCGCATCTTCGTCCGCTACCGGCGGCCTGTGCTCATCAACCGTCAGCTCCGGATCGCCGCCCGTGTGAGCGAGAGCCGTGGGCGGCGCATCCACGTGGACGGCGAGCTACGTGACGGCGACGAGCTCCTGGCGGAGGCGCGCGCCGCGTTCCTGCACGTGCCGCTCGAGCACTTCCTGGCGAGCCCGGAGGGACGCGCGGCCGGCGAGGCGTGGCGGCGGCGACTTCACCCCGACGGGGACTAGCGCCGCCTCGGCAGACGACGATACTCCGGGCGTATGGAGCGATGTGAGGGCTACTACCGCCTCGAGAATCGCCGCTGCGACCGCACGGCGAGCCGGGACGTACGCGCTGCGGACGGGCAGTACTACCAAGTGTGCGAGTACCACGCCCGCCACACCGGGAACGCGAGCGTCGCCCACTGGCACGGCGACACGGAGCTCCGAAGCTCCGCGCCGACCCCTGTCCGCCCGTCGCCGGCACGCCCGCCCTCCCTCGCGCTCAGCCCGGTCGACTAAAGCTGGGCCGCCGCCGACCGCCATTGCCGCTCGAGCGGAGGCGTGGTAGACCCTGGACCCGAGCGAAGGAGCCCGATGTCCACTCTCCCGAAGCCCTACGCACTCGACCACCGCGATGCCGAGGGGTACGAGCCCCTCGCGATCGAAGGAGCTCAGGTAGGCGAGTTCCGCCAGATCGGGACCGCGGCCGAGAATGCGCTCGACGCCGGGATCTGGCGGAGCGTGGCCACGACCGAGGACTATTTCTTCGCGGTCGACGAGACCTTCATCGTCCTCGAGGGAACGGTCGAGATCGACCTCCCGGAAACGGGCGAGACGATCTCAATGTCGGCAGGGGACATCGGCTACTTCGACGCGGGCACGCGATCGGTCTGGCGCTTCGGGGAGCCGTTCAAGAAGTTCGTCGTGCAGGCCAAGGCCTAGCGGCGTGCCGGCAGCGCCGCTTCCCGCCGAGCTCCTCGCGTTCCTCGCGGCGCCGCGTCCTGCAGTGGTAGGCACGGTTCGCCCCGACGGCACTCCGGTGACGACGGCGTGCTGGTACGGGCTCGAGGACGACCGCCGCATCCTCCTGACGATGGACCGCGACAGCCACCGGCTGAAGCATCTGCGAGCCGACCCGCGCGTCGCTCTCACCGTCCTCGGCGACGACTGGTACAACCAGCTCTCGCTCCTCGGACACGCCGTCGAGTTTCGAGAGGACGCGGACTTCGCCGACATGGACCGCCTCGCTCTCCGCTACCTCGGCGAGACCTACCAAGATCGCTCCTACACCGGCGTCAGCGTCTTCTTCGAGGTCGACCGCTGGCACACCTGGGGGGACCCGGCCGCGGAGGCGGCCTGACGGAGGGTGACCCGGCGCGAGCCGTACTACCGGCGGGACCTCGCGCGCGTCCACCATCTCGGCTTCGGCTTCCACGCCGACAAGTGCGCCCCGGGCATCCTCGCCCTCCTCGAGCCGGTCCGTGCGCGCGACGGCCTCGTGCTCGAGCTGGGCTGTGGCAGCGGCCTCCTCACCCGCCACCTCACCGTGGCCGGCCACCGGGTCGTGGCGACGGACGCCTCGCCCGCCATGCTCGCCCTGGCCCGGGAGACCGCGCCTGACGCCGACATCCGTCTGCTGGCCCTCCCCGACGACCCCCTTCCCGACTGCGACGCCGTCGTCTCGGTCGGGCACGTCCTCAGCTATCTGACGGACGAGGCGGCCCTCAAGCGCGCCCTCGCGGCGGCGGCGCACGCGTTGCGTCCGGGTGGCGTCTTCGCCGTCGACCTCGCCGACCTCGGCTACGGGGCGGCGCGCCGGGAGCCGAGCGAGGCACGGCTCGGTGAGGACTGGGTGCTCGTGACGCGGTTCAGTCTCCCGCGCCCGAGCCTCTTCGTCCGCGAGATCACGACCTTCACGCGCGCGGAGGACGGCTGGTGGCGGCGCGACGACGAGCGCCACGAGAATGTCCTCGTCGACACGGCACGCCTCCCAAGGCTCCTCGCCGGGCACGGTCTCGAGGTCGAAGTCCGGAACGCGTTCGGCGGCGAGGAGCTGCCCGAGGGCTTGATCGCGCTCGTCGGGCGTAAGGCCGCTCCGTGATGCAGGGGTTTCGCGCGCTAGCGCGGATCCGCGGCCGGCACGTCCTCGAGCACGTCCTCGATCATCTCCTCGAGCTCGAAGCTCGAGTGCGCCTCGGCGATGTGCTCTTGCGCGCCCCTGACCGCGGACTCCACGTCGGGCACCACGAGCTCGTAGTCGCAGCCTGCCTCGACACAGGTCCAGCGCTTGGCCGGCGGCGTCATCGCTATCCCGCCTCGACGCCTACGACGAAGTCGATCGACGGATCGAGAATCTGGTCGATGAGCGTCTCGTCCGGGGTGATCCCCATCTCCCGGCAGCGGTTCCGGTAATGGCGGACCTTCATCACCTGGTACTTGTCGAGGTCGAGCCCCGGGACGGCTTTCTGGTATTCGACGAGGCCGACGATGTTGCCGCGGTACGCGTCGAAGACGCGGTGAACCTCGTCTTCGTACGTGGGGTCCTTCTCGATCAGAACCTTGCAGGCGTACGTCCCGAACGTGATGTGGCGGCCTTCGTCCATGAGGATGAGCCGGAAGCCCTGCCGGAGGGTTGGGAACGCATCCCAGCTCGTCGTCGTGTCGATGACGATCTCGTACGACGGCATCGTGAGAACGCCTTCGACGAAGGAGTTGTAGGCCGCCGAGAAGGCGACGAAGGCGCGCTCGATGTCGGCCTCGACGCCGCCGATCGTGGCCTCCATCAGGCGCCCGCCGTAGTAGGGGAGCGCCTCGTGGAGGACGTCGCGCACCTCGAAGCGACCCGTCGGGTCGATCGTCTTGCCCCTGACGAGGAAGTGCTGGGCGACCTCCTCCGGCTCGAGAACGCCGACGACCCGCTCGTGCCAGCGCATGAAGAACTCGGCGTGCTTCGCCTCCTCCATCAGGAACGTCGAGAGGTAGACGACCCAGTCGAACCGCCCAAGCGCATGTGAGGCCGCCAGCATCGGGACGAGCTCGTCTGTGACGTTCTGCTCCCCCGCGAGAAAGCGGACCGTCACGCCGAGGAGCCCACGCCGCTCTGCCTCGCCGATCCTGTCCCAGTCCTTGACGTCCTGGGTGAAGTCGAGATCCTCGACGCTCCAGATCTTGCGAATCGCCTTCTCGTACTTGCGGTAGACCGGCCCCTCGATCATCTCGCGCGTGAAGTGGAACTTGCCGACGACGTCGGGATCGACGTGTTCGCTCGCGCTCGTCGCCATCGCGTTCTCCTTCGGCCGGGCGGGTGAAGAACGATAAACCAGTTCCTGAAGAGAGAGGCGCGGACCGGATTCGAACCGGTGTTGCGCGAGGACGATGATGACCCGCCATTAGGACGCGAATCGGAGGCGCGGCCGCCCTCCGAGCTTCCAGCTGATCTGCAGCGGATCGTTGAGCGGCTGACGAAGCGGCGGAGCGTCCGTGAGCCCCGAGACTGAACCGGAGGCTCAGCTTCGCCTGTTCCCGCTCGACGCGCCGAGCCGACGTCGGGGCGTGCGGTGGATCCTTCCGACGTATTCGGATGAGCAGTGGGCCGCATTCCGGCGAACGGAAGAGGTCATTGCCCCGATCCGGCCGGCGACGCTGGCGGGCAATCGGAAACTTTGCGCCGGCTGCGGGAGGATCATTCCTCGCGAGGCGCGCAACTGCGGCCGCCGCTGGTGCCAGCCGTCCATCGAACGTGGCTGAGGGATCGCGAGGCAGGCATTCGCCGAGCCCTGCAAGAACATGGCGTGCCGTTTCTGGTCATCGCGATCACGCAGACCCATGAGGCCGGCTGGTGGGACTGCGACGGGTCAAGCCATCCAGGGCTGCCATGCTCGGGGCCACGCGGCTGTCGGGTAAGGCTCGATGTTGGGAAGCGCGAGAATGACCTCTTTCCAGAGCGGCGGCGGGCGCGCTCAATCACGCGCGAACGTGGGCGCTCCGAGGAATGAAGCGGGCCGGCTACGCGGTCAATGCGTCGAATTGCATCCCTCGTCCAGACAATCGAGCCGCAATCGCCCGGGCTCGATCACGGACACATCGTCCTGGGCCAAGCAACGAGGGTCGAGAAGGCATTTGCCCGCTTCTTCGTGAACGCGCTCGATCGCTTTGCGGCTGAGCACGGGCTCGGCTTCGTCGACGGCTACAACAAGGCCCTGTGGAACCAACGTCAGTACCGCGAACGGCTCTAGCCCCAGGGCAGGCGGGACCAGTACGGCGGCCGCTCTCGCCGGAACCGCTCGGCCGTCGCATAGACCTGCTCCGGATCGGATGTTTCCCTCTCCACGCTCGCGCCATAGCGCGCCGCGAGTTCCGAGGCCGGGTAGCGCACCTCCGGGCCTACGTGTGCGCCGACCATCAGGATCACGCACGGCCTGTCGCCAGCTCCCACGAGGGCGTGCTCCGTCCAGTGAGGCGAGTGGAAGAAGTCCCAGGCTCGAAGGCGTCGCTCCTCACCCTCGACGAGCAGCCTGCACTCGCCCCGGAGAACGAGGAACGCCTCCTGATTCGACTCGGCGTGATAGACGCCGCTCTGGCCAGGCTCGAGAACGGTCAAGTTGATCCCGAGCTGGGGGAACTCCACCGGAGAGTCGCCGTACTCGTTCGCGAACCAGCACGCCGCACCCCTCGTCTCCGAAGAGAACCACTCGGCATCGCGCACGTTGACGACGAACCAGCCGTCCGTGACGGGGGCAAGCCCGGAGCCAGCGTCCTCAAGCCGCGCTTCGGTCACGACCGGATTCTTGCAGCCCAAGCGACGCGTGCCCGACTTGGGCGAGTGTCCTGTCGCCTGACTTAAAAGCTTCTTAGGGACAGCGTCCACAGATTCAATCTCGTAACTGACAGCGGTAAAATGAAGGTGTAGATGGCCGGCTACGTCCTGCGGAGATCGCTCGGAGCGCTATTGATTCTTCTCGTCATCGTCTCCGTGACCTGGCTCATGGTGAAAGGCATCAACACCGCTCCGCGGCGCTAGATCTGACACCGGCTGAAGCTCGGTGCGCGCGCTGGTGTCGAGGTTCACCCCCACTCCCTCCGTGCGGCGTTTCGCGGTGAGGTTCCTCGAAACGCACCCTGGCGAGGTGGAGGCTCTGCAGCGCCTTATGGGCCATTCGAAGATGGAGACGAAGCAGATCTACCTGCGCCGACTCGACCGCGAGCGGCGATGGAGCGCGTGCGGGACCTTTCCTGGGGTTCCCGTTCGCGTCCATAGCAGCAGAGGCGCGGACCGGATTCGAACCGGTGTACGAGGCTTTGCAGGCCTCTGCCTAACCTCTCGGCCACCGCGCCGGCGCCCGCGCATCGTACCCGCCGAAAAATTCGGGGTGGCAGGAAACGCGTTCGCGGCGGAGAATGGACGCAAGCCGCATCTTGCGAACCTTGTCCCGGGGTTGATGGCGCAGGGTGCGGCTTGGAGCCCCGGCCCCCTACCGGGGCTCCGCTATGCGTACGGTGAACTGCGGAGTCTGGTTCAGGTCGTGCCCGGAGCGAGGGTGCGTGCCGCGCGGAGGAGGGCAGTCGTCCGCGAGCGACGCTCAGCCCGGCGAGCCGCAGCAAGGTTGGCCGCGAGATCTCCACTCCGGGCACGACGCAGGAGATCCTGATGCCGTTCACGCTCGTAGGCGCGGTGGCTCTCGGGATTCATACCTTCCAGACGGGCGAGGCAGGCGTAATCTTCCCCCATGGAGGCTTCTCTTTCCGACGCCGCACTCGTCGCCCGCTGTCGCACCGGCGACCAGAACGCCTGGGCCGAGCTCGTCAACCGGTTCTCGCGCTACGTGTACGCGATCGCGACCCAGGGCTTCGGCCTCAAGGCCGAAGACGCCGAGGACGTCTTCCAGGAAGTCTTCACGCGCACCTTCCAGCACCTCGACCGCCTCCGAGACGACGAGGCTATCCGCCCGTGGATCGCCCAGCTCACCCGCCGCCTTTCGATCGACCGCATCCGAGCCGGCTCGCGCGAGCGCGTGAGCGACGACGAGATCGAGCCGTCAGACGTGGACGAGACCATCGAGCTCCTCGACGAGGCTCTCTCCGTGCGGGAGGGGATGGCGGAGCTCTCCGGCACGTGCCAGGAGATGCTCGACCGCTTCTTCACGCGCGACGAGAGCTACAAGACGATCGGCGAGGCCCTCGAGATCCCGGCGGGGACGATCGCGAGCCGCATCTCCCGGTGTCTGGCGAAGCTCCGCGAGGTCCTCGAGGGAAGAAACCCGTCCCCTGATCCGTCTTGAGGGCGTGACTGTGACCGGACGCTACGACGAAGCGAGGCTCGGCAAGCTCCTCCGCGCCCTGCCACCTGCCCCGGAAGGCTGGGTCCGGGCTGCACAGGTGCTCCCGCGGAGCCGCGCCGAGCTCGACGACATCGTCGCGCGCGCCGTCGCCGACGAGGCGTTTCGCAAGGCGCTCGTGGAGGATCTCGAGCGCGCGCTGCTCGAGGTCGGCTACGAGCCCGAGTGCCTGCCGCTCGACGAGCTCAAGCGCCGGCTCGACCACTCGTAACATCCGTCATCGCGACGTACAATCAGAGCCTCCCTCCCCCAGGCAGGCAGATGGCCCAGATCGCGCAGCGCGTGTGGACGGACGAGGACGTGGCCGCCCTCTTCGACCGCTTCTTCGCCCCCCTCTTCGATGTCGCCGTGCGCGTGCTCGGCCGCGACGACGAGGCAGCGTCGGCCGTCGGGAGGACCTTTTCCCGGACGGCCGCAGAGCTCCGGCTCCACCCTTTAGACGATATCCGCCCCCGGCTCTACGCGCTCCTCGTCGCCGAGCTTCCTCGCCGTCAGGCATCTCGACCCGGTAACGACGGCCGCTTCGCACAGATCGACCACGAGCGACTCGCCAACCCTGCTCTCCTCGCCGACGAGGCGGACGTCGCGGCGGCGCTCTGGGCCGCCGTCTCGGCCTTGCCACTCGCCGACTATCTCCTGCTGGATCTCCAGCTGCGCCACGGACTGCGGGATCCCGAATTGGCGAGGGCGCTTCGGCTCGACGCGCGTGCGGTCGAGCGGCGCCTGGACCGGTTGCGCGAGCGGCTCGACGGCGCGGTCGAGTCCCCCATCTCCCCCGTGGCGCTCTTCGCGGCGCTCGAGCCTGCCCTACCGCCGCCGGGCCTCCCGGAACGAGTGTGGGCCGATCTGCGCGCCGCCCCCCAGCCGAAGGTGAGGAGGAGCCGGCCACGGATCACGCCCCCACGAAAGCCGATCCTTGCGGCAGCCGGCCTGGCGCTCCTCGCGGCCGCCGCGTCGGCCGGTGCCTACTACGCCGTCCGCGGGCCGGGCGTCCACAATCCGCGCTCGCTTCACAGCACGACCCACAGCCTCGAGCAAGGCTCTGCGAATCCCGACGTCACGATCGCCTGGGATCCGAGCCGCAAGGCTCGCGGATACTCGATCTCCTGGAGCGCGGCGCCCGCGACTCCCGATCAAAGCATCGATCTGCAGGGAAGCGCGAGCAAGACGACGCGACACCTGAAACCGGGAACGAGCTGGTTCAACCTCCGCACGCTCGGAAAGAACGGTTGGACGGACGCCGTGCACCTCGGTCCGTTCCTGATCCTCCCGGACACGATCGTGCCGGAGACGACGATCTCGGCGGGCCCGCGCCGCTTCGGCACCGCCGACGTCACGTTCCGCTTTGCCTCGAACGAAGCGCATGCGGCGCTCGAGTGCAGCCTCGACGGCGCAACCTTCAAGGCCTGCACCCCGCCCGCCCGGTACACCGGACTGCGTGCAGGTGCGCACACGTTTCGCGTGCGCGCGGTCGACGAGGCGGGCAACACTGACCCGACTCCGGCCCGCCGCGCCTGGCAGGTGGACACGAGCGCACCGCGGACGACGTTGACGGAGTCTCCGGCCGAGTTCGAGCGGAAGGTGTCTCGCTTTGAGTTCGAGTCGAGCGAGGGCCATTCGTCCTTCGAGTGCAAGCTCGACGGCGCGAAGTACGAGCCCTGCTCCTCCCCGAAGAGCTATCCCGGGCTGGCGGACGGTCGGCACCGGTTCCGCGTCCGGGCGCTCGACCGGGCCGGCAACCCAGATCCCTCGCCGATCAGTCGCAAGTGGACGGTTGACACCCATCCGCCCGAGACGACGATCGACGCCGGGCCCCCTGATCCCTCCCACAAGCCCACCGGAACGTTCACGCTCTCGAGCGAGGTGGGCGCCTCATTCCAGTGCCGCCTCGATCACGGTCGCTGGGGCGATTGCGGCCCGCTCTCCGGTCTCACCGACGGACGGCACATCCTGCGGGCGCGCGCACTCGACCGCGCCGAGAACTCCGATCCCACTCCGGCGCGCTGGACCTGGACTGTCGATCTCCCGCCCGGGACGACGATCACTTCAGGGCCGAAGGGGGCGACCGCCTCCACCTCGGCGACGTTCCGCTTCTCGTCCCCGGACTCGGCCGCGACGTTCCAGTGCCGGATCGACGACGGCCTCTGGAGCACGTGCGCACCGGAACGGACGTACTCGGGTCTCGCTCAGGGCTCCCATGTCTTCCGCGTGCGCGCGAAGGACGCCGGCGGCGTGCGCGATCCGTCGCCCGCCAGGCGCACCTGGAAGGTGGACACCCACGCGCCGGCGACGACGATCACCTCCGGGCCTAACCTGTCGACGACGTCGCGTTCTGCGACGTTCAGATTCTCTTCCTCGGAGAAGGGAGTCGACTTCCAGTGCCGGCTCGACGCTGGCTCCTGGAGCTCATGCGCCTCGCCTCGGAGCTACAGCAAGCTGAAGAAGGGTGACCACGACTTCGAAGTCCGCGCGGTCGACGCGGCCGGGAACGTCGACTCGACGCCGGACTTCTGGAGCTGGAAGGTGAAGTGATTCTGTGCGAAGGCGGATGGGGCTCGCCAGGAGCCGGCTCGGTGCCGCTCGTTCCCCCACGTAGCCCCCAATCCTCGATCCTCTCCGCCCGCGCCTTCGGGCCCAGTCCAGCCACCTGCTGACCAGTTTCCTGGTGGGTCAGCTGCCGCACGCAGTCCGTCGATCTATTCAGCCTCGCCGTCCTCTACCTTTCCGCGGTAGGCGCCCGTCGGCTCGTCGCGGTTCTCGATCAGCTGCTTGAACCGCTCGAGGTCGCCGTGCACCTGACTCTTGACGACGCCGAGGAGATCGCCCGCGACGTTCTCCGCGGTCGACTCGCCTTCGACGTCCATCTGAACGTTGACGCGCGTCTGATCCCCAGCGATCTGCTCGAAGCTGACGACGCCGTCGTTCTTGACCTCGCCGTCAATCGTCTTCCAGGCGACCTTCTCGTCTGGCCGTTGCTCGGTGATCTCCGTCGTCCATTCACGAGTCTCACCACGAATCTCGGCGACCCAGTGGACGTGCGTGTCGTCGAGTTGCTGCACGGATTGGATGCCCTCCATGAACTTCGGAAAGTCCTCGAACTGCGTCCACTGGTTGTAGGCCTGCTGGACGGGAACCTGGACCTCGATCGAGTCTTGAACTTTCGGCATACGATTTCTCCTCACAGGTTGTTGATTGAAAGAAGCTGTGCCGGTGCAGGCAGCCCCGGCACAGCTCGAATCTCCACTACCTAGCGGTTGTCTCGGGACGTCAGAAGCGCGTTTGCGTGCGCCTACGTTCGGTCCCGTCCATGGGTGGCTGGAGTGTGGTCCGTCCCGATCTTGGCGAGTCCGCGACTGACGATGTACGCGGCGCCGATCACGGTCACCAGCGTCCACGCGCGGATGTCGTTGAGGCTGTCCGAGACCGCGGCAGCGATCAATATCGCGACGATCAGCGCGGCCATCGCCCAGAACTCCGTCGTGAGCGGTGCCCACTTCGTCTCGTCATGCCGTCCGGCAACGCTCTCCCCGGTGCGCTCCACGCGGGTGCCCGTCGATTCCATGGTGGCCATCTGACCCCTTTCGCTCGGTTTGTGTAGGCCCGGCCGTGCGCTGACCCTCTTATGTACTCCTCGCACGATCCGTGTCCCATGATCATGCCCATGCGGGGTCGCCGGGCGAACCTCCCCATGGTGTATCTCCGTGGGGTATCGAGCGGGGCGGGGATTCCCGCTGCCGGTTCTCGACGACCGCCCGCCCTTGCCTGAGGCCTCGTTCCGAAAGACGAAAACCCGCCGTTTCCAGCGAGTTTCGAGGAGCGGATGATGGGACTCGAACCCACGACCTTCTGCATGGCAACGCTCTAGAGGGCGTCTGCGCGGAAAACGGTCCTCGCCGGAAAAGTATCTCTAAGCAGGCAGTTCTACTCCCGCGCGTCCGCCTATCTCTGCGCCCGAAAGTGGCTCTCTGCGCTTCCGCCGTACCATCCACGTACCATGGAATCGTTGCTCGTTTTGCAAACGGGCAACTTCTTTTCGTACTTCAGTG
>DASUJY010000009.1:0-2655 GCA_036279015.1 Gaiellaceae bacterium | reverse complement strand
AGTCCTCCCAGCCGCAAGCGAAGTGTACGTCACGTGACTAGTCACGTAAAGCCCAGTCATCAAGCCACCTGGCAGGTCTTACGCACCGTCACCGAGCTCGGCGAAGCGGTCGCGGACGCGCTGGCGGTAGGGCTCCGGGACCGCGTCGAGCGTGAAGTCCGCGAAGATGGTCTCGAGGTCGGTGGCGTCGAGGCCCCACGCGTGCGCGACGCGCGCGTCGATCTCGGCGCGGAGCGCGTCGCGCTCGTCCGGCTCGAGTGGGCCGACCTCGATGTCGGTGGCGGCCGCGAAGTCGGCGAAGCGCTCGTCGGGGCACGAGAGACGCGCGGCCGCCGTCGCGATCGCCTCGTACGTCTCGTCGTTCAGCGTCGGGACGCGGAGGCCCTCGAGGACGTAGTAACCGAGGTCGGTTTCAACGAATCGTCGTGCCTGCCAGTCGAGCGGCACGCTGTTGAGGATGCCCAGGCAACACGCTCGATCCCGATCTGTCCCGCCCGGGAAGACGAGGTATCGAACGGAGTTCACGAGCAAGACCTGTGGAGGGACCAGAGCGGCGATCACGGAGCGGGAGTTAGTGCGATTCGTCACACGTCTGAAACCGACACGCGCCCGCTGCGACTCGGCTATGTGCGCGGCGAGCCTTTCCTCGGCCGAAATCTGGGCCGCGAGAATCGACTCTCCCCCGGCTGTTCGCCGCATGGCACGTCGCTCGACGTCGTCATTCCAGGGGCAAACACGTGCGCCGGCGCCGTGCGGATCGAACTGATCGAAGCTCTCGCCCTTCCATAATGGTCGGCCACTCGTCGCACCGTCCCATAGCTTCTTGTCATCTGTCTCATCCAATTCACGGATCGGGAAGCATCGCCATCTCCCTGCACCAAGCGGGAACTGGAGCGCATCCTTCCGGAGTTTCGTCAGCAGGTCAGCCGCGCGCTGGGATGGAAGCAGCGGCACCTCCAGCAAAGGGCCAAGCGCCGCGTCGTCGAGGTTGATTCCGTTCGATTCGACCTGATCAACAAACTCGGCCAACGATGACGCGACCCCGGCGACCTCGATTTCGTCTCGTGGGTCGGGCAGATCGGCAGCGGCGTCCAGCAAACCGATCGTGTATTGCGGATGAGTGTCAAACATCCACTTGCGTCTGTTCAAACAAAAGTCGATCCTTTTTACTGTTGTCTGCATGAAGAGCCAACGCCGGAAGTCCGCCGATCCCTTCGCACTGAAGGCGCTGCGTGGCAGAACGACCGCGAGAGCACCGGCCCTCGCGAGAAGTCTGCGGTATCTCTGGCAGAAATACTTGTAGAGATCGGGGTCTCCATCTCCGCGTTCATAACCGGTTTCTCCGTAGAAATACTGCTTGAGCAGCTCGACGCGACGTCGTTCCTCTACGAGCTGTGCCTCGAGCTCGGGTCTCTCCACCTTCAGAGCGGCGATCTGTTCGTTTCGCTCCGTCTCGGCGAGCGCACGTAGCCCAGGCTTGTATCGGGCGTAGAAAGCTAGCTCCTCGACGGTGACCTCCTCCCACGGCGGGTTGCCGACGACCGCGTCGAAGCCGCGCCCGCTTGCGAACACCTCCGGGAACGCGAGCGGCCAGTGCAGCACGCGGTTCTCCTCGGCGACCGCCGACGCGCGGTCGGCCAGCGCGGGAATCCGGCCCTCGCCGATCGCCTCGGCCGCCGTCCAGAGCTCGGCACGCGCGCCGTCGAGCCCGAGCGGCTCCGCGACCCACAGGTCGAGCAGCATCCGGGCGCCCTCGACCTCGTGCTGCACCGCCGCGTCGGCCGCCTCGCTGCGCTCGACCTCGTCGGGGTTCCGGTCGAGCAGCTCGTGGAACGCCTCGGTCTCCTTCGCCGCTCGCCCCATCTGCTCCATCACCAGCATTGCGGGGATCGTCGTGCCGCCGTCCGCGTCGAGAAGCTGGTCGGGGCTCGCCACGCCGATCAGCGAGTTCCCGACCCGCACGTTGTGGTCGAGGTACGACAGCGAGAGGCCCGGCACGAACGACGCGAGCCAGAGCGAGATCTTCGCGATCTCGGCGCCCATCGGCGAGAGGTCGACGCCGTAGACCTGGCGCCGCAGCACGAGGCGGCGGAGCAGCGCGGCGTCCTCGACGCCGATCCCGTAGGTCGCGCCGGCACCCGCCCGCAGGTCGTCGAGCTCGCGCGCGACGTCGGGCAGCGGGTGCTCGGCGAGGAAGCGGGCGATCCGATCGGCCAGCTCGTCGACGACCGCGACGAGGAAGTGCGCGCTGCCGCACGCCGGGTCGAGCACCCGGAATGAAAACAGCTCGCGCGCCGCCCGCGCCGGGCTCTCGCGCACGAGCGCAGCCACCCGCTCCAGATGACGCTCGAACGCAGGCAGCACGCCGCGGCGGACGAGGTGGCGGACGAGCGGCTCGGGCGTGTAGTAGACGCCGCCGCCCTTGCGGCCGCCCTCGTCGGTCAGCCAGAGCAGGTCGCCCGCCTCGTACTCGGCCTCCTCCCCCTCGGCCGGGACATACCGCTCCCGGCGGGCGTCGTAGCGGTAGGGGCGATCGGCGAGCGACAGCCGCAGCGAGAGGAGACCCTCGTAGATGTGCCCGAGGTGCCCGATATCGAGGCCGGAGAAG
Source organism: Gaiellaceae bacterium (assembly GCA_036279015.1). GTDB lineage: Bacteria > Actinomycetota > Thermoleophilia > Gaiellales > Gaiellaceae > DATEOR01. Next base: position 47 of record DASUJY010000009.1, on the reverse strand, counting down.
TCGTAGCCAGCCGCCGAGTCGGGCTCGATCCCGAGCGCGGTGAGCGC
>DASUJY010000008.1:0-15032 GCA_036279015.1 Gaiellaceae bacterium | reverse complement strand
GCCAGCAGCGGCACCAGGGCCAGCAGAATGAAGTACGTGACGAGCCGAAGTTTGAAGCTACCCAAGCGCCGCGCCTATCTCTCGAGGGGCAATGACGTACCCGACCGGTCTATCGGCCGGATCGCAATCCCTCCTTAGGGGGATCCGTCACTATGCGTCAGAAGACCGGACGTTCGAGCGCGATCGCGATCACCATTCCGGCGAACCAGCAGAGACCCGCAAACGCCACCGCGAAGGTGGCCAGGCCGCGCTGGAACCCGCCGATGCCTGCCGCAACGAGCGCGACCAGGATCGCCCCGCTCCCGACCCGCCCGGGGTAGTACACGAGACCGGCGACCGCGGCGAAGATCGCGAAGGCGGCGAGAAAGCCCGCGACGTAGGAGCCCGCGCTGTCGAGGGGCCGACCGTTGCTCTCTTGGACGCTCACGAACGCTTCTCGGCCCGACTCGGGGCCAGTACGGGCCCGGGCCGCCTGACCGGCGAGCCGTGCGGACCGGGACGCCGACCTGGGATCCACCGTCTATCGCGCTGACGGCGCCAGGCCGGCCCGCCACCGTCGTCGTCGGCCGACGGCAGACGATCGTAGGCCTGGTCGGCGCCGGGCTCCGGCGGATCCTTGACGGCCCACCAAATGACGTACGCGAGGTAGACGGCCGGGATCTTCAGGATCACCAAGAAGAAGATGGTGAACCAGAGCATCTCGCTTGAGTGTAACCTAGCCCGCTTCCGGTAACACCTACTGCGCGTCGTCGCTGCGGCCACTCCGACGACGCGCCGGCCGTCCTACGCCCAGCGGCGGCCCGACTCGTCTCCGATCAAGGGGGTAACTCCGTGAAGTCATTGCGCGCGGGCGGCCTCATGCTCGCAACAGTGATCACGCTCTCGTCGGCACAGGCGGCGCTCGCCGACGACGGGGGCTCCGAGCCGACGAACACCGACTCGACGACGACCGGAAGGACGACTACCCCGCTGGCCGAGCCGACGCCCGAGCCATGGGCCGAGACGGCAACGACACGCCGTCTGAAACGGCGCGCGATCCGCTACAAGCGGACGGCCCGGCGGCTCTCACGCCTGGTGCAGCGGGAACGGCCGCAGGTCGGCCGTTCGAAGGACGACTTCGACACGCTCCTCACCTACCGGCGCTGGCTTCGGAACGCGTGGCGCCGGCAGGCGAAGCGGGCCAAGCATCGCGCCCACCATCCGCCGCATCGCGGCGCATGGAAGTGCATCCACCAGTTCGAGGGCCCCTGGGACGACCCGAACGCTCCCTACTACGGAGGCCTCCAGATGGATCTCGACTTCCAGCGGGCCTACGGACTGCGGCTGCTGCGGCACAAGGGCACGGCAGACCGCTGGGCTCCTTTCGAGCAGATGTGGATCGCCGAGCGCGCCCTCGCGGACGGCCGCGGCTTCTACCCGTGGCCGCTGACGGCCAGCCGCTGCGGCTTGATCTAGCCGGCCGGCAGGTCAGGACGGGGGTCGCAGGATCGCGAACTGGTCCGTGACCGCGAGCGAGCGGTTCCGGAAGCGATAGACCGCGGCCGGGCGCCCGCCCGCGCGACCGGGCGGGCGCTGCTCGCCGGTGGGCTCGAGCAGCGCCCGGCGCAGGAGAATGCGCTGGAGGTTGGTCGCCGAGACGTCGTGACCGAGAGCGGCCCGATAGAGGCCGCGCAGCTCGGCGATCGTGAAGTCGGGCGGCGCGAGCGCGAAGCCGACGTTCGTGTAGGAGAGCTTCGCGCGCAGGCGCTCGCGGGCGGCGAGCACGATCACGAGGTGGTCGAACGCAAGCTCGGGCAGGTCGTCGACCGGATGCCAGCTCGTGTCCGCAGGGACCCCTGGGTCGATTCCTGCCGGCACGAGCCCGACGTAAGCGGTCGCGATGAGGCGGAGCTGGGGGTCGCGCTCGGGCTCGCTGAGCGTCTCGAGCTGCTCGAGATGAGCGAGGCCGCGGACGTCCACCTTCGCCGCCAGATGCCTGCGGATCGACGCCTCGAGCGTCTCCGCCGGGCCGAGGCGCCCCCCGGGCAGGGCCCAGGCGCCCTCGTAGGGCGGCTTCGCCCGGTTCCAGAGAAGCACCTGCAACGTGCCACGCCGGACCTGCAGGACGACGGCGAGCGCCTCGTGCTCCACCGGCTGCGTGTTAGACTTAGCCACTAGTTATCGCCTCAGAGTCGTAAACCTACGAGAGGGTAGCGCAGATGGCAGTCGTCGAGGTTCCAGCCCCCACCACCACGCGCGTCGGCGTCGAGGATGTTCTGCGAAGCGGCGGCCTGACATCCTTCCACCGTCGCGCGGTCGCGGTCTCCGGCTTCGCCTGGACCTTCGTGGCCATGGAGATCCTGCTCGTCGGATTCACGGTCCCGCTCTTCACGAATATCTGGGGCCTCTCCGGCAGTTTCGCCGGCTGGATCGCCGCCTCCGCGCTCGGCGGCTCGCTCGTCGGCAGCGTCGTGCTCGGACAGCTGGCCGATCGGATCGGCAGGCGGCGGATCTTCGTCGGCGCGATCCTCTGGTACGCGTCATTCACGGCGGTGACCGCCCTCGCCTGGGGCCCCTGGTCGCTTTCCGTCTTCCGCTTCCTCGCCGGCATGGGCCTCGGCGGCCTGCTCGTCGTCGATCCCTCCATGCTCTCCGAATACCTGCCTCCGCAGAATCGCGGCCGCTTTCTCGTCCTGCTCGACTTCTTCTGGCCGGTCGGGCTCCTGCTCGCGACCGGTCTCTCCTGGGTCTTCCTCGACCAGATCGGCGGCGACTGGAGCTGGCGCTACCTCTTCCTGGCCGCGTCGTTCCCGGCCTTCCTCGCCTTCTTCGCCCGGCTGTCGCTGCCGGAGAGCCCGTACTTCCTCGCCCGCAGCGGCCGCACGAAGGAGGCCGCCGGCGTGCTCGAACGGATCACGGGACGGCCGGTCGAGCCGGACGAGCTCGACGTCGAGCCGGAGCCGCGAAGCTCGGTGCGCGAGCTCGTCTCGGAAAGGCTGCGCGGCACCTCGGTCATGATCGCCCTGGTCTGGATCGCGCTCAACATCTCCTACTACGGACTCTTCCTCTGGCTCCCGTTCGTGCTCCAGGACGAGAAGGACTTCACGATCAACGTCTACCTTCTGCTCGCGCTCTCGGCGCTCTGCCAGTTTCCGGGCTACGCCGCCTCGATCTGGCTCGTCGAGCGGATCGGCCGCAAGCCGACGTTGACGATCTTCCTCGCCCTTGGCGGACTCAGCGCGCTCGCCTTCGCGCTCGCCGACTCGCAAGCCGTCTTGATCGCAGCCCTCTTTTTCGTCGGCTTCTTCAACCTCGGCGCCTGGGGCGCGGTCTATCCCTACACGGCCGAGCTGTTCCCGACACGCATGCGCTCGAGCGCGTTCGGGATGGCCGAGGGCGTCGGGAAGGGCGCCGCGATCGGCGGCCCGTACCTCTTCGGCGCGCTGATCGACTGGACCGGGGACACCGTCTGGTCGCTCATTTTCGTCGCACTCGTGATGGTCGCAGGCGCCTTCGTCACCTTGTTTGGCCGGGAGACCCGCGGGCAGAAGCTCGAGTAGTGACGAATCGGCTCGCGCAGGAGACGAGCCCCTACCTCCTCCAGCACGCCGACAACCCGGTCGACTGGTACCCGTGGGGCGCGGAGGCCTTCGAGCGCGCCCGCGTCGAGGACAAGCCGATCCTCCTCTCGGTCGGGTACGCCGCCTGCCACTGGTGCCACGTCATGGAGCACGAGTCCTTCGAGGACGAGGAGACGGCGAGCCTGATGAACGAGCGCTTCGTCCCGGTCAAGGTCGACCGGGAGGAGCGGCCCGACGTCGACGGCCTCTACATGGAGGCGGTCGTGACGATGACCGGGCAGGGCGGCTGGCCGATGACCGTCTTCCTGACGCCGGACGGGAGGCCCTTCTACGGCGGCACCTATTTCCCGCCCGAGCCGCGCTTCAACATGCCGAGCTTCCGCCAGCTCCTGCTCGCCGTCTCGGAGGCCTACGCGGACCGGCGCACCGACCTCGAGCGCCAGGCGGATGCGCTCGTCGGCGCGATCCGCGAGGCGAGCGAGCGAGCGCCGTCGCACGAGCCGCTGACCCGCGAGCTGATCTCGAGCGCGGTCTCGGCGCTTCGTACACAGTTCGATCCCGAGCACGGCGGCTTCGGGCGGGCGCCGAAGTTCCCGCCGGCCTCGAATCTCGAGCTCCTTCTTCGCACGGGCCGCGACGATGCGCTCGAGCTCGTGCGCGCGACGCTCGACGGCATGGCAGCCGGCGGGATGTACGACGTCCTCGGCGGGGGCTTCCACCGCTATTCGGTCGACGAGGCCTGGCTCGTCCCGCACTTCGAGAAGATGCTCTACGACAACGCGCTCCTCGCCTCGACGTATCTCCACGCCTGGCTAGTGACCGGCGACGAGCGCTACCGGAAGGTCGTCGAGGCAACGCTCGACTACATGGTGCGCGACCTCAGGCTGCGGGAGGGCGGATTCGCCTCGGCGCAGGATGCGGACACCGACGGCGTGGAAGGTTTGACGTACACGTGGGCGCCGGAGGAGCTCGAGGCGGCGCTCGGCGAGCCGCACCCGGAGTGGCTCCAGCCCTTCGAGCACGGACGCTTCATCATCCGTGCCGAAGTGCCGGAGGACGCGCGCCGGAAGCTCCTCGAGGTGCGCGCGTCCCGTCCGCAGCCCCTTCGCGACGACAAGGCGATCACCGCCTGGAACGGGATGGCGCTCGCCGCGTTCGCCGAGGCGGCGCATCGGCTCGAGCGATCCGACTACCTCGACGTGGCGCTCGGGCTCGCCCGTTTCCTGCGCGAGACCGTCGCGGACGAGGAGGGCCGGCTGAAGCGGACCTACCGAGACGGCGTCGCGAAGATCGACGGCTATCTCGAGGACTACGCCCACGTCGCCAACGCATACATCGAGCTCCACTGGGCGACCGGCGACCTGCGCTGGCTCGACGAGGCCCGGCAGCTGGCGCTCCACGCGCAGTCCTTCGCGGACGAGGTGCACGGCGGCTGGTTCGTCGGCGACCACGACCTCGTCGCGCGCCGCAAGGAGTTCGACGACCATCCCACTCCGTCTGGGAACTCGATGATGGCCTTCGCCATGCTGCGTCTGGCGCAGCTCTGGGGAGAGGACGCGTGGGAGCGGTCGGCCGTCTCCGCGCTCCGCCTCGCCTATCCGCTCCTCGAGCGAGCGCCGACCGCGCTCGGCCACATGCTCTGCGCCCTCGACCTCCATCTCTCGACTCCGCGCGAGATCGCGGTCGTCGGCGACTCGGCAGAGCTCCGCCGCGCGGCCCTCGCCGGCTTCCAGCCGAACACCGTCTACGCCTTCGCCCCGTCGCCGACGGACGCGGTTCCGCTCCTCGAGGGCAAGATGCTCGTGGACGGCGACCCGGCCGCCTACGTCTGCGAGCGGTTCGCCTGCCAGGCACCCGTGACCACGCCGGCCGAGCTGCGCGCCGCGCTCAGCTAGCGATCGGCGCGGCCGGTGGCACTAGAACGATGCCCTGACTCAACCGAAACCCATGACCTTGTGTTCCACGAAGGCATACGGGTAGCGCCCGGCGAAGAGGTCGGCCAGAAGCCGGTCGAGATCGTCGGCATTCCGCCGTTTCCGGGCCCGTTCGGCGATCAGGATCCGGCGGACGGTGGAATAGCTCGGCCGCGGAACGCCGAGCCGCGCGGCAACGGCTGAAAGCAGTCGCCACGACTCGGCGTACGGCATGCCGAAGGCATCGAGAATCCGGAGCGCGCGGACGAACTCGGGATGCACGGACGGGTGGAACGCCATCCCATGAAGATGGCAAGAGGAAGCTTGTGCGTGTGAAACACAAGGCGCCGTCTCCGTAACGCCAGGACGCTGCGAGCGCGGCGTGCGGACTAGACCGGCGGAGGCTCCCAGGCCGGCTCGGCTATGGGCTCGACGACGGGAGGGTCGACTTGCTTCGGCTGGATCTTGCCCGCCTTGATGTCCTCGGCCCAGTGGCACGCGACCACGTGGCCAGGCCCGAGTGGACGGAGGGGCGGCTCCTCGTCGCGGCAGCGCGTCGGCTGCACGTAGGGGCAGCGGGTGTGGAAGCGGCAGGCCCGCGGCGGATTCGCGGGGCTCGGTAGGTCGCCGGCGAGGAGGATCGTCTCCCGCTCGCGCTCGACGACGGGGTCTGGGATCGGAACCGCGGACAGCAACGAGATCGTGTAGGGGTGGAGCGGGTCGTCGTAGAGCTCGGCGGCGGCCGAGATCTCGACGATCTTGCCGAGGTACATGACTGCGATCCGGTCGGAGATGTGGCGGACGACGGCCAGGTCGTGGGCGATGAAGAGGTATGTGAGCTCGAAGTCGGCCTGGAGGTTCTCGAGCAGGTTGATGATCTGGGCCTGGATCGAGACGTCGAGGGCCGAGACCGGCTCGTCGCAGACGATGAAGTCCGGGTTGAGGGCGAGGGAGCGCGCGAGCCCGATGCGCTGGCGCTGGCCGCCGGAGAACTCATGCGGATAACGCGTCGCCGCGTCGGCCGGCAGGCCGACGATCTCGAGCAGCTCGCGCACGCGCCCCGCAGTCTCTTTCCTCCCGGAGAGCCCGTGGACGCGCATCGGCTCGCCGACGATCCGCCCGACGCTGTGTCGCGGGTTGAGGGAGGCGTACGGATCCTGGAAGACCATCTGCATCCGCCGGCGCAGCGGCCGAAGCTCGCTCTGGGAGAGGTTCGTGATGTCCTTGCCGTCGAAGACGACCTTGCCGGCGGTTGGCTCGTAGAGCCGGAGAATCGTGCGCCCGACGGTCGACTTCCCGCAGCCGGACTCCCCGACCAGGCCGAGGGTCTCGCCCCGGTAGATCGTGAGCGAGACGTCGTCGACGGCCTTGATGTCGCCGATGTGCCGGTCGAGCACGATGCCGCTCCTGACCGGGAACCAGACCTTCAGGTTCTCGACCTCGACGAGAGCGCCGTCGAGTCCGCTCGAGGCGGCGTCAGCCAACGGTGGCCGCCCTCGAGCGCTGCCACTCCTCGACCGGCACCGGGTTGAAGCAGGCAACCATGTGCCCAGGCTCGAGCTCCCTGAGAGGCGGCACCTCGAGGCGCGACTGCTCGACCTCGTAGCGGCAGCGTGGCTGGAACGGACACGCCTGCGGTGCCCGCAGCATGTCGCGCGGCGCGCCCTCGATCGGATGCAGCCTCGTCTTCCGCTCGGCGTCGAGGCGCGGGACGCTCTGGAGCAGGCCGAGCGTGTACGGATGCCGCGGCCGGCCGAAGAGCTGGTCGGCGCTGCCCGTCTCCATGAACATCCCTGCGTACATGACGTTGACGCGCTCGCACATGCCCGCAACGACGCCGAGATCGTGGGTGATGAGGATGAGCGCCGTCTCGCGCTCCTCGACGAGCTTCTTCAGGAGGTCGAGGATCTGCGCCTGGATCGTGACGTCGAGCGCAGTCGTCGGCTCGTCCGCGATCAGGAGCTTCGGCTCGCAGGCGAGAGCCATCGCGATCATCGCGCGCTGGCGCATGCCGCCCGAGAACTGGTGCGGGTAGTCCTTGAGCCGGATCTCCGCGCTCGGGATCCCGACCTGGTCGAGCAGCTCTCCCGCCCGGCGAAGCGCCGGCGCCTTCTTCATGTCGAAGTGCGTCTCGAGCGCCTCGCGGATCTGCCGGCCGATCGTCAGCACCGGGTTCAGGCTCGTCATCGGGTCCTGGAAGATCATGGCGATGTCCCGCCCGCGGATCTGCCGAAGCTGGCGGTCGGAGAGGCGGAAGAGGTCGCGGTCGCCGAACATCCCCGTCCCGCTCGTCACCCGGCCGGCGCGCGGCAGGATGCCGAGCAAGGCGAGCGACGTCACGCTCTTCCCGCAGCCGGACTCGCCGACGATGCCTAGCGTCTCGCCCGGCGCGATGTCGAACGAAATGCCGTTGACCGCGTGCACGGTGCCCCGGCGTGTCCAGAACTCGACGCGGAGATCTTCGACCGAGAGGAGCGGCTGCCTTGCCATCTAACGCGAGCGTAGCTTCGGATCGAGTGCCTCCCGTAGACCGTCGCCGATCAGGTTGATCGAGATCGCGGTGAGGACAATCGCGAGGCCGGGGATGATCGCGAGGTGGGGAGCCGTCTGCAAGAAGCGCACCGTGTTCGTCAGCATCGTCCCCCATTCGGGGATGGAGGGATCCTGCGGTCCGAGCCCGAGAAAGCCGAGGCCGGCCGCGTCGATGATCGCCGTCGCGAGGGCGAGGGTTCCCTGGACGATGACGGGCGAGATCGCGTTCGGGAGGATGTGCGAGCCGAGGATCGACCGGCGCGGCACGCCCACCGCGCGCGCGGCGAGGACGAAGTCGTTCTCACGCTGGGCGAGCACGGCGCCGCGCAGCAGGCGAGCGAAGAGCGGAACGTTGATCACCCCGATCGCGATCATGATCTGCACGAGCCCCGGGCCCAGCATCGCGACGATACCGACTGCCATCAGGAAACCGGGGATCGTGAGCCACACGTCGACGATGCGCATGATCACCGAGTCGACGACGCCGCCGAAGAAGCCCGCGACGGCGCCGAGGACGCTGCCGATGACGAAGCCGACGGTGACCGACACCACACCGATGAGCAGCGAGAAGCGCGCGCCGTAGATGATGCGCGAGAGCTCGTCCCGCCCGAGCTCGTCGACGCCGAAGAGGTGCTCGCGCGAGGGCCCCGGACAGCATCCGGCCCTGATGAGCGAAAGGTTCTGCTCCGTGGGCGCATGCGGGGCGATGAGAGGCGCGAAGACGGCGACGATCGCAATGGCCGCGACGATGACGAAGCCGGCGATGGCTCCGGGGTTGCGACGCAGGCGGCTCCACGCCTCGCTCCACAGCCCGCCGGTGCCTTGCTCGAGCGAGAGTTCACGTGCTTCGAGCTCGACGACAGTCATCTCGGGCTCGCGATCACCGGGCGAGCCGGATCCGCGGGTTGAGAACGCCGTACGAGAGGTCCACGACCAGGTTCACGAAGACCACGATGATTGCGACGAAGAGCACGCCCCCCTGGATGACGGGGTAGTTGCGTGCCTTGATCGCGTCGACGAGCCACGAGCCGATGCCCGGGAAGGCGAAGACGGTCTCTGTCAGGACGGCGCCGGAGAGAAGGAGACCGACCTGGAGCCCGACGATCGTCGAGATCGGCAGCATCGCGTTGCGCAGGACGTGGCGGAAGTCGACTGCCCTCGGCGCGAGGCCCTTTGCCCGGGCGGTGCGCACGTAGTCCTCGTTCTGGACGTCGAGCACCGACGCCCTCGTGATCCTCGCGATGATCGCGAGCGGGATCGACCCGAGCGCGATCGCGGGCAGAACGAGGTGCTTGCCCACGTCCACGAAGGCGGTCCAGGACCCGGCCAGGATCGCGTCGAGCACGTAGAAGTTGGTCGGGTGAGGGACGTCGATCAGGACGGAGATCCGCCCCACGCTCGGGAGCCAGCCGAGCTTGACGGCGAAGACGTACTTGAGGATGAGGGCGAGGAAGAAGATCGGCGTCGAGATGCCGACGAGCGAGAGCACGAGGCTCGCGTGGTCGAGCGGGCCCTGGTAGTGCTTCGCGGCGAGGAAGCCCAGCGGGATGCCGAAGACGAGCGCGAAGAGCCCGGCCGCGAGGGCGAGCTCGACCGTCGCGGGGAAGCGCTGCCTGAACTCCGTCGTCACCTGCTGGCGCGAGACGGTGCTGTTGCCGAAGTTCAGCGTCGCGAGCTGCTTGACGTACTTCCCGTACTGGACGTAGATCGGCTCGTCGAGCCCGTATTGGTGCTCGATGGCGGCGACCGCCTCCGGCGTCGCGCGCTCACCGAGTAATGCCGCCGCCGGTCCGCCGGGAAGCGCCCTGGTCCAGAAGAAGACGAGGATCGAGACGCCGACGAGGATCGGGACGAGAAGGAGGAGCCGGCGGACGACGAATCGCAGCATGTGTGCTCGCCGTCCGCCGGCTCTCTGTCACCTTCCTAGCCCACCGAGACGGTGGCGAAGCTCTCGCTCGTCGTCGGGCTGGGCACGTAGCCCGTCACGTTCGCCTTGAAGGCGAGCGCCGGCTTCGAGTGTGCGTACGGGACTCCCGGGAGGATCGTCATGATCTGGCGATTCGCCTCCTGGTAGAGCTCGGTCCGCTTGGCCTCGTCGGTCTCCGTGCGGGCCTGCTCCAGGAGCTTCTGCACGCCGTCCATCTGATTGTTCTTCGTCGTTCCCCACTGCAACTGTGGCGAGCGGAAGAAGGTGCCGACGAAGTTGTCCGGATCACCGAAGTCGCCTGTCCAGCCGAGCAGGTACACCTGCAGCTGGCCCTGGTCGGACTTCCCGAGGTAGTCCGGGGTCCACGGCGCGCTATGCGGGACGACCTTGAATCCCGACTTGTTCAGGCTCGCCGCGAAGGCCTCGAAGTTCCGCTTCGGATCGGGCATGTACGGCCGCGAGACGTCGGTCGGATACCAGAAGTCGATCTTTACGGGCAGCGTGAGGCCCGCCTCCTGGAGGAGCTGCTTCGCCTTGTCCGGGTCGTAGTCGTAGGTCGGAACGTCGTCCGCATAGCCGAAGAGCGACGGCGGCATGAACTCCTTCGCCACCTCGCCCCGGCCTGCGTAGAAGGAATCGACGACGCCCTGGCGATCGAGGCCGTATGCGATCGCCTGCCGCACCTTCGGATTGTCGAGGGGCGGAATCGAGATGTTGAAGCCGACGTAGGCCACGTTGAACGCCGGCCGGTCGAGGATCTGCAGATCCGAGTTCTGCTGGATCGTCGGGACATCCTGCGGCTCGACGAGGTCATAGCCGTCGATCTCCCCAGTCTGCAAGGCCTGCAGACGGGCGGCGTTGTCCGAGATCGGCCTGAAGATGAGCGAGTCGAGCGTCGCCCCCTTCCCGTTGTACTCCGACGGGTTGTCGGACGTCGCGCCCCAGTAGTTCGGGTTGCGGACGAGCTCGAGCTTGTCGCCACGGGTCCACGACTTGAACATGAACGGCCCCGTGCCGGTCGGGTGCTCGGTCGCGAACGTCCCCGTCGGGTGGAAGACGCCGTCGGCGTCGACCGCGCCATCGTCGGCCTTGTACTTCTGCAGCGCGGTCGGGCTCGCGATCGAGAACGGCGAGAGGACGAGCCCGGCGAGGAACGACGCCGACGGCTTCGTCAGCGTGATCACGGCCGTCGTCGGGTCGGGCGCGTCACAGCTCTGGTAGAGGCTGTCCTTCGGTGCGCCGCTGTCGGGGTTGTACGTCTTGAACCCGCCGAAGACGACCTGCCAGTAGTAGCTCGCGCTCGGGTTCTGGAACGAGCCCGAGAAGTTGTACCAGCGGTCGAAGTTGAAGCAGACGGCGTCGGCGTTGAAGTCGGTGCCGTCCTGGAACTTCACGCCCTGGCGCAGGTGAAAGGTCCACGTCTTGCCGTCGGCGCTGGTGTCCCAGCTCTCGGCCAGCCCCGGCACGACATCCGTCGTTCCAGGCTTCAGGTCGACGAGCGTCTCGAAGATCTGGTCGATGACGCGCAACGACTCGCCGTCGGAGACGAGCGCGCCGTCGAGCGCGACGGGGTCGGCCGCGCCTGCGAAGACGAGCGTCCCACCGCCTCCGCCTTCGCTCGTCTCGGAGCCGGCTGTTCCCCCAACGCTCTCGTTGTCCCCGCCCCCGCAACCCGCCGCGATGAGGGCGAGTAACGCGACGAGCGGGAGGGCAAATCTGAGCAACTTTCCCCTCACCCTAGTCTCCTTTCGATACGACCGCCCCCACGGCGGACGGCACGTGAGTATCCAGCAGGTTGGACGTCAGGGCAACCCGGCAGTTAGCCTCGCCGGCCGGCCCGGGAGTAGGATCGATTCGCCGTGTGGACGACACCGCTCCTCTACGAGCGCCTCAGCTGGCCGGAGGTGAGGCGCGCCGCAGCGGAGGACCGGGTCTGCCTCATCCCCGTCGCGACGCTCGAGGACCACGGCCCGCACCTCCCGATCGACACCGATCTGCGCATCACCGCCGAGATCTGTCGCCGCGCCGCGGAGACCGCGCCGGACGAGATCGTCCTCCTGCCGCCGATCCCGCACGGCTACTCACCCCACCACATGGACTTTCCCGGCGCGATCACCATCGGCTGGGATACGTTCACCCGCTACCTGGTGGATGTCGGCAGCTCGCTCGCCCGCCACGGCTTCCGCCGCCTGCTCTACCTGAACGGGCACGGCTCGAACCAGAACCTCGTCGAGATGGCGGCTCGCCTGGTCGGGCTCGAGCACGACACCGTCCTCGCCGCTGCGGCCTTCCACACCTCCGGAGAGGAGTCGGCCCGCGTGATCGCCGAGCTCAGGGAATCGGGCCCTGGGGGGATGGCGCACGCGTGCGAGCTCGAGACCTCGATGTACCTCGCGATCGAGCCGGAGGCGGTCGACATGGCCAAGGCCGTCGACGAGCGCAGCTACCCGCAGGGAAAGCACGCGACGATGGACTGGTCGGACGGCCCGCTCAAGGTCATGCCCTGGTGGTCCTCCTTTTCCCGCACGGGCATCCAGGGGGACGCGGCCAAGGCGACCGCCGAGAAGGGCAAGGCGCTCCTCGACGCGGCGGTGGCGGAATGTGTCGAATTCGTGCGCGAGCTGCGCGCGAGACCTCTCCCCATGCGCCTCGAGCCCCAGGAGACGCTCCCGTGAGCATCCCGCTCGTCCGCGTGGGGGGCAGCCATCGGGAGGCGGGCGCGGCGGTCGGGGCCGCCACCGCGGACCACATCCGGCGAACTGCCGAGGCCGCCGAGTTCGACCAGGACCTCGTCCTCCGCTATCGCGGCGCGAGCGTCAAGCACGTTCCGTGGGTGGTCGAGGAGCTCGACGCGGCGGCGCGCGCGGCGGACGTCGATCCGCTCGCGCTCTTCGCGGACGCTGTCATGGAGCTCAGCAGCTTCTCGCAGAGCCAGGTTCCCGCCCGGTGCACCGACGTCGCCGTCATGCCCTCGCTCACGGCCGACGGCCATCTCCTCGTCGCGCACAACAACGACCTCGACGCGGGCGACGAAGACGATGTCGTGGCGATCGAGTGGAAGGTCGACGGCGAGCCGACCATCTTCACGCTCGGCCTCGGCCCCTGGATCAGCGTCGGCTGGAACGAGGCAGGCCTCTCGATCACGGGCAACGAGGTCGCCCCGAAGGACGAAGGCGTCGGCATCCCGCGCCTGCTCCAGGTGCGCGACGCGCTCACGCGGACGACAATGGCCGACGCCACACGGGCGATCCTCCACCCCGCGCGAGCCTCCTCGTACAACTGGGTCGTCGCGCAGGGAGACGTCGTGCTCTCGATCGAGGGGTCGGCGACGGCGGCGGAGGCGATCGCCCCGGCCGAGGATGGGACGCTCGCGCACACGAATCACTACGTCCACCCGGAGATGCTCGACTACGAGGCGAGCGCCTCGAGCGAAGGCTCCTCTGCTCGCCTGCAACGGGCGAAGGAGCTCCTGACGGAGTCGCCGGAGGAGGCGCTGACGCGCACGCGGCTGCGCGAGATCCTGTCCGACCACGAGGGGCCCGAAGCGCTCTGCCGCCACGGGGGCGCGCCCGGGGAGTCGCAGACGGCCTTCTGGTGCATCGCCGACGTGACGGCTCGCACCGTCATGTACGGCCGCGGCAACCCCTGCGAGTCCGAAGCTCAGCTCTACGCCTTCACGTAGGCCGACAGAGGTCATACCTCTTTAGAGGGATGCCGGAGGGTCCGGGGCGTCTGGAATACTGATTCCTGCCTGGCGTAGTTCGGGACGTACCTGGGCTTGCGGCTCCCGGGATCGAAAGGGGGCCTGTCACGATTCGAGGCCGAGCCGACGTGGGTCGCGAGACCGTACGGCTCCTGCCACTCCTGCTGCCCGTCGTGGCGGCGGAGATCGCCGCGGTCGCGATCGCAGCCTCGAGCTTCGCAGCGTCGGGGCCGGGCGCCGCGACGCTCGCCGGAGTCTGGGTGCTCCTGCTCGTCACGGTCGTTGCAGAGGCCTTCCCGGTGCCGCTCGAGAACGTCCCCGTCGGCGGCACGTCCCTGGCGACGATCTTCATCGTCGGGACGTCCGTCATCTACGGCTGGGAGGCGGCGACGATCGTCGCCTTCGTCGCCCAGGTCGTCGTCGAGGTCGGACGCCGGCGCGACGTCTCGCGCGTGGCCTACAACAGCGGCGTCTACGCACTGGGAGCGGCGGCGACGAGCGCCGCCCTGCTCCTCGGCGACCACGAGGGCTTCGGTTGGCTCGCCCTCGAGACGATGGTCGCGGCCGCATCCTTCTACGCCGTCGATCTCGTGCTGGTGGCGCTCATCGTCTCCCGCTCGGCCCGGGAGCCGTTCGCCGGCCTCCTCGCGCAGGCGACGTCCTCGACGGTGATTCCCTTCTCCGTCATGGCCTCGCTCAGCCTCATGCTGGCCGTCCTCTGGGAGCGAACGCCGTTCCTCTCGGCCGCGCTCGTCGGCCCCGTGGTCGCGATCGCGCTCTACCAGCGCTCGGTCCACCGGGAGCTGAAGGCCATGCGGCTCGCGCTCACCGACCCGCTGACGGGGCTCGGCAACCACCGTCACTTCCAGGATCAGCTCGAGCGCCAGGCGCTGAAGGCCGACCCGTCGAGGCCGCTCTCGCTCTGCCTGCTCGACGTCGACAACTTCAAGGAGATCAACGACCGCTACGGGCATCCGGTCGGCGACCAGTCGCTCGTGCGAATCGCGGAACGGCTACGCCAGGACGGCGAGGCCTTCCGCATCGGCGGCGACGAGTTCGCCCTCCTCCTGCCCGGCCACACGGCCCGCGAGGCGATGGAGGTGGCCGAGGGAGTGATCGGACGCCTCCGCCCCGTGGCCGAGCTCTCGGCGGGCATCGTCACGTATCCCGACCACCGCGTCGAGCGTGCGGAGTTGGTGCGGGTGGCCGACTCGGCGCTCTATCTCGCCAAGGAGCACGGCAAAAACCGGGTGCGGGTCTACCGGCCCGACCTGCTCGAGCTCGCCGAGCTCAGACGCCTCGCCGAAGGCCCCGACCGCGCCGCCCGCCTCAGAGCCGCCGCCTCCCTCGCCCACGCCGTCGACGCCAGAGACGCCTACACCGGCTCCCACTCCTAC
>DASUJY010000007.1:0-36195 GCA_036279015.1 Gaiellaceae bacterium | reverse complement strand
CGTCGCCCGGCTGCGCCGTGTCCCAGAGCCGGTTTTCCGCTCGGAACTCGACGCTCGCGATCTCCGGGAACCCCTCCAGCACCCGCTCGCCGATCCGGTAGACGAGCTCCTGGATCGAGGCCGAGCGAATCTCGCAGAAGGTCGCGACGGCGAGGTCGCGGACGTCTTCGCAGCGGGCGAAGCGCGCGAGATCGGCGTGCGTCCAGTGCATGTCCATGTGGACGAACAGCGGCCGATCCTGGGTTTCCGGCAGCGTCGTGTACTCGTCGCGGACGAACCCGGCGAAGGAGCTCCCCGTGAGCTTGATCAGATGGAGCGCCTCCCGGCCCGAGCGGCCGGAGATCCTGCCGTCGCGCCCGAGCTCGAGCTCTGCGATCGCGTAGTCGCCGTAGCCGCGGCGGAAGCTCGTCCCCTGTACGCGCTCGAACGGCACCTCCCGCGCGGAGACCGCGACGCCCTCCATCTGCTCGTAGCGCTCGAGCAGCCGGTTGGCGACGAGGGAGACGAAGTCCTCGAGCGCGTCGCCCTCGAACTCGAGGCCCATCCGGTGGACGAAGTTCTTCATCGAGTCCGTCGCGACGATCGCCGAGTTGTCGCCCTCCGTGTAGGAGGCTTCGAAGGCCGCGCCGCGGACGATGACGCGCGCCGCGCACGCGAACAGGCTCTCGCCGGCGATCCGGTAGACCGAGACCGCGTCCTTCCCGTAGGAGTGGGCTACCGGGTTCGCCACCGGTCGAGGGCGATTGCGACGAGCTCGTCGAGGCCGGCGGCGAGCTCTTCCTCGCGCGAGTGCCGAAGCCGCTGCCTCATGACCGACAGTATCTCCGCCCGCGGGCGCCCGTTCACGAAGACGACGAAGCGGAAGCCGAACTTGCTCTCGTAGGACTTGTTCAGCCGCACGAGCGCGGCGAGGAGGGCGGGATCCTCGTCGGAGCCCTGCTCGCGGGCCGCGCGCTCCGAGAGGCCGACCCGCTGCCCGATCCGAGGGTGGGTGGCGAGCGCCTCGACCTGCTCCTCTTCGGAGGCCTCGGCGAGCACCTTGCGGGCCTGGCCGAGGGGGTCCTCGAGGGCGGCCAGGCGCTCGACGACGCGCGTGTGGCCCTCGAAGAGCTCGGCGAGCTCCTCCTCGCTCAGCTGCCGCGGTAGGTCGTGCACGAGTAGGGGGAGATCAGGAGCGGGACGTGGTAGTGCTTTTCCGCCTCGTCGATCGAGATCTCGACTTCGAGCCGCTGAATGAAGGGCGACGAGGCGGGGTGGAAGACCAGGCGGTAGGTCCCCGGCTCCAGTTCCTCGGCGAGCCTTGTGATGCGCCCGTCCCCGTCGGTGACTCCGGCCGCGACGAGGTCTCCCGAGCGAAACAGCTCGACCCGGACGCCGACCGCGGGCTCGCCTCGGCCGGTGTCGAGCACGTGGGTGGAGAGCGAGGCGCTCACGCGAGGAATCTTTGCGCCTGGAGGCGGTGCTCCGCTGCGATCTCCTGCTCCTCGGCGTGTGTCAGGTGCCCGTCGCGCACGACCGCCTGGCCGCCGACGTAGAGCCGGTCGACCCGGTGCGGCGCCGAGAGGACGAGCCCTCCGAGCGGATCGTCGGCGCCGGCGAGGTCGAGCCCGTCCAGTCGCCAGACGGCGAAGTCGGCGCACTTGCCGGGTTCGAGCGAGCCGATGTCGTCGCGGCCGAGCACCTGCGCGCCGCCGCGCGTCCCGATCCGGAAGGCCTCGCGGACGGTCAGCGCGTCCGGACCGCCACGGGCGCGCGCCGCCAGAAGCGCCTGCTTCACCTCGAAGAGGAGGTCGCTGCGCTCGTTCGAGGCCGACCCGTCGACGCCGAGGCCGAGGGGGACGGACGCCTCGCGCATCTCGGCCACCGGCGCGATCCCGGCGCCGAGGCGCATGTTCGAGGTGGGGCAATGGGCGACGCCGGTGCCGGTCGAGCCGAAGCGGCCAACGTCCTCCGCGGAGAGGTGGACGCAGTGAGCGCACCAGACGTCTCCGTCGAGCCAGCCCACCTGCTCGAGGTACTCCACCGGGCGGCAGCCGAAGAGCCCCCGGCAGTACTCCTCCTCCTCGACCGTCTCGGCCAGGTGCGTGTGCAGGCGCAGCCCGAGCCGGCGGGCGAGCGCCGCCGACTCGCGCATGAGACGCTTCGAGACCGAGAACGGGGAGCAGGGCGCGACGACGATCTGCGTCCAGGCACCCGGGCCCTCCTCGTGCAGCGCCGCGAGCCCCTCCGTGTCGGCGAGCACGTCGTCGGCGTCCTCGACGAGGTCGTCGGGCGGGACCCCGCCGTCGGACTCGCCGACGTCCATCGAGCCGCGCGAGGCGACGAGACGCACCCCGAGCTCGCGGGCGGCCTCGATCTCCGCCTCGACCAGGCCGGCCCGGCCGCGCGGGAAGACGTAGTGGTGGTCGAACACCGTCGTGCAGCCCGCGAGGGCAAGCGTGGCGAGACCGGAGCGTGCGGCCGCATGCTCGGCATCGCGGTCGAGCCGGCCCCAGACCGGATAGAGCTCGCGGAGCCACGTGAAGAGGTCGGCGTCTTGGGCGCGGGCGCGCGTCAGCACCTGGTAGAGGTGGTGGTGCGTGTTGACCAGTCCGGGGGTGACGAGCGCGCCGCCCAGGTTCTCGAAGGCCTCTGCGGGCGGCGGGTTCCCCTCGCCGACCTGCTCGACGAAGCCGTCGTCGACGAGCATCCAGCCGTTCGAGAGCTCCGTGCCATTGTCGTCCATCGTGACGACGTAGGCGTTCGCGAAGAGCGTCCGCATGGAAGGATCCTCTCATGCTCGGCTCACTGACCCTGCGCGAGCGCGGGCTGCTCGCGCTCGTCGGCGCCGTGACGGCGGCGACCGCGGTGCTCGAGTACGGCGGCGGCCCGGACGTGGCGGTCTTCCTCGTCGCCGCCCTCGCCCTCGCGGGTGTGGCATGGGTCGTCTCGTTCGCCACCGAGTCGGTCGGCGAGCGCTTCGGCCCCGCGCTGACCGGCGTCCTCCAGTCGACGCTCGGAAACCTTCCGGAGCTCTTCGTCGTCCTCTTCGCGCTCTCGGCGGGAGAGCTCATCGTCGCCCAGTACTCGATCCTCGGCTCGCTCTTCGCGAACGCGCTCCTCGTGCTCGGGCTCGCCATCCTGGCCGGATCGCGCGCAGCCAACGGGACGATGACGTTCAAGCGACGCCTCCCGAACGACACCGCGACGCTCCTCCTGCTCGCCGTGTTCATCATCGTCCTGCTCGGGGTCTCCGACCGGGTCGGCGACCGGGCGAGCCGGCACCAGGTCGCCATCTCGGCGATCGGCGCCGTCGTCCTCCTCGCCGTCTACTGCGTCTGGGTCTACTTCTACCTCCGCACCCGGGAGGCGACGGAGCGCGTCGAGCATGCCCGCGTGCCGCTCACGCTCGCGCTCGGGCTGCTCGCCGTGGCGGGAGTCGCCGCGGCCCTGATCTCGGACTGGTTCGTGAACGCCCTCGGGCCGGCAATCGAGTCGCTCGGCCTCTCGCGCGAGTTCACCGGGCTCGTGATCGTCGGCATCGCCGGGAACGCGGTCGAGAACGTCGTCGGGATCTCGCTCGCCGCCAAGGGCCAGAACGACCTCGCCATCTCGATCGTGAAGAACTCGGTCGCGCAGATCGCCGTCTTCCTCTTCCCGCTGCTCGTGCTGCTCTCGCTCTTCTTCGAGACGCGCCTCACCTTCGTCCTCCCGGCGGTCTACGTGGGCGCGCTCTTCCTGATGGCGATCTCGGTCTGGCAGGCCACGGGAGACGGGCAGGCGGTCGCCTTCGAGGGGCTGGCGCTCGTCGGCCTCTACGTGATCCTCGCCGTGCTTACCTATTACGAGTGAAGGAGATCCTCGAGACGCTGCGGCAGTGGCACGCGGACGGGCTCCGCGCCGCGTGGGCGATCGTCGTCCGAACGGAGCGCTCGGCGCCGCGCGAGGTGGGCGCCGCGCTCGCCGTGAACGAGCGCGGGGAGATCGTCGGCTCCGTGACGGGGGGATGCGTCGAGCCCGCCGTCTACGAAGAGGCTCAGGGCGTTCTCTCCGGGGAGCCGGCCCGCCTCGTCGAGTACGGCATCGCGGACGAGACCGCTTTCGAGGTGGGGCTTCCCTGCGGCGGCACCGTCTGGATCTTCGTCGCGCCAGTCGCGCGCGATCTCCTCGAAGAGCTCGCTGCCGCGGTGCGATCCGAGACGCCGACCGCACTCGCCCTGCAGGTGGCGGGCTCCGAGATCGGCGACCAGCGCCTCGTGCAGCCGGATGGGCGCCTGCAGCCCGGGATCGAGGGCGACACCTTCTTCCTGCCGCTCTTGCCGCGGCCGCGCATGTACGTGTTCGGGGCGATCGACCACGCGGCGGCGCTCGCCCGGGCGGGGCGGCTGCTCGGCTACCGCGTGACCGTCTCCGACGCGCGGGCGCGGTTCGTCACCCCCGAGCGCATCCCGGACGCCGACGAGCTCGTCGTCGGCTGGCCGGACGAGGTCCTCGAGGACGCGCCGGTCGACGAGCGCACGGCGATCTGCGTCCTCACGCACGACCACAAGCTCGACGTTCCCGCTCTCAAGGCCGCCCTCGCCTCGCCGGCCGGGTACATCGGCGCGATGGGGAGCAGGCGGACGACTGAGGCCCGCGCCGCGCTCCTCCGCGAGGAAGGCTTGAGCGAGGCGGACCTCGCGCGCATCAGGGCGCCGATCGGGCTCGACATCGGCTCGCGCACGCCCGCCGAGGTGGCCGTCGCGATCGCGGCCGAGATCGTCTCGGTACGCCGCGGCCGCTAGAACCAGTGCTCGTCGACCTCGCGCGGGTCCATCCGCCCGCGGAGGAAGACGCCGAGCAGGACGAGGGGCGCGCCGGGGAAGACGGCCAGCATGGCGAGCGGCACGAAGAGCGAGGTCGCCAGGCCCGGCCCGAGGAGCGCGAGTGCCGGCGCGTAGGCGAGGAGCGCGCATGCGTCTTGCCTCGCCGTTACGAACCCGAGCATGAAGTGCACGCCGAGCGGAAGCAGGAAGAACGCGAGCACGACGACTCCCGGCAGGTCGTGTGTCCCGTTGGCGAAGCCGTACACCCAGGTCGTCGTGAAGGCGAGATAGGCGGCGACGGCCTTGGCGAGCGTTGCCCGCGTTGCCGGCGTACGTTCGATGATCGTGGTCACGCGACCTCCATCCCGGCGTGACCGCTCCGCCGTCTCCTGGGCTTCAACCCACATCATCCGGGGTCCGGCCCTGGGCTCCTATCCCTCGCCTCAGGGAATTGCGCCTGGCGACGCGTGTGGCCGATAGCGTCCTAGAGAGGTCTGATGCGTCGCCTGCTCGTCATCACCGCGCTCGCCCTCGCCTGCGTCCTTGGCGCGTTCGGGGGAATCGTGCTCGCCCTGCGGGCCTCGGCGCCCGTCGTTCATCCGTTCGAGCTCGGCACGGTCGAACTCCGGGTCGGCCTGTCGAAATCCGGGCGCCTGGACGCCTACGTCCCGGTCGTCGACTGGGGCGCCCGCGCGCATCCGTTCGGACCACCGCTCGCGGTCGACCTCGAGTTCCGCTCCCTCGATCGTGACGCGGCGCTCGCCGCCGCCCGCTCCGGGTCGGCCGCGGAGGCGAACATCGCCGCGGCGAAGAGCGACCTGCGAGGCGCGCTCGACGGCGCGCTCGTGCGCGCGGCCCTCGCAGCCGCAGCGGGCGGTGTGCTCGGCGGCTTCCTCGTCGCAGCCGTGATCGTCGCTGCCGGCCGCCGCAGACGTTGGCTCCTCGGTGGCGCTCTCAGCGGTCTCGCCACCGCGCTGGCGCTAATCGGCGTCGCCGGTGTGTCCGTCGCGCGCGCGGATTGGAGCGACCTGCGCGAGCCGACCTTCTATGCCCACGGCGACGAGCTCCCGCAGCTGGTGTCCTTCTCGGAGCAGATCCTCACCGCCGGTGAGGACTACACGGCCTCGTACGACCGGGCCGTCGCAGGGTTGACGAGCCTTCTCGCCGCCGGCCGACCGGAGCGGGCGCCGGCCGTCGCGAAGACGGTCGTCCTCGCGTCCGACCTCCACTCGAACACGTTCGTCCTGCCGGTTCTCGGCGAGTATTCGCGCGGGCGGCCGCTCTTCTTCGCCGGCGACTTCACCGAGCTCGGGACGCGCTGGGAGAACGGCATCGTGCCTGCGATCGCGGGGCTCGGCGACCCCGTCGTCGCCGTGTCGGGGAACCACGACTCCGCCCGCTTCATGGCGGCGCTTCGGCGAGCGGGGGTGCTCGTGCTCGATCGGCGGAGCGGCGTCGTCGACATCGACGGAATCGCCGTGGCGGGCTACGACGACCCGCTCGAAGGCGGGCGTGACCTCGCCGATCGCGTGCTCGAGCTCCACGCCGGCGAGCGCGGCGCCGCCTACCAGACGTTTCTCGCCTGGTTCGACGCCCTGCCGAGGCGTCCCGAGATCGTCATGGTTCACCAGCACGGGCTCGCCCACGCACTCCTCGACTACGTCGCCGCGCAGGGGAGCGGCCCGCTCCTCATCCTCACGGGGCACGACCATCGCCAGCACGTCGACCAGGAGGGCGGCGACGTCATCGTGGACGGCGGCACCGTCGGAGCCGGAGGTCCGCTTGCGGTCGGCGGCGCGTCGGCGGGCTTCGCCATCCTCAACCTGACTGCGGAAAACCGCATCCAGTCGGCCGGTCTCGTCCAGGCCGACCCCCTCTCGGGTGAGGGAAGCGCGCGCCGCGTCGTCTTCGACACGGGCGCGAGATGATTAGCCTGGGAGCGTGAGCGCGCTTCCCGTCCTCATCTGGAGCGACTACATCTGACCGTTCTGCTCGGTGGCCCTGGAGCGGGCCGCGTGGCTGGAGCGCGAGTTCGGCGCTCGCGTCGACTGGCTTCCCTTCGACCTCCATCCGGAGTACCCGCCGGAGGGGATCCCTCGCGACGAGCTCAGACGGCGGTATCCGGAGGACGTGAACGAGCGCACGCGGCAGATGGTCGAGGGCTCCGGAATGCCCTACAACCCGCCGCCCGAGGTCGTGCCCCGCTCGCGGAAGGCCCTCGAGGTGACGGAGCTCGCGCGGGAGCTCGGACTGCACGAGCAGGTGCACGCGCGGCTGATGCGGGCCTACTGGGCGGAGGGGCAGAACATCGGGGACGAGGAGGTCCTGCTCGGGCTCGTGGCCGAGGCGGGCGTCGACCGGGACGAGGCCGCCGCAGCGCTCGCCGACGGCAGCTACGCGGCGCGCGTCGACGCCTCGACCGCGGAGGCGCAGCGAAACGGGATCAACGCCATCCCGGCCTTCGTGCTCGGCAAGCGGCTCCTGCTGCTCGGCGCCCAGCCGCACGAGGTCTTCGAGCGTGCGCTCGAACAGCTCGCGGAGACGAACGGGGACTGAACAGCCCCTGCGGTCGAAGGCGTTTGCGGCCTGCGCTGCGCCAAAAAAAAGTGGGGCGGAATCGCCACATGGGTTCCGCCCCAACTGGTTTCCGGGAGCCAGCTCCCGCCGCATCGGAGCCGTCTGCCGGAAGTCCTGCCTTGCCGCTCTCAGGAGTATCCGGCCTGTCGGTCACTTGATTCCATCCCGCTTTCGGTGGTTCACCGCGCCGCTTCACTTCGCGGAGTGGACGCGGGTGCGGCGCCGGGCCGATTTCGTAGGCTGTCCGTGTGGAGGTGCTGAGCCCCCAGACCCTCGACGAGGCGCTCGCGCTCAAGGCGGAGCGGCCCGAGGCCGTGCCAATCCAGGGCGGCACCGACCTCATGGTCGAGCTCAACTTCGACCGCTCGCGGCCCGAGACGCTCCTGAACCTGAACGAGGTCGCGGAGCTCCGTGGGTGGGGGCGCGACAACGGGACGCTCCGGCTCGGCTCGGGCCTCACGTATGCCGAGGCGATGGCGGCCGGGCTCGCGGACACCCTGCCGGCGCTCGCCGAGGCCTCGCGCACCGTCGGGTCGCCCCAGATCCGAAACCGCGGCACTCTGGGCGGGAATCTCGGGACGGCCTCGCCGGCTGGCGACGCTTTGCCGCCGCTTCTCGTCTATGAGGCCGAGGTCGTCGTCGCCTCGGCGGCGCGCGGCCTGCGCGCCGTGCCCGTCGCCCGCTTCCTGACCGGCCCGAAGCAGAACGGGCTCCTGCCGGACGAGCTGATCGTCGCTGTGCAGCTCCAGCCGCGCGAGATGCGTCAGACGTTCATGAAGGTCGGGCCGCGGAACGCGATGGTGATTGCCGTCGTGTCCCTCTGCCTGGCGGTCGATCGCGAGGCCGGCGAGATCCGGGTCTCGTACGGCTCGGCCGGCCCGAGGCCGGGGCTCGTGCGCGCCGGCCTCGGCGAGGCGGACGAGCTGGCCGAGCTCGTGGCGCGCGACGCGGCGCCGATCGACGACGTGCGCGGGACGGCCGCCTATCGAGTCCACGCGCTCAAGGTGCTGACCGGCCGGGCGCTGAGCAGGTGCCTGACGTGAGAATCGAGCTGGTCGTCAACGGCGAGCCGAAGGAGGCCGAGGTCTGGGAGGGCGAGAGCCTTTTGTTCGCGCTGCGCGAGCACATGGGCCTGCCCGGATCGAAGAACGCGTGCGAGCAGGGCGAGTGCGGCTCCTGCTCGGTGCTTCTCGACGGTCGGCTCGTCTGCGCGTGCCTGGTGCTCGCGGCCCAGGCGGACGGTCACGAGGTCGTGACGGTGGAGGGGCTCGGCGCGGGCGAGGCGCTCCACCCCGTGCAGGAGGCGTTCGCGACGACCGGCGCGGTGCAGTGCGGCTTCTGCACGCCGGGCCTCATCGTGGCGACCGCGGACCTGCTGCGGCGCGTCCCGGATCCGTCAGACGACCAGATCCGCGAGGCGCTGAGCGGCAACCTGTGCCGCTGCACGGGGTACGCGAAGATCTTCGACGCGGTGCGACTGGCGGCCGGCTCGTGAGGCTCTCCAGATTGGGGCCACCCCGGACCACCACCCGCGTCGAGCGTAACTCCGAAAACCGCGCGCGTGGCGCGCGGATCGTGGCGAAAGTGTGGCGGCCGTGAGCGCTCCGGCGCGCAAGCTCGAGCTCGGACGGGTCGGCGAGTCCGTCAAGCGGGTCGACGCGATCCCGAAGGTGACGGGGGAGTTCGCCTACGCGAGCGACCTCTTCGCGGCCGGGATGCTCTTCGGGCACACGGTCAGGAGCCCCTACCCGGCCGCCCAGGTCAAGGGGATCAACACCGGGGAGGCGCGCGGCATGCCCGGGGTTCACGCCGTTCTCACGCATCGCGACGTCCCGGGCGAGAAGCGCTACGGGCTCGAGTTCCCCGACCAGCCCGTGCTCGCGATGGACGAGGTGCGCTACTACGGCGAGCCGGTCGCCCTCGTCGCTGCCGAGCACCCCGAGCAGGCGCGCCGCGCCGCTGCCGCCGTGAGCGTCGAGTACGTCCCGCAGGAACCGGTCGCCGACCCGGAGCGCGCATCGGAGGCCGTGCGCGAGCTCACCATCCGCCACGGGGATCCCGATGCGCCGGCCGAGGTCGCCGTCAGCGGCTACTACGAGCTCGGCATCCAGGACCAGGCCTTCCTCGGCCCGGAGTCCGGCCTCGCCGTCCCGGACGGGAAGGGCGGAATCGACATCTACGTCGCCACCCAGTGGCTGCACGTCGACCGCGACCAGGTGGCGCCCTGCCTCGGGCTTCCGCCGTCGCAGGTGCGAATCCACCTCGCCGGAGTCGGCGGCGCCTTCGGCGGGCGCGAGGACCTCTCGATGCAGATCCACGGCGCGATGCTCGCCCTGAAGACGAACCGGCCGGTGAAGATGGTCTACAACCGGGAGGAGTCCTTCGCCGGTCACGTCCACCGCCATCCGGCCCGCATCTGGGCCGAGCATCGGGCGACGGGAGACGGCAAGCTCGTCAACGTCCGCATGACGATCCTGCTCGACGGCGGTGCCTACGCCTCGAGCTCGACCGCCGTCTGCTCGAACGCCGCCTCCTTCGCGGCGGGGCCGTACAAGGTCCCGAACGCGCTCATCGAGTGCCGCGCCGTCTTCACGAACAACCCGCCCTGCGGCGCGATGCGCGGCTTCGGCGCCGTCCAGACCTGCTTCGCCGCCGAGGCGCAGATGGACAAGCTCGCCGCGGCGCTCGAGCTGGATCCCGTCGAGCTCCGGATGATGAACGCGCTCGCATCCGGTGACACGCTGCCGACGGGGCAGCGCATCGAGGGCTCGCTGCCGGTCGAGGAGGTGCTGCGCCGCTGCGCCGCGCTCCCGGAGCCCGAGCCCGAGGAGCTGCCGCGCGACCCGATCCGCCTGCCCGGCGGGGCCGGCAACACGACACGCGGGGACGGCGTGCGCCGCGGCGTCGGGTTCGCGCTCGGCTACAAGAACATCTGCTATTCGGAGGGCTTCGACGACTACTGCGCCGCCCGCGTGCGACTCTACGCCGACGCCGGCGGCGATCTGATCGCCGAGGTCCACTCCGCCGCCGCCGAGGTCGGTCAGGGCGTCGTCAACGTGATCGGCCAGGTGGCGCGGACCGAGCTCCCCGAGGTGGCGGACGTCGTGATCGCCCCGCACACGACCGCGGCGGTCGACTCGGCAGGCTCCTCGTCGGCCTCCCGCCAGACCTGGATGAGCGCGGGCGCCGTCCGCGCCGCCTGCCTTGCGGTGCGAGACGAGCTCGAGCTCCGCGGGGGCTCGCTCGCGCCAGGCGAGGAGATCGACGAGGAACGGATCTACCGGCACCGGCAGACGTCTCCGCTCGATCCCGAGACCGGCCAGATCACGGCCGGCCCCGCGCACGTCGCGTTCGCGTGCGCGGCGATGAAAGTCGTCGTCGAGGTCGACGTCGAGCTTGGCCTCACGCGGGTCGTCTGGATCGGCACGGCGCAGGACGTCGGCAAGGCGATGAATCCGCAGGCTGTCGCCGGGCAGATCGAGGGCGGGACGGCGCAGGGCCTGGGCCTCGCGCTCATGGAGGAGATTCAGACGAAGGACGGTCTCATCACGAACGCGAGCTTCACCGACTACCTGATTCCGACCGCGCTCGACATGCCGCCCGTCGTCTCCGAGCTGGTCGAGGAGCCGGAGCCCGATGCGCCCTACGGCGTCAAGGGCGTCGGCGAGCCTCCCACGGTCGTCTCGACCGCCGCGATTCTCTCGGCGCTACGGGCGGCGACGGGGCGCGAGCTCGCCCGCGTGCCCGTTCGGCCGGACGACATCGTCGGCTTCTAGCCTGGAGAGCCGGGAGATCGTCACCCTGCACGGTTGACGGGGGCCGTCCGGCGCTCGGCCCGCGAACCAGACCTCGAGGATCTCGCGAAGGGCCCGCTCGAAGGGAACCGGCGTGCGACCCGTGCCGCCCGCCGCGCTCACACGCGCTCCAGGACGTCTGCGTCGATGCCCGGATGGCGCGAGCGCCACGTGACGAGGTAAAGGTCGAGCGTGGAGGCCGCCTCCGCGGGGCTGGAGGCCCACGGAACCCGCACCTCGAGGGTGTGCCTCCCGGTTTGCGCCGCGGCGTACTCGTCTCGCTTCAAGGAGTACAGAAGGTCGTAGACGAAAGCCGGGTCGCTGACTTCAACCGTCATCCCTAGTCTCCCGCACGAAGTGTGCGCCTGGCCCACAAGCGCTACAACTGACCGAAAGTCCGGATTTGCAGGGAGGACGGACAGGGCCGCCGGAGCGCCTAGCGGGCGAAGAGCTCGGTGAGCGGCAGCGTGTTGAGAACGGCGCCCCTCGCCGCCCAGCCGCGCCTCGCGGTGTGAACCGCGAGCTCCATGTTCGCGAGCCCGCGCACCGAATGGGCGTCGGTGGAGGCGACGATCGCGACCCCTGCCTCGACGGCGCGCCGGACGTGCTCCCCCCGCAGGTCGAGCCTGTCGGGGAGGCCGTTGACCTCGAGTGCGACACCCGTCTCGAGCGCGACCTGGAAGACCTCGTCGAGATCGAGGGCGTTCTCGGGCCGGTGGTTGATGATCCGCCCCTTGGGATGGCTGAGGCAGCGCACGTGAGGATTCCGCATCGCCTCGACCGTGCGCTTCGTCAACTCCGGCGCAGGCATCCGCTGCCCGCCGTGCACGCTCGCCTGCACCCAGTCGAGCTCGGCGAGCACGGAATCGGGCAGGTCGAGCGAGCCGTCGCGAAGGATGTCGCACTCGATGCCGCGCAGGACCTGGAACGGGCCCAGCGTCTCGTTGATCGCGGCGATCTCCTCGCCCTGGCGGCGGACGTCGTCGGCGCTCAGCCCGGGCACCGCGCCCACGCTCGGGGTGTGGTCGCAGATCGCGAGGTAGTCGTAGCCGCGGGCGAGCGCGGCTACGGCCATCTCGTGCACTGACGCCCTGCCGTCCGACCAGGTCGTGTGACAGTGGAGGTCTCCGCGTATGTCGGCAAGCTCGACGAGTGGGGGAGGAGCTCGGCGATGCGGCTCCTCACGGAGCTCGGGCGGGCAGAAGGGGACGCCGAGTCGCGCGTAGACCTCCTCCTCGGTCGGTGCCTCGGGAAGCGGCTCGAGCGCCTCGACGTAGCCGGACGAGCCGGTCGCGCGCATGAGCGCCGTCCCGAAGCCGGCCGCGGAGGCGATCACGAGCTCCACCGGGACTCCCTCCACGGTGACGCCGACGCCGTTCTCGGTGACGGCCACGATCTGCGGTAGCTGGGCAAGGCGTTCGAGCGCATTGTTGTCCGTTGAGACAATAACGAGCCGCTCGGACGTATCCGCCCACCGGCGCGGATCGCCGGCCGCAGTGCCTCCAAGCGACCCTGCGATCCCGTCCACGAGCGCCCGCGCGCGGTTCAGCAGCAACCCGCGCCGCGGTCGCGCGCCCGCCTGCTCGGCTCCGGTGAGGGCGGTTCTGAGCTTCGCCTCCGTCTTCGGCCCGATCCCGCGTACCTCCCGCAAGCGCCCCTCCTGGACGGCGGCCCGGAGCTCGGCGGCCGTCGAGATCCCGAGCGCCTCGCCGATGTCGACCGACCGCTTCGCCGACAACCCGAGCAGCCGCCCGAAGCCGACGAGCTCGGGTCGGACGGCGCGCTCGAGCTCCGTGAGCTCGGCGATCTCACCCGTCTCTGCGAGCTCGCGCAGCCGTGCCTCGATCCCGGGCCCGATCCCGCGCAGCTCGCGCACCCGCCCCGCGCGCACGAGTTCGACGATGGGAGTGCCAAGCCCGCGGACGAGCTCGGCCGCCCGCCGGTAGGCACGTGCCGTGTAGTACGAGGCTCCTGCCAGCTCGAGCAGGCTCGCGAACGACTCGAGCCGCTCGGCCACCTCCGCGTTTCCGAGCCGGCCCGGACCCTGCCTTCGGCCAGCTTCGACTTGCCGATTCGTGGTTGGTGAATCGTCCACCGGCGCACATAGTTCCCGCATGAAGGAGCACCACGCTGGCGGGACGACGGCCCGGCGCGGCCGGGAGGAAGAGGCCCAGCAGGTGAGCGAGTGGCGCCTGGCCCAGTTCCAGGCGCTCGGATTCACCGGCTCCGAGGCCGCCGGGCTCGCAAACTCGCGCGTCGACCTGGGTCAGGCCCGAGAGCTGATCGCCTCCGGCTGCAGCACCGAGACGGCCTACCGGATCCTGAGCTGAGCTGACCTAGCTGCGCTCGACCTGCTCGCAGCTCGAGCCGACCCGGTCGCGCCGGTCGACGACCGCGACGTCGAGCCCGGATCCGCAGTCGACCCGGTCGCGGAAGCGGTCCCGCGCGAAGATCCGGTCGGCCCCCGCGCCCGCAAAGGCCCTGTCGCGGCCTCGACCGAGGTAGATACGGTCGCCGCCCCGCTCGCCGTGGATGACGTCGTCCCCCCGGCCGAGCTTGAGGACGTCGGCGCCGGAGGTTCCGCGCATGCGATCGGCCGCGTCCGTGCCGACGAGCACGACTCCGACGCGCGGCGAGCGCTCGGAGCCTGCCTCGCCGGACCCGCCCGAGTTCGTTGCGCGCACGACCACCTGGAGTGTCGAGGCGACGTCGAGGGGCCGCAGCTCGTAGGAAGGCGCGGTGGCTCCGCGGATCCTGGTGCAGGCCCCGCCGACGAGGCAGCGAAGCCAGCGATACGCATAGGTGAGCGGCCGCGAGCTCCGCCACTGGCCGCTGCCTGCCTTCAGCGTCGCCCCGAGGTGCGGGTGCCCGCCGATCGCCGGGGGCGTGAGGTTCACGGGCGGCGCCGCGAGGACGGCGCTCGTCGCGACGGAGCGTACGGTCACTGCTCGCGCCAGGTTCGTCCCCGTCACGACGGCGCGGATCGAGCGGTCGATGTCGGCGGCGCCGAGCCTGTACGTCGAGCTCCGAGCGCCCGTGATCGCGGTGCAGGACGAACCACTGCGGCCGCAGCGCTGCCACGCGTACGAAAGGGTCGGGGCCGGCACTCCCGTCCACGTGCCCGGGTGGGCCGTCAGGCGCAGGCCTTCCCGCGCGCCGCCCGAGACCGACGGCGGCGAGGTGTTGGCGGGAATGCGGCCGACGACGAAGGTCCGGTGGACGCGCGCCTTCCCGTACCGCCTCCCGAACCAGGGGAAGACGTACCAGAAGTAGCGGGCCGGGACCATCCGCTGCCGCTTGCCGTTGTAGCGCCACTTCTCGGGCAGTGGGAGGCTGTGCTTCGTCGGCCAGCGGCTCAGGATCTTCCGGTAGCGGCCCGACTCGAGCCTGAAGAGCTGGACGTTGTAGCGGGTGGCGCTCGCGACGTCGTTCCAGCGCAGGACGGGCGCGTCCGGCACGACCGCACCGGCCCCGGGACGGACGCTCGCGGCTGCCGTGGGCGGAACCAGGGCAAGGAGCGCCAAAGCCACGAGGATCACCCACCTTCTGGAGCCCCGGACAGCCATCCCTGACTCCTCTCTCCCGCCTTCGCCTGGGTTGTACGTCCGGTCCCGCCCGCTGTCAACCGCAAAAGCCGAAACGCGGTTATCGTCGCACCATGCCGGATCTCGCCAGACGCCTGGCGGTCGCCCGCGGCGACGAGCTCGCCGACGTCGTCATCGAGGGCGGCAAGGTCTTCTCGGTCTTCACGCGTGAGTGGCTCGAGACCGAGGTGGCGATCTGCGACGGGTACGTCGCCGGCCTGGGGGAGTACGCGGGCAAGGAGGTCGTGCACGCGGGCGGCAAGCATGTCGTCCCGGGCCTGATCGACGCGCACATGCATCTCGAGTCGTCGAAGCTCCTCGTGGACGAGTTCGCGCGCCTCGTGCTCCCGATGGGGACGACCACCGTCGTCGCCGACCCGCACGAGATCGCGAACGTCCTCGGCACGGACGGCATCCACTGGCTCGCCGACCTCGCCGACGAGGTGCCGCTCGACATCTTCTTCATGGCCTCCTCGTCGGTGCCCGCCTCCCGGTTCGAGTCGCCGCGGCGCGCGCTCACCCTCGGCGACCTTCAGGGGCTCCTGCACCGCCGGCGCGTGCTCGGGCTCGCCGAGATGATGAACTACCCCGGCGTCGTCGCCGGCGACCCGGACGAGCTCGCCAAGCTCGGGCTCGAGTCGGCCACGCACGTGGACGGCCACGCGCCCGGCGTGCTCGGGCGCGAGCTCCAGGCCTATGCGGCCGCCGGGATCCGCTCCGACCACGAGGTCTCGACCCTGGAGGAAGGGCGCGAGCGGCTCCGCGCGGGGATGTGGGTGCTCGTCCGCGAGGCTTCGGCCGCGCGCAACCTCGAGGCGCTCGCTCCGCTCGTGACCGAGTTCGGGCCGGCGCGTATGGCCTTCTGCACCGACGACCGCGAGCCCGAGCACATCGCCGAGGAAGGGCACATGAACTCGATCGTCCGCGGGGCGGTCGAGCTCGGCGTCGCGCCCGAGGATGCGCTCGTGATGGCGACCCTGAACGCCGCCTCCTGGCACGGCCTCCGCGACTTCGGCGCAGTCGCGCCCGGCTACGTTGCCGACCTCCTCCTGCTGCCCGACCTCGAGCGCTTCGAGCCCGAGCTCGTGCTCAAGCGCGGCGCGCCGGTCGAGGAGTTCCCGCGCCAGGAGGTGCCGGAGTGGGTGAAGCACACGGTGCGCGTGCAGCCGACCGCCTCGAACGACTTCGCCATCCCCTGGGAGGGCGGACCGGCGCGCGTGATCAGGCTCGTCGAAGGGCAGATCGTGACGGAGGAGCTCGAGGAGGAGCCGAAGGTGGAGGGCGGGACGGCAGTGGCCGACCCGGCCCGCGACCTCGCCAAGATCGCCGTCGTCGAGCGCCACCTCGGGACCGGGCGGATCGGCCTCGGCTTCGTGCGCGGCTTCGGGCTCCAGCGCGGGGCGATGGCGACGACGATCGCCCACGACGCGCACAACATCGTCGTCGTCGGCGTCGACGACGGTGACATGGCACGCGCCGTCGGGCGCCTCGCCGAGATGGGCGGCGGCCTCGTCGTGATCGCCGAGCGCGGCGTTCAGGCCGAGCTGCCTCTTCCGGTCGCAGGCCTCCTCTCGGACGCGCCCTGGGAGGAGGTCGTCGAGGCCTCGGAGGCCTGCCTCGCGGCGGCGCGCGACCTCGGCTGCACCTTCCCCGCGCCCTTCCAGACGCTTTCCTTCCTCGCGCTTTCCGTGATCCCGAAGCTGAAGATCACGGACCGCGGGCTCGTCGACGTGGACGAGTTCGCGATCGTCGACATCTCGCTCGACTGACGGCCCCGCGGCTCGTCCGGTGTGGACGGGCGGCACCGGCCGTCGTATGATCCTGGTCCGCTTGTCTGACCACGCCCTCTTCGAGCCGGTTTCCAGGCAGAAGACGTACGAGATCGTCGCCGAGCGCCTGCTGGCGCTCATCAGCTCGCGGCGGCTCAGGCCGGGCGAGCCCATCCCGTCCGAGCGGGAGCTCGTGCAGCTCTACCGCGTCGGCCGCTCGTCGATCCGCGAGGCCCTGCGGATGCTCGAGTCGAAGGGCGTGATCAGGAGCACCGGCAACGGCGGCTTCACGGTGGCCGAGTTCGGCAACGCCCTCAACAACTCGCTCGACTTCCTCCTCTCCGTCGACGAGGCCGATTACGGCGAGCTCTTCGAGGTGCGGCGGATTCTCGAGGGTGAGGCGGCCGCCCTCGCCGCCTCGCGCCGCGACGAGGAGGACCTGGCGCGGATCGCAGCGGAGATCGACGGGATGGAGGCAGGGCTCGGCTCCGAGGAGGGTTTCATCACCGCCGACCTTCGCTTTCACCTCACCGTTGCGGAGGCGAGCGGCAACCGCCTGATCGTCCGCCTGATGGAGGCGATCCGGAGCCTCCTCCAGCGCTCGCTCTCCTCGGCCTACCACATCCCCGGGAGCCCCGAGGGCGCGGTCGTCCTCCACCGGCTCATCCTCGAGGCGATCGCCGAGAAGCGGCCCGAGGAGGCCCGGCAGCGGATGCAGGAGCACGTCTCCCGCGTCGAGCGCGACATCACGAGGTCGGGAGACTGATGGCGGGGCTCGGCTTCGTCGGGCTCGGCGTGATGGGCGGCGGCGTCGCGAGGCGCCTGCTCGCCGCCGGCCACGAGCTCCACGGCTGGAATCGCACCGCCG
Organism: Gaiellaceae bacterium; assembly: GCA_036279015.1. Classification (GTDB taxonomy): domain Bacteria; phylum Actinomycetota; class Thermoleophilia; order Gaiellales; family Gaiellaceae; genus DATEOR01. The sequence goes on along the minus strand of DASUJY010000007.1, from coordinate 18,819 downwards.
AGAAGGCGGAGCCGCTCGTGGCGGAGGGACTCGTGCTCGCAGAGTCGCCGAGGGCCGTCGCGGAGTCGGCCGAGGTCGTCTTCTCGATGGTGACGAACGTCCCGGCTCTTCGCGCCGTCGCCGACGGGCCCGACGGGATCGTCGCCGGGCTCGGCCCGGGGAAGGTCTGGGTCGACATGACGACGGCGGCGCCCGCGGTCAGCCGCGAGCTCGCCGAACGGGTGCGCGAGACGGGCGCGGACATGGTCGACGCGCCGGTCTCCGGCAGCGTTTCGACGCTCGAGGAGGGGAAGCTCTCGATCATGGTCGGCGGCGACGAGGAGACGTTCCGCCGCATCGAGCCGATCCTTCTCGACATCGGGCCGAAGGCCACGCACGTCGGCTCGAACGGCCAGGCGCTCCTGCTCAAGATCGCCATCAACCTGAGCCTCCAGGTGCAGATCGTCGCCTTCTCGGAGGGCCTCCTCCTGGCCGAGAAGGACGGCATCGACCGCGAGGTGGCGCTCGACGTGATGCTCGGGAGCGTGATCGCCTCCCCGATGCTCAAGTACCGCGCCCCCTTCATCCTCGAGATGCCGGACGAGGCCTGGTTCGACGTCAACATGATGCAGAAGGACATGCTCCTCGCCCTCGAGGCGGGGCGGCAGCTCGACGTGCCGATGCCGACCACGGCCGTCGCGAACGAGCTCCTCACCGCCGCGCGCGGCATGGGTCTCGAGCACAACGACTTCGCCGTCACCTACGAGGTTCTGGCGGCACTCGCCGGCCGGCCGAAGGTGGAGCGCTGATGGCGACCGAGGCCGTCCACGCAGCCGAGGTGGGAGCCGAGCGCGCGTTGCGGATGTACGAGCAGATGCAGCGCATCCGCGCCTTCGAGGAGCGCGTCGACCAGCTCTACCGGGCCGCGAAGATGCCCGGGCTCGCCCATCTCTACGTGGGGCAGGAGGCCGTCGCCGTCGGCGTCTGCGAGGCCCTGCGGCGCGAGGACTACATCACGAGCACGCACCGGGGCCATGGACACTGCCTGGCGAAGGGCGCCTCCGTCGACCGGATGTTCTGCGAGCTGCTCGGCAAGGAGGAGGGCTACTGCCGCGGTAAGGGCGGCTCGATGCACATCGCCGACCACGAGAACGGCAATCTCGGCGCGAACGCGATCGTCGGCGGCTCGACGGGCATCGCCACGGGAGCGGCCTTCTCGGCGAAGGCGCGCGGGACCGACCAGGTGGCCGTCTGCTTCTTCGGCGAGGGCGCGCTCGGACAGGGCGTCCTCTACGAGGTGATGAACATGGCGGCGCTCTGGAAGCTGCCGGTCGTCTACGTCTGCGAGAACAACTCCTACAACGAGTACACGCACTACTCCGAGACGACCGCCGGCGGGCTCGCCGCGCGCCCCGCCGCGTTCGCGATCCCGCAGGAGGAGGTCGACGGCCAGGACGTCCGCGCCGTGTACGCGGCGGCCACCCGCGCGGTCGAGCGGGCCCGCCGCGGCGAGGGGCCCGGCTTCCTCCTCTGCGAGACGTACCGCTACTACGGACACCACGTCGGCGACGTCGACCGCGCCTACTACCGCTCCAAGGACGAGGAGGAGCGGTGGCGGGCCGAGCGCGACCCGCTGCGGCTGCTCGGCGCCTGGATCGCGGAGCAGGGCTTCGCCGACGAGGGCGAGCTCGAGCGCATCGCAGGCGACGCAGAGGCCGAGATCGCCTCGGCCGCCGACCACGCCCTCACGGCCCCATTCCCGGATCCGAGCGAGGTGGGAGAGCATGTCTACGCCGGCTGAGATCGCGATCCCTACCGAGCACGAGGGCACGCGCGAGATCTCGCTCGCGCAGGCCGTCAACGAGGCGCTCGCCGAGGAGCTGCGGCGCGACCCGGCGGTCTTCCTGATCGGCGAGGACGTCGCCGAGGCCGGCACGCCCTTCAAGGTGACCTCGGGGCTCGTCGAGGAGTTCGGGCCCGAGCGGGTGCTCGACTCGCCGATCTCCGAGGCCGGCATCACCGGCATCGGGCTCGGTGCCGCGATGACCGGCATGCGCCCGGTAGTCGACATCATGTTCGGGGACTTCCTCACGCTCGTCATGGATCAGCTCGCCAACCAGGCGGCGAAGGTGCACTACATGTCGGGCGGGCGCCTGAAGGCGCCGCTCACCGTGCGGACGACTCTCGGCGCCACCCGCCGCTCGGCCGCCCAGCACAGCCAGAGCCTGCACGCGTGGGTCTCCCACGTCCCGGGCCTCAAGGTCGCCCTCCCGTCGACGCCCTACGACGCCAAGGGTCTCCTGAAGACGGCAATCCGGGATGACAATCCCGTCGTTTTCTTCGAGGACAAGATGATGTTCGCGGTCAAGGGCCCCGTGCCGGACGGCGAGTACACGATCCCGTTCGGAGTCGCCGACGTGAAGCGGGAGGGCGAGGACGTGACGATCGTCGCCACGAGCTCGATGGTCTACGTCGCGCTCGAGGCCGCCGACATCCTCGCCGGTGAGGGCGTGAGCGCGGAGGTCGTCGACCCGCGCACGCTGGTGCCGCTCGACCGCGAGACGCTCGTCGCCTCGGCGAAGAAGACCGGTCACGTGGTCGTCGTCGACGAAGGCCACACGAGCTACGGCGCCTCGGCCGAGCTCGCCGCCGTGATCGGCGAAGACGCCTTCTACTGGCTCGACGCGCCGGTCTGCCGCGCGGCCGCGATGGACGTCCCGGTGCCCTTCTCCCCGGTGCTCGAGGACCAAACCGTTCCCACGCCGGAGAGCGTCGCCGCGCTCTCCAAGTCCCTCCTCGGAAAGGCGTAGCGATGGGCCTCAAGAGCTTCGGGACGATGGGGGTGGACTGGGAGGAGCGGGTCGACTTCGAGCGCCTGCGCCGCGAGCGGCTCGCGCGCGCCAAGGAAGGGCTCGCACGCTCGGGGCTCGGGGCACTCCTCTGTTTCGACATGGCGAACATCCGCTACCTCACGGCGACGCACATCGGCACGTGGGCGATCGACAAGCTGATCCGCTTCGCGCTCCTGCCGCGGGGCGACGAGCCGATCCTCTGGGACTTCGGGTCGGCTGCGCGCCACCACAAGCTCTACTGCCCCTGGCTCGGCGAAGAGCGCTCGCGCGCGGGGATCTCGACGCTGCGCGGCTCGGTCGAAGGCCGCGCCGAGGCCGTCGCCGCAAAGATCCGGGCCGAGCTCGAGGAGCGCGATCTCGTCGGCCAGCCGCTGGGGGTCGACGTCGTCGAGCTGCCGGTCCTGCGCGCGCTCGAGGCGGAGGGGATCGAGGTCGTCGACTGCCAGGCGCTCCTGCAGGACATCCGCATGGTGAAGACCCAGGACGAGATCACGCTCCTCACGACGGCCTGCGCCATGGTCGACGCCGCCTACGAGGAGCTATTCCGCGCGATGAAGCCCGGGATGCGCGAGAACGAGTGCGTCGCGCTCGTAAACAGGGTCCTCTACGAGCTCGGCTCCGAGCACGTCGAGGGCGTGAACGCGATCTCGGGCGAGCGCTGTAGCCCGCATCCGCACGTCTTCACCGACCGCATGCTGCGCCCCGGCGACCCCGCGTACTTCGACATCCTCCACGCGTACAACGGCTACCGCACGTGCTACTACCGCACCTTCGCGGTGGGAAGCGCTTCGCAGGCCCAAGTCGACGCCTACCGGCGCTGCCGCGACTACCTCGACGAGGCGATCTCGCTCATCCGTCCGGGCGTGACGACCGCCGACGTCGTCTCCGTCTGGCCGGAGGCCGAGGACTTCGGCTTCCCCGACGAGGAGGCCGCGTTCGCGCTCCAGTACGGGCACGGAGTCGGGCTCTCGATCTGGGAGAAGCCGATTTTCAGCCGGCTCGTCTCCTTCGACTACCCGGAGACGATCCAGGAGGGGATGGTGTTCGCGCTCGAGACGTTCTGGCCGGCCGCGGACGGCTGGTCGGCGGCGCGGATCGAAGAGCAGCTCGTCGTTACCGCCGACGGCTGCGAGGTGATCACGCGCTTCCCCGCCGAGGAGCTCCTCGTCGCCGGCGGTGGCCATCCGACCGTGGGCGGCCGGCTGCCCGGGATTCGCGAGACCCAGTCCAACCTGAACAACCCGGCGACGACGGATGCGGTGGTCGCCTCGGCGCGCCAGGAAGGCGACGGGCGCTAGTGGCCACCGAGGTGATCATGCCCGCGCTCGGCCTCGCCCAGGAGACGGGGAAGGTGCTCCGCTGGCTGAAGGCCGAGGGCGAGAACGTCGCCAAGGGCGAGCCGCTCCTCGAGGTGGAGACGGACAAGGTCACCGTCGAGGTCGAGGCTCCCGCCGACGGCGTCGTCGCAGCGATCCGCGCCGAAGGGGACGACGTCCCCGTCGGCGAGGCAGTCGCCTACGTGCTTTCTCCCGGGGAGTCGCCGCCTGAACCCGCCCCCACAGCGGCGCCGGCCCCCGAGCGTGCGTCGAGCACCTCGGGGGCCGCGTCCCCGTCCCCTGCGGTCGTGTCCGAACGGCCGCGGCGCCGCCTCGCTTCGCCCAAGGCGCGCCGGCTCGCGCGTGAGCGCGGGGTCGACCTCGACTCGGTGGCCGGCTCCGGCCCGCACGGCTCAGTCCTCGCCGCCGATCTCGCCGGCGGCGCGGGCAACGGCGCCGTCGCGCTCGAGACCGGCGCGATGTGGCAGAGGATGGCCGAGCGCGTCGCCAAGAGCTGGCAGACGGTGCCGCACTTCTTCCTGGTCCGCGAGGTCGACGCCTCGCGGCTCGCCGCCTGGCGCGGCGTGGCGCGGGACCGGCCCGGCGGCGAGGGCGTCACGCACACGGATCTGCTCGTCCGCATCTGCGCCGCCGCGCTCCGCGAGCATCCGCGCGTGAACGCGACCTGGCGCGACGGCTCCGTCGTCCCGCAGGAGGACGTAAACCTCGGCATCGCGGTCGCGACCGACGACGCGCTCGTCGTCCCGGTCGTCCACGGCGCCGACCGCCTCTCGCTGGCCGAGCTGAGCGCGCGGCGCGCGGAGCTCGTCGCGGCGGCCCGCGAAGGCCGGCTGAAGCCGGCCGACGTCCAGGGAGGCACGTTCACGATCTCGAACCTCGGCATGTACGGCGTCGATGCCTTCCTCGCGATCGTCAACGCGCCCCAGGCCGCGATCCTCGCTGTCGGCCGCATCGTCGACCGCGTGGTCGCCGTGGACGGCGCGCCCGCAGTTCGGCCGACGATGACGCTCTCGCTCAGCTTCGACCACCGGGTCGTCGACGGAGCGAGGGGAGCGCAGTTCCTGGACACCGTGGCGGCGCTCGTGGAGGAGCCCGCGGGGCTGGTGGACCGATGAGCACCACGGAGCGCCTGCGGTCGAGCTCGGCGGAGCCGCGTGAGCGGATCGGCGGCGACCCGCTGCTCGGGACCTTCCCGGTACTCGTCGGGGACGCGAAGGTCGAGACCGGGCGCGAGACGGAGGTGCGAAGCCCCTGGGACGGCTCCCTCGTCGGAATCGTCCACCGCGCGGGGCCGGGCGAGATCGAGGCCGCGATCGCCGCCGCGGCCTCCGCCTTTGAGACGACGAGGCGCCTCTCGTCCTGGGAACGCGAGGCGGTGCTGGAGCGCGTCGCGGGGGCGATCGCCGAGCGGCGCGAGGATCTCGCCCGCGCGATCTCGCTCGAGGGCGGCAAGCCGCTCAAGCACGCGCGGCTCGAGGCCGATCGGGCGGCATTCGCGTTCCGGATCGCAGCCGAGGAGACGAAGCGGATCTACGGCGAGATCGTCCCGCTCGACTGGATCCCGGGGAACGAGGGCCGCGTCGCCCACGTTCGCCGCGTTCCGCTCGGCCCGGTGGCCGGGATCACGCCGTTCAACTTCCCGCTCATGCTCGTCGCGCACAAGATCGCGCCGGCCTTGGCCGCAGGCGATCCGATCGTCGTCAGGCCGGCGTCGCAGACGCCGATCTCGGCGCTCCTCCTCGCCGACCTCGTGCTCGAGGCGGGCTGGCCCGAGGGCGGCATCTCCGTCGTCCCGTCGAGCACGGAGGACGCCGCGCCGCTCGTCGAGGACGACCGGCTCAAGCTCCTGACCTTCACGGGAAGCCCGGCGGTCGGCTGGGCGCTGAAGGCGCGCGCCGGGCGCAAGCGCGTCACCCTCGAGCTGGGCGGGAACGCGCCGGCGATCGTCCACGCCGACGCAGACGCCGCCTACGCCGCGGAGCGGATCGCCTGGGGCGCGACCGTCCAGTCGGGGCAGTCGTGCATCTCGGTCCAGCGCGTCTACGTCCACGACGCGCTCTGGGACGACGTCGTGCCCGCGATCGTCGAGCGGATGAGCTCGTTCGCGGCCGGCGATCCGCTCGAGGAGGCGACCGACGTCGGGCCGCTCGTCGACGAGGCCGCTGCCGAGCGGGTGGAGGCGTGGGTGCGCGACGCCGTCGAGGGCGGCGCCCGGGTCCTCTGCGGCGGGAAGCGCGAGGGGACGCTGTGGCAGCCGACGGTGCTCGCCGACGTCGAGGAGGAGATGCAGGTCGCCTGTGGCGAGGTCTTCGCGCCCCTCCTCTCGGTCTTTCGCTTCGAGCGCGTCGAGGAAGCGATCACGGCCGCCGGCGCGGGCGACTTCGGCCTCCAGGCGGGCCTCTTCACGAACGACCTCCGCGTCGTCGACCTCGCCTTCGAGGAGATCGAGACGGGCGGGGTGATGGTGAACGACGTGCCGACGTTCCGCGTCGACCACATGCCGTATGGGGGAGTCAAGGAGTCGGGCTTCGGCCGGGAGGGCCCGCGCTACGCGATCGAGGAGATGACTGAGATGAAGCTCGTCACGTTCAACCGGAAGCCGCTGTGAGCGTCGTCCTGAACTTCGACGCCGAGGTCGAGAAGTCGAGGGGCCGTCCGCCGAAGCCCCCCGCCGAGGAGCAGGCCGGGCGCCTGAGTCGCGCCCGCGAGGCGATGGCCGCGCGAGAGCTCGATGCGCTGCTCGTCTACGGGGCCGCGGAGGTGAACGCGGACCCGATCCGCTACCTCTCCGGCTACGTCCACGTCTTCCCGGGGGCGAGCTCGCTCCTCCTGCTGCCCCTCGAGAAGGACCCGATCCTGCTTCTCGACCAGCCCTGGCACCTCGACGAGGCGCGCAAGATGGCCTTCGTCGAGGACGTCCGCGCCTACCCGAACCCGGGCCGGACGTGGCTCGCCGACGAGCTTCGCGCGACGGTGCGCGACGCCTTCGCGGCCGCGGGCGTCGAGCGGGGGCGGATCGGGCTGCTCGCCGGCGCGACCCCGCTCGTCTACCGCGAGGTGCTCGAGTCGGCCGTCCCGGACGCGACGCTCTCGCCCGACGGAGCGGCGGTCTGGGCGGAGCTCGTCGCCTCGCCGTCCCAGTGGGACGCCGCGAACATCCGCAGGACGGCCCAGGTGGCGGACGAGGGCCTGGCCGCCGCGGTCGAGGCGGCGGGCGCGGGTGTTCCCGAGTACGAGGTCTGCCTGCGCTCGCTCGAGCAGATGGCCTCGCTCGGCGCCGAGTTCCTGCACGGAAGCGGGGCCACGACGCACATCAACATCGGCTCGTTCAGCGACGTCATATCGAACGTGCGGCCGTTTCTCTTCACGGGCAACCTGCTCGAGGAGGGGCAGATGTTCTGGCTCGACCTCTCGGCCTGCTACGCCGGCTGCTACACGGACACGGACCGGACGATCTCGGTCGGCGAGCCGAGCGCCGAGCAGCGCGCCCTCTACGACGTCACCGCCGAGATGTACCGCGTGCTCCTCGACGGCGCGCGCGCCGGCGTCACGGGAGGCGAGCTCTGGGACGAGGGGCACCGCGTCGCCGCGGACGCCGGGCTCGCCGACTACCTGAACCACGTCTACCTCGGTCACACGACCGGGATCACGACGTCGTCCCGGCCCGTCGTCGCCCGGGGAGAGACCGCCGAGCTCGTCGCCGGCAGCTTCCTCAACCTGGAGCCGGGCATCTTCGTGCCGGGCGTCGGCTCGGCCTGCATCGAGAACACCGTCCACGTCACCGAGGGCGGGGCGGAGCCGATCAACAGGTTCGGCCTCGAGATCCATGTTGTCTGACCAAACGAGACGAAAAGGAGGGATCACGGCGAGCACACCACGGAAGTCCGAGAAGGGGGCCAACCACGTGAACGGAGGTCGTCTCATGCGTCGAATCGTGTGGGTTCTCGCCCTGCTCCCGGTCCTGGCGGCGCTCGTCGTGGCCGGCTGCGGCGGGGGCGGGAACGAAAGCACGGCAACCGGGGGAGCCGAGACAGGAGGCGCTGCGAGCGGCGAGCCGATCAAGATCGGTGCGTCGCTGCCGCTGACCGGCGACTTCTCGGAGCCCGGCGTCGCCGCCCAGCAGGGCTACCAGATCTGGGCGGATCAGGTGAACGCGGCGGGCGGGCTGCTCGGCAGACAGGTCAACATCACGGTCAAGGACGACCAGTCGGACCAGAACGTGATCGTCACCGACTACAACGCGCTGATCCAGCAGGACAAGGTCGACCTGCTCCTCGGCACGTTCTCCTCGCTCCTCAACCTGCCGGCGTCGGCGGTCGCGGAACGGAACCGCATGCTGTACGTGGAGCCCGCCGGCGGCTCGCCGGAGATGTTCAGCCGGGGCTTCAAGTACCTCTTCTTCGCCCAGCAGGCGACGGCCGAGCACCAGGCGGATCTGTTCTCCGAGTGGGCCGCAGGCCTGCCCGCCGACCAGAAGCCGAAGACGGCGGCCTACGTGATCGCCGACGACCCGTTCGGCGGCCCGGTCGCCGAGGGCATCCAGTCGAAGCTCGAGGCGGCTGGTGTACAGACCGTCTACAGCAAGGTCTACCCGCCCGAGACGACGAACTTCGACGCGATTGCGGCGGCGGTCGCGGCGCAGAAGCCCGACGTCATCGCGCAGGGCTCGGCCGGCCTGGCCGACGGCGTCGGCCTCATCCGTGCCCTGAGGAAGGTCGGGTACAGCCCGAAGCAGCTCTTCCAGGCCTCGACGCCGTCCTTCGCCGATCAGTACTCGGACGCGATCGGGCTCGACAACACCGAGGGCGTCTTCTACGCGGTCAGCTACCACGTGGACGCCCCGACGCCGGGGAACAAGGAGTTCCTCGACGCCTACCGGGCGAAGTTCGACACCGACCCGCCCGAGGACGCGGCGGACGCCTACGCCGCTGCGCAGGTGCTCCAGGCCGCGGTCGAGGGCGTCGGGTCGATCGACGACCAGACCGCGCTCGCGGACTGGCTCCGCGAGAACTCGGTCGACACGATCCTCGGAACCCTCTCCTGGGACGACACCGGCGCCCCGGAGCAGGCCTTCCTGCTCGCCCAGTGGCAGAACGGGGACGAGGAGATCGTGCTCCCGGAGGAAGCCGCGACCTCGGACACGATCGTCAACCCGAAGCCAGGTTGGAAGTAAGCCAAGGAACCGGAAGGAGGTAAGGCGACGGCGGGCGGGGGCTTCCCCCGCCCGCCCCGCCCGCCCAGATGACGACGCTCGTTCAGGCAATCATCCTCGGGCTCCTGATCGGAGGGGTCTACGCCCTGCTCGCCTCGGGGCTGACGCTCGTCTTCGGCGTCATGGACGTGATCAACGTCGCGCAGGGGGCGCTCATCATCCTGGCGGCGTTCTTCGCCTGGAGCCTCTGGAAGGACGCGGGGATCGACCCGCTCCTCGGCGTCGTCATCACGACGCCCGCGATGTTCCTGCTCGGATTCGTCATGTACAAGCTGACGGTGCAGTGGATCTCGGGGATGCCGGCCTCGATGTCGGTGCTCCTCACGTTCGCCCTTGCGCTCGTGATCGAGGGGTCCATGGGCCTCGCGTGGTCCACGACGTACCACGCCGCCACCCCCGCCTACTTCGACGAGTCGTACCACGCGGGCCCGTACTACTTTCCGAAGGGGCAGGTCTACGGCTGTGCAGTCGCCGTCGGCGTGCTCGTCCTCCTCTACCTCATGCTCAACCACAGCTGGCTCGGCCGCGCGATCCGCGCTCTCTCCGAGAACGTCCAGTCGGCCCGCCTCGTCGGCGTGAACGTGCGCGGCGTCGCGGCGCTCACGTTCGCGATCGGCGTGGCCACCGCGGGCGCCGGCGGCTCGATCGTCAGCGTGCTCTATCCGTTCCTGCCCGGCTCCCACTACCAGTGGATCTCGCGCCTGCTCGGAATCATCGTGCTCGGCGGGATGGGGAGCCTCCCCGGCGCGACCGTCGGCGCCCTCATGCTCGGTGTCGCGGAGACGATGACGGCGACGTACATCTCGCCGCGGTGGGCGACCGCCGTGCCGTACATGGTGATCATGGTCGTCCTCCTCGCACGGCCGCAGGGGATCATGGGCGCGAAGCTGCGGGAGGACGTCGTCGTATGAGCGTCGCTCGCCTCCGGCTCGCTCTCCGGGTCACTTCAGACGCGTCAGCGTTCCCAAGGGCCCCCTTTGTTGATGCAGTGAGGGAACCTCCCGGTTCCCTCACACACCCTCCCCGCGCTCATCGGCCAAAGGATGGCCAATGAGCGTCGCCGAGCCGCGCAACCGCAGGCTCTCCGCCGGCCGGCTCGGCGGGCTTGTCGCCGCGCGGCCGTTTGCGCCGTTCATCGGCGCGGCTCTCGTCTTCCTCGCGCTCTACCCGGTCGTCACCGACAACCTCTACTACCAGAACATGATCATCTTCTCGACCCTGTTCGCGATCATGGGGTCGAGCTGGAACATCATCTCCGGCTTCACGGGCTACGTCTCCCTCGGCCAGAGCGTCTTTCTCGGCATCGGCGCCTACACGACCGCGCTCTTCTCGCTTCGCGTCTTCGACGGCGCCTCGCCCTTCTGGTTCATCCCGATCTCGGCCGTCGTGGCGGGAATCTTCGCCGCGGTCGTCGGCTCGGTCCTGATGCGGACCCGCGGCCACTCGTTCGTGATCCTGACGATCGCGTTCCTCTTCGTCATGCAGATCGTGGGGCTGAACTGGTCGGCGCTCACGAACGGAAACCACGGGCTCACGCTGCCGCTCCCGATGTGGGACATCGCCTACCAGAACTGGCCCTTCTACTACGCGCTGCTCGGGATCCTCGTGCTCACCGTGGCTCTCTCCTGGTGGATCCGGCGGACGAAGTTCGGCATGGGCCTCATCGCGATCCGCGAGGACGAGAGCAAGGCCGCGAGCGTGGGCGTGAACACGCCCGTCTACAAGGTGTTGAGCTTCACCGCGAGCGCCATCTTCATCGGCGCCGCCGGCGGCGTCTACGCCTACTACCTCACCTTCATCGACCCGCGCGGGATGTTCGACATCGTCGTCAGCGTCCAGGTCGTCCTCGCCGTCCTGCTCGGCGGGCGGGGAACGATCTGGGGGCCGGTGCTCGGGGCGTTCATCCTCGAGCCGCTGAACGAGGTCACGAACAACGAGATCGGCGGTGGCAATTGGCGACTCGTCATCTTCGGCAGCCTCCTCGCCCTCGTCGTCCTCCTCCTGCCGCGCGGGATCATCCCGAGCATCGCGCACCTCTGGGCCCGCCTGCGCCGCCGGACGGACGCAGCAGCGCTCGTCGGCGCCCGGCTCGAACGGCCTGCCGGGGCGACGCTTCCGGGCTCGGTGGGCACCCGGGGCGCCGGCCGAACCGGACGGCCGCTCCTCGAGGCGCGCGGCCTGGCCAAGCGCTTCGGAGGCCTCCAGGCCGTCGACGGCTGCTCGCTATCGGTCGAGGAGGGCACGATCACCGCGCTGATCGGGCCGAACGGCTCGGGCAAGACGACCATTTTCAACCTGATCGACGGGACGATGAGCCCGGACGGGGGCGAGGTCGTGTACGACGGCGAGCGGATCGACCGCATGCGCCCCTGGGAGCGGGCCCACCGCGGCATCGGCCGCACCTTCCAGATCACGCGGCTCTTCCGCGAGATGACGGTGCTCGAGAACGTCGTCGCGCCCCTGCGCTCCTTCTCCTGGCGGCAGCTCGGCGCCGACGCGGTCAGCGGGCCCGAGGCCGAGCGCGCGGGCCAGCTGCTCGAGTTCGTCGGCATGGAGCGCTTCGCCTCCATGCGCGCCGGCTCGCTCTCCTACGGGCAGCAGAAGCTCGTCGAGCTCGCGCAGGTGCTCATGCTCGACCCGGAGCTGATCATGCTCGACGAGCCCGCCGGAGGGATCAACCCGACGCTCATCGAGCACATGGCCGGCATGATCCGCGAGCTCAACGAGCGCGGGAAGACGTTCCTGATCGTCGAGCACAACATGCCCTTCGTCCTCGGATTGTGCGACCCCGTGCTCGTGCTCGCCCAGGGGTCGTGCATCGCCACCGGGACGCCCGACCAGATCCAGGCCGACCCGCGCGTCCTCGACGCCTACCTCGGCCAGGACTACCGCGTCGAGGAGGTCGCCGCAGGATGAGCGCGCCGCTCCTCGCGGTCGCCGGCGTCCACGCGGGCTACGGCGGCGGGGACGTCCTCCAGGGCGTCGACATCGCGGTCGAGCCCACGGCCGTCGTCTGCATCGTCGGCCCGAACGGGGCCGGCAAGTCGACCGTGCTCCGCGTCGTCAGCGGGCTCCTGAGCCCGCGGCTCGGCTCGGTCGAGTTCGACGGGACGCCGATCGGCGGCGACGACCCGGCCCGCATCCTCGAGCACGGGATCGTCCAGGTCCCCCAGTCGCAGGGGCTCTTCCCCAACCTGACCGTGCGCGACAACGTCCTCATGGGCGCGTACGTGATCCGCCGCCGCCGCCGCGAGGTGAAGGAGCGCTACGCGTCGCTCGAAGAGCTCTTCCCGATCGTGCGGGAGCGGGGCGACGACAAGGCCGGGAACCTCTCCGGCGGACAGCGCCGCATGGTCGAGTTCGCCCGCACGCTCATGATCGACCCGCGGCTCGTCCTCCTCGACGAGCCGTCGCTCGGGCTCGACCCGAAGGCGCTGAAGGCGGTCTCCGAGTCGATCGCCCTCATGCGCGAGGCGGGGAAGACGATCCTCGTCGTCGAGCAGAACGTCCGCTTCGGGCTCAGCCTCGCCACGCACGGAGTCGTGATGGAGAGCGGCCGCGTCCTCCGCACCGGCAGCGCCGCCGACGTGCTCGCCGACCCCGAGATGGCGGAGCTCTTCTTCGGCGGCTCGGCCCGTATCGACGGCAAGGACGCCCGCGCCGACCGCGCCCGAGTGGAGACCTCGAACTAGTGCCCTTCCCAGCAATACACGCCGGCTTCTCGCCCGCGCTCACCTGCGCGCTGCTTCGTCCTCGGTCGCCCCGGTAATGACCATTACCGGGGCTCCCTGCGTCCTTGCATCGCTTGGTGCCCGCGACCGAGAAGCGGGGCAGCATTACTGGAAAGGGCACTAGCAGTGTCGGGAACGCTCCTCGCGGCCGCAGCCGGGGTCGGCTTCGGCGTCTTCCAGACGCTCAATCGCCGCGCCGTCGGCGGGATGAGCGACGCCTACCTCGCCACGTTCCTCCAGCTTCTCGTCGCCCTCGTCGTCCTCGCGATCGCCACGCTCGCGACCACCGACCTCGAGCTTCTGGCCGAGGCGACCGCCGCGGGCATCGTCTTCTTCGCTCTCGCCGGCCTCGTCCACTTCTTCGTCGGCTGGACGCTCCTCAACATGAGCCAGATGCGGATCGGCGCCGCCCGGACGAGCCCGCTCCTCTCCACGAACCCGGTCTTCGGCGTCGTCGTCGCTGCGGTGACGATCCAGGACGTGCCGCACACGCTCGGCTGGCTCGGCATCGGGCTGATCATGGCGGGCGCCTTCGTCGTCGCGCGCGAGCGCGTCGCGGAGACCGGCTGGGGCGTGGGGTGGACGAGCTCCGTCTTCGGGCTCGGGACCGCGCTCGCCTGGGCGATCAGCCCCGTCCTCATCAAGGAAGGGCTCGACGGCCTTTCCTCGCCGCTCCTCGGGCTCACGCTGGGGATGGCGGCCGCGGTGCTCGCCTACGCGGTGCTCGTCGCTCTGCGCGGCAGGCCGCAGGTCGGGGCGATCGGCTCGCGGACGGCCCTGGGCTTCAAGCTCGCGGCCGGAATCATGGTCGGCCTCTCCGTCTGGGCGCGCTGGGTGTCGCTCGACACCACGGGCGTCGCCGTCGTGCTCGCGCTCGGCCTCCTCTCCGTCCCCGTCGTCCTCGCCTTCTCGCCGCTCCTCATGGGGCGCCACGTCGAGCAGGTCACCGCCCAGCTCTGGCTCGGCGGCAGCCTCGTCGTGGCGGGAGGGCTCGTCCTGATCGCCTCATGAGCGCCCGCGTCGTCGACGTCCACGCTCACGTGATCGTGCCGGGGATCGGCGCGGAGGTCGCCTGGGAGGACGGCAAGCAAGTCGTCCGCTTCGCCGGCAAGGAGATGCGCGCCGCCGTGCGGGAGTTCGTCGACCTCGGGCGGATCCTCGAAGAGCAGGACCGCGCAGGCGTCGACATGATCGTCCTGTGCCCGTGGGTGACGCTCCTCGGCCGCGAGCCGGAGCGCCAGAACGAGGCGCTCGCGCAGCTGGCGGGCGAGCGGGTCGCCGTGCTCGGCACGGTCGATCCGGCGCGCCCCGAGACGCTCGCAGAGCTGATGGCGGACGGACGCCTCGCGGGGATCGAGATCGCAGCCTCGGTGGACGGGGACTACCTCGGCCACGAGCGGTTCCGGGACTTCTGGGCCGCCGCCGAGGAGACGCAGGCGCTCGTCTTCATCCATCCGACGACACGCGGCTTCGACATGCCCGTGTTCGAGGACTACTACCTCTGGAACGCCGTGGGGAATCCGGTCGAGACGACGATCGCCGCGGCGCACATGGTCATGGCCGGGGTCCTCGAGGCGCATCCGCGCCTGCGCGTGGTGCTCGCCCACGGGGGCGGCGCCGTTCTCTCCCTGCGGGGCCGCCTCCGCCACGCGCACTCCTTCCAGCCGCAGGCACGCGCGCGGCTCGGCGAGCCCCCGGAGGAGTCGCTTCGCCGCTTCTACTACGACACGGTCACGCACGACGAGACGCTCCTCCGCGCGCTCGTCGACTTCGCGGGCGCCGACCGCGTCCTCCTCGGCTCGGACTACCCCTTCGACATGGGCCTCGAGCGACCCGCCGAGCCCGTGCGCGCGCTCGGACTAGCCGCGGAGGACGAGGCGGCGATCCTGGGCGGGAACGCGCTCCGCCTGCTCGGTCAGGAGGCGAGCTCTTGATCGCGCGCGGGCAGGCCCACGGTGCGGCGCCAGTGCTGCTGGCCGAGCTCGTAGCCGATCGAGCAGCCGAGCTCGACCAGTTCGGGCTCCGAGAACTCGGCGTGGAGGGCGGCCCAGAGCTCGTCGTCGGCCTGCGAGGAGTCCCACGCGATCGCGTGGGCCCAGCGGAGCGCGAGGAGCTCGCGTCCCTCGAAGCGGGAGATGTCGGTCGCCTCGGGGTCGTCGGCGAGGAAGCGGAAGCAGAGCTCCTTCAGCTCCGGGTCGACGATGCCGCCGCGAACCATGTTGTCGCGCGCGTAGGCGTAGGCCTCGGCGGCTGCGGGGACGAGCGCGCGGACGTCGTGCTCGCTGCCGCGGATGTGGCCCACCTAGGCGCTCACCTTCCCGGGCGCGAGGCCGCCGGTCGTGTCGGCGAGGAGCTCGCCGTGCCCGACGCCCCACGTCTTGATGACGCGCTGCTGCCCGTAGGTGAGCTGGACGAACTGGCCGAGCTCGACGATTTCGGCGTCGGAGAAGTGCTCCCGCAGGCGCGCCCAGACGGCGTCGTCGGCACCCTCGGGGTTCCAGACGAGCATGCTCGTGTAGAGGAGGGCTGCCTTCTGCCGGTCAGTGAAGCGGTCGGAGCGCTCGAACTCGAGGAGCTCCTCGTAGTCCGCCTCGGTCAGCCCTTGCTCTCCGCCCCGGAGAGACCGTTGCGACCCTCAGTAGTCGCACTCGATCGTCTTCGAGACGTAGACTCGGCAGAGCTCCTTCAGGGAGTGCTCCACCTGCCCCGCGCGGAAGATCGTCTTCCACGGGCGCATGAAGGACTTCGCGACCGTGGGGACGTGAAAGCGGATCGCCTGCGTCTCGGGGCGCGGCGTCCCGTAGCGCCGCGAGTGCTCCATGTCGGCGGCGAGCTCGGGATCGGTGATCTTGGCCGGGTCGACGTAGCTGATGCGCGCCACGAAAAGGAGGTTAGCCGATGAGCGAAACCGCAGACGTCGTCGTCGCAGGCGCCGGGCACAACAGCCTCGTCACGGCCGCGTACCTTGCCCGCGCCGGCTTCGAGGTGCTCGTCGTCGAGGCGCGCCCGGTCGTGGGCGGAAACACGGCCACCGAGGAGCTGACGCTCCCCGGCTTCCTGCACGACTCCTGCTCGACCGCGCACAACCTCATCCAGGCGAGCCCCGCGATCCGCGAGCTCGGCCTCGAGGACTACGACCTCGAGTACGTCCATCCCGACCCGGTCGTCCACATCCCCTTCCCGGATGGCACCTGGCTGACGCAGTGGCGCGACCTCGACCGCACGTGCGAGGAGTTCGCGAAGTTCTCGCGCCGCGACGCCGACGCCTACCGGCGCCTGATCGCCGACTACGACGAGGCGAAGGGAGCCTTCGGCGCCTACCGCAACAACCCGATTGGCGCCGCGCCGCGCCCCGAGGAGGCCCTCGACGGCCGCTGGCGCCGGCGCCTGGCGATGAGCGCCTGGGACGTCGTCCGCTCCGAGTTCGAGGACGAGCACACGCGCGCCTTCATGCTCTGGATGAGCGTGATGACAGTGCAGCCGGCCGACCGGCCCGGCACCGGCGCGCTCGCCTACTCGCTCACGTACGGACGGCAGCAGCACAGCTGGACGCTGCCGCGCGGCGGCTCGGCGGCGCTTCCGCTCGCGCTCGCGCGCCTGATCGAGGAATACGGCGGCACGATCGTGACCGGCAAGCGTGTCGCCGGCCTCGTCGTCGAGGAGGGCCGCTGCGTCGGCGTCGAGACCGAGGGCGGGGAGAGCTACCGCGCACGGCGCGCGGTCGTCTCCACGATCCACCCGAAGCATCTCCTCGGCATGGCGCCCGACGACCTCTGGGACGACGACTTCCGCTACGGGATCGAGACCTGGCGCTCCGGCCTGGCCCTCTTCCCGACCCACCTCGCGACGAGCGAGGCGCCCGCCTTCCCCGTCGAGGGCGGCACGATCGCGCCCGTGGCCTCCGGGACGGCGCCCTCGGTCGAGCGGCTCCTGCGCATGGGATCGGACGCTGAGCGCGGTCTCCTCGCCGACGACGACCCCGTGCTCCTCGTCGTCTGCGCGACCGTCGCCGATCCCTCGCGCGCCCCCGACGGCCAGCACGTCCTCAAGGTGATCGGCTTCCAGCCCTACGAGCTCGCCGACGGCGGGCCTGAGCGCTGGGACGAGGTGAAGGAGGAGGCGGCGGAGCGGAACCTCGCCCAGCTCCGCCGCTACGCGCCGAACCTGACCGACGACAAGATCCTCGCCCGCGTCGTCAAGAGCCCGGTCGATCTCGAGCGCATGAACGCCCACAACTGGCACGGAACCTGCCACGGCGGCGACCTCTCGCCCTCGCAGTCGGGCGCGCTCCGCTTCCAGCCGCGCACTCCGATTCCCGGCCTCTACCAGACCGGCGCCACGACGCACCCGGGCGGCTCCGTCTCGGCCGCGCCGGGGAGGAACACCGCCGCCGTCCTCCTGCAGGACCTCGGCGCCTCGCTCGAGAGCGTGGTCGCCCGTGCCTGACGCGCGCGTCCAGGCGGCGATCGACAACTGGGCCCCGCGCTTCGTCTCGCAGGGCGTCGACTTCAACGACTTCCGGCGGACGACGTCCGCGCTCGAGCGCTGGGACGACTGGCTCGGCGCCTGGGTCGAGCTCGGCGAGCTCCACCAGGGGCTCGCGGAGGAGGCCGAGGCGGCGGGCAGCGCGCTCACAGCCGGTGAGGCCTGGGTGCGCGCGGCGCTCTCCTACCACTTCGCCAAGTTCGTCTGGCACGTCGACCACGAGCTCAACCGGGACTCGACCGAACGCGCGAAGGCGGCGATCTACGCCGCCCACCGCTGCCTCGACCCGGCTGCGGAGCGCATCGAGATCCCCTTCGAGGACGGGACGCTCGTCGGCAACCTTCGCAGGCCGGCCGGCGCCGACGGCACGCCGCTCGTCCTGCTCCTGCCCGGCCTCGACTCGACGAAGGAGGAATTCTTCAACTGGGAGGACGTCTTCCTGCGCCGCGGGCTGGCGACGTTCTCCTTCGACGGGCCCGGCCAGGGGGAGAGCGGCTTCGCCACGCACATCCGTCCCGACTACGAGGCCGCCGTCACCGCCGCGCTCGACGTTCTCGCCTGGGACGGCCCCGTGGGCGCCTGCGGCGTGAGCCTCGGCGGCTACTACGCGCCGCGCGCGGCCGCGCGCGAGCCGCGCCTCGCCGCCGTCGCGGGCGTGAGCGGCGCCTACAACTTCGGTGAGTGCTGGGAGCACCTGCCCGGCCTGACGCGCGAGGCGTTCCAGCACCACTCGGGCGCGGCGGACGAGGAGGAGGCGCGCGCCAAGGCCTTCGAGCTCGACCTCTCCCCGGTGATCGCCGACCTCGACCGGCCCGCGCTCATGGTCACGGGCAAGCTCGACCGCCTCATCCCCTGGGAGCAGACGAAGCGAATCGCGGACGAGGCGGCGCAGGGCCGCTTCGTCCTCTACGAGGAGGGCAATCACGTGTGCAACAACATCCCCTACAAGTACCGGCCGCTCGTGGCCGACTGGCTCGCCGAGGAGCTTCGCCGTGTGGGATAGGTTCTCGCCCGGCGAGATGGACAGACGCTTCGCGCTCGCCCGCGGGCTCATGGACGAGGAGGGGCTCGCCGCGCTCGTCCTCTTCGGCAACTCGGGCGTCTCCCGCGGGAACATGGCGAACGCCTTCTGGCTCTCGAACCACCTCGACCTCCACCACTGCTACCTCGTCGTCCCGGCCGACCCGTCGCTCGAATCGGCGCTCTACACCGG
The DNA here is from genome assembly GCA_036279015.1 of Gaiellaceae bacterium. Lineage (GTDB taxonomy): Bacteria > Actinomycetota > Thermoleophilia > Gaiellales > Gaiellaceae > DATEOR01. The sequence goes on along the minus strand of DASUJY010000007.1, from coordinate 10 downwards.
CCTCACGAAC
>DASUJY010000006.1:0-106280 GCA_036279015.1 Gaiellaceae bacterium | reverse complement strand
GGCGCCGAGGCGCCGTTCCTCCCCCTCGATCAGGAGAAGGCATTCGCCGGCGAGCACGAGGAAGTCCTCCTGCTCGGACTCGGCGTGGTAGAGCGTGCTCGGCTTACCCGGCTCGAGGACGTGCAGCTTGACCCCGAGCTGGGCGAAGTGGTGCTCGTCGAGCTCAGGGTTCTGACGGAGAGCCGGCCCGTTGGCCTCGAAGGAGCAGCGCGCGCCGAAGACGGGGTTCGTGACCCAGGCGGCGTCGGCGACGTTGACCGTGAACCAGCCGTCACCGGCCGGCACGAGACCCGACGCGGCCTCCACGAGGGAGGCTTCCTCCATGGCCGCAGCCTACTGAGCGGGCGCGGCCGCCGGCGCCATCGAGCCGAGGAGGCGGCGGAGGCCTTCCTCGAGCTCGATCTCCGGCTCCCAGCCGAGCACCTGCTGGGCGCGCGTGATGTCGGGCTGGCGCACCTGCGGGTCGTCGACCGGCAGCGCCTCGAACACGATCTCCGACTTCGAGCCGGTGACGCGGATGACCGCCTCGGCGAGCTCGAGCAGGGTCATCTCGTGCGGGTTGCCGATGTTCACCGGCAGGTGCTCCCCGCTCGTGGCGAGCGCGTAGAGCCCGCGGATCTGGTCGTCCACATAGCAGAAGGAACGCGTCTGCGACCCGTCTCCGAAGACGGTGAGCGGCTTGTTCTCGAGCGCCTGGCGGATGAAGGTCGGGATCGCGCGCCCGTCGTGCGGGCGCATGCGCGGCCCGTACGTGTTGAAGATCCGCGCGATCGCGGTGTCGACGCCCTGCTGGCGGTGGTAGGCCATCGTGAGCGCCTCCGCGTAGCGCTTCGCCTCGTCGTAGACGCCGCGCGGGCCGATCGGGTTCACGTGCCCCCAGTAGGTCTCGGGCTGGGGGTGCACCTGCGGGTCGCCGTAGACCTCGCTCGTCGAGGCGATGAGGAAGCGGGCACGCTTGAACTTGGCCACGCCGAGCATGTGGTGCGTCCCGTAGGAGCCGACCTTGAGCGTGTGCAGCGGCAGGCGCAGGTAGTCGATCGGGCTCGCCGGGCTCGCGAGATGGAAGACGTAGTCGACCGGCTCGTCGAGGAAGAGCGGCTCGGTGACGTCGTGGTTCAGGAAGACGAACTCGTCGCCGCTCCTCAGGTGCTCGACGTTCTGGAGCGAGCCGGTGTCGAGGTTGTCGACGCAGACGACCCGATGACCCTTCGCGAGGAGGTAGTCGCAGAGATGTGATCCGAGGAAGCCGGCGCCGCCGGAGACGATCGCTGTGCTCACGGCTCTCATCGTAGTCGGGAGTCGCGCTTCGTCCACTTGACAGAGTTGTGAGTGAGTAGTAACTTACAACGCCGTGGCGAGCACCACCCGAACCCGGAAGAGCGCAGAGGTCCGTCGCGAGGAGATCCTCGAGGCCGCCATGACCGAGTTCGCCGTCGGCGGGCTCCACGGCACGTCCACGGAGGCCATCGCCCGGCGAGCCGGCATCTCGCAGCCCTACCTCTTCCGCCTTTTCGGGACGAAGAAGGAGCTCTTTCTCGCGACGGTTCGCCGCGGCTTCCGGCACATCCTCGCCGTCTTCCAGGAGGCGGCCGCCGCGAAGCGCGAGGGCGACGTGCTCTTCTCGATGGGCGACGCCTACGGGGACGTTCGGCGCGACCGCGCCTCGCTCATGTTCCAGATGCAGGCCTATGCCGCCTGCGAAGACCCCGAGGTGCGCAAGGTCGTCCGCGAGGAGTTCGCCGAGGTCTACAAGTTCGTCGCGAGCGTCGGCGGCGACGAGGAGGCCGTGAACGACTTCTTCCGGGTCGGAATGCTGGTCAACGTCGCAGCCGCGATGGATCTCGGCGCCCTCGACGAGCCCTGGGCGCACGACCTCCTCAAGGGCTGCCTGCGGGGAAGCTAGAGCGTGTTTTTTTCGTCTTGGACTGAGTGACTACTTACTAAGGAGAAGGAGATGAGCGCAAGGACAAAGACGATCTGGACGTTCGTGATCACCTCGGTGGCCCTGTTCATGGTCACGCTCGACAACCTCGTCGTGACGACCGCGCTGCCGAGCATCCGGGTCGATCTCGGGGCCTCGATCGAAGACCTCGAGTGGACCGTCAACGCCTACACCCTGAGCTTCGCCGTGCTGCTCCTCACGGGAGCCGCGCTCGGCGATCGCTTCGGCCGGCGGCGGCTCTTCGCCGTCGGGCTCGGGATCTTCACCGTCGCCTCGGCGGCGGCGGCTCTCGCGCCCAACGTCGAGGCGCTGATCGCCGCGCGCGCGGTTCAGGGGGTCGGCGGAGCGATCGTGACGCCCCTCACGCTGACCATCCTCTCGGCGGCAGTCTCCCCCTCGAAGCGCGGCCTCGCACTCGGGGCCTGGGGCGCGATCGGCGGCCTCGCCGTCGCGAGCGGCCCGGTCGTCGGCGGCGCCGTCGTCGAGGGCATGTCGTGGCAGTGGATCTTCTGGCTCAACGTGCCCATCGGGCTCGTCCTCGTGCCGGTCGCCTACGCGCGCCTTCGCGAGACGTTCGGGCCGTCGGGCCGCCTCGACCTGCGCGGCCTCGCGCTCGCGAGCGTCGGCCTCTTCGGCATCGTCTGGGGCGTCATCCGCGGCAACGCGATCGGCTGGACGAGCACGGAGATCATCGGCTCGCTCGCGTTCGGAGTCGTCGTGACGGTGGCGTTCGTCCTCTGGGAGCTGCGCGCGCCGGCGCCGATGCTGCCGATGCGCTTCTTCCGGAACCGCACGTTCGCGGCCGCCAACGTCTCGTCCCTCTTCATGTTCTTCGGGATGTTCGGCTCCATCTTCCTGCTGACGCAGTTCCTCCAGACCGTGCAGGGCTACAGCCCCCTCGATGCCGGCCTGCGGGTCCTTCCGTGGACGGCGATGCCGATCTTCGTCGCCCCGATCGCGGGCGCGCTCTCCGACCGGATCGGCGGGCGGCCGCTCATGGCTGCGGGGCTCGCGCTCCAGGCGCTCGCGCTCGGCTGGCTCGCGGCGGTCTCCGACCCGACGGTGCCCTACGGCGAGCTCGTCCCCGCGTTCATCGTCGCAGGCGTCGGGATGGCGCTCTTCTTCGCCCCGGTGGCGAATGTCGTTCTCTCGGCGGTGCGGCCGGAGGAAGAGGGGCAGGCCTCCGGCGCGAACAACGCCATCCGCGAGCTCGGCGGGGTGTTCGGCGTCGCCGTCCTGGCGACGATCTTCTCCAGCTCGGGCAGCTACGCCACGGGGCAGGCCTTCGTGGACGGGCTCGTCCCGGCGCTCTGGATCGGCGCGGGGATCGTGGCGCTCGGCGCGCTGGCGGCCCTCTTCATCCCGCGCCGCGGACGCGGCGCGGAAGCGGCCGCTCCCGAGGGCGAGCTCGCCTTCGAGCAGGCGGCCTAGGTTCAACCAGCGGCGGCGCCGGGCTCGCCGGCGCCGCCGCTTTCCGGCTCCGGGGCGGGCCGCAAGCGCCATGTCCTGGGTCTGACCCGGACATGGCCTGAAGCGCCGGGCTAGACCCCCGGTGCCTGGCACCGGGACATGGCTTCGCGTACGCCATGGAGACTGGTGTAGATCCGTGCTCGGCGCGGGAACGCGGCACGGAGAGCCGCACTCTTGTCGCACGTGGCCCTGCGAGACACGGCTCGGTGCCTGGCACCGGCAAATGGCCGGAGCGGCCATGGCCGGGGTTTGACCCCGCACGTGGCTGTTTGCGACACGCCGACGCCGACTTTAGATCTTGGCCGGGCGAGCCGATGGAGTTCATCGATGGGCGTCCGGATTCCTCTCCCCGCCGTCTGCCTGGGACCGACTCGCTACGACGAGACGTTCGTCGAGGTGATGGAGACCCAATACTTCCGCCAGTCGGCCTGGAGTCGCCTTCGACTCCGTTCGATCACCAAGCTGGTCGATCCCCAGCCCGGAGAGAAGATCCTCGACATCGGCTCGGCGATCGGCGCCCAGGCGCACCACTTCTCGACGTTCGGTTGCGAAACCGTCGGCGTCGACCTGGAGCCTCTCTTCGTCGAGAAGGCTCGCAGCTACTTTCCGGACATCGAGTTTCACGTCGGCAACGCTGCCGAGCTGCCTTTCGCCGATGCTTCGTTCGACAAGGTGGTTGCCGCGGATCTGACCGAGCACGTCGACGACGAAACGCTCGCCGCGATCATGAAGGAGGCGCATCGGGTCCTGGTGGAGGGCGGGAAGCTCGCGGTCTACACGCCGAACCCGAAGCACCTGATCGAGCGGCTCAAGGACTGGAACTTCCTCCTGGCCCAGAACCCGCTTCACATCGGGCTACGCGATGCCTCCACTCTGAGCCGTTCAGCGGAGCGAGCCGACCTGCACGTCGAGCGCAATACGTGGGCTCCGAGCCCCTGGCTTCGGTGGGTCGAGCTGGTGCTCGGCCGCTTCTTCGAGACGTTCCGATACCGGATCTGCCTGCTGGCGACGAAGCCGATGCCGAGAGCGGCCGCTACCGACTGACAGCCCGGCCCGGCGCTCTCACGCGCCCTTCTTCCGGAGCATGAGGACGACCGTCGGGAAGACGGGCAGCGCCGCCTCGAGCAGGCCACGCGGCACGCGTGACGTCACCGTGGCGAGCGTTCCGCCCTCGAGCTCCGCGAAGCTTCCGAGCGCCTCGAGCTCGAGCTCCTCGTGCTCGAAGCCGGCCTCCCGGACGAGCTCCAGCACCGCCCCCCGGGTCGGCAGGTCGCAGTCGTAGACCCGCCCACGGCGCGCGAGGCGGACGTACGGCGTGCGGGCGCCTTCGGGAAGCCAGCTGAGGAACGGCAGGCGGAAATGCGGCTCGACGAGCACCCAGCGGTTGGCGACGGTGAGGTAGCAGCAGCCGCCGGGGCGAAGGACGCGCCGGATCTCGGCGAGGTGGTGCTCCTTCTCCGGCCGGCCGCCGACGTGGTCGAGGATGTGATTCGAGACGACGAGGTCGAACGAACCGTCCTCGAACGGGAGCGCCGTTCCGGTCACCTGCACGAAGCGGTAGCCGTTCTCGCTCAGCCGCTGGTCGACCAGGTCGACGGCCACCACCTCGCCGTGCGGACCGACGCGCTTGGCCAGCGAGCCGGCGATGACGCCCGAGCCCGTGCCGATGTCGAGGATTCGGGCGCCTTCGAGCCGGCAGCGGCCGTCGAGGAGCCGCTCGATCTTCGTCGCCTTCGCGGTCCGCGACTCGACGTCGAGGACGGCGTGCGGCTGCCGCTCGGGAGCACGCTCCTCGAGCACCGTGGAGTACACCCCGAGCGTCTTCTCGATCACAGACTCCCAGGAGTAGCCGGCCGCGATCTTCTCGCGCCCGGCGCGCCCGAGCCGCTCGCGCGCGGCCGGGTCGGCCAGCAGGCCCTCGAGCGCGGCCCGAAGCGCGTCCGGCCGGCGCGGCGGGACGACCACCCCGGTCTTCCCGTCCTCGACGAGGTTCGCCAGGCCGCCGACTGCGGTCGCGACGACCGGCTTCCCGTGCGCCATCGCCTCGGCGCACACGACGCCGAAGCCCTCGCTGCGAGAGGGGCAGACCACGACCGCCGCGCGCTCGTAGCGGCGCTCGAGCTCGGCGCGCGGGAGGAATCCGAGCGCGCTCGGCACGAGCGACCGAAGCGGACCGTCGCCCGAGACGACGAGGTTGAGCCCCGCGGCGGCCTCGACGAGATCCTCGATCCCCTTCTCCGGCGCGAGCCGGCCCGTGTAGAGGATCTCGGGCGGCTCGGCCTCGACGCCGACCTCCGCCGGAAGGTCGATCCCGTTCGGGATGAAGACGGCGTTCTCGACCCCGGCCGCGCGCGCCGCCTCGGTCAGCGCCTCGGAGACGCAGATCACCGCGCTCGCCCGGTCGAGCACGAGGCGCGCGAGCCGAGGAGCGCTGCGCAGGAGCTTGAAGTCGTCCAGGACGCCGCCCGAGATCGTCCCGTGCAGCGTGACGACGAAGGGGCGGCCGGCGAAGAGAGCGACGAGCCCGCCGGCGAACCAGTGCGCGTGGACGAGGTCGGCGTCACGGGCGGCCCGCCTGAGCGTCCGCACCATAGAGGAGAAAAGCAGCGGCGCCGTCCAGGGGCGGCGGCGCACGGCGCGCACGATCCCGCCTCCGTCGGAGGCGACGCCGAAGGTCCGGAATTCACCGGGGGCGACGACCGAGACCTCGATCCCCCGCTCCCGGAGCCGCTCGACGGCGCCGGAGACGAACCGTCCGGCGAAGTCGTCCTCGCCGCGTGGGTACGAGGTCGTGAAGACGCAGACCTTCCGGGGAAGAGCTCGACTGGCGCCGGCCACGGTCGAAGTCGAGCAGAGCGGGCGGCTAGACCCGGCTCTGGGACGCGGGGAGCGTCCTCGCCGAGCCCGCGGAGGCGGCGGCGAGGATCTCGGGCGGAGGCGCGAGGTGCGGCGGCGCGTACACGACGACCGTGCCGGCGGGCAGGGCTCCGGGCTGCGCGTAGCCAAGCGCCTGCGTGTGCAGGTGCTTGTTCGACTCCATGTCGAACCACATCGCGAAGAGGAGGAGCTGGAGGCCCGAGATGGCGAGCAGCGCCACGAGCACGATGGTTGCCACGGGGATCGGGCTCCCGCCGATCCGCAGCACGGTCTCGAAGACGCCGAGCGCGACGCCAACCGAGGCGAGCGCGAGGCCGAGGACGTAGAAGAGGACGAGCGGGTGGAAGTCGCGGATGACGTACTTCTCCTTCATCCGCCAGAAGAAGCCTTTGAGGAGAAGCCAGGAGATGCGCGGGATCACCTTGCGGAGTCGGATGCCCGAGCGCTCGCCGACGCCGTAGATCGGGCGCGACGGGTAGTCGCGGACGCGGCGGCTCCAGACGTTCAGGTGGACGAGGATGTCGTTCGGGAAGCCGTAGCGCGGGTAGAGGCGGTCGAGGTCGAGAAGGCGCAGGGTCTCGAGGCTCACGGCCGTGTAGCCCGACTGGGAGTCGGCCACGTGCCAGTAGCCGGACGCGATCTTCGTCAGGAAAGAGAGCGCCGCGTTGCCGAGGTAGCGGGCGCGCGGGATGAGGTTCCACGCCTGGCCCGTGAAGAGCCGGTTCGCCTTCGCGTAGTCGCACTCGCCGTTCGCGACGGCGCGGACGAGCGTCTCGAGGTCGTCGGGGTCCATCTGCCCGTCGGCGGCCATCACGGCCGTGACGTCGTAGACCTCGTCGGCCGCCTTGCGGTAGCCCGTCACGATCGCGGCGCCGACGCCCTGGTTGTGCTCGTGCACGATCACCTCGACGCGCGGGTCGGCTTCCTCCGCCCGCCGCACGGTCGCGTCCCTCGAGGCGTCGTCCACGACGAAGATGCGGTCTACGAAGGCGGGGACGCTCTTCAGCATCCAGCCGACCTGCGTCTCCTCGTTGTAGGCCGGCACGACGAGCGCGACCTTCTTCCCCTGGTACATGCCTTCGGTATCGGCGTGACGAGCGGGATGCTTGAGGCGCCGGCTACAGCTCGCGCGGGCGCATGAGCGCCGGGCGGATGCTGCCCCAGAGCATGAACGCGCCGCCCGGGAGCGAGGTCGCGACCGTGAGCGCGTAGAAGAGGAACCCGGTCGCGAAGGCCGCGTCGGCGTCGACGCCGAACCTCCCGAGGAAGGCGATGAAGAACGCCTCGCGCACGCCCAGCCCGTTGATCGTGAAGGGGACGAGCATGACGAGGAACAGGAGCGGGCCCATCACGATGTAGACGAGCGGAGAGACGTCGAGCCCGACCGCCTCGCCGCAGAGCCAGATCGCGAGGATGCGAATGAACTGGATGAGGACGGTGACGGCGATCACGACGACGAGCACCCAGGGCCGCGCGCGGTAGCCGTGCATGGCTTCCCAGAGGCTCCGGAAGCCGCGCGCCAGGCGCCTCGTCCCTCCCCGCTCCTGGAGCCAGCGATTCGTGCGCCGCGAGAACATGAGGGCGAGCAGGAGCGCGAGCGCCGCGGAGAGCGCGGCCTCGAGGATGACGATCTCCTCGATGTTCGAGTAGCGCCCGATCGCGAGGACGAGGCCGATCGCGACGAGCACGAGCGTCCCCGCTGCGCCAAGCACGCGCTCCATCAGGACGGCGCCCGCCGCCTCGGCCTTCGCGTCGGGGCGCCTGCGGGCGTGGGCGGCGATCCTGACCGTGTCGCCGCCGATCGAGGTCGGCAGGACTTGCCCGGCCGCGTAGCCCATGAAGTAGAGCTTCGTCAGCCAGCCGAGCGGCTCGTGGATCCCCTTCGAAGCGAGGAGCGCCTGCCAGCGCCAGGCCATCCCGACGGTCGTGGCGAGGAAGATGGTGAAGGCGGCGAGGAGATACCAGCCGTTGCTCGAGGCGATCAGGTCGACCGTCTCGCGCAGGTCGATCTGCCAGAGCAGGAAGGCGAGGACGGCCGCGCTGATCCCGACCTGGAGCGCGATGCGGACCGGACGGCTGAGCTTCACGCCGTGAAGCGGGAGTGGACGCGGCGGAGCGCGTCGACTGCGTCCGCGATGTCCTCGTCGGAATGCGCGGGCGAGAGCGGCAGCGAGAGCACCTCGCGCCCGGCCCGCTCCGCCACCGGGAGCGGCGGCTGCTCCGGGAAGCGCTCGCGATAGTACGTGAGCGTGTGCACCGGCAGGAAATGGATGCTCGTGCCGATCAGCTCCTCGCCGAGCGCGCGCTGGTAGGCGTCGCGGTCGGCCCCGGCCGCGTCGGCGTCGATCCGGACGACGTAGAGGTGGAGGGAGTGGGTGTCGCGCGGGTCGCGGGCGAGCGGAATGATCCCGGGGAGGTCGGCGAGCGCCGAGTCGTAGGCCTCGACGTGCCGGCGCCGGATCGCTGCGTGGGCCTCGAGCTTGTCCAGCTGGCAGAGCGCGATGGCGGCGAGGATGTCGGAGAGATTCGCCTTGAAGCCGGCGGTTCGGATGTCGTAGAGAGAGCCGTCGCCGCGCCGCATGAGGCGGAGCTCGCGCACCTGGTCGGCGAGCGAGTCGTCGTCGGTGGTGATCGCGCCCCCCTCTCCGGCCGCCACGTTCTTCGTCGCGTAGAGCGAGAGGCAGGTCGCGTGCGCGATCGAACCGATCGGGCGGTCTCGATAGCGGGCCTCGATCGCGTGGGCAGCGTCCTCGACGACCGGAAGGCCGAGCTCGAGCAGCGGATCGAGGTCGGCCGGCTGCCCGGCCAGGTCGACCGGCAGGATCGCCTTCGTCCGCTCGGTGACGGCCCCAGCGGCGAGCTCGGGATCGATGTTGAGGTCGCCCTCGCGCACGTCGACGAAGACCGGGGTGGCGCCGGCGTGGACGATCACGTTCGCCGTCGCCGGCCAGGTGATCGGCGACGTGATCACCTCGTCCCCGGGCCCGATCCCGAGCCCGACGAGGGAGAGGTGCATGGCGGCCGTCCCCGAGGCGACCGCGAGCGCGTGGCGGGCGCCCGTCAGCTCTGCGAGACGGCGCTCGAGCTCCTCGGCCCGCGGACCGGTCGTGAGCCAGCCGCTCTGGAGCGTCTCCGTGACCGCGGCGATCTCCTCGGGCCCGATCGCGGGCGGCTGGAAGGAGAGAAAGGTCTTACGTCTGCTGGAGGAGAGCTGCATCGGCGATCTCGAAGCGTATTGAGTCGGCCGCGCGGCCCGCATTCGTGAGCGCCTCGTCGCGCGAGGCGCCGGTGGCGAGGACGAAGCCGGCCCGGTCGGCGCCGCGCAGGAAGGGGCCGAAGACGTAGCCGGGCCGCCGGTAGACCTGCGCGTCGACGACGCCGTCGGCGGCGCGGGCCTCGTCGATCCCGGCGATCGCAGTCAGCTCCCCCTCGGGCGGGACGAGGAAGCGGACGCAGGCGCCCCCGGCCGGTTGCGCGTGCGGGATCTCCACGGGCTCTCCGAGCGCGGCGTCGAGGGCGAGCTCGTTCGGGTCGATGGCGAGCGCCTCGCGGCAGACCTCAGCGTCGTGGCCGCCGCCGAGCCGCGCGGCGAGCTCCATCACCTTGGGCCCCCGGCCGGAGAGCTTCACCTGCGTGTAGGTCGGGCCGTTCGCGATCCCGAGCGCCTCGGCCGCGGCCCGCGCTGCGTCGACCGCCTCGGAGACGTCGTGCTCGCTCGGCCAGGCGTGCGCGAGCGCGACGCCGAAGGCGGGCAGCTCGGCCGTCAGGCGGTCTGTGACGGTGAGCGGATGGAAGACGCCGTCGACGGAGAAGCCGTTCACGGTCACCTCAGGGCCCTCGACGAGCTCCTCGACGAGCGCGCAGCCGGCGCGCGACTCGCGCACGGCGAGCTCGACTGCGGCTCCGAGCTCGGACTCGTCGCGGACGAGCGTGAGGCCCTTCTGGCCCTGGCGGTCGGGCGGCTTCACCACGCACGGGACGGGCAGGCCGTCCGGCTCGGTGGCGAGCTGCCACGCGGGCTGCGGGACGCCCGCCTCGGCCAGGCGCTCGCGCTGGCGCTGCTTGGAGACGGCGAGCGCCGCCGTCTCGGGGGAGAGCGGATGCGGAAGCGCGAAGCGGGCTGCGACCCTCGCCGCGATCGCCACCGGCCAGTCGATTCCCGGCGCGATCACGCCGTCGACCGCCTCGGCCTCGGCGAGCTTCCCGATCGCGGGCTCGTCCTCGGCAGAGACGATGGCGCGGCGGTCGGCGTGCTCGAATCCGGGCGCCTGCGGGTCGCGGTCGCAGGCGACGACGAAGAGCCCGCGGTCGCGGGCGGCGCGCAGGAGGCCGAGCTGCGCCGGCCCGGCGCCTAGGACGAGTAGACGGTGCTTTCCGCGCGGAGAGGAGATTCCCACCAGGCCCGATTGTCGTGATACCACCCGATGGTGCGCTCCAGTCCGTCCTCGAAGGACGTGCGCGCGGTCCAGCCGAGCAGCCGCTCCGCCTTCTCCGTCGACCCGATGTGGCAGTCGACCTGGCCGGGCCGCTCGGCCGTGTGCACCTTGAGCGAGGCCGGCTTGTCGAGCCGCTCGAGCACGAGGTCGGCGATCTGCTCGACCGAGATGTCGCGGCCCGTGGCGATGTTGACCACCTCGCCCGCGATCGCGTCGAGGTCCGCCTCGATCGCTGCGACGATCGCCTCGGCCACGTCCTCGACGAAGACCCAGTCCCGGCTCGCGTGCCCGTCGCCGTGGACCGTCACCGGCTCGTCCATGAGCGCCTGGGTGATGAAGCGCGGGACGACCTTCTCGGGATGCTGGTGCGGCCCGTAGTTGTTGAACGGGCGAACGATCGCGATCGGCAGGCCGTACGTGACGAAGTAGGAGTACGCGAGCCGGTCGGCGCCGGCCTTCGTGGCCGCGTACGGGCTGCGGGGGTTGAGCGGGTGCACCTCGTCCATGGGCGCGCACTCCGCGGTGCCGTAGACCTCGCTCGAGGAGAAGAGGATGAAGCGCTCGACCGGGGTGCGACGGATGGCGTCAAGGAGGATCTGCGTCCCCTCGACGTTCGTCGTCACGAACTCGGAGGCGCCCTCCTCGATCGACTTCTCGACGTGCGACTCCGCGGCGGCGTTCACGATCACGTCCACGCCGGCGACGATCTCCCCGACGAGCTCGGGGTCGCGGATGTCTCCGTGCACGAACGAGAGGCGCTCGTGCCCCATGACGCCGGCGAGGTTGTCCATGTTGCCGGCGTACGTGAGCGCGTCGAGCGAGACGACCTCGTGCGCCGTCGCCTCGAGCAGGTGCCGGACGAGGTTCGACGAGATGAAACCGGCTCCACCGGTGACCAGCACCCGCTTCGTGTCGCTCACGTCAGCTCTTTCTCGATCGTGTAGAGCGGGCGCCCCTCGACGTCCCGCTGGATCCGTCCCAGATACTCCCCGACAAGCGCGAGGATGAATCCCTGCACGGCGAGGACGCCGAGGACGAGGCCGCCGAGGTAGAGCTGGCCGGGGAAGTCGCCGTTCAGCGCCCAGACGACGGTCGCCCACACGGCCACGATCGCGGCGAGCGTGCCGCAGAGCGCGCCGAGGAGGATCCCTGCCCACTGGATCGGCTGCGGCCAGAAACCGGCGAGCACGTGGAGGGCGAGGCGCGTGAGGCGAAGCGGCGAGTAGCGGGAGCGATCCTGGCGGGCGCGGTGGTCGAGGTCGACTTCGACGACCTGCGCGCCGGCCGCCAGGACGAGCGCCTTCGTGAACTTCTGCTTCCCGATCACGCCGAGCACCGGGGTGATCGCATCGCGGGAGTAGGCGTTGAAGGCGCAGCCGAAGTCGGAGATGTCCGCCGCGGTGAAGCGGCGGAGCATGCCGTTGATGATCTTCGACGGGACCGTGCGGCCCCAGGAGTCCTCGCGCCCGCGCCTCCTGCCGGAGGCGACGTCGGCGCCGTCCGCGACGGCCGCGATCAGCTTCGGCAGGTCGGCAGGCTGGTTCTGGAGGTCGCCGTCCATCGTGACGACGATGTCGCCGCGGGCGCGGACGAGGCCGGCGTGCATGGCCGGGTGCTGGCCGAAGTTGCGCTTGAAGCGGACAGCGCGCACGCGTTGATCGGCGGCGTTCAGACGCTCGATCGCGGCCCAGGTTCCGTCGCTCGACCCGTCGTCGACGACGACGACCTCGAAGGTGCGCGTGTCCGTCTCGAGCACGGCGATCGCCTGGCGGACGACGTCCTCGACGGTGCGCTCCTCGTTGTAGACGGGCACGACGAGGGAGACGTCGGGGCGGTCATCCTCCGTAAGATCCGGCAGCGGGCGTGGAAACAGCTCTGTGTCTGCCATCCCGCAGCAGGCTACCATCAGCACGATCTCGGCAATCCGAAGGGGGCTCATGGACTCGAGGCTGGCGGAACGGGTCGAACGGATCGAGAAAGACGACCGCCACGGTGCGAGCTGGCTCGCGCGCGAGGCGGTCGAGGCGGTGTGCGAGGCAGTCGAGCTCGGCGAGGACCCGATCGCGCTCGGGCAGCGGATCGTCCATTCCCGGCCGGCGATGGGAGCGATCGCCGGGGCGCTCGGCCGCGTGCTCGCGTCCGGACGAAGCGACGAGCAGATACTCGAGGAGGCGAGGGGCCTGCTCGAGGCGCGCGAGCGGGCCGGCAGGGCGATCGCCGTCCTCCTCTCCCCGTACCTGAACGGCGTCGTCATGACCCATTCGAACTCGGCGACGGTGCAGGAGGCGGTCGAGCACACGCCGCCCGACCGCCTGGTTTGCACGGTCTCGGAGCCGGGGGAGGAAGGCCGCGAGCTCGTCGAGGCGCTGCGTGGCTCGGGACTTCCGGTCGACCTCGTCGACGACTCCGATGCAGAGCACGCGGTCGCGACGGTCGACCTTCTCCTCCTCGGAGCGGACACCGTCTTCCACGACGGCTCGCTCGTCAACAAGGTCGGCACGGCGGGACTCGCGCGGGCGGCGAAGAAGGCCGGAGTGCCGGTCATGGTCGCCTGCGAGGTGATCAAGCTCGCGCCGGAGGAACCGCGCAAGCCCGGCGAGGAGCGCTTCGACCTGACTCCGCCGGAGCTGATCTCGAGCTACGTCACCGAGGAGGGCGAGTACCCGCCCGAGGACGTCGCGGCGCTGATCGACCGCACGCCGTTCCTCCACGACGGCTACGCCCTCCTGCTCGGCCAGGCCTGAGCGGCCACGGCGCCCTCGGCGCCGCGAGGACTAGACTTACCGCGGCTGCGCTTGCGCTCCTCGTCCGTTCCCTCGGTCCGAACGCAGCCCGCCGGCAGAGCGCGCTCCTACTCGCCAACGGAGGTTCCCGTGTTGACGACCGCGCTCGCATTCGCCGCCGCGTCCTGGGCGATCCTGATGGCGCTCGGCCCGCTCCTCCAGATCCGCGCGATCGTCCGGAGAGGCTCCTCGCGCGGCATCTCGATTCTCTACTTCGAGGTTCTGCTCGTCGGATTCGTCCTCTGGGTCGCCTACGGCGCGGCGAGCGACGACCTCGCCCTCGTCGTGCCGAACACCGTCGCGTTCGTCGCGGCGCTCGCGACCGTCCTCGTCGCGCTTCGCTACCGCTGAGCGGTTACGGCTTCGGCACCGGCGCCGCGCCGAGCGCTTCGAGGACTGAGCCCTCCATCTCCCCCGGGACGGGCTCGCCAAGCAGGTGGAGGAGCGTCGGGGCGATGTCCCGGATCTCCTGCTCGGGGCCGCGGCCGGCCGGGATACCGGGGCCGGCGAGCACGTAGAGCCCGTCGTGGGCGTGGTTCGCGTCGTCGGAGCCCGTGTCGTTCTCGAACACGTGCACCGAGCCGCCGCCGACGAGGCCGATGCTGCGCCAGGAGAGCTCGCCGAAGTAGACGAGGAGGTCGGGGACGACGCCGCGAGGATCGTCGTAGAGATCCTCGGGCCGGTGGGCGACGGTGCCGATCGGGTTGCCGTCTGGATCGCCGAGCGCCTCGAGCTTCCCCGCGATCTCGGCGCGGACGCGCTCGTAGTCCTCCGGCGCGACCTGCCCCTGCGGCTCGCGGCCGGCGACGTTCAGGAAGAGCCGGCAGTAGTAGCCGCCCTCGCCCCACGCCGTCGTCCGCTCCCAGTCGATCATGTCGGGCTTGAGCGGCTGCGGCTCGGCGGGCTCCTCCCTGAGGACGAGGTAGCCCTCGCGGCGCAGCCACTCGTTGACGCAGATGCCGCCGTCCATCTTCTTGGCGCCGTGGTCGGAGACGACGAGGACGGCGGTGTCGTCGTCCGCGAATCGCAGGAGCCGTCCCATCTTCTCGTCGAGCGCCTTGTAGTAGTCGAGCACGCCCTGCTCGTAGGGATTGCCGGGCTCGTAGAGCCGATGCTCGTGGTCGAAGAAGCGCCAGAAGGCGTGGTGGATCCGGTCGGTGCCCATCTCGACCATGAAGAAGAGGTCCCACGGCTTCGTCTCGAGGAGGTACTCGGCCACCTGGAAGCGCTTCGCCGTCATCTCCTCGATCTGCTCGAGGAGCCTGCCCTTCTCCTCGGTGCGGAAGTTCTCGACGTCGACCATGTACCGGCCGACGACGCTTTCGATCTCGGACTTGAGCTCCGGCGGGAAGGTGTACTGGCTGCGGGTCGTGTCGGGCGTCAGGAAGCACGAGACCATGACGCCGTTCACCTCGCTGACCGGATAGGTCTGCGGCACGCCGAGCGCGACGACCGGTCGGCCGGCCCGGGAGAGGATGTCCCACACCCGCGGGACCTGGACGGCGCGCGAGTCGGCGAAGGTCATCGCGTCGTAGGAGTGGTCGCGCCGGTTGCGGAAGCCGTAGAAGCCCAGCGCGCCGGGGCTTCGCGACGACGTCATCACCGACCAGGCCGGCACGGTGATGGGTGGCTCACAGCTTCGGAGGATGCCGAACGTCCCGCGCTCGGTCAGCGAGCGGATCGTCGGCAGCTCGTCGAGCCAGCGGTCGAAGACCCACTGCGGGGCTGCGCAGTCGAGCCCGATGACGAGCGCCCTGGACGCCACGCCAGGACCCTAGCCGCTCTCTGGCGCAAGCCCGTACAGCTTCTTGTAGCCGGCCAGGTAGATCCGCTCCCGGTCGGCAACGACCGGGCTGTACTTGCCATCGTCGAACCGCCAGAGCTTCTTGCCGTTCCGAGCGTCGAGGGCGAAGGTCTTCTCGTCGAGAGTCGAGAAGTAGACCACCCCGTCGAGCACCGTCGGCGCGCCGGAGATGGGCGCGCCCGCGTCGAACGACCAGCGCACGTCGCCGGAGCCCGCGTCGAGGGCGTAGAAGCGCTTGCTGTAGGAGCCGACGTACACGGTGCGGTCCCAGACCGCGGCCGAGGAGTAGACGAAGCCGCCCGTCGCCTTCGCCCAGAGGAGATGCCCGCTGTCCGCCCCGAAGGCGTAGACCCGCCCGTCCGTGTTCCCGACGAAGACGCGGCCGTACGCGACCGTCGGGGTAGCGTAGAAGTTGGCGGTGCCGCTCGCCGACCAGCGCAGCTTGCCGGTGCGCGCGTTCACGGCGTAGACCTTGTCGTCGTAGGAGCCGAAGTAGAGCGTGCCGTTCGCGTAGGCCGGCCCGCCCTTCACCTGGTCGCCCGTCGCGAACGTCCACACCGGCTTGTGGGTGCGGACGTCGAGCGCGTACACCTTCCCGTCCCAGGAGCCGAAGTAGAGGAGCCGGCCGACGACGAGCGGCGAGCTCTCGATCACGCCCGCCTGGAAGCGCCAGAGCTCATCGCCGGTGTCGGCGTCGAAGGCGACCATGAAGCCGGGCGCGTTCTGCTTGTGCTCCCGGCAGGGGTGCGGATCCATGAGCGGCTGGTAGACGACGCGCTTGCCGACCGTGGGCGAGGCGGCGATGCACCGCTGGAGATTCGTCTTCCAGGCGATGCGGCCGGTCTCGGACTCGACGGCGTAGAAGCGGCCGTTGTTCGACCCGACGTAGACGTGCCCGTAGGCGACCACGGGCGGGAACTCGAGCAGGCTCCCGGCCTTCACTGTCCAGAGCTTTCGGTAGGGCGGACGGAGGTCGATGCCGGGCACGTACCGGCTGCGCTGCTCGTCGTAGCCGTAGGTCGGCCACGGGACCTTACGGATCACCTTCTCCGGACGGGTCGTCGCCCCCGGCTCGGCCGTCGTCTCGAACTCGGTCGAGCCGGAGCCGCGGATCGTGCCCGGATGGCGGTTGTGCCAGACGACGAGCGCCGCGGCTCCGACCCCCGCCGCGATCAGGACGACGCCCGCGACGAGGGCGATGACCCAGCGCCGGCTCACCGCCGCCGCTTGTTCTCGACGGCGAAGAGCTCCTTGTCGCCGTGGATCAGCAGGCGCTGCCCGCTTCCGGAGACCGGCACGTACTTCCCGTGCGGAAAGGTCCAGACCGTCCTGCCGGTCTTCCAGTTCCAGGCCGAGGTGCGCCCTTCGAGGCTCGCCGCGTAGACGAGCCTGTCGACAACCTGGACGGCTCCGGAGACGCGCCCGCCGGTCGGCCGCGTCCAGAGGACGTGCCCCGACGAGGCGGAGACCGAGTAGACGAGCCCCGAGTAGGTGCCGAAGTAGACGCGGCCCCGGAAGGCGGCGGGCGAGGAGTAGAGGTAGGCGCCCACCGGCACGCGCCAGAGGAGCCGGCCGCTTCGCGCCGAGAGGGCGGAGAGGCCGGAGAAGACCGAGGGCGCGAAGACCCGTCCGCCCGCGACGGCCACGGTCCCGTAGACCCGGCTACCTGCGCTCCCGCGCCAGACGACGCGACCGTTCCGCGCGTCGAGCGCGAGCACGCGGCCCGCGTAGTCCCCGAAGTAGAGCCGGTTGCCGACGAGCGCCGGGCTCGAAGTGATCTTGACGCCGCCGTGATAGACCCAGCGCGGGCGGTGCTTGTCGAGGTCGAGCGCGTACACGTTCCCGTTCGTGGCGCCGAAGTAGGCGATGCCCTTGCGGATGACGGGCGAGGGCTCGGTCAGGCCGGTGTAGTAGCGCCAGCGCAGGCGGCCGGTGTCGAGGGAGCGAACCGTGACGTAGCCGGGCCGCATCGAGGTCGAGACGAGCACCCGCCGCTCGGGGGCGATCGCCGGCGAGGACGCCATCAGGCTCCCCGTCCTCCGCTTCCAGAGGACGCGGCCGTTCTTCATCGAGATCGCGCGAATCGTGCCGCCCATCGTGTGCACGTAGGCGATGCCCTCCCAGACGGTGGCGGGAAACTCCATGAGGCCGTTGACGTTCGTCCGCCAGACGTGCCGGAAGGGCGGCCGCACGCGGATGCCCGACTGCACCTGCGTTCGGGCCGGGGTGGCACCGTAGATCGGCCACTGGAGCGCGGGGCGCCAGAGCTGGACGCGCTCGACGCGGTGCCGGCGGAAGTCGAGGCGGAGCTCGCGAGGCGCATACCCGGGCGCGGAGATCCGAGCCGAGATCAGGTGGCGGGGGACGCCGAGCGCGGCGATCCCGCCGCGGGCCGCGACGATCGTCTTCCCCCGGGTCACGATCCTCGCTTTCCGGACGGGCTTCGCCGTGTCGCCGTCGACGACCCTGACCGCGGTCGGGGGTGGGGACGGCGGGTCGGGAGGCGGGCTCGGCGTGCGCATCTCGGTGGTCGCGTAGCGGGCGGTCTCGGCCGCGGCCGGCTCCTCCTCCTCCGAGCACGCCGCGACGCCGAGCGCGAGCGCGGCCAGCGCGACAAGGGCCGAAACGGCCCGAAGGCGAGAGGCGTGAAGCATCGGGTCCCGGAGCAACAGGCTAGCGAGGCCCTCAGAGGGCGAGCCCGCCTAGGTGAGCGGCTCGAGCTCCCCGTTCGCGCCGCGCACGAGGCAGATCTCCGAGAAGAAGCGCGTCATGACGACGTTCTCCCGGAAGGAGCCGACCCGCGGCTCGGGCCGCTCGCCGCGGGCGAGGGCGAGCGCGAGCGCCGGGTAGTCGCTTCCGGCCGCGAGGGGAAGGGGGAAGGCACCGCCGAAGCGGAGGTTGACGTCGGTGATCTCGCTGCGCCCGGGCGCGGACCGAAAGCACTGGATGTTCGCGGGCCCGACGACGCCGACCGTCTCGGCGACGTGGCGCCCGAGCTCGACGAGCTCCTCGTCGGCGATCGTCATCCCCTTGATCGACTCGCCGCCCTTCGATTCGATCATCGTCCTCGGGATCGCGTTCAGGCAGCGGCCCTCGAGGTCGCAGAACACATCGATGGAGAACTCCTCACCGGCGCAGACGGCCTGCACGAACGAGTCGGCGGGAGCACGGGCGACGAAGAAGTCGAGCTCCGACCGGTCTGCGGCGCGGAAGATGTTCCGCGAGCCGAATCCCTGCCGCGGCTTGACGAGCAGCGGGAAGGGAGGGTCGGCCGGGAGGTCGCCGGGAAGCCAGGAGGCGGGCGAGCCGATGCCCTGCTCCTGGAAGTGGAGGTGGGCCCGGTACTTGTCGTTCGTCCGCTCGACGACCTCGAGGCCGGGGAGCAGGAGGAGCGCGCCGAGCTCGTCACGCCGCCTGGCGAGGATCTCCATGTCGAGGTCGCCGAGGGGGACGACGAGCGCGACGCCGTGCTCGGCGACAGCGGCCGCGAGGGTCGGCACGTACTCCTCGTGCTCGATCGGAGGCGGCAGCAGCTGCCCGTCGGCGGCGTGGAGGGTCGGCGCCAGCGGGTTGAAGTCCGCAGCGATCGTCTCGGCCCCGGCGCGCCCGAACGCCGTGACGATGTCGACGCGCTGGCCGGCGCAGGTGAAGAGGACGGCGGTCACCGCGCTAGCCTCGCCAGCCGCCCGTGTCGCCGCGGTAGGTGCCGCTGAAGAGGACGCGCGGCGTCCGCGCCAGGATCTTGAGGTCGAGCCACGCGGAGCGGTTCTCGACATACCAGAGATCGAGCTCGATCCTCTCCGTCCAGAGGAGCTTCGCGCGGCCGTTGACTTGCGCCCAGCCCGTCAGGCCGGGCTTCACCTCGAGGCGCCGCCACTGCCTCGGCGTGTACTGCTCGACCTGATAGGCGAGCGTCGGCCGCGGCCCGACGAGGCTCATCTCGCCGTGCAGGACGTTCCAGAGCTGCGGCACCTCGTCGACCGACAGGCGGCGGAGGAGACGCCCGGCCCTCGTGATGCGCGGGTCGCCGTAGTCGACCGCCCAGCCCGCGCCCTGCGCCTCGGCGCCCGGGATCATCGTCCGCAGCTTGATCAGGTCGAACTCCTCGCCCCCGAGCCCGATCCGCCGCTGGCGGTAGAAAACCGGGCCGCCGTCGTCGAGCTTGATGGCGAGCGCGGCGAGCGCGAGCAGGGGGCTTGCGAGGGCGAGCCCGACCCCGGCGCCGACGAGGTCCACGACCCTGTTCAGCGTGTCCCCTCCACCTTCTCCCATACGGGCGGGACACCGAAACGCACGTAACGAAAAAGGGCGGCGACCGTCGCCCACGTGACGAGCACGTAGTAGTAGGCGATCCCGGCGCCCGGGACGGGCAGCCGCAGCCTCCCGGCGACAGCGAGGACGAGGAGGGTGAGCTGCGCCGCGAGCACGAGCTCGTACACGAGCCCCTCGCCGACGAGGGCGATGCTCGTCCCGAGCAGGACGAGGTGGACGAGCCCGCTTGCGTAGCGCAGGACGCGGTGCGCGAAGAGCTCGAAGGCATAGAGCGGGCCGATCCCGCGCAGCATGCGGCCCCGGAGCAGGATCAGCCAGCAGTGCTCGAACATGCGCACCTTGCGGCCGTACTCGTCCTCGAGGTCGCGCGCGGGCCGGTCCCAGGCGCGCGCCTCGGGCTCGTAGACCGCGCGCTTCCCGCGCTGCACGGTGACGTAGGGGAAGGTGAGGTCGTGCCCGAAGCGCGGGTCGACCTCGACGTAGTCCTCGCGGCGGAGCGCGTAGATCGCGCCGTTGCCCCCCGTGATCGAGCCGAGCGCGGACTCGGCCTTCCTGAGCCAGAGCTCGTAGCGCCAGTAGGCGCCCTCGCGGTTGGTGCCGTCGGGCTCGCCGAGGACGACGCGCCCGGCGACGTAGCCGACCTTCGGGTCGGCGAGGCTCCGTACCAGCTTGGCGAGCGCATCGGGAGCCCAGACGGCGCCGGCGTCCGCGAAGGCGACCACCTCGGTCTCGACGGTGCGGACTGCCGCGTTCTGCGCGGCGACCTTGCCGCCGCGGCCGCACCTGACGAGCCGCACCCGCGCGTCGCGCTCGGCGAGGGCCTCCACGCGGGCCTCCATGCCGTCCGTCGACCCGTCCGAGGCGACCACGACCTCGAGGAGGTCGCGGGGGTAGTCCTGGGCAAGCAGGCTCTCGACGACCCGGTCGATGACTGCCTCCTCGTTGTGGGCGGCGACGACGATCGCGACCGACGGCGTGATCTCGGCCTTGGCGATCCTCCGTCTCCGAAGGACGGCGAGAGCGCCGACGGCGAGCGGGTAGCCGGCATGCGTCCAGACGATCGCGCCGAGGCTGATCCAGAAGACGATTGCGAGAATCACTGCGGGTGGATCGTACTCACGGCTGATTTGCAGGTACTTCGTCGCGCCCTGCCGAAGCGACGAGCCCGCGGCCGCGCGCCTGCTCCCACGCGCCGACGAGAAGGCCCGAGAGCCAGCCTGCCTCCCGCGTGTGCGCCGCCTTGCCGGCATTCAGGACGAGCATCCCGAGGAGAGCCCACCAGAGGGCGGCCTTGTAGCGGGGGGTCTGCGGCATGTTCTTGCGATGCAGGTAGAACTGGTTGCCGAGCATCATCCGCTGGAGCTGGAAGGGCGAGAGCCGGTCGGCGGGCGCCTTCAGGTGGTCGACGAGGGCCTTCGGCGTCTGCACCAGCACGTAGCCGCGCTTCGCGAGCCGGTAGGAGAAGTCGATGTCTTCCTTGAACGCATAGCCGGCGAGCCGCTCGTCGAAGCGCTCCTCGTCGAAGACCCGGCGCCGGTAGGACATGAACCAGCCGTTCTGGTACTCGAGCCTGCGCACATCCGCCGAGGAGGCGACGCCCTCGACGAAGAAACCGCCCCGCATCCTCCCGCTCGCCTCGGGCCACCAGCCGCCCATCCCGAAGGCCTTGCGCCAGAGAATGGTGGCCGGCCCCGGGCTGGGCGGATGAACCGGAGCCGCCCGCACGCCCCCGAGCTCGGGGCCCCAGCGCTCGTACTCGGCAAGCACCTGCTCGTGGACGTCCTCGGCCAGGCGCACGTCGTCGTCGATCAGGAAGACCGGGTCGCCGACGGTGCGGTCGATGCCTATGTTGCGCTGGATCGTGAGGCCTCGCGGCGCCGGATGGACGTACTCGAGCTCGACCCCCGCCTCCCGGCAGAGCTCCTCGATCTCCGCCCGGCTCGGCGTCTCGTCGCTCGAGTCGACGATGCAGAGCTCGCCTGGGAGCACGGTCTGCCCGACGAGGCTCCGGACCGTGCCGACCAGGTAGTCGGGCCGGCTCCGCGTCGCGATGACGAAGGACGACCCGGCGCGCCTTCTCTCGGTCTTCGCTTCGCTCATCGGGACGAGTCGCCATGATAGAACCGTCGTCCCATGAGCCCGGACGAGACGAGCCGTCGGTGAAGGGCGTGGTGCTCGCCGCCGGGCCCGGCCGCCGCCTCGGCGCGCTCACTCGCGACCTCCCGAAGACGCTCCTGCCGCTCGGCGAGGCGGGGACGATCCTCGACCTCGTCCTCGCCAACCTCGCCTCGGCCGGCATCGATGAGGTCGTCGTCGTGACCGGGTTCGCAGCGGAGCGGGTCGACGAGGTCGTGCCGGCGCTGGAGGAGCGGCACGGCCTGCGGGTGGAGGCGCTACTGAACGAGCGCGCAGTGGAGTGGAACAACGCCCACTCGCTCTGGCTCGCGCGCGAGGCGTTCGCGGACGGTGCCCTCGTCGTGAACGGCGATACCGTCCATCCGCGTAGTGTCGAGGAGGCGCTGCTCGCGGCCGCGGGCGACGACGTCCTCCTCGCCGTGGACGAGGCGCGCCCGCCCGGCCCGGAGGCGATGAAGGTCGTGCTCGACGGCGGGGGACGCCTCGAGCGGATCGGCAAGGAGCTCGACCCGGCTGACGGCGAGTACATCGGCGTCGCACTCGTGGGCGCCGCGGCGGCGGAGGCTCTCGCGGATGCGCTCGAGGCGACCTGGCGCCGCGACCCGTCCCTCTACTACGAGGACGGCTTCCAGGAGCTCGTCGACCGTGGCGGCGGCGTGCGCGCCGCCGCGATCGGGACGGCGGACTGGGTCGAGGTCGACGACGACGCCGACCTCGCTCGCGCACGGGAGATCGCGTGCCGCTTCTAGCGCGCATGGTCGCCTTCCCGCTCGCGATCGAGATCCGGAGCGGAGCGGTGGCGGCGCTTCCGCGCCTCCTCGGCGACGGGCGCATTTCGGCGGGCGGGCACGTCGCCGTGGTCGTCGGGCCCGGCCAGGGCGAGGAGGTCGCCGCCGAGCTCCGCCCGCGCCTCGCCAACGGGACCGTCCATCCCGTCAGCGGGGGCACGGTCGCCGCCGCTCACGAACTCGTCGAGATCCTCCACCAGGGCTCCTTCGACGCGGTCGTCGGAATCGGCGGCGGGCGCACGCTCGACGTCGCCAAGTACGCCGCCGGCCAGGCGGGGCTGCCGATGGTCTCGGTGGCGACGAACCTCGCCCATGACGGCCTCGCCTCGCCCGTCGCCTCGCTCGAGGACGGCGGACGCAAGGGCTCCTACGGTGTCCCCATCCCGATCGCCGTCGTCGTCGACCTCGACTACGTGCGTCGTTCTCCGCCGGAGCAGCTGCGCTCGGGGATCGGCGACGCGCTCTCGAACCTCGGCGCGCTCGCCGACTGGGAGCTCGCGGCCGCGGATCGCGGCGAGCCCGTCGACGGGCTCGCGGCCGCCTTTGCGCGCTCGGGAGCCGAGGCGCTCCTGAGGCGAACCGACGACCTCGGGTCGGACGGTTTCCACCGAACGCTCGCCGAAGCGCTCGTCCTGGGCGGGCTCGCCATGGCCGTGGCCGGCTCGAGTCGCCCGTGCAGCGGCGCCTGCCACGAGATCTCGCACGCGCTCGACGCGCTCCACCCCGGGCAGGCGAGCCACGGCGAGCAAGTCGCGGTCGGATCGCTCTTCGCCTCGTTCCTGCGCCAGGACGAGCTCTTCGAGCCGCTCGGCGCCGCCTTCGGCCGCCACGGCGTCGCCCGCACGCCCGGCGACCTGGGGCTCTCGGAGGATCAGTTCTGCGCGGCGGTCGAGAAGGCCCCCTCGACCCGCCCCGACCGCTACACGATCCTCGAGCGCCTCGAGCTGGACGAGGGCCAGATTCGCGAGCGCGTCCGGAGCTTCGTCGATGCCGTCGATCGCTGAGCTCCGAGCGGAGACGCAGCCCGACTGGCTCCTCGCCCGTCCTGCGGCCGAGCACTGGGCAGGGAGGCTCTACATGCGCCGCGTCTCCCCCTACCTGACGCGGCTCCTCCTGCCGACCCCGCTCCCTGCCAACGGCGTCACGGCGCTCATGATCCCCGCAGGGCTCCTCGCTGCGCTCTGCCTCACCTTCTCGGGCGTCTGGCTCGCCGTCGGGACGGTTCTGCTCGTCCAGCTCCAGCTCCTGCTCGACTGCGCCGACGGCGAGGTGGCGCGCTGGCGGAAGACGTTCTCGCCGAAGGGCTTGTACATCGACCAGCTCGCGCATTACTCGACGGAAGCGGCACTGCCGGCTGCCCTCGGCGTCCGCGCCGACGGCGGCTGGGGCTCGATCGGCGGCTGGACCGCTCTCGGGCTCCTCACCTCGGTGCTGATCCTCCTCCTCAAGTCGGAGACGCACCTCGTCGGCTACGCGCTCAACCGCTCGGGCCGCCTCCCGGCCGAGAATGAGGCGGCGGACAGCCCCGCGACGCCGCGGCTCCTCCCCGCGGTGCGCCCCTTCCAGGCGATCGAGGCCTCGCTCCTCATGCTCGCGGCCGCGGTCGCCGACGAGCTCGCAGGCGGGCTCGGCTGGAGCCGCGGCCTCCTCATCGCGCTCGCCGCCGCGGCCGGGGTGGCGGTCGCCGGCCACCTCGCCGCGATCCTCGCTTCGAACCGCCTCAGGTGAAGGGATCCAGCGGCCGAACGACTAATCTGGTCGCGATGAACGCCGAGCCGACAGGAGTGGTGCCGTGAGCGCCGTTGCCGAGCGCCGCGGGCGCGGAGACGACTTCGGCGGCGAGTGGCACGTCTACGAGCCGCACAAGGTCGGCCTCCCGCCTCTCGGCGCCTACTTCCGCGCGCTTTGGCGGCGGCGGCAGTTCCTCTTCGAGCTCGCGCGCACAAGTCTGCGCGCCCAGCACTTCAACACGACCCTCGGGCAGCTCTGGCTGGTGCTCAACCCGGTCATGCTCGCGATCGTCTACTTCACGCTCGTCTACATCATCCGCCACGGCGGCCGCGGCTCCGAGTTTCTGGCGCACCTAATGATGAGCCTCTTCGCCTTCCGCCTCGTCAGCACCTCGGTCGGCCAGGGCGCGCGCTCGGTGGTCGGCGGCGGGCGCCTTCTCCTCAACACGGCGTTTCCGCGCCTCATCCTGCCGCTCGAGTCCGTGCTCGTCTCCGTGATGCGGTTCCTGCCGACGGTGGCGGTGTACGCGATCGTCCACGCGGTCGTCGGGCTCCCCGTCGGATTCCATCTCCTCTGGGTCGTGCCGATTCTCGTTCTCTTCGTGGCCTTCGCCGCCGGAGCGGCCATGTTCACCGGGACGGCCCAGGTCTACTTCCGCGACCTGACCAACTTCCTGCCCTACTTCACGCGCATCTGGCTCTACACGTCGCCGATCCTCTTCTACGCCGAGGACGTGCCGAGCGGCCTCAAGCCGCTCCTCGCCGCCAACCCCATGTATCCGCTCCTCGGCGCGCTGAACGACGTCGTCATCGAAGGGAAGAACCCGCCGCTCGGCTACATGCTCGGCGGGCTCGCCTGGGCGGCCGGGACGGTCGTCGTGGGCGCGCTCTTCTTCATCTCCAGGGAGAGAGAGTTTGCGATCCGTCTCTGACGAGGCCGCCCTCGACACCGACGAGCAAGCGGCGGCGGCCCCCGACTGGGTGGTCAAGGTGGACCGGCTCTCGGTCACCTACCGCACCACGGTGGAGAAGAAGCCGACGCTGCAGAAGACCCTCATCCGCCTCGGCCGTCGAGAGCGGGTCATCCGCGAGATCAAGGCCGTCCGCGACGTCTCCTTCGAGGTCCCGCACGGCGCCGTCCTGGGCGTCGTCGGCGTCAACGGAGCGGGCAAGTCGACCCTGCTCCGAACGCTCGCCGGCATCCTCCCGCCGACGCGAGGACGCGTTGAGGTGGTCGGCCGCGTGAGCACCCTTCTCGCCCTTGGGGTCGGCTTCAACAGGGACTTGACCGGGCGGGAAAACGTCGTGCTCGGAGGGCTCGCCGCCGGGCTGACGCGTGATCAGGTGGCCGCCAAGTTCGAGGAGATCGCAGCCTTCGCGGAGCTCGGGGACTTCATGGACTTGCCGATGCGGACGTACTCCTCGGGGATGTACGGGCGCCTCGCCTTCTCGGTCGCCGTCAACATGGAGCCGGACATCCTCCTCATCGACGAGGCGCTGTCGGCCGGCGACGCGCGCTTCAAGGAGAAGTCCTTCGAGAAGATGCGCGAGCTCTGCTCACAGGCGCGCGCGATCGTGCTCGTCAGCCACGGCCTGCGGAGCATCCGCCAGCTCTGCAACGAGGCGATCTGGATGCACGAGGGCCGGATCGCGATGCGCGACGAGTCCTCCGCGGTGATCCAGGCCTACAGGGAATTCCTGCAAGTGGGCGAGAGCGAGGCCACGGACGAGGAGTGAGGCAGACCGCGGAGGCGCGTCTATGATCCCGCGGATGGCTCGGCTGCCGACGCCGGTGAGGCGCGCCGCGAGGCCGGCGCTCAAACGCTTCCGCCACGCGACGCGCTCGCGCCGGATGCTTCCCACGTTCCTGATCATCGGCGCCCAGCGCGCCGGGACGACGTCGCTCTTCGACTACCTGCTCCGGCACCCCGACGTCTCGGGGCCGAGGGGTCGCGACGCCATGGTGAGCTGGTCGAAGGAGATCCACTTCTTCGACGAGAAGTTCGGCAAGGGAGTCGATTGGTACCGCTCCTTCTTTCCGCTCGAGGCGACGAGGGCGCGCTATCGCAGGCGCGGACGCAACCTTCAGGCAGGAGAGGCGACCCCCTACTACATGTTCCATCCCGCCGTCCCTGCGCGGGTCGCGGAGACGGTCCCGGACGTCAAGCTGATCGCGATCCTCCGCGACCCCGTGGAGCGGGCGTACTCGCACTTCCAGCTGAATCGACGTAAGGGGCGAGAGAAGCTCTCCTTCGAGGAGGCTCTCGCCGCCGAGCCAGAACGCCTCAAGGACGTCGAGGAGTGGCTGCACGGAGCCGCCGAGGAGCTCCCACCCAGCGGTCGCCACAGGCACCCCCACCACCGCCATCGCGCCTACTTGCGGCGCGGCCTCTACGCCGAGCAGCTCGAGCGCTGGCTCGAGCGCTTCCCCAGAGAGCAACTCCTCGTCGTGCAGACCGAGAAGCTCCTGGCCGCCCCTGCGGAGACGTACTCGGAGGTGCTTAACTTCCTCGGGCTTCGCGATTGGCGCCTCGAGACATTCGAGGCGCGAAACAAGAAGCCGTATGCCCGGATAGAGCCCGAGATCAGGGCGCGCCTCGAGGAGGCCTTCGCCGAACCGAACGCGCGCCTGGAGCGGCTGCTCGGGGTCTCTTTCTCCTGGGGAACGCATTCGGTGGACGGAAGCAGCGTCACACGCCGAAGCGCCTGAAGGGTCCCGTTCGGATCTGACAGCGCTCGAGGTGCGCATAGACTCGAGCACCTGTGGCACGTGTCGTCGTCACCGGCGGCGCCGGCTTCATCGGCTCGGCGCTCGTACGCCTCCTGTCCGAGCGAGGCGACGACGTGCGCGTCTACGACAACCTCTCGACGGGAAGCCGGGAGAACCTCGACGGCGTCGACCACGAGCTCGTCGAGGGCGACGTCCGCGACCTCGAGTCGCTGGTCGCCGCAGCTGCCGGGCGCGACGCGGTCTTCCACCTCGCCGCCGGGACCGGTGTCCTTCCCTCCATCGACGATCCCTTCGCCGACTTCGACCTGAACGCGCGCGGAACGCTCTCGGCGCTCTGGGCGGCCAGGCAGGCCGGTGCCGGCCGGTTCGTCTTCTCGTCCTCGAACGCTCCGCTCGGAGCGGGCGCCTACCCGGCGAGCGAGGAGAAGCCCAGCGCTCCACTCTCGCCCTACGGCGCGAGCAAGGCGACCGGAGAGGCCTACTGCTCGGCCTTTCACGGCGCCTACGGGCTCGAGGCAGTCGCCGTCCGCTTCTCGAACGCCTTCGGCCCGCGCTCCGCGCACAAGGGCAACGTGATCCCGCTCTTCATCCGCCGGCTGCTCGCCGGCGAGGAGCTCGTCGTCTACGGCGACGGCGAGCAGACGCGCGACTTCGTCTTCGTCACCGACCTCGCCAAGGGCCTCATCCGCGCGATGGAGGCCGACGGCGCCGGCGGCGAGGTCTTCCAGCTCGCGAGCGGCGTCGAGACGAGCGTCAACCGCCTCATCGCGCTGCTCGGCGAGATCTCGGGCCGCGAGCCGCAGGTGCACCGCGAACCGCCGCGGGCGGGCGAGATCCTCCGCAACTACTCGCTCGTCGACAAGGCGCGGGAGCGGCTCGGCTACGAGCCGGAGGTGCGCCTCGAGGACGGCCTGCGCCGCACGTACGACTGGTTCGTGGCGCTCCCGGCCGCCGCTTAGCGGAGCCAGGCGCGCACGAGCGCGTTGGCGAAGCCGAGGCCGTAGCGGAAGTGCGACGGCTTCTTCGAGAGGCCGGAGATGCGGGTCTCGACGGTGACGGGCACCTCGCGCATGCGCAGCTTCCTCTTCGAGGCCTCGAGGATGAACTCCGAGTTGTGGAACTGGTCCTGGTGGAACTGGAGGTCTCGGAGCGCGCCGGTGCGAACGGCACGGTAGCCGCAGGCCGGATCGGTGATGCGGCTCGCCGTCAGCAGCGAGAGGAGCCAGGCGAAGAGCTTGATCCCGAGCTTGCGCGCGGCGTGGTTCGGATCGGCCGCACCGAGCACGCGCGAGCCGTTGACGACGTCGCTCTCGTTCTCGAGGATCGGGTCGACGAGGCGCGGAAGCTCGTCGGCGCGGTGCTGGCCGTCGGCGTCCATCGTCACGACAACCCGCGGCTCGGTCGCGAGCGCAAGTCGGTAGCCGGTGCGAAGCGCCGCGCCCTGGCCCCGGTTCATCGGCAGCCGGACGGCAGCGGCACCGGCGCGGCGCGCCCGCTCGGTCGTGTCGTCCGCCGAGCCGTCGTCGACGACGATCGGGCGCACCGGCAACCCCGACAGGTCGGGGGGGAGCCCGGCGATCACGTGGGCGATGTTCCCCGACTCGTTGTAGGCCGGGATCACGATCGCGACCGCATCCGCGAAATCCTCGAGCCGGGCCGTGGCGCGGAACTCCTGGAGGGCCAGGTTCTCGATCAGGCGCGTGAGGTCGCGCCGCGAGCGCTCCTGCCGGCCCGCGAGCAGATAGGAGAACGCGTAGAGGACGGCGACCGCGACGACGGTCGCCCCGAGGATCCTCCCGCCGCCGCCCTTCTTGAAGGAGAGCTGGTCGAGCACCCACGTGAAGACCGTCGGCTCGAGCGAGACGAGCAGGAGCGGCAGGACGAAGACGAGGAACCGGAGGAGGAGATCGCCGTTGCCGATCCGGTTTCGCCGGTACGCCCAGACGGACACGAGCGCGAACGCGACCGCCGCGATGAGCCCGACGGTGCGAAGCGGGGTGAGGTTCATCCCGTCAGTTGGCGCGCTGCCCGAGCGGCTCGGGCCGCCACTGCGTCACCGGGTCGATCACGTCCATGATCACATCGTCCCGGTAGCGCCTGATCACATCGAGCATCGACTCGATCAGGGTCTCGGAGAGAAGCGTCGGCTCCAGTCCGAGCTCGAGGAGCTTCGTGTGCGTCGGGTTGTAGTAGTGCTCCTCGAGCTCGAGGCGCGGGTTCGTGACGTGGTCGACCTGCACCTCGATCCCGATCTCGCCCGCCGCATGGCGCACCTTCTCGGCGAGGTCGGCGACGTTGAAGACCTCGGTGAACTGGTTGAAGACCCGGTACTCGCCGCCCGCGGGCGGATTCTCCGCCGTGATCGCCACACACTGGAGCGTGTCGACGATGTTGAGAAAGCCCCGCGTCTGCCCGCCCTTGCCGTACACCGTGAGCGGGTGACCGATCACGGCCTGGACGGCGAAGCGGTTGAGCGCCGTCCCGAACATCTCGTCGTAGTCGAACCGCGTCAGCAGGCGCTCGTCGAGGCGCGTCTCGGGCGTCTCGATCCCGTAGACGACGCCCTGGTTCAGGTCGGTCGCGCGTAGCCCCCAGGTCCGGCAGGCGAAGTGGATGTTGTGGCTGTCATGCACCTTCGAGAGGTGGTAGAGCGACCCGGGCAGCTTCGGGAAGGGCAACGTGTCGCGGCGGCCCTTGTGCTCGATCTCGATGAAGCCTTCCTCGATGTCGATGTTCGGCGTCCCGTACTCGCCCATCGTCCCGAGCTTGATCAGGTGCGCATCCGGTGCGTGGTCTCGCATCGCCCAGAGGAGCTTCAGCGAGCCGATGACGTTGTTCGCCTGGGTCGTGACGGCGTGGTCGACGCTCCGCATCGACCAGGGCGCGCTCGGCTGCTCGCCGTAGTGGATGATCGCCTCGGGCTCGAAGTCGCGGACGACGTCGGCTACGAACGTGCCCTCGGCGATGTCGCCCAGGTATGGCTGGATGTCCTTGCCCGCAACCTCCTTCCACGTTTGCAGGCGCTCGTCGAGCGAGGCGATCGGGGTGAGCGAGCTCGACCCGGATTCCTCGACCCAGCGGCGGCGGAGGAAGTTGTCCAGGACGGCCACGTCGTGCCCGCTGCCCGAGAACCGCATGGCGGTGGGCCAGCCGAGATAACCGTCGCCGCCGAGGATCAGAACCCGCATCGAGAAGCCTCCTATCGCTTGTTACGTCGGGGGCAAGGGCCAGCGCGCGACAATAGCAGCCGTCAGTCCTGGAGCCGTGCGGGAGGCGCGCGCCGTCCGAGAAGGGCGACCAGCGCCGCGCGCTCGACACGGGGGAGGGCCAGCGGGATGAGTGCCGCATAGGCGGCGATACCGGCGGCAGCCGTGACGGCGAGCGCCACCCACCAAGCGCGGTCGCCGAGAGCGAGGTGCGCCCCGACCGCGGCGAGCGCGCAGGCCGCGGCGGGCAGGAGCAGACCCGCGAAGGCCCGCTCGTACGGCTGGATCCCGATCCGCCCACGCACCTGGAAGAGCCGGACAACGTTGAGACCCGCGAGGCTGACGGCCGCCGCGGTCGCCGTCCCCTCGATCCCGAACGCCGCGGTCAGGCCGACGGCGAGCCCGGCGAGGAGCGCGACGCCGATCACGTTGTCGACCAGGTCGACTCCGGTGTAGCCGGTCATGATGAGGATGAACCCGACGCTCCCGGTCGCCACGTTGGCCGCCTGGCCGACGAGCAGGATCCTGAGCGCGCCCTCGCCGACGTCGAAGCGGCTCGAAAACGCGTGCAGGACGTCGTCGGCGGCGACGAAGAGGATGATCAGGAGCGGCAGCGTCGCGCCCAGCGCCCAGCGCGTCGAGCGCTTGAAGAGCTCGTCGAGCCGCTCCCGCTCCCCGCGCGCGTGGAGGTCGGCGGCGAAGGGCGAGAAGACGAGGTTCAGCGACGTGAGGAACAACAAGAGGACCTGCGAGATGCGCGCCGCCGCCGCGTAGGCGTCGAGCTTCGTGCCGCTCTCGAACGCCGCGAGCACCCAGAGATCGACCCAGAAGATCGCCTGGGCGAGCAGGGCGGCTGGGGCACGCGGCAGCCCGTAGCGGAGGGCGGCTCGCACCTCGTCGCTCGTGGCAGCCCGTCCCGCGAAGTCGCGCGCCTCGCGAAGCCAGAGCCAGCGGGCGGCGAGCGCCGCGACGAACCAGGAGGCGTCGTAGGCGATGATGACGGCGTTCGTCCCGCCGCCGGCCGCGATGGCGATCCCGGCGAGGACGATCCAGAGGACGGGCTGGCCGATCCAGAAGACGTAGAGCGTCTGGCGCATCTGGGCGAGCCCGCGCGTGGCGCCGAGGTAGACGTTGGTCAGGGTCGTGAACGGCAGGCCGAGCGCCGCGAGCGCGATGAGCGTCGAGTAGTCGCCGAAGAGCGGAGAGGCGGCCGCAAGCAGGCCCGCGACGACCACGCCCGCGACGAGCGCGACGAGGGCGCAGCGATCGACGAGGCTCCGGAGATGCGCGGTCGCATCCGCGCCGCGGCCGATCGCCACGAGGCGGACCGCGGCCATGTCCATGCCGAAGCGGCTGCCGGCCGCGGCCACGAAGGCGACCTGCACCGCGACGGTGACGAGCCCGAAGCCGCCCGGCGCGAGCGAGCGCCCGAGCAGGATCTGGACGCCGAAGGCCGCCGCGACGCCGACGAGGAGGCCGACGACGTTCGCCGCGGTCCCGCTCAGCAGCGTCCGTTCTTCCTTCATGTGCCCGCGAGCGCCGCCCTACTCGAGGTAGCCGAGGCCGCGCAGGCGTTCCTCGACCAGGCGCTCTTCCTCGTCGCTGTAGGCGCCGACGGCCTCCGCCTCGATGCCGCCCTTGCCCCAGGCCGGATCCGCCTCGAGCCCGACGCCTTCCGAGATCAGGCCTGCGAAGTCGGCGAGGGAGATCTCGGGACCCTCCCCCTGCTCGACTCCACGGCCGGCCATCGCATAGATGCCTTCGGGGCGATGGTCGCCGGAAAGCCAGTCGGCCCGCTCCACGAGCGCCCGCGCGTGCGTGAGGCTGTAGAGGCTCGCCGGCCGGAGCAGAAGATCGGGCGCCCGATCGAGGTAGGCGCCGGAGAGAACCTCCTCCTTCCGAAGCACCTCGCCGATCGGCTTCCTGCATGTCTCTTCGTCCGTGAAAGCGAGCAGCGCCTCGGCGAGCTCGTCGCGCACCCGTTCGTAGTCGTCCCTCGAGACCGTTCCCTCGGGCTCGCGCCCGGCAAGGTTCATGGAGACGCCCTCCCCGGTGGAGACGACGCTCGTGTACGCGGTCGTATGCGCCCAGTCGACGGGCGCCGTCGGCACCGCGACCCGTCCGTGCAGCCCCAGCCGGTCGTAGGCGACGCGGGCGACGGAGCGGACCCGTCCCCAGGAGAGGAGGTTTACGAGCGCCGAGCCCCGTCCGAAGCGCAGGAACCCGAGCCGCTCGAGCACCTTGTTCATCGAGAGGGTGCGCGTGCACGGCTGGTGGCCGTGGTCGGACATGAGGACGACGAGGTCGTCCTCATCGACGCGCTCGACCAGCGTCGCGAGCTCCTCGTCGAGGAGCCGGTAGAGGTCGCGGACGCGCCCGGCGACCGGCGAGGCAGCCGCCTCGGCATGCGCGGGGTGGCCGGGATGGACGTACTCCAGCAGGCAGTGCTGGGCCCGGTCCGGCGAGACGAAGACGATGCACGCCGCGTCCCACTCCTCCTCGTCGAGGAGCGTCCGCATCGCCGCGGCGCGCTTCCGCGTCAGGCCCTCGAGCTCGGCGACGAGGTCGACGGGGCGGTTCCGGTAGGTCGTCCATGAGCCGCCGTTGATCGGCCAACCGAGGCGCGGGCCGGCGTCGGCGGGATGGCTGTAGACGGCGCCGGTCGGGACGATCCCACCCGCGATCGCCACGCCCCGGATCTCCGGCGCAGGATAGGTGAGCGGCACGTTCACGAGCAGCGTCGACTTCCCGGCCTGGGTGAGGCGCGCCGGCCACGTCGGGGCGAGGATCGACTTCGACGAGACGGGGAGCCGCCGCGTCGCGCCTGGCCGGTACTCGAGGATGTCGAAGACGCCGTGGCCGCCCGGATCGCGCCCCGTCAGGAAGGTCGGCCAGGCCGCCCACGAGTGCGACGGCAGAGCGGAGCGGCTGACGCCCCGGCGCCCGCGCGTGAGCAGGTCCGCGAGGTTCGGCAGGTCGCCCGACGCGAGCAGCGGGTCGAGAATGTCCCAGTCGGCGCCGTCCCATCCGACGACGAGCACGCGGTTGGCCATGGGCGGGAACGATAGCGGCGAGGCAGGTCCGGTATCGCCCGGCGTGTAGCGTTCCGGCTCAGTCCCGGCGCCCGCCGGGCCCCGAAGATGAAATCGGCGGATCGAGCAGCAATTGCGGTCGAGCGGGCCTCGGACGGAGCCCTCGACTTCTGCGTTCTGTTCTTCGCGGCGTGGACGCTCGTCTACCACGTCTGCCTGGTCGCTCACATCGGGACACTCGCCGCCACCGTGGCGGGGGCCGTCGCGCTCGTGCCCTCCGCGTGGCTCGCATTCCGCTGGCAGGGCCGCCCGCACGAGCCTCTTCCCGACACCGATGGCGCGGAGCCGACTACCAGCCGCGTGCGAATTGGCACGTCCCTGCGCGGCGTCAACGTCGCGGCCGGGATCGGGGCGGCGGCCCTCTTCGCGTGGAGCTCGTGGCGTTGGAGCGATATCTGGCTCGTGTGGGTCTTGGCAGCCGCGGCCGGGCTCGCCGCCACGCTCCTTCGGCCCGGCGCGCACTCGAGGCCATCACCGCCCGCCTACAAGTGGGGACACTGGCCCGGGGCGGCATCGGCGCTCGCGTGGGCGGTCGGGCTCGCGATCCTCTCTCTCTTCCTCATTCGGTCCTCGGCCGACGACGCGTTCTACGTGCACACCTCGTCGTGGGTGGCCGCACACGGAAAGTTTCCGCTTCGCGACACGATGTTCACGAACCAGGATCTTCCGGCGATCATCTATCCGCCGGTCGCCTCGTTCGAAGCGCTCGTCGGCGTGGTCGCACCGCTTACAAGCTTGGCGGTGCCGACGATCGTGTACTACGGCCTGCCGTTCCTTGGGAGCGCGCTGGCCGTGCTCGCTGCGTGGCGCCTTCTTCGGAACTGGAACGTGGGGAGCACCACGATCGCCCTCAGCGTCGCAATGGCCTTCCTGCTGCTCGACGCAGCAGAGCCGCGCCTGCTCGGAAACTCGTTCGTCGGCCGGATCTGGCAGGGGAAGGTCCTCTTCCTCACCATTCTCGTGCCGCTGCTCTGGACCTTCCTCGTGCGCTACGCCGAGCGGCCAAGCTCGAGGTGGCTCGTCCTGCTTGGGGCCGGGGGGATCGCGGGCGTCGGGCTGACGACCACCGCCGTCTTCGTCGTCCCGATCGTCGTGGCGGCCGGCATGGTTCCCATGGCGCTCCACGCGCCCTGGAAAGCGCTCGCCGGGTTCGCCGCGGGGAGCTTCTACCCGCTTGCAACGGGACTCGTGATCCTGGCGGTCGGCGGGCGCCACGCGCAGCTTTACACGGAAGACGACGTGCGGCTCCCGCGCCTCCTTCGCTTCGTCCTCGGGGACGGGCCGCTCGCCTTCGTGGCCGTATCAGCGCTCCTCATCGCGCCGGTGCTCATCTCGAGCGCACGCGGGGCACGGGGCGCGGCGGCCGTCGTCCTCTTCGTCACCTGTCTCTACGCCCCGGGCGTTCCCCTCCTGCTCTTCCACGCGACCGGGCTCGGCGAGGTGCTCTGGCGCCTCGTGTGGGCGATACCCGTTGCCGCGCTTGCCGGCGTGCTCGCGACGGGTGCCCTCCCACGCAAGTATCCATCGGTTCTCAGACTCACCGTGGCCGCCGGGCTCGTGGCGGTTCTCGCCGTCTGGGGAACGGCTATCTGGGCGGCGCCCGGCGGCCAGACGATCAAGTCGCACCCGACTCTGAAGCGCTTTCCAGGCGAGCTCGCAGCCGCCCGGAAGGTGCTCAGGGCCAGCCGGACCGGAGACGTCATCCTCGCGCCGGGGCCGGTGAGCCAGACGATCCTCGTGCTTTCGGGCAAGGTGACCGTCGTGGTGCCGAGGCCCTTCTACGCCCGCGCGCTTCGCGACGTGCCGGGCGGGCACGCGCAGGCGCGTCTGATCCTCTTCTCCTTCGCCAGGCAGGGGCTTGGCCCGCCCGAGAAGTCGCTCGGCACCAACGTCGACACGGTCACCCCGTCTGACATCCGACGATCACTCCAGCAGGTCAAGGTCGACCTTGCCTGTCCGGCGACAGACGCCCGTGCCGCGGAGCCCGTGCTCGAGTCGGCCGGCTATCGACGCGTGCTCGTCACACACGAGCTGACCTGCTTCCGCCGACCCGCGGACGACGCCGGCGCGTAACGCCTCAGCGACCCCGGCGTTCGCCGCGGTGCACGGCGCGGTAGGCCGCCTGCCGCCAACTGAGCGGGATCTTCTCGCGGTAGCCGCGAGGGACCTTGGCGGCGAGCCTGACGAGCCTTCCGCCTCCCTCCTTGCGCGACCGCGAGCGCGCGCCTGCGACAACGGACGACTGGGCGATCGCCTCGGCGTCCTCGTAGAGCGCGACGTAGGCGGCGCGGGCGGACTCGAGCTCCGAAATCGTCGCCTCGGATTCGAGAGCGTCCTCGTCGGCAAGGCCGGAGATGATCTTCCAGACCACGTCGACCTGGTCACGGAGGGGCTGCGGGATGCCGATGTCCTCCCACGTGGCGCGCGAGCGGCTCAGTCCCCGATCGACGAAATCATGGATGGAGACGATCGTGGACGCCGGGGCGTCGCGGACGACCGAGAGATCGAGGGTCTCGCCTACCCGCCCGACGATCTTCGTCCAGTCCTCGAGCAGGTCGTCGTAGCGAACGAAAACCCGCGGCCCCTCGCGAGTGGCACGCTCCGTGAAGAGCGCCTGGTTCAGCCAGCCCGCGGTGCGGCTGACGTCCGTCTGCCAGCCGCCGTAGTAGCGCTGCTTGCTGTCGACGACAGTAGCCGGATGGCGCAAGACCGTGACGAACCGCGGCTCGATGCCTGCCTCCTCGGTACAGCGCCTCCAGAGCGGGAGAAACCAGGAGAGGCGTGGATCCTTGATGAGGACGTGGTCGGAGACGGCGAACTGCTTGCCGAGCCACTCTCGGAGCTCCTCGTGGACGCCGTCCTCGAGCGCCACCGAGGCCGTGAGGCCCCAGGCGCCCGGACGGGCGTCCGCAGTCTGGACTTCGGCCCGGGCGAGCAGGCGGGTATGGAAGTCGACGACCCACTTCGACTCGGCAAACCCGCGCGGGTTCGTCGAGTCGGCCGGCACCTCCGGCTCCGGAACATGAAATCCGAGCCGCTGGAGGATGCCGCTGAAAAGACTCGTGCCGCTCCGCCCGGAACCGGCGACGAGAACGAGAGAACGGTCCACCTTCGAAGGCACTCTTCCGCGCCGCTCGATTGGCTCGGCTTCCTGGGAGAGGGCCATGAGGTGGGAGCCAGCTTACAGAGAGCCGGTCGGTAGCGTTTGCATACACTGCGAC
Organism: Gaiellaceae bacterium; assembly: GCA_036279015.1. Lineage (GTDB taxonomy): Bacteria > Actinomycetota > Thermoleophilia > Gaiellales > Gaiellaceae > DATEOR01. The sequence continues at coordinate 69,792 of DASUJY010000006.1, read as the reverse complement.
GGCCCGAACGGCGGAGGTGAGCGTGAGCGAACGATTGGAGCTACCGCAGACCGCGGCTCGGACGGCCGCGCCCGCCGACGTCGGCGAAGACGACCTCCGGCGCGGGCCGGAAGATCCCTTTCCGAACCACGTGGAGCAGAGGACGATCGTCCTCCCCGAACAGCGCGTCGTTTACCTTCCCGTTCCGAAGGCGGGCTGGACGACGATCGGCTGGCTGCTCGCTGAGGTCGCCGGCCTCCCTCGAAGCCTCTTCGAGCACTCGACGCTCCCGAGCGTCTCCACCGGGTTGACCATCCACGACATGCAGCTCTGGGGCGTCGGGTACCGGCTGGCGGACTACGAGGGCGAGGAGCGCGAGCGCGTGCTCGGCGAGGACGGCTGGTTCCGCTTCTCCGTCGTCCGAGACCCAGCGCCACGCCTCTGGTCGGCTTGGCAGTCGAAGCTCTTGTTTCGCGAGCCGCGCTTCCTCGAGTCCTTCGGAGACGAGCCGTGGTTCCCGCGCGTCCCCGAGACACCGGCCGATTTGCTCGAGGACTTCCGCCGCTTCGCGGCCGCCGCCGCGCGAAACGAGGCGGTCGACGTGCACTGGGCTGTGCAGCATGAGCTCATCGAGCGTCTGCCGCTCGAGCACGTCGGTCGGCTGGAGCACCTCGGCGAGACGCTCGAGCGTCTGCGCGAGCATCTCGGCGCCACACGCTGGCCGACCGAGATGCGACGCGAGAACCGCACGCCGGTCGTGCTGGCGCCCGGCGCGTACGACACTGAGACCGCAGAAGCCGTGAACGCCCGGTACGCCGTCGACTTCGAGACATACGGATACGACCCCGTCGAGCCGTCCGCCGACGATGTGGCCACGATCGCCTGGGCAGAGGGCGTCGAGACGCTCTTACCGCTCATCCGGGACACGATCGACAAGCACGCGCGCATCGGACAGCTCCACAGCGTCGCCCGCAGGGTGCGGCACCTCGAGCGGAGGGAGTCGCGGCAACTCGGTCACGCGAACGCCCCGGTCCTGACCAACCTCGAGAGCCGCAGAGACTTCGACGTGGTGTGGGCCTGGTCGGAGGCCCAGCCCGTTCCGGGCTTCACGGCGGTCATACGGGCGAAGAACGAGGCCGAGGCGCTCCCCTGGGTGCTGCCGCCCCTCTTCCGTGCGGTCGACCAGGTCGTCCTGGTCGACAACGACTCGACCGACGGCACCGCCGACGTCGCTCGCTCCCTCGCTGCGGAAGCCGGCGCTCACGCACGTCTGCACGTCCACTCGTATCCGTTCTCGGTGGCCCGCTGCGGCGAGGAGCACCTGGCGACGCCGGCGGATTCCGTGCACAGCCTCGTCTACTTCTACAACTGGTCGTTCTCGCACGTTCGCACGAGTTACGTCCTGAAGTGGGACGCCGACATGGTGCTCACCGACGCGGCAGCCGGCGTTCTCCGCGATCTCGCCTGGCAGCTCGAAGGCGACCAGGTCGTCATCAAGATCCCGCGCTATCCGCTCTACGTCGTCGACGACCGACGCGCCTTCCTCGACATCGGCATGTCGAACCGCGAGCCCTGGGCCTGGCCGAACCGCCCCGGCTACGGCTTTGTCAAGGCGATGGAATGGGAGCAGCCCCTCTGGCCGACGGACGTCGCCACAATTGTCTTGCCCGACTGGTCGTGTGTCGAGCTGAAGCGGCTCGACGCCGACGAGTTCGCCCACTGGTCGCATACCGATTTCGGCGCCAGCGCTCGCACGCACCGCAAGCGCCGCGAGTGGGAGGTGTTCAATTCCCTCGCCCACGGCGGTGAGCCGCCGAGCGAGGTGATCCGCGTGGAGGCACCGGACGGCACCCACGTGATCGAGCACGTTCGTTCCCGCGTCCTCCCCGAGATGGCGAGCCGGCGCAGCGACCTCGGCGAGAGGCTCATCCGCCGGCTCACCGCGTAGAGCACGTGGACCACGAGACCCTCGCGGACGCCGCTGCCGTCGTCGGTGCGTTCGGCGCGGCGGGGCTCCTGCTCGCCAGAGGTCGTGCGGAGCTCCTGGCCGCCGTCGTCCTGCTCGCCGCGGCCGAGCTCGGGCTCGCGTATGCCCTGGTGCCGGACGCGCCCGGGCGGCTGACCGATTCGGCGACCCACGCGGGGGCGCTCGCCGTCGCCGGGCTCGCCGCGCTCGTCCTCGCCGCGGTTTTCGTCCGGCTTCCGGCAGCCGCACCGGTTGCGCTGCTCGTCGCCGCGCCGTTCCGGGTCTCGGTGGGGCTCGGGAGCGAGAACGCCTTCCTGCTCGTTGCCTTCTACGCGGTACTCGTGTCCGCGACCCTCGCCGTCGTCTACCAGGCTGTCCAGCGGCCGGACGTCCAACGGATCCCGACGATCATCGCAGCGCCTGCCGCCGCGCTCGTCGCGCTCGCCGGGCTCTCGCTCCTCTGGGCGCACGATCCACGGGCGGGCACGATCGAGCTGCTCTTCTTCTACTTCCCGTTCGCGCTGCTGCTCGCGATCGTCGCTCGCACGCCGATCCAGGACTGGAGCTGGCGCGCGCTCGCCGCAGCGCTCGTCTCGGTGACCTCGATCTTCGCCGCTATCGGCGTCTACCAGGCGTGGTCGCATATCGAGATCCTGGCCAAGCAGGACGTCCAGCTCGCAAACGCGTACCAGCCGTTCTTCCGCGTCACGTCCGTCTTCCAGGATCCGAGCGTCTACGGCCGCCACCTCGTCCTCGGGATCGCGGTGCTCCTGACGCTCCTCTGGTATGCGCGCGTGCGTCCGACGCTCGGCCTGCTCGTGCTCGCGCTCCTTGCGGCGGGCCTCTACTTCTCGTACTCGCAGACGAGCTTCGCGTCGCTCTTCGTCGCCGTCCTCCTCATCACGCTCGTCGCGGGCGGCATGCTCGCCCGCAAATTCGTTGTGGGCGCCGCCGGCGCAATCATCGTGGCGGCGGCAGCCCTCGTCATGGTCTTCGGCGACGGGGATTCGGCGAAGCGCTTGACGAGCGACCGCATCCCGCTCGCCCAGGTGACCTGGCCCGTCTACCTGGACCATCCTCTCGTCGGAGTCGGGGTCGGCTCCCAGCCGCTCGTCAGCCATCGGCAGGAAGACGCGAAGAACCAGAAGAGCAAGAACGTCTCGCACACGACTCCGCTCGCGATGGCGGCCGAGCTCGGCACCGTTGGCCTGCTCGTCTACCTCGCGTTCCTCGCCGCCCTGGCCCGGGCGATTCTGAGCGTCTGGCGGCGCAACCGTCCGCTCGCACTCTCGCTCGCCGCCTGTCTCACTGCACTCGTCGTCCAGTCCCTCTTCTACGGGGGGTTCTTCGAAGACCCATTCGTCTGGGGCATCGCGGGTGTGACGGCGGCCGCTTGCAGCTTGCTCCCGCAGCGTGTCGCCGGCCCCCTCAGGCATGAGCCGCCGGTAGCTGCTCGTGCGGAGCCTCTGCCGGTGCCGCGGCGCCCGGACTCCGCCACCTAGGGCGTACTGCCTCCGAGTGGCGGAAGACGCCGAGCGTCTGCGATGCAAAAGAGCAACGCAGGTTGTGGCACACTCCGCACCGCGATGGCGTGCGGAATCCGAAGTCGAGCCAGGCCGCTCGAGGCGTGCATCGAGGCGGACCGCGCAGCTCCGCCCGGGCGCAGGTGAGCCGAGTGGCGACGTGCGCGAACGACCGGACGCTCATCCTGCACATCGGGCTGCACAAGACCGCGACGTCCTATCTGCAAAACATCCTCAGTGCGCGCCGCCACGACTTGCTCCGCGAAGGGGTCCTGTATCCCACGACCGGGGAGGCCGCGGGCACTGTCACGTTCACCACCCGGGAAGGCGCACAGTCCGGTCACGCCCTGCTCACCCGGACGAGAGCCGACCGGAACCTGGTGTCCGAGCTCGTCGACGAGATCCCCGATACCGCACCGACGGTCCTCGTATCCTCGGAGGACTTCACGCTACCGCGAACCAGCGCAGAGGAGCACCTCAGTAGGTTCGGCGCGTTCGGCAGGGTGCAGGTCGTCCTGGTGCTCAGACGACAAGACGCGTGGATCGAGAGCTACTACAAGCAGAACGTCGACCAGTACGGCAGGTTCGAGACGCGGTCGTTCGACGAGTTCCTTGCGCAGATGGGGCCGAAGCTCCTGGACTTCCACACGCGGTTCTCGCCCTGGCGGGATCTGGTCGGCCCGGAGAGCTTCCACGTCCTCTCCTTCGACGATCTCCCGGGGGGCACGGCGATTTGCAGCCGTCTCCTCGAGATTGCAGGCGTCCGCGGTTCCCTCGTGGACAACCCGGAGTCGATCCCGGTGCCGCGCTACGAGAGCGTGCGGGCCATCGACACGCTCGGGCTGCGCATCCTCAACGCCTATCGCCTGGACAATCGCGACGTGAGGAACCGCACCGCCAGGTCGATCTACGCCGCGGCCCCGGACGGCGACCTCGAGCTGATGACGCGTGAGATGAGGGAGGGAATCCAGGCGCTGTGCGCTCCGATCAACGAACGCATCGAGGCGGAGTGGTTCAAGGAGCCTGTGCCCGGCTTCCGGTTCGGCACCGCGCCGGGCAATTCGGCAACGAGCCCGCCGACCGGCCCGGAGGTCGTCGACTACGTCGACCGGGTGATCTCACTGTGTGAGGAGGCTCGGAAGTCGGCGCAGGAGAGCGGCTCCGCTGAATGAGCGAGGTAGTCGAACCGACCTCGATCTCTGCCCCGTCCCAGTCACTCGCCGGCATGGCTGTCGCGACCATGTTCAGGGGCGAGCCCAGCCAGCTCTTCCAGTGGTGCAACTTTCACCTCAACGCGGGCGCAGATCGGCTCTACGTGGTGCTCGACCGCCCGGATCGAAACTTGGTGTCGGCACTCCCGGTTGACGCTCGCATCGAGTGGCACCCGATCGATCAAGCAACCTGGGAGAGCTTCTATCCGGCGGCCAGCCAGAACGTGGAGCGGAAGCAGATCGACGCCTTCCGCTGGATGGCCCGTCGGGCGACGAGAGATGGGCACGGCTACCTCGCATTCATCGACGCCGACGAGTTGATCGCCCTTTCGGAGCCCTTCGCCGAGGTCGCCCGCCGTTTCGCCGACGCATCCGCGATCACGCTCCCGGTCAGAGAGATGTGGTACGCCGAAGGGGACACCACGTCGGAGCCCTTCGCGGCCAAACTGGCGCTCCAGGGGTCTTGGGATCCAGGCGCCAGCCGGAGCCAGGCGTTCGGCTGGCGGGCATCCTTCCTCCGCAACGGATTGATGGGCTACGACGACGGGAAGACCATGTACCGGCTCCCGTTGACCGCGGGTGAGATCAATCTGCATCGCCCCCGAACCGGGTCCCTGGCGGCGAGGGCCGTGGACGGACGCACGAGCGGTGCGGTCCTGCACTACGACAGTGGCAGTCTCGCGACGTGGAACGCGAAGTGGGCCGCCCGTCTAGACGGCGGCACCTTGGCGACGCGACTGCGGACAAGGCGCCGGGCGCTGGAGCGCCTGTTCGCCCATGTGCTGCGGCAGCCGCCCGAGGAGCAGGAGGAATTCTTCCGTCGGTTCTTTTCGCTGGACCGTGAGGCGCAGGCCGTGCTCGAGGGCGAGGGCCAACTCGAACGGGTAGACGTGGGCGAGTTGCTCGTCGGGCCGCTGACGCCGATGCCAAACGGAACGGCGCCCGCCGCTCCAAAGCTGCGCCGTCTTCCTCCGCTCGCCGAGAGGGTCGACTACCAGTTCGCTCTCGTCTGCGACCAGCGATTCGTCAGGCCCACCTTCGCCACGATGGCCTCGGTGCTCCACCGCATCGGCGACAAGGGAAGCGTGCGCTTCGTCGTTCTCGGAGACGGGTTGGTCGCTGCCGACGTGGCGCGTCTCCGGAGCCTGGAGCACACCGGGTTCGATGTCGAGGTCAGGGTCCACCATGTCACCACCGACCTCGATCAGGACGTGGGGACGGAGGACGCGAAGCGGGCTACCTTCGGACGGGCCTATCTCATCGACTACCTCCCGCCGCAGCGAACCGTCTATCTCGACGGCGACGTGCTCGCCACCCGGGACTTCACGGAGCTGTTCGAGCTGGACCTCGGCGAGGCCTGCCTGGCCGGTGTGCCCGACAGCGCAGCGCTGAGGCTCGAGGCTGACCCAACCCTCGTGCCGATCCAGCAGCGGAACCGACTGCTGGGCATCACGGATGGCGACCCACTCGAGTACCTGAACGGCGGCGTGCTCATCTTCGACCTGGACAACCCCGACTTCCGGGAGCTGGCTCTCCGGGCGCGAGCGCTCGTCGTGATGTACGGCCGCGCGTTGAAGCAGCGTGACCAGGACGCACTGAACATCGCCTTCTCGGGTCGAAAGCACCGCTTGGAGAGCACCTACAACTACATGACCCAGTTCTACGTTTCCGAACGCTGCCTCGAAGGCTCCCTGATGGAGCGGAAGTACGCCTCCGCCGACGCGAGCCTCATCCACTTCTCCGGCAGGATCAAGCCCTGGGAGACCGCCACCGACGAGTTCTACAACGGGCTCTACCGGCGTCTGGTTGCCGAGGCCGAGGAGCGCCTGGGCGTGAGCTGCGAGTTCTACTTCTCCAGGCCGGCGCCCCTACCGCGGCGTTCCTGGGGCTCGGACCGCTGGATGGCCACGCTCCTAGCGTCGCTGGAGCGGCCCGCCTTCTTCGAGACGGCGGACATCAGGGCCATGGACATATCCGACTCGGGTGCGTATCTCAAGGTCTCGTCCGAGATGTACGACCTGGTGCGCGCGACCGGCCTGCGACTTGCTGCTCTCGCGGGCGGAACGACGGTGTTCGAGGTCTCGCTCGACGGGCTCGAGGCTGCTCAGGCACACCTGGCCCAGCGCGTGACGGAAGGGGTGCGCAAGCTGCCCTTCGATCTCGTCCAGGCCCTCGCTCCTCGTGGCGGCGTCGCTCGGCAAGTGGAGCTCGTCGTCACGAGCCCCGATTCAGATCCTCACGTCGGATTCGTGCGCTCTCTCGGTGTCGTCGACGTCATGGCGGCCGGCACCTCGGCGACCAGCGAGCTGCTCCCCGCGGCCGGGGCCGAGGGACAAGTGGAAACGCTCTCCGACGGGTGGATGCTCGGCTGGTGCCGGGTCGAGTCCGAGCACTCCAGAGAGCAGATCTCGCTGTACATCGGCGACGAGTTGGTGTCGCTCAAGGCGCCGGCCATCGAGCGGAAGGATCTCTCCGCTGACGGCCGGATCCTGGGATTCAAGTTCAACGTTGCGAACGTGCTGAACCTCGGGTATGGCAGTGGCGATCGTGAGATCTCGGTCCGAGTCAGCCGGACCAACATCCCACTGCCCGGTAGCCCGTTGTCCGTTGCCGATCTCAAGGCTCGCCTGCGCTACGACGCGGAGCGAGATGACTGGGTCAAGCCATCCGCATACGACGCTGCCGTGGCCGGACTCCATGGCAAGCTCGGGAAGGGGCGGCGACTGCTCTTCCGTGTTCGTCGACGGCTGAGCAGGTGACCAACGTCCTGATCACAAAGAGGCGTCGGTGAACAGGCCGACGAACGAGTCCACTCGGGCCTCGCTGAGGCGTCTGTTGAAGCGTTCCGGCGGATCCCGGACTGTACGCCGGGCCGCCTCCCGCGCGGTGCACATGGCGAAGCGGGCGGATGGGGCGAGGCGGAAGCCCGGCAATCCGCCGCCGGAGGTCGTCGTCGAGCGGACGAACCTCGGTCCCGACCTGGACGAGTTCGTCGCCGAGCTCAAGCGGCGCCAGAAGCCGCTCGGCGTCAATCCGGACTACGACCTTCTGCGCGACAACTTCGACCACGTCAATTTCGTGCTTCAGGCCTTGCTGAAGAGCAGGGTCACCTCCAACGATCCCGTCGGCGTCTACCTACGGAACGGAGTCGAGGCCCTCAACAACCCTGACATCAACTTCTCCATGGCCGCGTATCTCGCGCGCTATCCGGAGAGGCGGGAGAGTGGCGAGCACCCCTACCTCGCGTGGCTCAAGCACGGTAGAGGTGCGGGCGAGATCGCCGATCCGGCTCCGGAGATCGAGAGGATGGCGAACGTCCTGGATCTCGCGCCGGACGAGCTGGTCGATGCGCTGGTCGAGAGGCGGACAGACCTGCAACGGCGGCTTCGCACCGGAAAGCTGGGCGAGATGTTCGCCCGAGCCGCCGAGATCGATCCTCTCGTCGCCGGCGCGTGGCCGGAGTGCTCCCGGCCTTCCCTCGTTCCCATGACTACCGCGATCACGGTGAGGCAGATGGCGGCGCTGCATGCCTCCCACGCTGAAGCCAGGTTCCGTCGCGCTCGGGTGCTGCTGGTAGTGGACAGCGCCCGCTCGGGCGGCGACCGGCGCATGGAAGCGCAGATCGCGCATGCCCTCGCAAGCCAGATCGCGGCGGAAGAGATCGTCGTCATCTACACCGACGGTGGCGGCGTCCCGCCGGCCGGCCGCTTTCCCGCTGGGGTGCGCGGGGTCGACTTCGCCGCGCAGGTCGCCGACATGGAGGCGGCGTGGCAGGAGCACACCCTGGTGATGCTCGTGCGGTCCTTCCACGCCGAATCGATCGTGAACATCGATTCCGGCACGTTCCATCGCGCGATGCGTACGTACGGCAGTGCCCTTGCGGCAACCGAGCGTCTGTTCCCGATCTTCTTCGGCAACGAATCGACCGAGATCGGGGACTGGTACGGCTGGCCGAGCATCCAGTTCTACCGGCTGTTCGACCAGGTCACCAACATCATCACCGACAGCGAGCGTCTCGCCCAGTGGCTCGATGACATCTACCAGCTGGACCCCGGCTCGCGCGAAAAGATCCGGATCTTCCACGCCCCGGTCGACCCGACCCTGCCGCTGGCGTCCCCCGATGTCTCGTCGCGCTCCTCGGATCGGCCAACTGTCTTCTGGGCCGCGCGGTCAGGCGGGCGGAAAGAGGGGATCGACCTCGTCCTTCAGATCGCCAGGCTCATGCCGGAGGTCGAATTCCGGCTGTGGGGCGAGCAGATCCTGCAGCGTCGAAGGCTCAAGCATCTGCCCGAGAACGTGAGGATCGAAGGCGGCTACGCCGCCTTCACAGACCTGGAGCTCGGCGAAGCAGACGTGTGGCTCTACACGTCTGCCTGGGACGGCGTGCCGACGATCCTGCTCGACGTGGCCATGACCGGCGTCCCCATCGTCGGCAGACTCGTCGGCGGGACCGGAGAGGTTCTGAGCGAGGCGGACGCATGGCCGGTGGCCGAGATCGGCAACGCCGAGGAGTTCGTCAAGGCCATCCGAGAGGTGCTCGCGGACACGGCGGGCGCGCGACGGCGGGCCCTTGCGTTGCGCGAGCGCCTGCTGCGTGAGCGCTCCGAGGCCGCGTTCGCCGAGGAAGTAACCGGCTTGCTGCTCGTCGAGGGTGAGGGCAAGGCATGAGCGACATCGACCTCACCGTGGTCGTGACCGCGCACGACGAGACCGTGCTGTGCGGTCCGACGATGCAGTCTGCAGACCTTGCGGTGGCCGAGGCCCGGGGCCGCGACTACACCGTCGAGACCATCGTCGCGTTGGACAACGCGACCCCGGCAACCAGTGACTACTTCCACCAGCCGCGGTTCGACCACTGGGAGCGTTGGGAGATGCACGAGGGCGACCTCGGCCGCGTCCGCAACGCGATCGTCCCGCAGACGAAGGGGCGCTACATCGCCTTCCTCGACGCGGATGACCTCTTCAGCGAGAACTGGCTGGCCGAGGGGATCGCGGTCCTCGACGCTGCAGCGGGGCGGGAAGAGCCCGCAATCGCCCACCCGGAGCTCAACGTCCTCTTCGACGCGAAGACGGCCATCCGAGTGAACGTCGACTCCGCGTCACCCCTATTTAGCCCGTACATGCTGTACGTGCGCAACTGCTACGACTCGTTGTGCATGTCCCCGCGCGAGGCGCACCTGGCCGTGCCGTACGTTCACCGGGACATCCCCAACGGCCTGTCGTACCAGGACTGGCAATTCGCGATCGAAACTCTGTCGCGGGGGTGGCGTCACGTCGTCGTGCAGGACACGATCATCTTCAAACGACGGCGTGACTTCTCGCTCGTCGTCGAAAGCAACACCCGCAAGTCGATCGTCCGATCGCTCCCGGAGATGGCGATCGACCGGGTTCGCGACCTTGCCGGCCCGTGAGCGGCAACCTCGTGTCCTCAGGACCCTCGAGCGCCCCGCATCGTAACTTCGTGGAGCCGTCCCACCCGCGGGACGCGGAGGTGCTCCTTCGCGGCTCGAACACTCGCGAACGTGAAGGAGAACACGTTGATCGCGTACAGCTGGTAGCCGTGAGCGAACATGTGCTTCACGACCGAGTTCTCGCCGAGCGCCATCATGTCGGGGCGGTGGATCTCGACGCACACGACGTCCGGGTGGTACTTGTCCAGGTCGAATGCGACGATTGCCTCGCTGTCGTACCCCTCGACGTCGACGGTTAGGTAGTTGACTCTGACGCCATGCGGGACATGTCGTTCGAAGAGGTCGTTCAGGCTCAGCGCGTTGACCACCTCTTGGCCTTCGCTCTCCTTGCTCGCGCTCAGCTCTTCGGCGCGCCCCTCGATGATCGTGTTGACGAGTCCCTTCCGAAACTTGTACAGGGTGACCGACTCTGCCTCGTTGTGGATAGCAGCGTGCAGGTTGATCGCCTGCGGGCGGTGTCGTTCGAACAGGCGGATGCCGCGACGCATCGGCTCGACGTTGATGCCTTGCCAGCCCTGAATGTGGAAGAGGGCAGTGTTGGAGTGCCGCAACGGGTGATGCGCTCCGATGTCGACGTAGAAACCGACGTCTACGTTGCGGAGCAGATTGGCCGCAGTGATGTCCTCACCGAACTGCGAGTAGCTCAGCCTGTACACGGTCCTCCAGTTTGCGTCGGAGCCCCCCTGGAACTGTGCTGCCTGCCAGTTCTCGACGTCCATGAAGCCCCGCGGTCGAACCAACGTTAGGGTAATCGCCGGTGGAAGTCACTCGCGAGGCACTTGAGGGCTACTTCCCGCGCGGCAACGTCGCCGCGCGCCTGATGCCGCTGCCGGAATACGGCTGCATCTACGTCAAGAACGCGAAGGGGGGGACGTCGTCCATCCTGCTGTGGCTGCACCGCATCCACACCCATGATTACGACTTCACCGTTCGCAACATTCACCGACACCACGCACTTCCCCGGCCCGAAGACCTCGGCTGGAACGCGGTGACCGGGATGCTGTCCGGTGAGGCATTCCGATTCACCTTCGTCCGGCATCCGATCCCCCGCGTCGAGTCCACCTATCTCGACAAGATCGTGCGGCAAGAGAACGACCGGTGGCGGAGGAAGATTCGGCGGGTCCTCGGACTGCCCAAGGATCATGACCAGGAACTGACGTTCGACCAGTTCGTCGCTGCGCTCGAGGCCGAGGAGCCGATCCGGATGGACCCGCACTGGCGGCCGCAGCATTTCAACTTGATGCACCCGCTCATCGAGTACGACCTCGTCGGCCGGCTGGAGACGTTCGATGCCGACCTGGCGCGGGTGCGTGAGGCGACGGGGCTACCGGATGCACCGGTCCCGATCCGGAACAGGACCAAGCGAGACGGCAGCCTCTTCGACGGCCGCCCAGGGCTGCTGGACAAGGTGCGCGAGATCTACGCGACCGACTTCGAGCTCTACGGGTACTGACCCGCCGCCGCCCGCAGACAGGCGGTTAACCGCCCGCGTGCGCGCGGAACCACTCGACGGTCTTCTGCATCCCGCTGCGGAGTGAGTGGCTGGGAGCGAACCCGAGCAGCTCAGCTGCCCGCTTCGGCGTCGCAAACGTCCGCTCGACCTCTCCGCGCCGGCGGTGTTCGTAGCGGATGGGGACGTCGGTGGCGCCCGTTAGCTCGAGGACGAGCCGGGCAAGCTCCTCGATCGACGTCTCCTCGCCCGAGGCGAGGTGGACGACGTCGTCCTCGACCGGCGCGTCGACCGCGGCGGAGATCCCGTCGCAGAGGTCGTCGACGTAGAGGAAGTCCCGCGTCGCGGTGCCGTCGCCGTAGATGCCGAGCGGCTCCCCACGGAGCGCGCGTTTGATGAACGTCGTCACGGCGCCCTTCTTGTGAGCGGAGACCGGGCCGTACGCGTTGGCGAACCGGAGGGCCACGGCCGAGAGGCCGAACGATCCTGCGAAGGCATGGCAGTAGGCCTCGCCGCAGAGCTTGCTCGCCCCGTACGGGGAGATAGGCCAGGGAAGCGTCGTCTCGTCGACCGGCGGGGGCGTGTTCCCCATGAGGGCGCCCCCCGTGGACGCGAAGACGAACTTCTCGACTCCGTCCGCCGCACAGGCGCGCAGGAGGACGAGCGTCCCGCGCGCGTTGACGTCGAAGTTCTCGAACGGGTCCTCCAGCGACTCGACGACGGACCCGGACGCGGCCAGGTGGACGACGGAGTCGAACCCGTCGAGCGCGCGGGGGACGACGTCGGCGTCGCGAATGTCGCCCTCGACGAGCTCGACGTCGAGGCCGGCGAGGTGGTCCCGGCTTCCGCGACTGAGATTGTCGAGCACGCGCACCGTGGCCCCGCGCTCGAGGAGCCTCGGCACCAGGTTGGCACCGATGAAGCCGCAGCCGCCGGTGACGAGGATCCGAGCCGGAATTTGCTCTAGCGGACGGCCGGTCGGTCGAGATCCTCGACCGCTGCCGCGTCGTTGTCGGCATGCCCGTCGGAGCTCGCGACCGCCTGCTCGGCGCCTTCGGCCGCTGGAGCGCGGCGAGGCCGCCAGTACGACCGGCAGGGAATCTTGGTGCGGTCGCACCGGTGCGCGTACTTCTGCGCGATCTCCGCCACCTCGGTCAGCAAGCCGTCTTCGAGCGTGATCGGAACGAGCCCCAGGTCGAGGAGCTGCCGGTTCTCGACGAAAAGGTCGTTGTCCGCAGCCTCGTTGCGAGGATTCTCAACGAAGTCGATCGACGCGCCGGTCAGGCGCGACACGAGCTCCGCCAGGTCGATGAGGCGGTGCGTCTCGGTCATCTGGTTGAAGATCCGCACCCGCTCACCTGCCTGCGGCGGGTTCTCGACGGCGAGCTGGATGCAGCGGACGCTGTCCTGGAGATGGATGAACGCACGCGTCTGGCCGCCCGTGCCGTGCACGGTCAGCGGGTAGCCGATCGCCGCCTGCATGACGAAGCGGTTGAGGACGGTCCCGTAGTCGCCGTCGTAGTCGAAACGGTTGACGAGTCGCTCGTCCAGCCGCGTCTCTTCGGTCTGCGTTCCCCAGACGATTCCCTGGTGCAGGTCGGTGACGCGAACCTCGTCGTTCTTGTTGTAGTAGGCGAAGAGCAGCTGGTCCTGCGTCTTCGTCATATGGTAGATGCTGCCCGGGTTCGGCGGGTAGAGGATCTCCTGCTCGACGAAGGTCCCCTCGTCGCTCTCGATCTGCACGCGGAGGTAGCCCTCCGGGATCTTCACGCCCGCGGTGCCGTATCCGTAGACGCCCATCGTCCCCAGGTGAACGACGTGCACGTCGAGCCCCGACTCGACGATCGCGGCCAGGAGGTTGTTCGTCGCGTTCAGGTTGTTGTTGACCGTGTACCGCTTGTGCCACGAGCTCTTCATCGAGTAGGGCGCGGCGCGCTGCTCGGCGAAGTGGACGACCGCGTCCGGGCGAAGCGCCGAGAGAAGGTCGAGAAGGTCGCGGTAGTCCTCGGCGACGTTCAGCCGGTGGAACTCGATCTCGCGGCCGGTGAGCTCACGCCAGGTGGCCAGCCTCGTACCGAGCGTCTCGATCGGCGTCAACGAGGAGGCCTCGAGCTCGATGTCGGCATTCCTGCGGGCGAAATTGTCGACGATCGCTACGTCGTGCCCGCGCTGCGAGAGATGAAGAGACGTAGGCCATCCGCAAAAACCGTCTCCTCCCAGGATCAGGACACGCACACAGACCTCCGACGCTCGTTTGACAGCTGACAGGCTGCGCTCACGCGCACGGTGGCCCATCGTAGCAGCGCAAATGTCGAGGCTCGCGCGCCCGGCGGGGCTACGGGCTCGCGGTCGGCCGAACGACGATCGTCGTGGGAATCAGGATCGTCCGCCGATCGTCGACGAGCCGGATCTGGAGCCGGTAGCGCCCTCGGGCGACCACCTCTCCCGCATCGTTCCTGCCGTTCCAGCGGAAGGCCCTGCGCCCCGCCAGAAAGTGCTTCCCTCGCGCGAGCGTGGCCACGTGGGCGCCGTCGACATCGACGATCGACAGGTCGACCTGCACGGGGCGCCTGAAGAGCACGCTCAACCGAGCCCGGCGGTCACGGCAGCCGCAACTCGGATAGAGCTTCCGCTCGAATTTCGGCTTCGCGACCGCGGACGGCTCGAGCTTCAGCTTCTCGGTCCGCGTGAACGCCGCGGCGCTCCCGACGAGGAGCGCAAGCGACAGAGCAACGAGGCCGACGCGACCCACTGCCGCGCCATCCTAGCTACGCGTTCCGGTAGGCCTCGATCAGGATCTCCGCGACCTCGGGCCGCGAGAACTCCGCCGGCGGCAGCTGTCCCTCCGACAGGAGCGCGCGCACCTTCGTCCCCGAGAGGAAGACGTGGTCGTCGCCCGAGTGCGGACAGGTCTTCGCGGTCGCCATCTGGCCGCACACCTTGCAGAAGAAGGAGTGCTCGAAGAACATCGGCTCGATGTCGAGCTCGTGCGGCTCGAACTCGTCGAAGATGAGCTGCGCGTCGTAGGTGCCGTAGTAGTCGCCGACGCCCGCGTGGTCGCGCCCGACGATGAAGTGGGAGCAGCCGTAGTTCTTGCGGCAGATCGCGTGCCAGATCGCCTCGCGGGGGCCCGCGTAGCGCATCGCGGCCGGGAACGCCGCCACGACGACGCGGTCACGCGGGTAGTAGCCCTCGAGCAGTACGTCGTAGGCCTTCACCCGGGTCGCGGCCGGCACGTCGTCCGATTTCGTCTCGCCGACGAGCGGGTGGATCATGAGCCCGTCGACGGTCTCGAGCGCGCACTTCGTCAGGTACTCGTGCGCGCGGTGGATCGGGTTGCGGGTCTGGAAGCCGACGACCCGCTTCCAGCCACGCTCGGCGAAGAGCGCTCTGGTCTCGCGCGGGTCCTTGTGCAGCTGGGGAAACGAAGGCGCGAGTCGCTCGAAGACCGTCACCGGCCCGGCCACGTACTTGTCCGGCTGGCCGTAGAGGCGGGCGACCCCGGGATGGGCGTCCTCGGTCGTCCGGAAGCATCGCTCCGCCTCGCGCTCCTTGTCGTAGGCGTAGACCTCCTCGACCTCGAGCACGGCGAGGGGACGGCCGCTCTGGTCGGCGAGGGCGATCCGCTCGGCGCTCGGCTCCTGCTCGACGGCGAGGCAGACGGGGAGCGCCCACGGCAATCCGTTCGCAAGGCGCATCTCCTCGACGACGCGCTCGTAGTCGGCCGAGCCCATGAAGCCGGCGAGCGGCGAGAGGGCGCCCGAAGCCAGCATGTCGAGATCGGCCAGCTCGCGCGGGGAGAGCGTGACCGTCTCCAGGAAGTCGACGTCACTGGGCCGCTCGCCCGTCCGCTCGACGAGCTCGCCGCCGTGCGGCTTGATCAGCTGCTCCGAGGTAACGGTGCTCACGCGCTCACCCCCGCCTGAACGAAGCCGAGTTCCTCGAGCTTCGCCAGCACGAGCTGGGCGCTCTCCTCGGGCGAGTGCTCCTCGGTATCGATCACGAGCTCGGGGGAGGCAGGCTCCTCGTACGGGTCGTCCACGCCCGTGAAGCCCTTGATCTCGCCGGCGAACGCCTTCTCGTAGAGACCCTTGACGTCGCGGCGCGCGCACTCGTCGACCGAGGCGCGCACGTAGACCTCGATGAAGGGACCGGACGGCTCCACGAGCTCACGTGCCTTCCTCCGCGTCTCTTCGTACGGCGAGATGGCGGCGCAGATCACCGCGGCGCCCTGGCGCACGAGGCGGGACGCGACCCAGCCGATCCGCTCGATGTTGGTGTCCCGGTCCTCCTTCGAGAAGCCGAGGCCCTTGGAGAGATGCGTCCGCACGGTGTCGCCGTCGAGGTACTCGACGATGGCGCCCCGCTGGTCGAGCTCGGGCCCGACCAGGTGCGCGATCGTCGTCTTCCCCGAGCCGGAGAGCCCCGTGAACCAGAGGCAGAATCCGCCGCCGCGCGTGCGACCGGAATCGGGATGCTCGTGCCCGTAGATGTGTTCCGTCATGCCTTCCTTTCCTCGAGATGGATTCCGCATTCAAGCTTGTCGGAGCCCGCCCAACGGCCGGCCCGCTCCTCTTCGTCCGGGCTCGTCGGCCGGGTGCACGGCATGCAGCCGATCGACCGGTAGCCCGCGTCGTGCAGGGGGTTGTAGGGGATGTCGTTCACCATGATGTACGTCCAGACGTCCTCTTCGCTCCAGTCGGCGAGCGGCTGGATCTTCCAGACGCCGTACCGCTCGGAGCGCTCCGCCTTCCGCGCGCCCGCCCGCGAGGGCGACTGGTCGCGCCGGATACCGGAGACCCACGCATCGTACGGGCGCAGAACCTCGATGAGAGGCTCGACCTTGCGGATATGGCAGCAGCGGTCGGGGTTCGACTCCCACAGGTTGGCGCCCTCGCGCTTGTGCTGCTCGGCGACCGTGATGATCTCCGGGCGGATGAGGGTGAGCCCGTAGCGCTCGACCAGGCGCTCGCGCGTCTCGTACGTCTCCTTGAAGAAGAGGTGCGTGTCGAGCTCGACGAAGTCCACGTCGAGGCCGAGCTCGGAGACCATGTGCACGAGCACCGAGGACTGCTTCTGCCAGGAGCAGCTGAGGCAGAGGCGCTCGCCGAACTCCTCTGCGGCCCAGAGGAGAACGTCCTCTGCGGGCAGCGCCTCGATCTCGGCGTCAGTCCGTGAGAGCTGCGTGCTCACCGAGCAGCACCTCCCTCAGCGTGTCGGAGCGGAGCCCGAGCCGGAGCGTCTCGACCGGGATCACTTCCTCTGGCGGGATGTTGCCAAGGTTGACGTCGCCGCCGTACCGCTGGATGAACCACGCCTGCGACTGGGTGGTCGGCGCCTCGAAGACGATGTCGCCGACGTCGAGCTCGTGGACGATCTCGTCGATCAGGCCGGTGCGCATGTCGCCGGTCGGGCGGAAGATCCCCGCCGTTCCGCCCTCGCGGCCCTCCGTGATCACCTTCCAGGCCCCGGCGGCCAGGTCTTCCCTCAGCCACTGCACCCACTGGTAGGGCGCGAAGACGACGTTGGAGTCCTTGGAGCCGACCTCGGACATGACCACGAAGTCCCGGGCGAGCTCGGCGACGAGCTCGAGCTTGCGCTCGCGCGGGAGGTCGATCGTCCCGTCCGAGATCTCGACGTGCGAGAAGCGGTTGTCCGAGAGCCAGGTCCGGTACTCGTCGAGCTTTCCTCGCGCGACGGCGGCCTCGAAGAGCGTCCCGCCGCAGACGACCGGGGTGTCGAAGGAGCGGTAGAGCGCGATCTTCTTCTCGAGGTTCTGCGTGACGTAGGACGTGCCCCAGCCGAGCTTGACGATGTCGACGTAGTCGCCGGCGGTGTCGAAGAGGCCCTCGATCTCGCGCAGGTTGAGGCCCTTGTCGATCACGTGCGTGAGCCCCCTGGTGCGCGGCTTCGGCGAGCGGCCGGGCAGGTCGAGAAAGCCGTCAAAGCTTGGCATAGAGATCCTCCAGTCGCTTCTTCGCGGCCTCCTGCACGTCGTGGAAGAGGGACGTCCCGTGGGCGTCGATCCCGACGGTGAGGGGGCCGAAGTCCTTGACGCGGAACTTCCACAGGCACTCGGGCATGAGCTCCTCCCAAGCGACCTCCTCGATCTCCTCGATCTGGGTCGTCTCGAGCGCCGCCGCGCCGCCGACGATCGCGAAGTAGACCATCCCGTGCTTTTGCATCGGCTCGATCGCCTCGTCGGGCAGGCCGCCCTTGCCGCAGATCGCGCGCACGCCGTAGTCGCGGCCGAGCGGCTCGGTGAACCGCACCATGCGGGCACTGGTCGTCGTCCCGATCGAGACTGGCTCGTACTTCCCCGCGCCGACCTTGCGGACGCCCGGGGCCGTGTGGAGAAGGAACGCGCCGCGCAGATCCATCGGCGGCTCCACTCCCTGGTCGAAGATCCGGATCTGCGTCCGGTCGCGGATGCCGATGACGTGGCCGTCGACGAGGACGGAGTCGCCTGCGCGCAGCGACCGGATCGTCTCCTCGTCGGTCGGGAAGGTGACGCGCCGCTCAGCCACCGACCACCGCGCTTTCCACACCAGGGTCAGACCCCGTCGTCCCGAGAGGACGAGTGCGTTCGCTTGAAACCGTCGATCCAGCGGTTTCGGTTATCCACAACGGGGTCAGACCCCGGTGTCTGGAAACGACACGCATCAGGCCTCCCGGTCGAAGTCGACCGAGCCGTCCGCGGCGACGTGCGCTGTTGCGCGGCGCGCGGCCCAGCACTGGTAGTTGACGGCGACCGGGTTCAGCGTCATGTGCGTGTCCGCGTGCTCGACGTGGCACTGGAGCACGGTGACGTCGCCCCCGAGGCCCATCGGCCCGATGCCGGTCTCGTTCAGGAGCTCGAAGAGCTCCTCCTCGAGCCGGGCGACCTCCGGGTCCGGATTGCGCGTGCCCACGGGCCGCGCGATCGCCTCCTTCGCAAGGTGCATGGCGTAGTCGGCCGAGCCGCCGATGCCGACGCCCACGATCCCGGGCGGACAGGGCTTGCCGCCCGCGCCCACGATCGAGTCGAGGACGAAGCGCTTGATGCCCGCGACGCCGTCGGCGGGGACGCACATCTTCAGGAAGCTCATGTTCTCCGAGCCCGACCCCTTCGGGACGCACTTGACGTCGAGCCCGTCCCAGTCCGGGACGAAGTCCCAGTGCACGATCGGCACCCGGTAGCCGACGTTCTGGCCGGTGTTCTCGCGCGTGAGCGTGTGGACGGTGTTGGAGCGGAGCGGATGCTCGACCGTCGCCCGCTCCGTCCCGTCGCGAAGCGCCTCGTAGATCCGCGCCGGATGGAGCGGAAAGCGCTCGCCGACGCGGCAGTAGTAGACGGCGATCCCCGTGTCCTGGCAGACGAGCGTCTCCCGGTCGTCCGCGATCGAGACGTTGCGGATGATCGTGTCCAGAACCCGCTGGCCAGGCGTCGAGGTCTCCCGCCCGCGCGCCTCCACGAGCGCGTCGCGCAGGTCCTGCGGGATGTCCTTGAGCGCCCACACGTAGAGGTGGGCGGCCGCATCCTCGACGGTCCGCTGCAGATCCGTGGCGACCGTGCTCACGCGGCCACCTTCTCGGCTGCCGCCCGGCCCGCCCGGCGCCCGAAGACACAGCACTCGAGGAGCGAGTTGCCCATCATGCGGTTGCGCCCGTGCGTGCCGCCTGCGATCTCGCCGGCCGCAAAGAGCCCCTCGACCGTCGTCTCCCCCTGCTCATCGATGACGAGGCCCCCGTTCTGGTAGTGCAGCACCGGGTAGGTGAGGATCGGCTCGGCGAGGGGATCGATCCCGCCGGAGCGATAGCGGCGCAGCATGTACGGGAGCGAGACTTCCGCGTCCGCCCGTGGAATCCGGGTCGTGTCGAGCCAGACGGCGGGCCGCCCGCCCGGCGTCTCGACGCCCTTTCCCCGCGCGACCTCCTCGACGATCGCCTCCGAGACCTCGTCGCGCGGGCCGAGCGAGTCGGTGAACTCCTCGCCGTCCGCGTTCAGGAGGACGGCGCCGTAGGCGCGTGTCGTCTCCGGGATCGAATAGCCCTGCATCTTCTCGGGCCAGACGCCGCCGTTCGGGTGGTACTGAAGCGCATCGAGGTCGCGCGCCTCGGCTCCCAGGTCGAGCGCTATCTTCGTCGTCTCGCCCGTGGCGCCCGGGTGGTTCGTCGTCAGCTCGCCGCGCTCCCCGGCCTCCCGGTAGCAGCGGCCGCCGGCGGCGAGGACGACGGCGCCGGCCTCGATCACGTGCTCGCCGCACACCGCGCGCCATCCGCTCTCGATCGGGACGAGCTCCTCGAGCGGCGACTTGGGGAAGACCTCGGCGCTCGAGGCGAGCAGCGTCTCGCGCAAAGCCTTCGTGATCGCAAGCCCGGTCCGGTCGCCCACCTGCAGAAGCCGCCTCCGCGTCGCTCCGCCGCAGCGCGCGACGCGATAGCCCCCGTTCTCCCGCGTGAACTCGACGCCTGCGTCCTCGAGCCAGCGAATCGTCTCCGGCGCCTCGGCGGTGAGAATCTGCACGAGGCGCATGTCGGCCGTCTCGTGCGAGCTCTTCCAGACGTCGAGCGCGTGGACGTCCGGCGAGTCGTCGGCGCCGACGGCCGCCTGGATCCCGCCCTGGGCCTTCGCGGAGTTCGAGGACTGGAGGGCGCCCTTCGTCGCGAGCGCGACGCGGACGCCTGCGCGCTCGGCGGCGACGGCGGAGGCAAGGCCGGAAGCTCCGCTCCCGATCACGAGCACGTCGAAGTGGTGGACGGCCGCCACGGGCGGACTATACCACCGTTCAGCTAATAGCAAGCATTTTGACTTCTTATTCAACTCGAGGTCGTGCAGGGCCGATAACCACCGCATGGTCCGTGCGTTTGCCTACCTCTCCGTGCTCGCCGCGCTGGCGGTCGGCGGCTACATGACGCTGAAGGCCATGCAGACGACCGGGCCCAGCTCACCCGCGACGCAGCAGGCGGAGGAAGCCGCCAACCAGGTGAGCGCCTCGATCAATCTCCAGCAGGCGACGCCCGTGCTGGAGGGATGGTTCAGCACCGCGGGAACCTACGTGGGCGCCCAGGCACAGCTGCCGCCTTCCTTCGGCGTCACGCTCGTTCGCGCGGACGAGTTCTCCTACTGCATCCAGGCCGGGAGCGGCGCGAACATGCAGCACATGAACGGCCCGGACGAGAACGCCCCGATCGCCGGGCCCTGCTAGCGGCGCTCAGACGTTCTCGTGGGCCGCGAGCCTGAGCGCCTCGCCGCGCTCGGTGTCGCGCATCCCCGGGATGAAGAGGCAGGCGAGGGTCGCCAGGGCCGCGAGCACCCCGGCGCCGACGAGCGTCGTCTCGACCCCGACCGCCGCCGCGGCAGGGCCGGTGAGGGCGAAGGAGATCGGGACGAGCGACGTCGACACGAGCCAGTCGAGGCTCGTTACGCGCCCGAGCAGCTCGACGGGGACGAGCGTCTGCATGAGCGTTCCCCACACGATCAGGCCCGACGCGAAGAGCGCCTGCTGGAAGAACGACGAGGCCATCGCCTGCCAGAGCACGCCCGCGAAGGCGAGCCCGGCGATCCCGAGGCTTCCGACCGCCCAGGTGACGTACATGAACGTCATGTGCTTCCGGGGCAGGCCGAGCTGGGCCATCACGACGGCCGCGAGGATGGAGCCGACGCCGCCGGCGGCGAGGACCAGCCCGAAGTCGTCGGCGCCGCCGCCGAGGTCGTTCTTGATCCGGAAGGGCACGAGCACCTCGACCGGGCCCCAGAACGCGAGGAGCGAGATGGCCGTCCCGAGCAGCGTCCCCCAGATCCATGCATGCGCGCGGACGAAGCGGAAGCCCTCGCGGAGATCGGCGAGCGCCGTGCTCGGCTCCTCCGCGTCGCGGCGCGCGCGGAGCCCGCTCGACATGAGCGAGATGGCGAGGGCCGAGACGCAGAACGAGCCTGCGTCGAGCGCGAAGGCGGCGCCCGTGCCGAGCGCGGCGACGGTCCAGCCTCCGATCGCGGGCCCGGCGAGCGCCATCATGAACGGACGGATGAACTGGTCGAGCGAGTTGGCCTCCACGAGCAGCCGCCGCGGCACGATCTGGGGGACCGTCGAGTTGAAGGCCGGGCCGAAGAATGCGTCCCCGGTCCCGAACACGACCGCGAGCAGGAAGAGATGCCAGAGCTCGACGGCTCCGGTGAGCGAGAGGACCGCGATCGCGGCGACGGCGAGCGCCCGCAGCGCGTCGGTGGCGACCATGACCCGGCGCCGGTCGAACCGGTCGCTGACGATCCCGCCGACGAGCAGGAAGGCGGCCATCGGCAGGGTCCAGGCGACTCCGACGAGCGAGAGCGCGGTCGGCGTGTCGGAGAGCTCGTAGACCTGCCAGGCGATCGTGACGATGTAGACGCCGTCGCCGAGGAGCGAGACCGCCGCGCCGGTCCAGAGCAGCGCAAAGTCTCTGATCGCCAAAGGGCGCAGGATCTTCACGTGGCGCAGGCCTATGGTCGTCTCGGGATTCACGTCTCTCGTTCCTCGGGGAAATGCACGGGGCCGGCAGCGGTGCCGGCCCGGAGAGACGCGCGAAGAGTGCGGAGCTAGCCGGGCAGGCGAAGGCCGCCGTAGGGTGCGTGCGGTTCGATTTCCACGATGCGGCCTCCGATCAGGTCATGCCTCGACCAGGAGAGCCTACCCGACTAGCTGGGCCGGGCGCTAGCCGCCGAGGCCGCCGAAGAGGACGAACGGGTTCTGGGGACTGACCTCCCAGACCATCCCGCCGCCCGGCTCAACCTCGACCCGCGCGTCCTCCGGGGCCTCGCGGCGAACCCGCTCCGCCAGGTCGCGCGCCTCGTCCTCGTTCGCAGCGCCGGCGATGAGGAACGTGTGGCGGCGCACGACCGGGACACCGTCGGACTCGAGCCGCTCGGCGAGCCGGACGGTGTCGTCGTGGTCCGGCAGCTCGACGCGCACCTCCCACTGGGCGGCGCCGCTTCGCGCCGACTCGGCCGCCTCCCGCTGCTGAAGGCGCTCGTGCTCCTCGTCCAGCCCGTGCGCGGTCGTCGGGATGGGAATCGAACCGTCCCTCCACGCCTGCTCGACCGGATGCCAGCGCTCGAGGGCGGTCACGGCAGCAAGCCCCTCCTGCTCGATCCGCGACGAGACGGTCCGAAGGGCCTCGCGCGCCGGGCCTTCGAGGTCCGAGTAGAGGTAGACGCGGGCGCCGTCGCGGCTGACGACGACACGGTCGCCGAGCGACGACCGTTCTTCTGCCTCGAGCTCGAGCGCCGCGAGCCACTCTGCGAGCTGCGTCCCGTCGCCCTCGTCGTCAAAGTCGATCGTCACACGCCAGTCGTCGGCCATCGCGCCGAAAGCCTACTGACCGACACTAAGCTTTCGCGGTGCGCTGGGTCGCGAAGGCTCTCCTCCAGAAGGGCTTGAGCGGGCTGCCTCAGCCCGAACGCGCCAACTACCTGCTCCAGCGCCACGTCACGCGCTCGCTGCCCGTCTCCGAGCAGGGCTTCCGGCGTCTGTTCCGCCGGGCGGTCCAGCACCTCGATGCCTACGAGGCGCATGGGCCCGGGCGGCCGGCTTCCGAGGCCGTCTTTTACGAGTTCGGAGCCGGCTGGGACCTCGCCGTCCCGCTCTCGCTCTGGTCGCTCGGCGTGGAGCGGCAAGTCGTGGTCGACCTGCGGCCCAACGTTCGCCTCCCGCTCGTCACGGCGAGCCTCGCGCGGCTCCGGGCCATCCGCGCCGAGGGCGGGCGCGAGCTGCGGGATCCCGGGCGCGCCTCCGTCGAGTCGCCGGCGGAGCTCGAGCAGCGGTTCGGAATCCAATACCTCGCCCCCCGCGACGCCCGCGCCACCGGGCTTCCGGCCGGCTCGCTCGACTTCGTCTCGAGCACGAGCACCCTCGAGCACGTGCCGGCAGAGGAGCTCTTGCCGCTTCTCGCCGAGTGTCGCCGGCTCCTGCGCCCGGACGGTGCAATCAGCTGCCGGATCGACCTGAGCGACCACTTCTCCCATTTCGACTCCGCCGTCGGCCCGTACGACTTCCTTCGCTACGGCGAGCGCACGTGGAGGCTCGTGAACTCCCGGCTCCTCTACCAGAACCGCCTGCGCCGGCCCGACTACCTGCGCGCGTTCGCCCAGGCCGGGCTGACGGTGACGGCGGAGCAGGCCTGGCGGCCGAAGGACCCGCGCCTGCCCGACGATCTGGCTCCGCGCTTCCGCGCCTACGGCGCCGACGACCTCGCCGTTCAGAAGCTCAGGCTCGTCGCCCGGCCCTCACCAGACGCTCTCGAAGAGCGCGAGCACGTCATCGGCTGAGGCGGGGCGCGGGTTCGCCCTGGCGCCGCCGCGCTCGGCGGCCGCGCTCGCGAGCGCAGGGAGATCCTCCTCCGGCACGCCGAGATGGCGGAGGAGCGTGTAGCCCGAGAGGCGCGCGAGCTCCTCGACGCGGCCGATCGGGTCGTCGCGGCCGAGCGCCTCGCCGAAGCGCTCGATCTCTCGCGCGGCGACCTCGAGGTTGAAGCGAAGCGCGGGCGGCAGACAGACCGCGTTCGCCGCGCCGTGCGCGATGCCGTAGCGGCCGCCGACCGCCTGCGCCATCGCGTGGCCGAGCCCGAGGCCCGCGCCCGCGAGGGCCGCGCCCGCGTGCATGGCGCCCTCGAGCAACAGGCGCCGTCCCTCCGGGTAGCCGCCGTCGGCGAGGACGAGCGGCAGCGAGTCCGAGATGAGCGGCGCGCCGGCGAGCGCCTCGGCGTCGGCCTCGTCGTTCCGCCCCCGGACGTAGAGCGCCTCCGCGCAGTGCGCGAGCGCGTTCAGCGCCGTACCGCCCGTCTCGGCGGCGGGAAGGCCGTAGGTCAGCTCCGGCTCGTAGACGATCCCGGCGAGCCGCGCCCCGCTCCCGCCCGTCTTCACCCGGCGCTCCTCGTCGCGCACGCCGAAGCCGGGCGTCCACTCTGCGCCGGAGTACGTCGTCGGGACCGAGACGAGGGCCAGGCCGGTCGCCGACGAGACCGCCTTGGCCGTGTCGATCGCGCTCCCGCCCCCCACCGCGAGCAGGCCGTCCGCCTCCGCCGCCGCCTCCTGCGCCGCGGCGACGGAGTCGGCAGGTACGTGCGGCCTCACCCCGTGGAAGGCGCTCGCCGCCGGGAGATCGAGGTCGCGCCAGCGATCGGTGCTGACGAGGAGCGGGCGAGCGACGCCGGCCTCCGCGAGGACGGCGGGCAGGGCATCGAGGCCCCAGCGGACGATCACGACGTCCGCCTCCGCGCGAAGTCGAGGAAGCTCGCAGCCGCGCGGCTCGGCGGGCGCCCCTTCGCGCGGACGACGTAGATCTGCCGGGCCGGCTCGAGGCCTGTCACGCGCGCGGCGGCCAGCGTGCCGGCGGCGAGCTCTCCCTCGATCGCGGTGCGCGAGATGAAGGTGACGCCGAAGCCCGCGGCGACGGCGCTCTTCACCGACTCCTGAAGGCCGAGCTCCAGCTTCGGATCGAGCTCGCGGAGGCGAAGGCCGGCGCGGCGGAGCTCCCCGTCGACGACCTGCCGCACGCCGGCTCCCTCCTGCATCGCGATGACGTTCTCGTCCCGCAGGCCATCGAGTGAGACGGAGCGGCCCGCAGACGCGTGGCCGGGCGGGACGGCGAGGACGATCTCGTCGCGGACGAGCGGCTCGAACTCGAGCGACCGGCTCCTGCGCAGGGCGCCGACGACGCCGAGCTCGAGCTCTCGCAGGGCGAC
This sequence comes from Gaiellaceae bacterium, assembly GCA_036279015.1. GTDB lineage: Bacteria > Actinomycetota > Thermoleophilia > Gaiellales > Gaiellaceae > DATEOR01. Next base: position 44,494 of record DASUJY010000006.1, on the reverse strand, counting down.
CTTGTCGCTGACGGTCTGGGTGTCCCAGATCGAGAGCGAGACGTGCAGGTCGGGATGCTCACGCTGGAACTCGCAGAGGAGCAGCGGCACGAGATGGGCGCCGGGACCGGTCGATGCACCGATCTCGAGCGTCCCCTGGAGGTCGGCGCCCTCGGCAGCCACGTCCTCGTAGAGCTGCTGCTCGAGAGCCAGCATGCGCTGGGCGCTGCGGAAGAGGCGAAGCCCCGCCTCGGTCGGCTCGACGCTCCGTCCCGACCGGTCGAGGAGCTTCTGGCCGAGGCGCTCCTCGAGCCCGCGCACCTGCAGACTCACCGCCGGCTGCGTGACCCCCAACTTCTCCGCCGCCTGTGAAAAGCTCCTCTTCTCGACGACCGCGCAGAAGGCGGCAAGCTGACGGGTATCCATAAGGAATCATTATGCAGCGCCTAAGCCGATGACGCGGCCTGGCGAGACCGAGTCGCTCGCCGAGCAGTACACCCGCCTCTCGCGGGAGGGGTCTGGCCCGCGGCTCGTGGACGCGGCCCTCCGCATGCTCGACGTCCTCATCTCGGCGCTCGCGCTCCTGGTCGCGCTGCCCGTGCTCGCGCTCGTGACCGTTGTCTTCCTCGCCACCTCCGGGACGCCGATCCTCTACCGCGGCCTGCGGGTCGGACGATACGGCCGGATCTTCCACATGTTCAAGTTCCGCACGCTCAGGCGCGACGCCGAGACCCGGCTCGGCCCTTACTACGGCGAGGAGCTCTCCGTGCGGACGGCCGCCGAGGTGACCCGGCTCGGGCGCTGGCTGCGCGCCTCGCAGCTCGACGAGATGCCGCAGCTCTGGAACGTCCTCCGCGGTGACATGTCGATCGTCGGGCCCCGTCCGATCCGGCCGACGTTCTTCGAGGCGCTCGCCCGCGAGATCCCCCAGTACTGGCAGCGGCTCGTCGTCCGGCCGGGCCTCACCGGATTCGCGCAGACGCGCATGGGTCGCGAGGAGGCATGGGCGGAGAAGCTCGCCCACGACCTCGAGTACATCGCCGATCGCTCGGTCGGCCTCTATCTCCGAGTCGTCGTGGCGACGGTCTGGCGGGTGACCAAGCAGTCGATCACCGCGGTGTGGGGACTTCTGCGCGGGGCTCGTCACTAGACTCCTCGGCCATGTGCGGGATCTGCGGACTCGCCTCGCTCGACGGGAAACCGGTCGACGCGAGCCCCCTCGAGGCGATGTGCGAGACCCTTCGCCATCGCGGCCCGGACAGCGCGGGCGCGCTCGTGGACGGACCGGTCGCGCTCGGGGCGCGGCGTCTCTCGATCATCGACATCGCGGGGGGCGACCAGCCGATCGCCAACGAAGACGGCTCGATCCACGTCGTCCAGAACGGGGAGATCTACAACCACCGCGAGCTGCGCGGCACTCTCGAGCGCCGGGGCCACGTCTTCCGCACCCAGAGCGACACCGAGGTGCTCGTCCATCTCTATGAGGAACGCGGCCCGCGCTTCGCCTCCGAGCTGCGCGGGATGTTCGCCGTCGCGGTCTGGGACTCGAAGCGACGGCGCCTCGTGCTCGCCCGCGACCCCTTCGGGATCAAGCCGCTCTACTACTCGGCCGAGGGCGGGACCCTCGCCTTCGCCTCCGAGCTGAAGGCCCTTCCGCGCGGCGAGGTCGATCTCGACGCCCTCGAGGCGTTCCTGGCGTTCAACTCGATTCCGGCGCCGCTCTCGATCTGGCAGGGGACGCGCAAGCTTCCGGCCGGCCACCTGCTCGTCTGGGAAGGAGAAGGCGAGCCGAGCCTCGAGCGATATGCGCGCCCGGCGCCGGCGCCCTCCGCCGAGCTCAGGAGCGAGGACGAGAACGAGCTCGCGGAGGAGCTCCGGGCACGCCTGCGCGACTCGGTGCGCGCACACCTGATCGCGGACGTCCCCGTCGGGGTCCTGCTCTCGGGAGGCGTCGACTCCGGTGCGCTCGCGGCGCTCGCCGCCCTCGAGAGCCGCGAGCCTGTGCAGACCTTCTCGATCGGCTTCGACGAGGGCTCCTTCGACGAGCTCGCCGACGCCCGCCAGGTGGCCGAGCGCTACGGGACCGACCACCACGAGCTGGTCGTCCGGCCCGACGCGGCGGAGCTCCTTCCGCGGCTCGTCGCCGCCTTCGACGAGCCGTTCGCCGACTCGTCCGCCCTCCCGACCTACCTCGTGTCCGAGCTCGCGGCGCGCGACGTGAAGGTCGCACTCTCCGGAGAGGGAGGCGACGAGCTCTTCGGCGGCTACTACACCTACGTCGCCGACCAGCTCGCACCGCGGATCGGGCCGCTTGCGGGCCTCGCGCGCCCGCTCGTCGAGCGCCTGCCGAGCTCCTCCGCCAAGGCGAGCCTCGACTATCGGGCGAAGCGATTCGTGCGAGCCGCGCACCTGCCGCCACTCGAGCGCCACCACGCCTGGAAGGAGATCTTCTCCCCGGAGGCACGGGCCGCGCTGCTCGCACCGGGACGGCGCGGGGACACCGACCCGCTCGACGTCTATCGCACGCGCTATGCGGAGACCGCGGGCGCACCCGAGCTCGCGCGGCTCCAGGACGTCGACCTCGGCATCTACCTCGTCGACGACCTGCTCGTGAAGACCGATCGCGCCAGCATGGCGCACTCGCTCGAGGCGCGCGTCCCGTTCCTCGACCCGGTCGTCGCGACGCTCGCGCTCGCCCTTCCGACGCGGCTCAAGGTGCGTGGCTTCGCGAAGAAGCGCCTCCTGCGCAAGGCGGTCGCCCCGCTCCTGCCGCACTCGGTCGTCTCCGGGCGCAAGCGCGGCTTCTCGATCCCGGCGGCAGCGTGGCTCCGCGGCCCGCTCGTCCCGTTCGCCTACGACGTCCTCTCGGAGGAGAACATGCGCCGCCAGGGCTTCTTCCAGCCGAAGGCCGTGCAGCGTCTGCTCGACGATCACGTCGCCGCGCGGGAGGATCTCTCGCGCCAGCTCTGGGGGTTGCTGACGTTCACGCTCTGGCACGAGCAGGTCGCAGCGCGGCCCACCGCCGTCGCCGCATGAAGATCTGGGTCGATATGACGGCGCCGGCGCATGTGCTCGTGTTCCGGCCGCTGATCACGCTTCTGCGCGAGCGCGGCGACGAGGTCGAGGTGACGGCACGGGAATACGCGCAAACCGTCCAGCTCCTCGAGCAGCACGGGATCGAGGCAGAGCTCGTCGGGCGGCACGGCGGTCGCTCGCGGCTCGGCAAGCTCGGGACGATGGTCACCCGGCTCTCGGCGCTGCGCCGTTGGGCGCGCGGGCGCGACTTCGACGCGGCGCTCGCGCACGGCTCCCATCACCTGACCATGACGGCGCGGGCGCTCGGCATCCCCAGCTCGACGACCTTCGACTACGAGTTCGCGACCGTGCAGCACCAGCTCGGCTGCCGCGCGGCCACCTTCGTCGTCGTGCCCGACGCGATTCCGCCCGACCGCCTCGAGCGCTACGGCGTCCATCCGCCCAAGCTGCGCCGCTACCCCGGTCTGAAGGAGGAGTACTACCTTTCCGACCTCGAACCGCGTGCGGAGACGCTGGACGAGCTCGGGATCGAGCGCGAGCGCATCCTCGTGGTGGTCCGCACGCCGCCCGACGTCTCGCTCTACCACCGCAAGTCGAACCCGCTCTTCCCCCAGGTTCTCTCCTTCCTCGGGCGCGAGGAGAACGTCCAGGCCGTCGTCCTGCCCCGGACGGAGGAGCAGCGCGACTACGTCCGCGCCCTCGAGCTCCCCTCGGTGATCGTGCCGGACGGCGCCGTCGACGCGCAAAGCCTGATCGCCTTCGCCGACCTCGTCGTCTCGGCTGGGGGCACGATGAACCGCGAGGCCGCGGCGCTCGGCGTCCCCGTCTACACGACGTACGGGGGCCGGCTCGGAGGCGTCGACGAGGCGCTCATTCGGGAGGGTCGGCTGCGGCCGCTCACCGACCCGCGTGCGCTCGAGCTCGTGAAGCGAAGCGGAGAGGGGACCCGGGTGCGCCGTGACCCCGCCGAGATGCTGGCCCTCCTGCTCCCCGTCTAGACGGTCTCGGGCGCAGCCGCCTCCGCCGACACTCTGCGGGGCGCCCGCACCATCTGCCCGAGGCGGTTGACGACGTCGAGGGTCTCGCCGGACTCGACGAGGCGCTCCAGCTCGCCCAGCTCGTCGTCCAGCCAGGCCGGGTCGACGGGCAGCCCGGTGCAGCGGAGGATCTTCGGGTGCCGGGTGGGCTCGGCGTCCTCCTCCCGGGCCCAGAGCTCCTCGTGCAGCTTCTCGCCCGGCCGCACGCCGATGAACTCGATCTCGACGTCGACGTCGGGCTCCTTGCCGGACAGCCGGATCATGTTGTGGGCGAGGTCGATGATCTTGACCGGCGCGCCCATGTCGAGGACGTAGATCTCCCCGCTCTCGCCGATCGCGCCCGCCTGGATGATGAGCTGCACGGCCTCGGGGATCGTCATGAAGTAGCGCGTCATCTCGGGATGTGTGACGGTCACCGGGCCGCCGCGCGCGATCTGCCGCCGGAAGAGCGGGATCACGCTTCCCGACGAGCCGAGCACGTTGCCGAAGCGCACGGCGATGAACTGCGTGCCGTTGTGCTCGCGGGCGGCCGCCGCCTCCGCGATCCATTCGCAGACCGCCTTCGTCTGTCCGAGGACGTTCTTGGGGTTGACCGCCTTGTCGGTCGAGACGAGCACGAAGCGCTTGCAGCCGAACTCGGAGGCGACCTCCGCGACCACGCTCGTCCCGAAGACGTTGTTGCGTACCGACTCGATCGCGTTCGCCTCCATCAGCGGCACGTGCTTGTAGGCGGCAGCGTGGAAGACGACGCCCGGACGGAAGCGATCGAAGACGCTGCGCATCTTGGCGCGCTGCTTGACGTCGGCGAGGATCGGGACGGTCGCGTTGAAGTGCCGCTCGAAGGCGAGTTCGCGCTCGATGTCGACGAGCGCGTTCTCGGCGTGGTCGACGAGCACGATGCGGTCGGCTCCGAGCGCGGCGATCTGCCGGCAGAGCTCGGAGCCGATCGAGCCGCCGGCGCCGGTGACGAGCACGGTCTCGCCGGTCAGGTAGGAGGCGATCGAGGCCAGGTCGAGGTCGACCGCTTCTCGTCCCAGCACGTCCTCGACCTGCACCTCGCGGAGCTGGCGGGCGAGGTTGAGGTCGCCGGTGATGAGCTCGTGCACCGCGGGGAGGGTCTTCACGGGGACGCCGACGTCCCGGCAGACGTTCACGATCCGCTGCCTCGTCTCGCCGGCGGCGGACGGAATCGCGATGATCACCTCGTCGGGCCTGTTGTCGCGGAGAAGGTGGCCGAGCTCGTCCGTCGTCCCGAGCACGCGGACGCCATGCAAGCGCAGGTTCTTCTTGCGCGGGTCGTCGTCGACGAGGCCGAGCGGAGTGTAGGCGAGGTTCGGGTTCTTGAGCATCTCGCGCAGGATCAGCTGGCCCGCGTCGCCGGCGCCCACGACGAGGACGTCGCGACCGCGGCGCGCGACGAGCCGCCGCCGTCCCGGGCGCTCGAAGATGGTGCGCGCCGCGAGGCGCACGCCGGCGACGAGCCCGAGCAGGATGAGCCAGTCGATGACGATCACCCCGCGCGGAAGGCGGAAGCCGGCGACGGGGTCCCAGAAGTAGACCGCGGTCGCCGCGACGATCGACCCGAACGTGACGGCGAGGAGGGATCGCCACATGTCCCGGATCGAGACGTAGCGCCACCAGTGGTCGTAGAGGCCGAAGGCGATGAAGGCGACGACCTTCACCCCGACGACCGTCAGGATCACGTCCGCATCGATGAAGCGCTCGTAGCGGGCGGGCACGCCGTAGTCGAAGCGGAGGTTGAAGGCGAGAAACCAGGCGAGTGCGATCAGACCGGCATCGACGACTGCCTGCCAGAGCCGGTGGCGGTTGAGCGTGCGCATCAGGCGGCCTTCATCGTCGCCGAGGCGCGCAGGCACTCGACGACCCGCTCCTGCTGCCCGGGCTCGATCGCCGGCCAGATCGGCAGGGCGAGCGTCTCGCGGGCGGCCCGCTCGGTCTCCGGCAGGCTGCCCTCCCGGTAGCCGAGCCCGGCGAAGGCGGGCTGGAGGTGAAGGGGCGTCGTGTAGTAGGCGGCCCAGCCGATCTCGGCCTGGTCGAGCGCGGCGGTGAGGCGCTCGCGCTCGGGCGTCCGGACGACGTACATGTGGTAGACGTGCCCAGGCTCGTCGTTCGGAAGCCCACACACCTCGCCGAGGCCGAGCTCCGTATAGCGGGCGGCGGCCTGCCGGCGGGCGGCGTTCCATTCGTCCAGGTGCCGGAGGAAGATGCGCAGGGCAGCGGCCTGGAGCTCGTCGAGGCGTGAGTTGTAGCCGATCGCCTCGAAGGTGCGCTTGTCCCGGGAGCCGTGGAAGCGCAGAAGCCGGATGCGCTGGTCGAACGCCTCGTCGCCGGTGGTGACGAGACCGCCGTCTCCGAGCCCGAAGAGGTTCTTCGTCGGATAGAAGCTGAAGGTGGCCGCCGTCGCGAGCGAGCCGACACGCCGACCGCCGACCGTTGCGCCGAACGCCTGGGCCGCGTCCTCGACCACCGGGGCGCCGCCGGCGAGGAGCCCGACGTCGAGCGGACGCCCGAAAAGATGGACCGGCAGGATCGCCTTTGTCCGTCCGGTGACCTTCGCGGCCACGTCGGCCGGGTCGAGGTTCAGCGTCACCGGATCGATATCGGCGAAGACGGGCGTTGCGCCCCGGCGCGCGACCGCCTCGGCGGTCGCGTAGAAGGTGAAGGCCGGGCAGATCACCTCGTCTCCCGGGCCGACGCCGAGCGCGTCGAGCACGAGGATGAGCGCGTCGGTCCCGTTGGCGACGCCGGCGGCGTGGCCGACTCCCAGGAAGCGCGCCGCTTCCGCCTCGAACGCCGTGACCTCGGGGCCGAGAACGAACCGCCCCGAGCCGAGCACCTCGGCGATCCTCTCCTCCAGCTCGCCGAGCAGCGGCGCGTACTGCGCCCTCACGTCCGTCAGCGGGATCGCCACGGGCGCAACTCTACCCTTCGGTCGGGCTCTCGATTGCCCTCCGCCGGGACTTGCGGCGCAGAAATCGCAGGACAAGGTAGGCCGCCCCCACGACGACGGCCGCGGCGACGACGTAGTCGGCGTAGCGCCACTGCTCGTGGAAGTGCTCCCAGCTGCTCCCGAGCGCGACGCCGGCACCTGCGATGCCGAAGCACCAGGCGGCAGAGCCGATCGCCGTCAGCACGCTGTAGCGGACGAGCGGCATCTCGAGGACGCCTGCGGGAATCGAGACGAACGAGCGCGCGACCGGGGTGATGCGGCCGAGGAGCACGGCCCAGTCCCCGTAGCGGGAGAACCAGGCTTCGGCCCGCTGGAGCCTTCCCGGTGTGACGTGCACCCAGCGTCCGCGGCGCTCGAGGAACGCCCTGCCGCCGTAGCGCCCGATCCCCCATCCGATCACGGAGCCGAGCAGATAGCCGATCGTCCCCGCGCCGGCCATGGCGACGTAGCCCCAGAGGGTCGAGTCGATCTGCTCTCCGAACAGAGTCACGTCGTGGCCGGGGAATGCCCCCGCCGCGACCGCTCCCGCGTAGAGCATGACGAGCTCGCTCGCGGCTGGAAAGACGGCGTCCAGGAGCATGAGGCCGAAGACGGCGTACAGGCCGTAGTCGCCGATCGCCGAGGTGATGGTCTGCGTCATCCCGGCGAGTCTAGTGACCCACCCAGCAATACACGCCTGCTTCGAGGCAGCGTTACCGGACGGGGCACTAGTGACACGCGCTCCTGCGCTAGAAGCGGCGGCGGACGCGGACAGCCGCCTTCAGGGCGACGGCGCCGACCTCGTTCGCCGCCCGCACCCGGACGAGATACCGCCCGTCCCGAACGATCCGGCCGCGGTCGTTCCGCACGTTCCAGGCGAGCGCGACGCGTCCGCGCCCCATGTGCGTCGCGGCCAGGTGGCGGACGACCCCGCCCCCGGATCTCACTACTGTCACCCTCACGTCGGCCGCTCGCTCGAGGCGGAACGAGATGCCGAGCCGGCCGCCTCTCCGTCGCGGACGGAGCACGTCCTTCGACAGCCTCAGGAAGCCGAGCGTCGAGTTGACCTTGAAGCTGCGGCTCATCCGGCTTGCACGCCCTTTCCGATCGACCGCCGAGACGACCCAGCGCCACTTCCCGTCGGCGAGCCTGCGGGTCAGCGTCCTGACGAGCGTCCCGGCGGGCTTCGTCCCGGTCGAGCTCCACAGGACGTGGCCGTTCGAGGCCCGGACGAGCTGCCGCTTGACGCGCGAGCGGCGCACGACCTTCGCAGAGAGGCGCTGCACGTCGGCGACCCCGTCTCCGTTCGGGGAGTAGAGCGAGAGCCGTGGGCGGGGTGCGTAGATCCCGAAGTAGAAGACCATGAGCGCATCGGCAACAGCGCGCTCGCGGCCGTCGGAGGGGTGATTGAGGACGTGCCCGCCGAAGGCCATCGTGGTCGAGCCGCCGGCGTCGAGCGCCATCGCGGTGACGGCCCCGAGCTTCACCATCAGGCGCGCGAGCTGGGTGTTGGTGACGCCGGCGCTCCACGAGACCCGCCCGTCGATCGCGACGAGGATGACGCGGCCGCTCCTCAGCTGCCCGACCGCCGTCCGCGGGTTCCGCGGCAGGAGCTGCGAGGAGAGGAATGCCTCTCCCGCCTGGAAGACGGGAACACCGCCGCTGACGAGGCGCGGCCCACCCCCGATCGCATCCTTGACACCGTCCCACCACGGGGTCAGAGCGACATTCAGCTTGACCCAGTGCCCGAGCTCGGCCTCGTCGAACAGCACCCGCCTCCGATCGCCCGCCGCCTGGAGGACGGCGCCGCCCGCCGGAATCGAGCGGCCGGTCCGTCTGCGATGGGCGACCACCTTCCCGGAGAGCTCCTTGTTCGGCCCGACGCGTCCGACCCGCGAGAGGACGACCTCCCGCCCATGGGAGAGTCGGGGCGTCCTGGGGCCCCATGTGGGCGAGAAGAGGGCGACCCCGTTCGCCGCTTCGAGGGGATGGTTGAACTCGCGCAGGACGCGGAGCCGGTTGGAGCCGAACTGCCAGGTTCCTCGATAGCGGATCACGTCGGTGCGGAGCAGTCCGTCGAGCCCGATCCCGAGGCTCGAGCGGTCGGGCGAGGCCCGGGTGGCCAGTTCCCCGTGGCGCAGGAAGATGCCGCTGGGCCGCCCGCTCTGCCAGTTGAACATGTCGCCGTTCACGCCCGAGACCGTCGCTCTGTGCGAGAGGCGGCGCTGCATCGAGCTGACGGTCTCGCGCCCCGTCACGGTTCCGTTCGAGAGCACCGGCCGCAGGTCGTAGAGGCCACCCGGCCTCGGTGCCTTCAGCACGTGGACGACGACCCTCGCGCCGCCGATCGTCCGCACCTGCCGCTTGTAGACGACGCCCGGCGCGAGGTGGATCGCCGAGGCCGCAGTCGGAAACGCCGCCGCGAGGGCCGCAGCGAGGAAGACGGCTTTCCTCAACACCCTTTCAGGACGAAAACAGAGTCCGTCCCCGATTACAAGAGGTGCTCACCCCGCCTTAACGGAAGGGTGGAGAGCCGCTCTTCAGTTCCAGACGCGGACGTCGCGATAGAGCGTGTCGCGCTGCACGGCGGTCTTTCCGAGCGCCTTGATCGCGCGCACGAAGTCGTCTGCCGTCGCGCGGTGCGTCGTGCCGGCGGCCGAGACGACGTTCTCCTCGATCATGACCGAGCCCATGTCGTCCGCGCCGAACTCGAGCGCGACCTGCCCGATCTTCATCCCCTGCGTGACCCAGCTCGACTGGATGTGGTCGACGTTGTCGAGGTAGATCCGGCTGACCGCCTGGGTGAGCAGGTAGTCGAAGGACGTGGGCCGCGCCTCGTCGCTCACCTTGTCGGAGAGCCGGTTGCCGTCGCGCTGGAAGGACCACGAGATGAAGGCGCGGAAGCCGTTCGTCTCGTCCTGGAGCGCCCGGATGCGGCGCATGTGCTCGACCCGCTCCTCGAGGGTCTCCACGTGGCCGTACATCATCGTCGCGGTCGAGGAGATGCCGAGCCGGTGGGCGGCGCGCATTACGCCGAGCCATTCCGCCGACTTCGTCTTCTTCGGCGAGATGATGTCGCGAACGCGGTCGACGAGGATCTCGGCCCCGCCGCCGGGAAGGGAGTCGAGGCCTGCGTCGCGAAGCCGGGTCAGCGTCGCCGGGAGGGTGAGCCCGGACCGGCGCGCGATGTGCTGGACCTCGGGCGGCGAGAGCGCGTGCAGGTGAATCTTGTAGCGAGCCTTGATCGAGCTGAAGAGATCCTCGTAGTACTCGACGCCGAGGTCGGGATGGTGACCGCCCTGCATGAGCAGCGCCGTGCCTCCGAGCGCGAGGGTCTCCTCGATCTTCTTGAAGATGACCGCCTTCGGAAGAAGGTAGCCCGCGGAGCGGTCGCCCGGCCGGCGATAGAAGGCGCAGAAGTCGCAGTCCGTGTGGCAGATGTTCGTGTAATTGACGTTCCGGTCGATGATGAAGGTGACGCGGCCGCGGTCGACCTTGCGGTTCCGGAGCGCGTCCGCCGCGCGGCCGACGGAGACGAGGTCGCGGCTGCGCAGGAGCGCCAACGCGTTTTCGTCCGTCAGACGCTCTCCGGCGAGCGCGCGCTCGAGGAGCGCGCCGACGCCGTTTCCGTTTCCGTTCGCGCTCACGCCTGCACCGCCTCCGAGATCAGAAAGCGAAGCTCGGGCACGCGCTCGAGGGCGCCGACCTCGGAGGCGAGCTCGAAGAAGGTCAGGAGCCCGGCCCGCTCGCGGGGGCCGAAGCGGTAGTGGAGCTTCTCGAAGTAGCGCGCGAGGAACCCGGGCGGATAGCCGTAGCGCTCGCTTGCGGCGCGGGCGAGCCGCTCCGGCTCGGCGCGCGCCCGCCTGTGCGAGTCGAGGAGCGCCACCTCGAGGGCGGCGACTCCGTCCGCGGGAGGGTCCGCGCAGGCGAAGACGGCGTACACCATCGGCAGGCCGGTTCGTTCGAGCCAGAGGCGGCCGAGGTCGTGGTGGGGCGTCGGGTCCTCGAACATGCTCTTGAGCGCGGCGTCGCCGATCAGGAGCTTCGCGTCCGCGTCGTGCGCCTCCTCGAGCGGCACCTGCTCGGCGTCAGGAAAGAGCACGCGCACGAGCACGGCCGAGGTCGCGCTCTCGGGCGTGACCGCGACCGAGTCGATGCGGTCGAGCGGGGCGCGCGAGACGAGCTGGATCGAGTCGACGGCTCCTTCCGACGAGACGCAGAGCCGCGGCAGGATTCGCAGGCGGTCGGCATGGCGGCCGTAGGCGATCGACGAGATCGGCGCGATGTCGATCTCGCCCTTGACGAGCCGCTCGTTCAGGTCGGTGGGGACGCCGCTGATCTCCTCGACGTCGGCCTCGAGCTCGAAGAAGACCGGCGCCATGTTCACGTAGGAGATGCGACCGAGCCGGATCATCGGGTCGCCCCTTCGAGTTTCACGCGCGCGCGTCCTTATTCGGGTCCCAACCCGCCCCCTGCTCACGCACGAGCGTACGCCATTCGGACGCACGCGTGTGAGCCGGAACGGGTCGAGTGTGCGCCAGGGCCCTCACGGCCAGCGCCGCACCTCGTTGTAGAGCGTGTCGCGCTGCACGGGGATCCTCCCGGCCGCCCGGACGACGCGGACGAGCTCGTCGACCTTCTGCTCCGTCTCGGTGACCGCGCCGGCGGCGTGGAAGATCTCCTCGCGCACGACCGTCCCCTGCACGTCGTTCGCGCCGAAATGGAGGGCGACCTGCGCGAGCGGCAGGCCCATCATGATCCAGTAGGCCTTCACGTTCGCGATGTTGTCGAGCACGAGGCGGGAGACGGCGATCATCTTGAGGTCGTCCGAGCCGGGCGTGAACGTCCAGCCGCGCCGCTCGAAGACGGTGTTCGCCGGATGAAACGCGAGCGGGATGAACGCGAGGAAGCCGCCCGTCTCGTCCTGCTGCGCACGCAGCCGCAGCAGGTGCTCGATGCGCTCCTCGTACGTCTCGACGTGCCCGTAGAGCATCGTGCAGTGCGTCGGGATGCCGAGTCCATGCGCGGCGCGGTGCGTGTGGAACCAGAGGTCGGGATGCTCCTTGCCCGGCGCGATCAGCCGTCGGACTCGCTCCGCGAAGACCTCGGCGCCCCCGCCGGGCAGCGAGCCGAGCCCGGCAGCCTTGAGCTCGGCGAGCACCCGCTCGTGGGAGAGCCCCGACAGTTTCGTCATGTGGTGGATCTCGCTCGCCGTAAAGCACTTGAGGTGAACGTCGGGCAGCGCCTTGTGCAGGCGCCTGATGATGTCGACGTAGTAGTCGAAGTCGACGTGCGGGTTCTCCCCGCCGACCATGTGGATCTCGGTGAACCGCGAGAGCTCCCGCTGCCGGAGCGCGTCCTCGACCAGCTCGTCGGGCGTGTACATGTAGGCGTCCGCCTGCTTCTGCGTGACGGCGAAAGCGCAGAACTTGCACTTCACCCGGCAGACGTTCGTCTGGTTCAGATAGAGGTTCTGGACGAAGTAGACCTCGTCGTTCCCGCCCCGCGCGCGTCTCGCCGCGTCGGCGAGCTCGCCGAGCTGGAGGAGATCGTCCGACTCCATGAGGGCGAGCGCGTCCTCGAAGTCGAGCCGCTCGTTGTCCTCCACCTTCTCGCGGATCGCGTCGAGCGCCCGCTGCCCTGTCGCGACGGCCATCGTCATCCCTCCCGGTCCACAACGATATGTGTGAGCGCCTCGAGCGAGGCGCAGTCCGGTTGCCCGTCGAGTGCCGCCCGCGCCTGCGCCGCATAGCGAAGGGCGTACTCGCGCGCCTCGTCGAGGGCTCCGGTGGCCGCGACCCGCTCGAGCGCGTCGGCCACGTTCTCGCCCGCGAGCGCCCGCGCGACGACCGGGTCGGAGCGCGCCGCGAGGATCAGCGGAAGAGTCGGCGTGCCGTCGCGAAGATCGACGCCCTGCACCTTGCCGGTCGTGTCGAAGTCCCCGCAGCAGTCGAGGATGTCGTCGGCGATCTGGAACGCGACTCCGAGCGCGAGCCCGAACGCGCCGAGGCTCGAGCGGCCGTTGCCGCTGCCGAGCAGGCACGCTGCCTCGAAGAGCTTCCCTGTCTTGAGGGAGCAGCGCGCCAGGTACTCCTCGACCGAGGTCTCGGGCCTGTGGGCCTGGCGCCGCTGCAGCGCCTCGCCGCGGGCGAGGGCGAGCGTCGCCTGGGAGAGGATCGCGACCGCGTCCCCGTCGCGGGTCGCCGCGAGCTGGGCGAAGGCACGCGCGAAGAGGTAGTCGCCGGCGGCCCTGGCGGTCGCCTCGCCGTGCTCGGCCCAGACGGTCGGCCGCCCCCGGCGGAGATCGGCACCGTCGAGGAGATCGTCGTGGACGAGCGTCGCCATGTGGACCAGCTCGACGGCCGCGCCGCCCGCGACCGCCCGGTCGCTCTCCCTGTCCCCGGGCGCCGTCGACAGAAAGACGAGCAGCGGCCGGAGTCGCTTCCCGCCCGCCGCCAGCGTGTCCACGCCGACCTCGCCGAGCAGGCCGGGATAGGCGCCGACGACGTCCTGGAGGCGCTGTTCGAGCAGCTCGAGGTAGCGGTCGAGCCCGGGAGCCTCCCGGATCGTGGCGAGCGCGTTCATCGCCTCGTTCCCCGGTGGAGGGCGACGATCCCGCCACCCAGGAGCCTCCAGCCGACGCTGTCGAAGCCGGTGCGACCGAGCGCGGCGGCCAGGTCGGGCGGACCGGGGAAGCGCCGCACGCTCGCCGGAAGATAGGAGTACGCGCCGCCGCCCGGAAGGAGCCTGCCGGCGAGCGGGACGAGCCCGTCGAACCAGAGCCGGAAGAACGGCCGCAGCGCACCGTCCGGCCGGGTGATCTCGAGGCAGGCGAGACGGCCGCCCGGGCGAAGCACGCGTGCAAGCTCGGCGAGACCGGCCTCGAGGTCGGGGACGTTGCGGATGCCGAAGCCGACCGTGACCGCGTCGAAGGTTCCGTCGGCGAATGGAAGCGCCGTCACGTCGGCGAGCACCCACTCGACCCCATCCGACTTGGCGCGCGCCCGCTCGAGCATGCGCTCGGAGAAATCGACGCCGATCACCTTCCCTCCCGCGCGCTCTCCGGCCAGGGCGAGGTCGCCGGTCCCGCAGCACGCGTCGAGCACGCGGTCCCCCGGCCGGATCGCCGCCTCGGCGGCGAGACGCCGCCAGCGCCGGTCGAGGCCGACGGTCATCGCACGGTTCATCGCGTCGTAGACGGGCGAGATGCGGTCGAACATCGCCCGCACGTCCGAGGGCGGGAGGACGCCGGCCGTCATTCCTGGCCCCAGCGCCGAGTCAGCACGTTCTCGATTCCGAGCTGGTCGAGGCATCTGCCGACCACGAATTCGATCAGATCGTCGATCGTCTCGGGGGCGTTGTAGAACCCCGGCGCCGCCATGAGGACGACCGCACCGGCCCGGCGAAGCCGGAGGAGGCTCTCGAGGTGGATGTCCGAGAGGGGCGTCTCACGCGGCACCAGCACGAGCTTGCGCCCCTCCTTGAGCGCCACCGAGGCCGCCCTGTGGATGAGGTTCGACATCGTCCCGGACGCGATCGTGCCCGCCGTCCCCATCGAGCAGGGGCAGACGACGTAGCCGTCGACCCGGGCCGAGCCGCTCGCGTACGGGGCGCGCCAATCCTGATCGGAATGAACGGCTACGCCGTCCACGCCGTCGAGGAACCGCTCGAGCACCTGCTCATTCGGCAGAGACGGATCGCGATAGAGCTCCGTCGCCAAGATCTCGTACCCGGCTCGAGAGACGCAGAGCCCAACGTCGGCGCCGGCCCCGACGAGCGCCTGGAGGAGGCGTGCCGCATACGGAGCGCCCGAGGCGCCCGTGATCCCGAGGAAGATGTTCATGCCCGCGCGCGGCGGCGCTCTAGCCGCCGCCGCCGCCCTTCGGGCCCTTCGACTCCTCGAGGAAGGTGGCGAGCTGGTTGTACTGCTCGTCGGTGAAGTTCGTGAAGGGCGGCATGGGCGAGCCCGGGTTGACACAGCTCGGGCACTTGAGGTGGTCGATCTGGAACTTCTCGCCACGGCCCTTGGCGCCCTCGGCAGTCAGGTCCGGCGCGCCCAGGTTCGGGCTCCCGGCGCCGAGATAGGTGTGACAGCCCATGCAGCCCGCCTGCGCGAAGATCAACGCCCCCTGGTGGCCGGCGTCGGAGAGGCCCTGCTGCTCCACCCACTGCGGCACGAGGGCGACGTTTTCGCTCCCGAGCGACTCCTTCGCGACGGCGCCCTTGTAGGTGAGGACGCCCATCGAGGCGATCACGAGAAGCGCGGCCACGACCGCCACCGGGCGGCGGGCGATGCGGCGCTCCCGCCGACGGTCGTAGAAGGGCACGAGGATCAGGAGGACGAGCAGGAGCGTCGGGATCCCGATCGTCGCGAGGATGACCGACTCGGGCCACTTGAAGATCCGCAGCAGGTAGAAGAGGAAGTAGAAGTACCAGTCCGGCCGCGGGATGAACTGCGTCGTCCCCGGATCCGCCTCGGCCGCGTAGCGCGGCCCCAGCACTCCGGCGTCGCCCGCCTCTTCGCCCGAGCTGAAGTACCAGAGCGACGCCAGGCCGATGATCACCGACACGACCACGAAGCTCATGACCGTGTCGTGGAACATCGCGTAGGGGAAGAACGGCTTCCCGCGGCGGGCGACGTCCTGCTTGTAGTACTCGAACTGCCTGCGCTGGTCGTCGGTGCTCACGGCTCAGAGCTCCGGGTTGCGCTGGACGACGGCGCCGTTCCCGCGCGGCCGCGGCTCGACGAGGCCCTTGCGCACCGGCGTTCCGTTCTGGGACGGCTCGTAGCCGCCCGCGACCTTCGTCCAGGGCGGAGCGGTGATGCCGAGGCGCACCACGAGATAGAGATGGAGGCCGATGAGCGCAAAGAGGGCGCCCGGGATCACGAGCATGTGCAGCGAGTAGAAGCGGGCTAAGGTCTCCTCTCCGATCTCGGCGCCGCCACGCAGGAAGTCGCCGAGGAACGGGCCGACGATGGGCGCGTTCGCGTTGATGTTGATCGCGACGACGGTGGCCCAGTAGGCCGTCTGGTCCCACGGGAGGAGGTACCCCGTGAGGCCCTCGGCGAGCGCCAGCGTCAGGAGGATGACGCCGATCAGCCAGTTGAGCTCGCGCGGGTACTTGTAGGCGCCGAACAGGAAGACGCGCCCCATGTGCAGGAAGAGGAGGATGATGAAGACGCTGGCGCCCCAGCGGTGCATGCCGCGCACGAGCCAGCCGAGCGTCAGGTCGTTCGTGATGTTCTGGATCGAGGCGTAGGCCTCCTCCGGCGCGGGCTTGTAGTACATGGCGAGGATCACGCCGGTCACCACCTGCACGAGGAACGCCGTCAGCGTGGCGGAGCCGAGCGTGTGGAACCAGTTCGACTCGGCCGGGACCTTGCGGAAGAGGAAGTACTTGAGGCCGCCGACGAGGCCGGAGCGCTCCTCGAGCCAGTCGACCGGGATCATCGCGGCCTGCTCGAGCTGCTGCTGCCGCTTCGACTTTGGCCTGGTCGCCACTAGTGCCCCTTCCAGTGATGCTGCCCCGCGGCGTGTGTTGCTGGATGGGGCACTAGGGGACCACCGGCCAGAGGTATTGCTCGAGCCCGTCCACGTGCTGGCCGGGATCGTGCTCCTTGTAGGACTTGATCTGCGCCTGCGCCCCCGTTCCGATCACCTTGCCGACGCTGTACGGCTTGGCGAGGACGAGGCTCCCGTTCCGGATCAGGAACTGGTAGCGGTCCAGCGCGCGGACCGGCGGGCCCGCGATGCGGTTGCCCTCAGCGTCGTAGGCGCCTCCGTGGCACGGGCACTGGAAGCCCGAGACGCTCGCAACAGGCGTGATCGTCACCTGCCCCGACGGCGTCGTGATCTTCTTCGCGTCGCCGGGCAGCCCTTGGGGCTGCGTCGGGCAGCCGACGTGGGCGCAGCGATTCGAGATGATCGTGAAGCTCGGCACGCCGTTCACCTGGCCGTTGTTTCGCACGAACGCGGCGCGGCGGCCGACCTCGGGCGACTGGTCGCTCTTCGAGTTGAACTGCGCGACGACGTACTGCTGCTCGGGGTAGTTGTCGAGCGGGCCGATGTCGATCTCGTCGCTCTCCTGGCCGACGAACGCGGGCGCGATCATGAAGCCGAGGGCGGGAACGGTGACGAGGCCGCCGATCGCGGCTCCGATGCCGAGCGTCGAGAGCTCGAGGAAGACCGCCCGCGGGTAGCGCTCGGGCTGCTCCACCCCTTCCTCCTCGACCGCGAGCTCGGAGACCGGCTCTCCAGCGGCGGGCTCGGGCTCCGGCGCGGCGCGGACCTCCCTCGTCGCTTCCCGGATCCACGCGAAGCCGAAGACGACGGCGAGGACGCCGCCCGCGACCGCGAGCCACCAGTTGATGATCAGGCCGACGAGGATGAGCGCGATGCCGCTCGCGAAGGCGAACGGGTAGATCGTCGCAGGCGGAAGATGCGGTTCCGGTTCCTCCGGCGACGGCGACGCCGGCCGCTCTAGGTCGTCGGCCACCTAATACCTCTCGTTCGCAGTGCCGCGCCTGTCACAAGCTTCGGCATTGTTCACACCCTCGCGCGCATGTGTCAACGACGTACCGTTTGCCGCAAGACCTGGGAAATTCCGCCATTTGTCGCCTCCGGCGGGGCGAGCCCGTACTCGCTCCAGCGCCGCTCGACGAGGTCACGAACCTCGGGGGTCATCTCGATCCGCTCCGGCCACTCGCGCGCCCCCTCGCTCGTCCACTTGTGCGTCGCGTCGACGCCGAGCTTGCCGCTGTAGCAATACATCGCCGCGGCGTGGTCGAGCTGGTCGGCCGGCCCCTCCGAGACGAGGACGTCGCGGCCGGGATCGACGTTCGCGCAGACGTGGAAGAAGACCTGCTCGTAGTCGTGGACGTCGACGAACTCGTCCACGACTACGACCGCCTTCGAGAGCGACAGCATCCCGAGCCCCCAGATCGCGTGCATGACCTTCTTCGCATGGCCGGGAAAGCCCTTGCGGATCGAGACGATGACGCAGTTGTGGAAGGCGCCGGCGACCGGAAGGTCGTAGTCGACGATCTCCGGCACCGTCATGCGGATCGCCGGGAGGAAGATGCGCTCGGTCGCCTTGCCGAGCCAGGCGTCCTCTGCGGGCGGCACTCCGACCACGATCGACGGATAGACGGCGTCGCGGCGCATCGTCATGCAGGTCAGGTGGAAGACCGGGAAAGGCTCGGGCGGCGAGTAGTAGCCCGTATGGTCGCCGAAGGGCCCCTCGGTTCCGAGCTCGCCCTGCTCGATGTAGCCCTCGAGGACGATCTCGGCGTTGGCCGGCACCTCGAGGTCGACCGTCTTGGCCTGGACGAGCTCGACCGGCTCGCCGCGCAAGAAGCCCGCGAGCATGAGCTCGTCGATGTGCTTCGGGAGCGGCGCGCTCGCCGAGTAGGTCGTCACCGGGTCGCAGCCGAGCGCGACCGCGACGTCGAGCCGGTCGCCCATGCCGCGCCAGTCGGCGGCGCCGTCCTTGTGGATCTGCCAGTGCATGAACGTCGTCCGCGCGTCGATCTTCTGCATCCGGTACATGCCGACGTTGCGCGTGCCCGTGCGCGGGTCCCGCGTGATCACGGCCGGGAGTGTGATGAAAGGCGCCGGGTCTCCGGGCCAGCAGTGCTGGATCGGGAGCTGGTCGAGGTCGGGCTCGAGGACGAGCTCCTGCACCGGGCCGCTTCGCACGGCCTTCGGCATCGAGTCGGCGAGCCGCTTCAGCTTCCCGAGCCCCCTCACCTTGTCGACGATCCCTTCGGGGGGCTGCATCTCGAGCACGTCCCCGAGCTTCTTGCCGACCGCGTCCAGCGAGGGCTCGCCGAAGGCCATCGCCATCCTGCGCTCCGTGCCGAACTGGTTCGCGAGCAGGGGATGCCGCGCGCCCTTCGGGTTCCTGAAGAGGAGCGCCGGGCCGCCCGCCTTCACCGTCCGGTCGACGATCTCCGTGATCTCGAGATACGGGTCGACCTCGGCTTCGATCTCGACCAGCTCGCCGGCGCGGCGAAGCTCGTCGATCCAGGAGCGCAGGTCGCCTGCGGGCACGACTGTGAGTCTATCGGCGCGCCCGTAACGCACTCGTAACCCGGCGGCAAGCCGGCTGTTGTGCTCGCGGCGGACGATGCCGTGCATGAACCGCCACCTCATCGCCGCCGCGCTCGCGCTTCCCCTCATCGCCGCCGCGGTCGTCTTCGCGGGTTGCGGCACCTCCCAGGGGGCCTCTTCGGCCGGCGCGGTGTCCAGCCTCCCGGCCCAGCCAGCGTCGGCCGCGTCCACGACGATGCCGACCATCACAGAGTCCGAGACCGAGCCGACTCCCTCGACGCCGAAGCAGGAGCTCGAGGACGGCCGACACTTCGGCTACATCAAGTCTGTCGATCTCGGGCCGAAGCCGGCGACGCTCACATTCGATCTCGCTTATGACCTCGTCGGCGCGGAGGCGAACCGGGAAGCGGAACGGCGCGGCTACGAGACGCCGGTTCCGAACGACTACTTGATCGTCAACGACAACCCGAAGCTGCGGACGCTCCCGCTCTCCGACGACCTCGAGCTCCGGCTGCTCGACTGGAAGCACTGCTGTGCGACCTTCTTCGCCGGGGACATCGAGCGGTTCGCCGCCTCCTTCCGTCGCAAGAATCCGCTGGTCGGCAGCAACTACAGGGGCGCTTCGAGCGCCTACGAGCTCATGGTGCGCGACGGCGTCGTCGTCTCGGTCGACGAGCACTACCTCCCCTGAGAGACGCCTGCTAGTAGGCGGCGCGTCGCGCCGCGCGGCGGACCTTCCGCCGGTGCGAGACCAGGCGCATCAGCTGGCCGACGACGACGACGCCGAGGAAGATTCCGCCGACGGCGAGCATGACGAGGACGACGTCGCGACCTTCCTCCGCCGGGGTCTTCTCGGCGGCGAGGAGAGCGGCTGTTGCGAGCGCGGTCATACGGCCACGATCCTACTCCACCCGTTCGGCATGCAGGCGCAGGGCGAGCGCACGGGCCGCTTCGTCGGGGAGTGCCGCGCCGTCGAGCGAGCAGACCGTGGCGGCCCATGCGTCCCCGTCGCCCGGCAGGCCCTCGGCGCGAAGATGCGCGCAGAGCGAGAGGAGCTCCGCGAGGGCGCCGACCGCATCGACGCTTCCGAGCGCCGCGATGCGGACGAGCCCGTGGGCGTAGAGATAGTCGCCGAGCAGGATGCGCGTGTCGCGGTCGTCGGCCTGGAAAAGACGCGGTCGCCCGTAGTGGAGCAGGTAGCCCTCGTAGATCGACTCGAGCCCGACTGCATAGCGGCCCTCGGCGAGCGGCGAGAAGACGGCCTGCTGCTCCCGCTCCGCCGCCGGCCGGAGCGCTGCCGCCCAGAGCTCGCTCTCGCGCCCGGCCTCGACGGCGATGGTCTCCCAGATGCTCGGCGCGGCGCTCATCGCCTGCGCCCGAGGAACCACGCGTACGTGACCTCCTGGTTCCCTTCCAGCTGGGGTTCGGCGTCCGCGGCGACGAGCTCGAATCCCGCCTTTTCGACGAGCGCCGCCGTCTCGGCCGGAGCGAACTGGGAGAAGAACATCGGCACGTCGAGCCACTCGCCGACCCTGCCCGGATCCTCGTCGGCCTCGGTGGTGAAGAGGAGGAAGCCGCCGGGGCGGAGCCAGCCTGCGAAGCGCTCGAAGAGGGCCCGGTGCTCCTCCCGCGGGAGATGCTCGACCACGTAGAGGGCGACGATCGCGTCGAGGCTCCCTGGCGGGAAGTCGCAGGACCTGACGTCCTGGCGCAGCACGCGCGCCGTGGGCACGTTTCGCCGTGCCGCCTCGACCTGGGCCGACGAGACGTCGATCCCGGTGGCGCGATGGCGCTCGGCGATCGCCGCGAGGCCGGGGAGGCCGTTGCCGCACCCGACGTCGAGGACGTGACTTCCCTCGGGGAGCCGAGCGAGGAGCTCGGTCAGCCGCCGCAGCCGCGGCCAGGCGGAACCCGGCGCCTCGAGCGCCGCGTAGCGATCGGCAACGCGGTCGTAGCCCGCCGCCACGATCGCCTTCTCGTCAGCGCTCAAGGAGCTCCCGCGCCGCCGCGACGGTCTGCTCGACCTCGGCCGGGCCGTGGGCAGTCGAGACGAAGAGCGCCTCGAACTGCGACGGCGCGACGTAGACGCCCCGGTCGAGCAGATGCCGGAAGAGCTCGCCGTAGCGCTTGCTGTCGGCGCTCTGGGCCTCCGCGAAGCTCCGCACCGGGCCCGCATGGCAGAAGGCGGTCAGCATGGCGCCGACCCTCTGCACGGTGATGCCCGGAAGGCGGAGGCCTGCTTCAAGCGCCCCCGCGGTCTGCTCCAGGCGGCGGTAGACCTCGGGATCGCGCAGGCGCCTGAGGGCGACGAGCGCGGCGGCCGTCGCGAGCGGATTGCCGGAGAGGGTGCCTGCCTGGTAGACGGGCCCGGCCGGGGCGAGCCGGTCCATGATCTCCGCGCGGCCGCCGAAGGCGGCGAGCGGGAGCCCGCCGCCCGCGATCTTGCCGAGGATGGTCAGATCGGGACGGATGCCGTAGAGCGCCTGCGCCCCGCCGCGCGCGACGCGGAACCCCGTGATCACCTCGTCGAACACGAGAAGCGCGCCCGAGGCGTCGCAGAGGGCCCGGAGCGCCTCGAGGAAGCCCGGCGCCGGCGGGACGACGCCCATGTTCCCGGCCACCGGCTCGACGAGGACGGCGGCGAGCCCTTCACCGTAGCGCTCGACGGCGGCAGCCGCAGCGTCCACGTCGTTGTACGCGGAGACGATCGTGTCGGCGGCCGCGCCGCGGGGAACCCCGGGGCTCGCCGGCAGGCCGAGCGTGGCGAGGCCGGAGCCCGCCTCGGCGAGGAGTGCGTCCGCATGCCCGTGGTAGCAGCCGGCGAACTTGAGGATGCGGTCGCGGCTCGTGGCTCCGCGCGCGAGCCGGATCGCGCTCAGCGCCGCCTCCGTCCCCGAGGAGACGAGGCGGACCTTCTCGACGGAGGGAACGGCGTCGACGATCTCCTCCGCGAGCTCGATCTCGCGCTCGGTGGGCGCCCCGAAGGTCGTCCCCTCGGCGGCGGCCTCCTGGACCGCCTCGACGATCTCCGGGTCGGCGTGGCCGAAGACGAGCGGGCCCCACGACATGACCCAGTCGACGTAACGCCGGCCCTCGGTGTCCTCGAGGTACGCGCCGTCGCCGCGGCGGACGAAGAACGGATCGCCCGCCCCGACCGCCTTCCAGGCCCGCACGGGCGAGTTGACGCCGCCCGGGATCACCACCCGGGCGCGCCGGAAGAGACTCACTCCGACAGCCAGCCGGCCAGCTCCTTCGCCCAGTAGGAAACGATCACGTCGGCGCCGGCGCGCTTGATCGCCGTGAGGCTCTCGAGCCCGGCCGTGCGCTCGTCCAGCCAGCCGCGCGCCGCTGCCGCCTTCACCATCGCGTACTCGCCGCTCACGTTGTAGGCGAAGATCGGGACGTCGAAGCGGGTCCGCGCGGCCGCGATCACGTCGAGGGAGGGCAACGCCGGCTTGATCATGAGCGCGTCCGCGCCCTCGCCGAGGTCGAGCTCGCACTCGCGGAGCGCCTCGCGGCCGTTGGCCGGGTCCATCTGGTAGCTGCGCCGGTCGCCGAAGCTCGGCGCCGACTCCGCCGCCTCGCGGAAGGGCCCGTAGAAAGCCGAGGCCGCCTTGGCCGCGTAGGAGACGATGGGGACGTGCTCGAACCCGTCGCCGTCGAGGGCGCCGCGGATCGCGCCGACGCGGCCGTCCATCATGTCGCTCGGGCAGACAGCATGCGCACCGGCCTCGGCGTGGCTGACCGCTGTCTTCGCGAGCAGCTCGAGCGAGACGTCGTTCAGGATCTCGTCGCCGTCGACGATCCCGCAGTGCCCGTGCGACGTGTACTCACAGAGACAGACGTCAGTGAGGAGGACGAGTCCCGGCGCGCTCTCGGAGAGAACCCGGAGCGCCTGCTGGACGATCCCGTCCTCGTCGTAGGCGCCGGAGGCAGCCTCGTCCTTCTCTTCCGGAATGCCGAAGAGGAGCACCGCGCCGATGCCGAGCCGCTCGAGCTCTCCCGCTTCCGCCGCGAGCCGGTCGACCGAGCGCTGGGCAATCCCGGGCAGGCCTTCGAGCGGCTTCTCCACGCCCGAGCCCTGGCAGGCGAACAGGGGGTAGACGAAGTCGCGCAGGTCGAGGCGCGTCTCGCGCACGAGCTCTCTCAGCGCACCGCTGCGACGGAAGCGGCGCAAGCGGGTGGCGGGAAACGTGCTCACGCCACGAATCTTCGCATCCCGAGGCGGGCAGCGGCCCCGAAGACCAGGGCGAGGCCGCCGAGCCAGGCGGCCTGGCGCCAGAGCGTCGCCCAGGGGTCATTGTCGTAGAGGGAGGCCTGGAAGAAATCGACGGCGTGCGCGAAGGGGAAGGCTTTCGAGATCCAGCGCGCCGCCTCGACGGTTCCGGCCGGCAGGAGCCCAAGGAGGACGAGCGGAAGCGCGACCAAGAACGCGACGAGGACGGCCGTCCGTGCCTCGCGCGCGATCACACCGACGAGCACGCCGAAGGCGCCGAAGGCAGCACCCGCGGCGACGAGCCCGAGGACGAGCAGGGGCAGCCGCGGCCACGGCTCGCCGCCGGTGACGTCGAAGACGCTCGCCAGGATCCCGAAGACGAGGGCGATCACGACGCCGAGCGCGACCGCCGCGACCACGGCGAGGAGCACCTTGGCAGCGACTAGGTCCCTGAGCCGGACGAGCCCGCGGGCGAGGCGGCCGATCACGTTCTCGTCGCGCTCGGACGCGATCGCCGCCGCGGCGAGGAGGACGCAGATGAACGCCAGGGTGAGGGCGAGCGCGTAGGCCTGGAGCTGCGCGGAGAGGAGCCAGGAGCGACCCGCCTCCGTGTCGACCTCGAGCTCGATCGGATTGGCGGTCGCACGCAGCGAGTCGCCCGAGGCACCGAGGGCGAGCGTCGCCTGGCGGACGAAGGTCGAGAGCTCCCGCGCCCGTTCGGCCACGGTGGGGTCGCTTGTCGTCCGCTCGATCTCCGCGAGCATCTCGCCGGCGCGGGCGAGGCCGACGACGTCGAAGTCGTTGCCGAGAAACGTGCCGCTGCCTCCGTCCACGATCAGGCGCACGTATTCGAGGTTGGCCTTGATGTAGGCGTCCTGGAGGCGCCGGTTGAGCTCGTAGACGAGCGCCTGGGTCTGCTGCTCCACGCGCGTCGAGAAGCCGCCGCGCGCAGTCTTCAGGACGAGCTGCGGGCTCTCGGCCATCCCGCGTAGGCGTGAAGCGAAGCCGCGCGGGACGACGATCTCGGCGTCGACCTCGCCGTTCGAGAGCTTGCGGTCGGCCTCGTCCTCCTCCATCGGGACGAGCTCGGCCGACTCGTTCACCTGGTCGAGAACCGCGGGGACGTCGAAGCTCTGGCCGCCGACGGTGAGCGTCTCGGGCAGCCGGTCGAGATCGACGAAGGCGATCGCCGGCCGGTCGCTGGCGTAGCGCACGACCGCGCCGACGAGGGCGGCGAAGACGAGCGGGTAGACGACCAGGGAGGCGAGGAGGACCGGTGAGCGCCGCAAGGTGCGAAGGTCCTTCGCGAGCAGGAGGGCCACCGTCCTCATGCGAAGACGTCGGCCTCCGGGGCCGTGTGGAACTCGGCCAGGCTGCCGTCGAAGACGAGCTCGCCGCCGACGAGCACCGCGACGCGGGTGGCGAAGCGCTCGAGCTCCTCGAGGTTCTGGGTCGCGAAGACGACCGCACCGCCGCGCCCCCGTACCTGTGCGGCCACCTCCCAGAGCAGTCGCCGCTGGCGCGGGTCGAGCGACGCCGTCGGCTCGTCGAGGAGGAGCACGTCGGGCTGCGCGAGCAGGGCGACCGCGAGGTTGAGCCGCTGCTGGTTCCCGGCCGAGAGCTCGGCGGTCAGACGGTCGTCGTCGGGCAGGTCGAGGAGGGCGAGGAAGCGGCCGGCCACCGTCTTCGCGTCGGGGACGAGCTCGAGCCGGGCGAAGAGCTCGAGGTTCTCCCGCGGCGAGAGGCGCTGGTAGTGGGACGGCCGCTGCGGCACCCAGCCGACCCGGGGGACCGCGCCGGCCGGCGTCTCGATCGACCCCGCGCTCGGCTGAAGAGCGCGGGCCAGGATGGAGAGGAGCGTCGACTTTCCCGCGCCGTTCGGACCGATCAGCGCGAGCGCGTCGCCGGGCTCGACGTCGATGCTCGCCGGCGCGAGTGCGAGAACGCGCCCGTACCTCTTCGTGATCCCGCGGGCGCTGAGGAGGGAGCCCGTCAGCGTCCGGCGCCCCTGGCAGGGTGAGAGCGAAGGACGGCTGACACGCCGCAAGGCTAGCAATGGCACCTGCTTCCCGTCCCTATGATCAGCGACAAGAAAGCCCTGCAAAGCAGACAAATCTCGTAGGGCTTCGTCCGCCACCCTGGGACTGGTCGTTCGAGACGGATGGAGCCCTGGCGCTCGCCCCCGAGCCGGCGCAGGCCCCGGGTAGCCGTTTGAAAGCGGTGGGCACCTCGGTTAGCGTGCCGCGGATGGCTCAGCCCCAGGCTCCCGGGCTCGCCTATCGCGCCGCCGAACGAAGGGCGATGCGTGCGAGGGTTCGACGGGCGCGTCGCACGGCCGCATTGGCGGTCGTGGCCTGCGTCTGCGTCGTCGTCCTCCTCCTGACCGCGTTCGGGTCCGGGAAGACCGCGGCGCCCACGAACACGGGGCCGGCGCCGGCCGGCCGCCTGCTCCCGGCCGGGCCTCCGCGCGCCCAGATCATTGCCCTCCAGGACACGCTCCGCCTCCAGCTTCCGGTCAACCAGAGCCGCGTGACGGCGATCGGCTACCACGCCTCCGGGGCGACGGCTCTCGCCCTCGACCCGATCGGGACGCAGGCGAACGCGGGCCTCCTCAAGCGGTTCGTGAATCGGTTCTTCGGCGACTCGAGCTCGGGCATCCGCTACTACCAGATCGGGGGAGGCGTCGGCCCCGGCACCGGCGGTCTCGACGTCGGCGCCCCGACTGGCACGGACGTCTACGCGCCGGTCGACGGGACGGTCATGGCCGTCACGGATCAGATCGTCAACGGGAAGCCGTACGGAGTGCGGATCGACATCCAGCCTGCTGGGAACCCGGGCGTCGTGGTGGCGCTCTCGAACCTCCGGGCCGATCCGGCCCTGACGGTCGGGGACGTCGTCTCGTCCGGCCGGACGAAGATCGGACGGATCGTCGACCTCTCGTCGGTGGAGCAGGCGGCGCTCGCCCGCTACACGCAGGACCGCGGCCAGCACGTCCATCTCGAAGTGCACGCGGCGGGCTCCCTCGCCGTGCCCTAATCAGTAGCTCCTCCGCTGGTCATCCTCTTCATCGCAGACGTCTTCGGGCCCCCGGGCCGGCGGGCCCTCGAGTCGCGGCTCAAGTCGTTGCGGGAGGAGCTCGGCGCCGGCTTTTGCATCGTGAACGGCGAGAACGCGGCCGACGGCATGGGCCTGACGGCGAAGCTGGCGGACAAGATCCTCGCCGCGGGCGCCGACGTGATCACGCTCGGAAACCACGTCTGGCGCCAGCGCGACCTGATCCCGGTGCTGAAGACGAACGCGCGGGTCATCCGCCCCGACAACCTCGGCGGGCCGGGCCGGGGAATCACGGTGCAGCAGGCGGACGACGGTACGCCGGTCGCCGTCCTGAACCTCGAGGGCGCGCTCTTCCTCTCGCCGCCGACGAGCCCGTTCCTCGTGGTCGACGAGCTCGTCGAGGAAGCCAGGCGTGCGGCCGACATCGTCGTCGTCGACTTCCACGCCGAGGCGACGAGCGAGAAGATCGCGCTCGCGCGGCTTCTCGACGGCCGCGTCACGGCGGTGCTCGGCACGCACACGCACGTGCAGACGAACGACGCCCGCGTCCAGCCGGGCGGCACCGCCGCGATCACGGACGCAGGAATGACCGGGCCGCACGACTCGGTGATCGGCGTGCGGGCCGAGCTCGCGATCGAGCGGATGCGAACGGCGATGCCCGTCCGCTTCCATCCCGCCGAGGGCGACGTGCGCATCGAGGGCGCCGTCGTCGAGTGCGGCGCGGACGGACGCGCTACGCGCTGTGAGGCGCTTCGCGTCGCCGTCGACTGAGCGCGGCGAGCAGAAGGGCGAAGAGCACCACGAGGAGGACGTTGCGGACGAGGACGAGCCAGGCGGCCGGCTCGAGCGCGACCACGTCCCAGTAGCGGTAGGGGAACCAGAGCTGCGTCGTCACGAGGGCGACGGCGAGGAGGCCGACCGCGGCGAGGCCGGCCGCCCCCGCAAGCGCCGGGACGAGCGGCAGCAGCCAGACGAGGAACTGCGGCGAGAGCACCTTGCCGAACGCGACGAACGCCGTCACCGCCGCCGCAAAGCCGAGGACGAGACCCTCGCGTCCCCGGTCTCGGACGGCGAAGAGCGCCCAGACGACGAGGACGGCGACGATCTGGAAGGCAGTCTGGAGCGAGGCGAAGGTGTCCGGCAGCCGCCCGGCGAGGTTCTGGGAACCATGCGAGCTCTCGACGGTCGCGTCGTAGAGCCCCAGCTGGTGGGCCGCGAGGAGGAGCGACGCCCCGAGGCTCTCGATCTGGAGCGGGCGCCCGAGCTGCTCGCCGAGGCTGTCCGCCACCCCTCCGGGGGATAGCACGAGGAAGGGCGCGAAGCAGGCGACGACGACCGCGGCGAAGCAGGCGAGCCCGACCCAGAGCTCCCGCGTTCCCCGCCGCCGGGCGACCCAGACGAGGGCGAGCGGGAGGAGGACGGCCGGGTAGAGCTTGGCGGCCGCGGCGAGGCCCAGCGCTCCGAGGCCGAGCCGCTCGCGGCCCCCGAGAAGGGCGGCGAGCGCGGCGATCGTGAGCGCCGCCGGCCAGAGGTCGTAGCGGGAGAGGACGACCGACCCGAGCGCGAGCGGGGCGAGCGCGAGCAGGGCGATCCCGCCGAAGAGGCGCCCCGGCGAGGCCCTGAGCGCTGCGAGCGCGAAGCCGAGGGCGACGACCGCTCCCACGGCGCACGCCCACATGACGAGCTCGAAGGCGCCGGCGTAGTCGCCCTCCCGGGCGAATGCAGGGAGGATGAAGACCGGGAGCGCCGCCGGCGGATACTCGAGCGCGAAGTCCCGATAGGGCACCTGCCCGTCGAGAACGGCCTCTCCGTAGCGCTGGTAGACGGGCGTGTCGACGATCTGGTCGCGGTCCCAGAAGCCCACGTGCAGGACCGCCCAGGAGATCGTGACGAGGACGATTCCGAGCGCGACCGCCTCCGCGACGTGGGCCGGCTCAGCGCGTGGAAACGAGTGCTCTCGGCTCGTGCTCAAGCTCGGAAGGCTCGGCGGCCGGCTCGCGCGCCGCGGCGGGCAGGAGGGCGGGCGCGAGCAGCGCGAACGCGGCGAAGGGGAAGAACCACGGCAGGTAGAGGTAGAACCAGTGCGTGAGGACGAGCTCGAAGCCAATCACGAGCGCGGCGGAGAGCGCCGCGAGCTGGAGCTCGCTCTTCACCCGCGGCACGAAGTAGACGGCGACGGCGCCGACGAGGAGCACGATCTTGAGCGCGGTCTGGACGTGGTGCAGGTCCGGGAAGCCCGGGTACTCGTCCCAGTCCCAGATCGAGAACGGAGACGGACGCGAGAGCTGCCACCCGAAGGTGCGATCCCAGAAGACGCGCGCGGCGTGGAGAGGATCCGGCTCGAGGAGGAGGATCCAGAAGGAGAGCGCGGTGGCGAGCACGAACCCGCCGACGAAGCGGAGCTTGCCAGGGAGGTCGCGCCGCCAGTCCCGGTACGAGGCCCAGAGCGGCAGGAGCAGGAGCGCCGCGAACTTCGTCCAGGCGGCGAGACCGAGGAAGAGGCCCCGGGCGGGCGGAGAGGTAAGGAAGACGAGCCCCCAGACGAGGAGCGCGGGCATGATCGCGTCGTTCGAGTTCGAGCTCGAGACGTACTGCGTAAAGGGGTAGGCCGCCCACGCGAAGGCGAGCGTCGCGCCAAGCATCCGTCCGCCGAAGCGCAACCCGAGCAGCCCCATGCCGACGAGGGCGACGACATCCCAGAGGATCGCCGTCAGATGGGCCGCGGGGAGCCCCTCCCACGAGCTGGAGCCGCCGTTCCACTTGCCGTCGAAGCCGACCATGAGGTAGGCGGGCACGTAGCCGAGGTAGCTGAAGGGCCCGTACGTGTCGCCACGCTCGTTGGCCGACTCGCAGCGGCCGTTCGTCTGCACATGCTCGCGCACGTAGCCCTCAGAGTCGGCCGGCCCGCAAGCCTTGCCGTCGTCCGTCGGCATGTGGCCGTACGGCATCTCGCCCTGGACGATGCGCTGCCCACCGTCGATCCCCGCAAGACCGACGTCGATCACGTTCGAGTCCTGGACGTTGAGCCCGACGCGAAAGCCGAGCAGGAAGACCGTCGCGGCGAGGAGGACCCACGCAGGCCAGAGCGGCCGCGAGGCACTGCCCCGCCCGCGTGCGCCGATCCAGAGCATGCGGCCGAGCAGGTAGGCGAGCGGCGGATAGACGAGCGGCACCGCGGTGAACACGTCACCGGCGTTGAAGTAGTAGAGCGAGATGGAGAACGAAAGCAGGACGAGCAGGTCGAGATTGCGGACGGAGACGAGCCGCCGGAAGTCCGCGAGCCCAAGGAGGAAAACGACGCAGAAGGTGAGCCAGATCCAGGGGTCGTTGATCGCCCGGCCGAAGGCGCCCTTGTAGCCTCGCGCCATCTTCCAGGCGACCTGCGGTCCTGTCCACGCCTCGGTCACCTCACCGGTCGCGTCGTCGACCTTCGCGTCGACGATCTGGCCGGCATCCGGGAGGTCGGACCAGACCTTCACAGACCATGAGCCCGCCTCGTCGTCGAACGTCGCCTCCTTCGTCAGGCCCTTCGCCGGGTAGCGGCCGACCCAGTCGGAGACCTTGTCGTCGGCGAGCACGGCCGCGATCGCCTGCCGCTCGGTGAGCATCGCCGGCGCCGGCTTGTCCTGCGGCACGAACGGCGTCTCGATCAGGTTCCCGTGGCTGTCGTAGACGGGCGTCTTCGGCGCCGCGCCGGCGAGCGCGGGCGAGACGAGCAGGGCGAGTGCCAGGACTGCGGCTAGACGGAGGGCTGCCGTCGAAAGCTCCAAAGCTTGTTCGCGACGAAGTTCCACGGCGTCACGAGCACGATCGCCACCGCCTGCGCCGGGATCTTCGGAAGGCCGAGGCCGACGAGGGCGGCGAGGAAGGCGACGTTCGCACCGAGCGCGACCGCCGAGACGGCCAGGAACCGGAGGCCCTGGTAGCCGAAGTGGCCGCGCTCGTGCCGAAACGTCCAGTGGCGGTTCCACGTGTAGTTGTTCGTGACGGCAACGAGGAAGGAGCAGACGGCGGCCGGGATGTAGTGAACGTCGGCTCCGCGAACGAGCGCGGCGAAGACCGCCAGGTTGACGACGTAGCCCGACGCGCCGACGATGCAGAACCTGGCGAGCTGGTACCAGTTCGCCCGCTGCCGCAGTGCCTCGCCGGCGGCATCCGAGATCGCCATCGCTCGCCGGGTCACCGTGTCGGACCGCGTAGCCACGTGATGGGAAAGGTTAGACGGCGGGGCGCAGGGCATCCGCCCCAACGACGAGCCCAGGCGCGGTAGGCAGCGCAAGCAGCTCGCCGTCGCGTTCGACCAGCAGCTCGCTCAGGTCGCCCGCGGAGGAGAAGACGAGGTCCTTCATGGTCCCGAGCTCCCGCTCGCCGCTCCGCACCGGAAAGCCCCGGATCGCCGTCAGGGCCCGGCCGCGGCGGCGATAGAACTCGAGCTCCTGCTCGAGGAGGACGAGCGCCGAGGAGACGGTCAGCGCTTCGTCCGCAAGCTCGCAGGCCGGCAGGGGCAGGTAGCGGTGCGCCCGGTCGCCGCAGAGGACGTCGAAGCCGAGCACCCGCTTGAGGGCGTCGTCGAGCAGGATGTCGACGACGACCCCGAGACGGATGTCCGCGAAGCACACCGGCCGGCTCTCGACGGCGCTGGCGTGGAGAGGCCCATCCATCCGGGAAACCTCCTCCGGCTCTCCAGAGGGCAAAACTAGAAGCCTTCCTCGCCGACGAGAGGCACGAACCGGCAGGGTACCGAGCGAACGACGGCGGGGCCCTCGGGACTGCGGACCACGACCTCGAGCCTCTGGCCGTCGGCGTCGCCGACAGGGACAACCAGCCGTCCGCGCAGGCGAAGCTGCTCGTACAGGGACTCCGGGAGCGCGGGCGCCGCGGCCGCGACGACGATTGCGTCGTACGGCGCGTGCTCGGGGAGGCCGAGCGATCCGTCCCCGACGTGAACCTCGACCCCGCCGAACCCTGCCGCCGTCAAGGCGGCACGGGCGCGCTCGGCGAGCTCGGGGATCCGCTCGACCGTGTGCACATCGGCGCCGAGCTCGGCGAGCACGGCGGCCTGGTAGCCGGAGCCCGTCCCGATGTCGAGGACGCGGTCGCCCTCGGAGACCTCTGCCACCTGGCAAATGATCGCGACCATGTAGGGCTGCGAGATGGTCTGCCCGTGCCCGATCCGGAGCGGCATGTCGCGGTAGGCGCGGGCTCGGTCCGATTCGTCCACGAAGAGCTCCCGGGGCACGCGGCCCATCGCCGCAAGCACGCGCTCGTCGGCGATCCCGCGCCCGGCGAGCTGCTCGGCGACCATCGCCCTGCGCTCCTTGTCGAGCTCAGGCACCCGCGGCGACGCGCGCCCGCATCGAGGGCGGCGGCTGGACGCCGAAGTGCGCGAGCGCGAGCGGCGCGAGGTCGGTGACGCTCGCATCGGGCGGGAGGGGCGGCTCGTCGAAGCCGGCGGCCAGCATCGGCACCGTCGAGTCCCCGGCGATCAGGGAGCCGTGGCTCCCGCCGCCGGCGTGGTGGCGCCCGCCGAGGTCCTCGAACTCCCAGCCCTCGGCGGCCGACACGATCACGTCGCCGGCGTTCGGGCAGCGGAGCGCCCCCGAGATGCGCTCGAAGGCGTTCGGGTACTCGTCCGCACCGAGGATGCCCTCCTCGCCGGCGACCTCCCTGTCGCCCTCGCCGTCGAGTGCGAAGCGAAGCTCGGCGCCGCCCTTG
The DNA here is from genome assembly GCA_036279015.1 of Gaiellaceae bacterium. Classification (GTDB taxonomy): domain Bacteria; phylum Actinomycetota; class Thermoleophilia; order Gaiellales; family Gaiellaceae; genus DATEOR01. The sequence goes on along the minus strand of DASUJY010000006.1, from coordinate 12,454 downwards.
CGGACGACCGCGTCGCCGTTCTCCGCGAAGAGGGCGAGGTCGACGCCCGGCGCCCCGTCCAGGCGCTCGGCGAGCTCACGCGGCGGCCGCCCATCGAGGGCATAGACCATTCCGCTCCGATTCGATCCGGTCACGACGACGTCGCAGTCGGCCGGATCGGTCCCGCGCCGCCCCGTGAACACGCGCAAGTCAGCGTAGGAGTCCTGCAGGCACGCGACCCGGTCGACGTGCGTCTGCCCGTGGTCGGAGCAGACGACGATCGCGTAGCGCTCGAGGAAAGCCTCCTGTCCGCCGGCCGCGGCCATCAGCTCGCCGACGGCGGCATCGGCGCGCTCGAGCGCCGAGACGGCCGAGTCCGGCCCGAAGAGATGGGAGGCGTAGTCGTAGTCGGGCAGGTAGAAGACGAGGAAATCGAAGCCGTCGCGAGTGACCAGCCAGCGGCCGATCGACGCGGCGTACGCGTCGACCGAGCCCTCCGGCCGCGAGCGGATGGCGAGCGGGGCGCCGGTCACGTCCGACTCGAAGAGGTTGAAGAAGAAGAACCTCCGCGGCCCGTAGACGGCCTCGTACCAGCGGTTGCGGCCCGAGCGGAGGCGCAGCCTGAGCGGATGGCGGGTGCGGCCGCGGTAACAGGTGAAGTTGATCGCGGCGGGCACGACGCCCGCGTCCTCGAGCGCCTCGAACACCGTCAGCACCCGAGGCGAGACGTGCTCGTGGCTCATGGCGAAGACCGAGTCGCGGATCGAGCGGCGAGCGCCCGCGGCGCGAACGGCCGAGAACGACGAGCCGTATTCGACGACGCGCCGCTCGCCGCGGTGGTACCAGACCAGATGGGGAATCGAGTGCACGTCCGGGTGCGCGCCCGTTGCGATCGACGTGAGACAGACCGGCGTCACGGACGGGAAGGTCGTCGTCGCGCGGGCGTACGTCCCCGCCTCGCGGAGGAAAGAGAGCGCCGGAAGACGCCCTTCCGCCAGCGCGCGCTCCAGCATCACGGGCGTGAGCCCGTCGATCACGGCCAGCACGAGCTTCTTGGGCATCTAGTCCTTGGCTAGCACGCGCAGCCCGGCGTACTTCGAGCCCGCCCGCCGGCGCAGCCGCCCACCGAGGAGCGGAGCCGCGGCCGCCTCCAGGAAGCCGAGGACGGGCACGAACGCGAGCACGGCGAGCGCGAGGAAGGCGGCCGGAAAGGCGGCGCCGCCGAGCCGGCGAAGCGCGAGCCAGGCAAGCGTCGCGGCCACAGCCCAGACGGCGGGCCCCCAGGCGGCGACGAAGAAGCCGACGAAGATCCCGACGAGGGCGGCAAGAGCGAAGGCGAGCCCGCCGAGCAGGCGGGCGTGGGCGGCCTGCACCCAGCCCGCGGCAGTGCCGGACGCGACGCCGAGCCCTGAGCTCACGCCGAGCCAGTACCAGTCGAAGAGGCCCACTCGGGTCAGTGTAGCCGCCTCCCCTGGGCTATCCTCGCGCGGTGTCCCTGGGGAGCATCGTCGCGCTTCTGTTCTTCGTGCTCCTCCTCGTCCTCCTCGTCGCTCCCGTCCTCGCACACCGCGTGCTCGACGGACGTCGCACGCGCGCGTTGCGAACGCTCGAGCGCGAGCGCGGCACGCGCGTGATCGCGATCATCCACCGTCAGGAGACCGTCGGCGTCTTCGGCGTGCCTTTCTACCGCTTCATCGACATCGAGGACTCCGAGGCCGTCCTGCGGGCGATCCGCACGACCGGCGACGAGACTCCGATCGACCTCGTGCTGCACACCCCGGGCGGGCTCGTGCTCGCGGCCGAGCAGATCGCGTACGCGCTTCGGAGCCATCCCGCCAAGGTCACCGTGCTGGTTCCGCACTACGCGATGTCGGGCGGAACGCTGCTCGCTCTCGCCGCCGACGAGATCGTCATGGACCCCGCCGCGGTGCTCGGGCCGGTCGACCCTCAGCTCGGAGACATGCCCGCCGCCTCGATCGTGCGGGTGGTCGAGCGCAAGGCGGTCGACCGCCTCGACGACCGCACGCTCGTGATGGCGGATGTCGCCGAGAAGGCGGTGAGGCACATGAAGCAGGTCGTGCGGGATCTCCTGTCCGAGCGGCTCGGCCAGGACAAGGCCGACTCGCTCGCCGAGGAGCTGGCGGGAGGCCACTACACGCACGACGACCCGATCACCGTCGAGGAGGCTCGCCGGCTCGGGCTCACCATCGAGACGGGGCTGCCGCCGGGCGTCTACGACCTCATGGCGCTCTTCCCGCAGTCGGGTCGCCGTCGGCCGAGCGTGCAGTACATCCCGCTTCCCGCCTCGCCCGAGCAGGCTCCCTCGCGCCCGACCCGGCCGGCCTGATACCGCTCGGAGTACCCAAGGCGCAGGTTTTCCGCCGTCCTGAAAAGGGAATTCCTTCCAGGATTGGATCGGAGGAACCGAATGCCCCACACCACCCCGACACTGCTCTTCTTCACGCAGGAGACCTCCGGGCCGGCCAGGCGGATGGAAAGCCTGCTCGCCCACCTCGCCCGCAAGGAGCGGGGACGGCTCCGCATCTCCCGGATCGACGCGTCAGACTCACCAGACTGGGTCGACCGCCTGGGAGTTACCGAGATCCCGACGCTCATCCTCCTCAAGGACCGCCGGCCCGTCGAGCGCCTCGAAGGACGCGTCAGCGCCCCGCAGATCGAGCGAATGCTCGCACCGCATCTGGAGCCGCGGGCGGCTGAGCCCGCAGTCGCGTAGCTGAACCACGTGCGGCGGGCTCAACGCCCCTCCCGACCCGCCGCCCACTGGTTTCCTCGCGATCAGCGCGCCTGAAGTCGCTCGATCACAGCGAGGAGGAACGCGCTCGCCCGCGCGCCGTCGACGACGCGGTGGTCGAAGGTGCAGGAGAGCCAGCCCATCTGGCGCGCCACGACCTGCCCGTCCACGACTGCGGGTCGCAGGGCGATTCGGTGGAGGCCGAGGATCGCGACCTCGGGATGGTTGACGAGCGGCGTCGCGAACAGGCCCCCGAGGCGGCCTGGGCTCGTGACGGTGAATGTCGAGCCGCGCAGCTCCTCGGCGGCGAGCGAGCCCCCGCGGACGCCTGCGGCGAGCCGCTCCGCCTCGGCCGCGAGCTCGTCCAGAGACTTCTCGTCGGCGGCTCGGAGCACCGGGACGACGAGCCCCTCGTCCGTCTGCACGGCGAGCCCGATGTCGTACCGCTCCCAGTAGACGATCTCGTTGCCGGCGAGCGTCGCGTTCAGCTCGGGGTACGCCTTGAGGCCGGCGACGACGTCCTCGAGCACGTAGGGCAGGTAGGAGCGCTCGCCGCGCGACTCGGAGAGCGCCGTGAAGTCGCACTCCTCGACCACGGTCACCGCCGGAACCTCGCGGTGCGAGCGCGCCAGGTGCTCCGCGATCTGCCGCCGGACGCCGCGAAGCGGCTCGCGGCGCTCGCCCTCGCGCGGCCCGGAGGCCGCGCGCACATCCTCCTCGGTGATGCGGCCGCCGGGCCCCGAGCCGCGAACAACCGCGAGATCCACTCCGAGCTCGCCCGCCACCTTCCGCACCAACGGGGTCGCCTGGGGTTTCCTCGGCTCGGATGTGCCAGCATCCGAGCCGATTACAAGGAGCGGGGTGCCGACCGGGACCACCTCGCCCTCCTCGACGAGGATGCGGGCGACCTCGCCCGCCGCCGGCGAGGGGATCTCGACCGTCGTCTTATCCGTCTGGATCTCGACGAGCGGGTCGTCTTCGCCGATCTCCTGCCCGACCTCGACGAGCCAGCGGGAGATCTCGCCCTCGCGGACGCCCTCTCCCAGATCGGGGAGCTTGAACTCGTAGGCCATCAGTACGCGAGCAGCTGTTGCGCCGCCTCGACGACCCGCGCGGGCGAGGGGATGTGCTCCTCCTCGAGCGACCAGAACGGGAAGGGAACGTCGTGTCCGGTCACGCGCAGGACCGGGCCCCGTAGGTCGAGGATCGCCTTCTCCGCGAGCAGCGCTGCGATCTCCGCGCCGAAGCCGGCCACGCGCGGCGCCTCCTGGACGATCACAGCCCGCCCGGTCTTGCCCACCGAGGCGAGAATCGTCTCCTCGTCGAGCGGCTTGAGGCTGCGGATGTCGATGACCTCCGCGCCCGCCTCGAGCTCGTCCGCGGCCGCCTCGGCGACGGCGACCATGCCGCCGTAGGCGATGAGCGTTACGTCGTCGCCCTCACGGACGACGCGCGCCTTCCCGAGCGGGACGACGTACTCGCCCTCGGGCACGTCCTCCCGCGGGCTGCGGTAGAGGACCTTCGGCTCCATCAGGACGACCGGATCGGGCGAGCGGATCGCCGCCGCGAGCAGGCCCTTCGCGTCGGCGGGCGTCGAGGGGATGGCGACCTTGATTCCGGGCGTGTGCACGTAATAGGTCTCGGGCGAGTCCTCGTGGAGCTCGGGCGCCCTGACGCCGCCGCCGGTCGGCATGCGCACCGTGATCGGGAACTCCATCGCGCCGTTCGTGCGCCAGCGATAGCGGCCGACGTGGCAGATGAGCTGGTCGAGGCACGGGTAGCTGAAGGACTCGTACTGCATCTCGCACACGGGGCGCCAGCCCGCCATCGCGAGGCCGACGGCGGTGCCGAGGATGCCGGCCTCCGCAAGCGGAGTGTCGACGCAGCGATCGGGGCCGAAGCGGTCGAGGAGGCCCGCCGTCGCCCTGAAGACGCCGCCCGCGCGCGCGACATCCTCGCCCATCACCAGGACGTTCTCGTCGCGCTCCATCTCGACGTGGAGCGCGTCGTTCACGGCTTCCACCAGCGTCCTACTCGGCATAGGCGTGCCTCGTGACGAGCTCGGGGTCGGGCTCCGGCAGCGACTCGGCGGCGGCGATCCCGGCGCGCATGGCGTCCTGCGCCTCCGCGGCGATCGTGGCGACGAGGTCGTCCCCGAGGACGCCGAGCCGCCGCAAGTAGCGCTCGTAGCGCCCGACGCACTCGTTTTGGCGCTCCGCCGCGACGCGCTCCTCGTCGATGTAGGCGCTCGGATCGTCGGCGGTCGCGTGCGGCGCGCAGCGGTAGGTGACCGCCTCGACGAAGGTCGGCCCCTCGCCCGCCCTCGCCCGCGCGGCCGCCTCGCGCGCAGCCTCGTAGACGGCGAGCACATCGCCTCCGTCCACACGGATCCCGGGCATGCCGTAGCCGAACGCCTTGTCGACCAGGTTGCGGGCCCGCGTCTGGGCCGAGACCGGGGTCGAGATCGCCCACCCGTTGTTGTTGCAGAGGAAGATCACCGGCGCGCGCATGACTGCCGCGAAGTTGGCGCCCTCGTGGAAGGCGCCCTCCGAGGTGGCGCCGTCGCCGAAGAAGGCGAGCGCGCAGACCGGCTCGCCGCGAAGCTTCTTCCCCCACGCGAACCCGACCGCGTGCGGCACGTGGGTCGCGATCGGCACCGCGATCGACGCGACGCCGAACGCCCGCGGGTCCCACCAGCCCGCCGGGTGACCGCGCCACCAGGCGAGAACGGTCTCCACCGGCATCCCGCGCAGGAGGCCGATCGCCGACTCACGATAGGACGGGAAGATCCAGTCCTCGCGCTCGAGCGCGTGGAAGGCTCCCGCCTGCATCGCCTCGTGCCCCCAGAAGATCGCGTACGTCCCGATCCGCCCTTGCCGGTGGTAGACGACAGAGCGCTCGTCGTAGGTGCGCAGGAGGACCATCGAGCGGTAGAGCTCGAGCAGCTCGTGCTCGCCGAGACCCTCGACCTCTCCGTCCGGCCGAGCCTCCCCGTCCCCGATCACCCTGCGCATGTCCCCTTCGGCGGGAACCACCTGGGCCATGCTCCGAATTATTCCGGCACGAGAACCCGGAGCGCCGAGCGTTCCGCCTCGAAGTGCGCCTCCTCGACGTCGCCGAGATCCTCACCGTCGACCTGGAGCGGCGCCGGACCGTCCGCCCGCACGACGAACTCGTCCGCGTCGTGGACGTAGAGGACGTGCGGCGAAGCCGTCTGCCCCTTGCCGGCGAACACCCAGCGGGCCACCTGCGGCAGGCGGCGCGCCTCGAGATCGCGCGGCGCGACGAGGTCGAGCCCGAGCTCGAAGTCCGCGCTCGGAGCCACCCGGAGCGGGACGCGCCCGACGTAGCTGTACGGGTTGCCGTTGGCGACGAGCGCGAACGCGACCCGGCCGAGCCCCTCGACCTCCATCGCCGGCTCGAAGCGGGCCCTGCGCTCGGCGAGGATGCCCGCGAGCGTGCGGGCGAAGGTGAGGTCGCTGGCGCGCTTGCCGCGGGCGCGCCCGAGCGCGTCGACGCGACGCACGAGCTCGGCGTCGAGCCCGAAGCCGCCGTTGAAGGTGAACCTGCGCCCGTTGACGCGGCCGAGCGAGATCCGCCGCTCGCGGGCCGAGCGCGCGAGCGAGCGAGCCGCTGCGACAGGATCGCGCGTCATGCCGAGCCCTCGCGGGAGGACGCTCGTCGAGCCGCCCGGGAGGAAACCCACGGGCACGTCGTGCGCGAGCCCGTTCACGGCCTCGTTGAAGCCTCCGTCGCCGGAGAAGACGTAGATGCGCTCGAGCTCCCGCCCGGCCGCTTCCGCGATCTCGGCGGCGTGCATCGGCCGTTCCGTCAGCACGGTCTCGACGTCGCCCCCGGCGCGGAGCTCCTCCTCGACCGCGAGGGTGAGGTCCGGGGTGACCCGGGAGGCGTTCGGGTTGACGATCAGGAGGGCGGCCGGCACGGCTGCGCTCAGGACGGCGTCGAGTAGCCGCGCATGCCGTCGACGAGGAGGGCGTAGAAGCGGTCGGCGAGCGCGTCCGTGTCGGCGTCGGCCGGGAGCCAGGTGTACGCCCAGTTCGCGGCCGAGAGGAAGAGGAGCGCGGCTGCGCTGACGTCGAGATCGGCCCGGAGCTCCCCCAGGTCGCGCCCCTCGCGAAAGAGCTCCCTGATCCGCTCCTCGTACCCGCGGCGCTCGGCGGCCACCTCCTCGAGCCGCTCGCCCTCGAGGTAGCGCCACTCCTGCACGAAGACGGTCGCCACCTCGAGCTGCTCCGAGACCACCCGCAGGTGCGCACGGAGCGCGAGGCGGATCTTCTCGGCCGGAGCGGCATCGTCCGGAACAGCGTCGAGCGCGCCGTGGAACGACGCGGCGCCGACTCGCATGGTCTCGTAGAGGAGATCCTCCTTGCCGGCGATGTGCGCGTAGAGGGAGCCCTTCTGCACGCCGAGCGACTCGGCGAGGTCGCCGATCGAGGTGCCGTGGTAGCCCTTGGCGGCGAAGAGGCGCGCAGCCTGGCGGGAAAGCTCCTCCTTGCGGCTCATCGTGTACCGTTTACCCTAACGATCGTTTGGTCATGACTGAAGCCGAATTCGAAGCGTACGTGCAGTCCGGCGGCCAGGTGGAGGCCGGGGACGAACTTCCCGAGCCGTACCGCAAGGCGCTCGTCAAGTTCATCGAGATGCACGGGAACTCCGAGCTCATGGGCGTCCTGCCCGAGCGCGAGTGGATCCTCCGCGCGCCGACGCTCCAGCGCAAGCTCGCGCTCACCTCCAAGGTGCAGGACGAGGTCGGACACGCGCAGCTCATCTACCGAGTCGTCGAGGACCTCGGCAAGCCGCGCGAGGCCTGTCTCGACGATCTCGTGGCGGGCAAGACGAAGTTCCACAACGTCTTCCACTACCCGACGAGGACGTGGGGCGACGTCGGCGTGATCGCCTGGCTCGTCGACGCGGCGGCGATCATCTCGCAGAAGGCGCTCCTCAAGTGCTCGTACGCGCCCTACGCGCGGATCATGAAGAAGATCTGCTGGGAGGAGTCGTTCCACATCCTCCACGGCCGCGACGTGATCCTGACGATGATGAACGGAACCGACGAGCAGCGAGAGCTCGTGCAGGAGGCGCTCGACCGCTGGTGGGGGCCGCTGATGCAGTTCCACGGCAATCCGATTCCGTCCGGGGACGACCCGATGTACCGCTGGCGGATCAAGAGCCAGGCGAACGAGGAGGCGCGGCAGCAGTTCCTCGACGGTTACGTGCCGCAGATCTGGGAGCTCGGCCTCACCGTCCCCGACCCGAAGCTCCGGAAGCGAGACGACGGCGTCTGGGAGTACTCCGAGCCCGACTGGGACGAGCTCAAGTGGGTGGTGACCGGGCACGGTCCGGAGACCGAGCGCCGGCTCGGCTTTCGCCAGGCCTCGCGCGAGGAGACGGCCTGGGTGCGGCAGGCCGTGCTCGCCGACGCGGCGTGATCTACGAAGTCTTCCGCCAGGAACGCGAGGGGCAGCCCTTCCAGCACGGCGGCTCCCTCGAAGCGCCCAATGCGACCTTCGCCGAGGCCTATGCGCGCGAGTTCTACGGGCGACGCGACGAGTCCTTCGCGCTCTGGATCGTCCCGCGCGACGACGTGATGGAGGTGCGGGAGCCCTACCTCGCGGATGTCTTCGACCGTGACTACCGCCGCGTCGACGGCTACTCGCTCAAGGTCAAGCTGAAGGACGCACGTGCACGCGCAGCAACTTCTTGAGCTCGCCGACGACGAGCTGATCCTCGGCTGGCGCGACTCGGAGTGGACCGGCATCGCGCCGTTCCTCGAGGAGGACGTCGCCTTCTCCTCCATCTCCCAGACCGAGATCGGGCACGCGCGTGCCTGGTACGAGCTCGCCGCCGCCGAGCTCGGCACCGACGCCGACGCGCTCGCCTTCGACCGCGAGCCCGACGACTACCGCTCGGCGCCGCTCGTCGAGCTTCGCCTCGTCGGCGACTGGGCGGCGTCGATCGCCCGCCGGTGGCTCTACGAGCTCGCCGATCAGATCCGGATCGAGTCGCTGAAGGCGAGCGAGCGCGCCGACATCGCCGGCCTCGCCGAGAAGATCGACCGCGAGGAGGCCTACCACCGTATGCATGCCTCGATGTGGGAGGAGCGGCTGCGCGGCGAGCCTCGCTTCCAGGAGGCGGTGGACAGGCTCTGGCCGTATGCGCTGGGGATCCTGCCGGACTCGCAGCGGGCGGAGCTCGGCGAGCGCGCGGGCCGGGATCCTGCGGAGGCGGTCGAGCGGGGTCGCCATACGGACGACTTCAGGCCGCTCTGGGAGGAGATGACGATGGTGCGACGCTCGGTCGCCTGTGCGTCATGGTGACCGAGGCGCGCGTCTGGGAGGCGCTGGCCGAGATCCCCGATCCGGAGATCCCGGTCGTCTCGCTCGTCGACCTCGGCGTCGTGCACGACGTCGAGGTGGAGAACGGCAAGGTGCATGTTGGCTTCACGCCGACGTTCCTCGGCTGCCCGGCGCTCGAGGTGATGCGGGAGCAGATGGCCGAGCGGATCCGGGAGCTCGGGGCGGAGCCGGACGTCGAGGTGCTTGTCGAGGAGCCCTGGACGACCGACCGCATCTCCGCCGAGGGGAGGAGGAAGCTCGAGGAAGCCGGTCTTGCTCCGCCCGCGCCGCGTGAAGCCGGCGGGCCGACCCTCGTCCAGCTCGAGGCCCACGCCTTCCGCTGCCCCTACTGCGGCTCCTCCGACACGCGCCTCGACAACCTCTTCGGCCCGACCCCGTGCCGCTCGATCCGCTACTGCAACGCCTGCCGCCAGCCCTTCGAGCAGTTCAAGACGCTGTGACTCCGGACGAATACGCGGTCCCGATCCTCCCCAGCCGGAACCTCGAGGAGTCGCTCGCCTTCTACGAGCGGCTCGGCTTCGAGCTGGTCGGCGCGCCGATCGAGAAGTACCGCTACCTGATCGTCCGCCGAGGCGCGGTCGAGCTCCACTTCTGGGACGCACCGGACGTCGACCCTCTCACCACGGACGCCTCGTGCTACATCCACGTCGGCGAGGCCGACGCCCTCCACGAGGAATGGGCGCAGATCGGGGTCGAGCGCGACGCGGCGACGGGCAGTCGCCTCATGCCTCCGACGGACACGGACTACGGCCTGCGCGAGTTCGCGCTCGTCGACAAGAGCGGGAATCTGCTTCGAATCGGCTCGCCGATCGGCGAGCGGTAGACCTATCCCGCCCGCGGAACCGGGCTCGGGCGTCGCCCGAGCTTGCGCGCAGCCACGCCGATCGCGACGGCGGGCGCCCAGGCCAACGGCGCCTGAAACAGGATGACGATCCAGACCGGCGTGTCGTATCCCTCGGCCCCGACGGACAGAAGCGCCCAGGCGAGCGGCAAGCCCACCGCCCACCAGCGCGAGATCGCTGCCCCGACCGCAACGTGGAAGAGCGCGAGCGCCGCGAACACCCACCAGGCGTGGGCCTGCCCGTCGACCCCGTCCCAGGGCCCCCAGACGAGGTAGCTCACGGCTGCTCCCGCGACGAGATAGGCGGCGACGGCTATGCTGTCTCTCTATCGCACTATTGCTATCTATAGCATTATTGAGATATGAGTCAACCGTTGGAAAGAATCAGGGCACGCCTCGCCGGCGCGGAGGAGGGCTGGCTGTTCGCCCAGATCGCCGACCAGGTCGCCAACAGGCGCCGCGAGCGCGGACTCTCGCAGGCCGACCTCGCGAAGCTCGTCGGCACGACGCAGTCGGCCATCGCCCGGCTCGAGAGCGGCGGCCGGCCGCCGCGGATCGACACGCTCCTTCGCATCGCGAACGCGCTCGACTCCGACCTCCACGTCGAGTTGCTCGACCGGGAGCCCGGCTAGAGTGACCGCCATGAGGCGCGTGGCCGCAGCGCTGGTCGGCATTCTCGGCCTGCTCGTGGCCGCCTGCGGCGGTGGGGGTGGCGAGCGCCTGTCGAAGGCCGAGTTCACGACGCAGGCGAACGCGATCTGCGGCAAGTACGAGAAGCAGCTCAAGGCCCTCGACGCCCCGACGAGCCTCGAGGAGGTCCCCGACCTCGTCGACAAGGCGCTCGCGATCCTGAACAAGGAAGTCGACGAGATCTCCGACCTGAACCCGCCGGAGGAGCTGGAGGATCAGTTCGACGCGCTGATCGAGCAGACGAACAACACGAAAGCTGCGGCCGACGACCTGGCGGATGCGGCGAAGGCGAACGACGAGGACGCCGTCCAGCAGGCGCTCGACGAGGGCAACGCCGCGAGCACGAGAGCCGACCAGATCGCCGGCCAGCTGGGCCTCGACGCCTGTAAGGGCTAGCGCCTCAGCGGCCGCTGAAGCGCGGCTCTCGCTTCGCGAGGAAAGCCGCCACGCCCTCGGCGAAGTCCTCGCCCTCGGCCGCCGCCGCCTGTAGCTGGGCCTCGAGCTCGAGCTGTTCCTCGAGGGTCGAGATCGCTGCGCGGTCGAGGAGGCGCTTCGTCATCCCGATCGCCCGGGTCGGCAGCGCGGCGAGCTCCGCGGCGGCGGCGGCCGCCCGCTCGGCGAGTTTGCCGGCCTCGACGACCTCGGTGACGAAGCCCCACGCGTGCGCATCCGCGGCCGTCAGGATCTTCCCGGACGCGAGCCACTCGAAGGCGCGGCCGTAGCCGAGCAGCCTCCCGAGGAAGAAGCTCGCGCCGGTGTCGGGGACGAGCCCGATCGTGATGAAGGCCGGAACGAAGGTCGCGGAGTCGGCCGCGATACGGAGGTCGCAGGCAGCGGCGAGCGCGAGCCCGGCGCCTGCGGCCGGCCCGTTCACCGCAGCGAGCACGGGCTTCTCCAGCGACCGCAGGGCGAGGACGTTCCGGTTGTAGGTCGACCGCAGCCGGCCGGCGAGATCGCCCGGCCCCTCGCGGAACTCCTTCAGATCCTGTCCGACGCAGAAGCCGCGGCCCGCGCCGGTGAGGACGACGGCGCGCACGCCGGGCTCGCGCGCTTCGCGAAGCGCAGCTCGAAAGCCGTCCTGCATCGCCCGGTCGAACGCGTTCAGGACGTCCGGGCGGTTGAGCGTGATCGTCATCACCCCGCCCTCGCGCTGCGTCTCCACCTCGGCCACTCGGTAGACCTCTCTTGCGCTGCTAGCTTGGGATCGTGGATCTTACGTTCATCTCCTCGACCGGGGCCGGCGAGGAAGAGGACGTCCTCGACGCCTATTCGCGGGCAGTCACCGCCGTCGCCGAGCGCCTCTCCCCGTCGGTCGCGAACCTGCGCGTCTCGCGCCGCGTGCGCGGCGGCCGCCGGCTCGCAGGCGGGGGCAGCGGCGTCGTCGTCACGCCCGACGGCTTCATGCTGACGTCGGCCCATGTCGTCGCCGCTGCAGACGGAGGCGCCCGCGCCTCCTTCGTCGACGGCGCCGAGGTCGGGGTCGAGGTCGTCGGCAGCGACCCGCTCTCCGATCTCGCCGTGCTGCGCGCCGAGGGGAGCGACTTCGTCCCGGCCGAGCTCGGCGACGCAGAGAGCCTGCGGGTCGGCCAGCTCGTCGTCGCGATCGGGAACCCGCACGGCTTCGCCGGCTCGGTGACGGCGGGCGTCGTCTCGGCCCTCGGCCGCTCCCTGCCCGTACGCTCGCGCGCCGCCGGCCGGATCGTCGAGAACGTCATCCAGACCGATGCCGCCCTCAATCCCGGCAACTCGGGAGGCGCGCTCGCCGACGGCCACGGCCACGTGGTCGGGATCAACACTGCCGTCGCGGGCGTCGGC
>DASUJY010000005.1:0-4427 GCA_036279015.1 Gaiellaceae bacterium | reverse complement strand
GGCAGCATCGCTGGAAGGGCCACTGGCGCCCTGTACGCTGGCCCGGTGCGGATCTGCTCGCTCGTCCCCGGCGCTACGGAGGTTCTCTTCGCGCTCGGTGTCGGGGAGAGCGTCGTCGGAGTCACGCATGAGTGCGACTGGCCGCCGGAGGCGGCCGCTCGTCCGCGCGTGACCGCCTCCGAGCTCCAGAGCGGCGATCTCACGAGCGCCGAGATCGACGCGGCCGTCGCCGAGGCCGCGCGTGACGGCAAGGCTCTCTACGCGATCGACGGGGAGGTGTGGGAGGGGCTCCAGGCCGACGTCGTGGTCGCACAGGAGCTCTGTGACGTCTGCGCGGTGTCGGCCGGGCAGGTGCGGCGTCTGGACGTAGACGTGATCGACTACTCGCCCTCGACGCTCGCCGGCGTGCTCGCCTGCATCGTCGCGCTCGGGGTGCGGGCCGGGGCCGAGGGCGCGGCCGACGAGCTGACGATGGGGATGCGGAGCCGCCTCGAGCGCGTCCGGGCGGCGCTCGCCGAGGTCGAGACCTACCCGCGCGTCTTCGTCTCCGAATGGCTCGAGCCTCCGTACGCGGCCGGGCACTGGGTGCCCGACATGGTCTCGGTCGCCGGCGGGCTCGAGGTCGCCGGGATCGTCGGAGAGCCGTCACATCGCATGCGCTGGACGGATGTGGCGGCGCTCGAGCCGGACACAGTCGTCCTCGCGCCGTGCGGGTTCGACCTCGACCGGACGCTGACCGAGATCGTGACGCTCGACCTGAGCGCCCATCTTCTCGGCACTTCGGCCCGGCGTGAGAGCCGCGTCTTCGCGGTCGACGCGAACGGCTACTTCTCCCGGCCGGGCCCGCGGCTCGTGGAGGGCGTCGAGCTGCTCGCCTACCTCCTCCATCCTGACGCCTACTCGGATCCGGGCATCCCCTGGAGCCGCGTCAGGCTCTGACGACGATCTCCTGGCCGTCGAGCTCGGCCGGAAAGACGCGCGCCGGCTCATCGCCCGACAGGCAGGCGCCGGTGGCGAGATCGAACCTCCAACCGTGGAACGCACAGGTGAGCGTGTCGCCGAGGAGCTCCCCCTCGCAGAGCGGGTTGCCCTCGTGCGGGCAGGAGTTGGCGAGGGCATGCGGCTCGCCCTCGACGAGGAAGACCGCGATCTCGGTTCCGTCGAGCTCGACGACCGCGCGCCCCTCCGCGTCGAGGCTCGAGAGCGGGATCCGGACGGGCTCCACCCTGCCTAGACTATCCCGCCCCCGGTGCCCCTCTACCTCCGCGAAGCCGATGTCGACGAGCTGCTGTCCCCCGCAGACGCGGTCGAGGCCGTCGAGGCTTGCTTCCGCCGGGTTGCGGAGGGTCGTGTCGAGATCCGGCCGCGCCAGCGCATCGGCCTCGACCCGGGGAACCTGAACGTGATGGCCGCCGTCGATCTCGAGCTCGGGGTCGCGGGGCTGAAGACGTACGCCGCGACCGAAGGAGGCACCCGCTTCGTCGTCGTTCTCTTCGCCTCGGACCGGCCCGAGGTCCTCGCTTTGATCGAGGCCGACCACCTCGGCCGCCTCAGAACCGGTGCCGCGAGCGCGGTCGCTGCGCGGCACCTCGCCCGTCCCGGCGCGACGACTCTGGGGGTGATCGGGACGGGCTGGCAGGCCGAGAGCCAGGTTGACTGCATCCGCGCCGCGCTCCCGGCGCTCGAAAGCGTCGTCGCCTACTCGCGAAGCGAGGACCGTCTCCGTAGCTTTTGCGAGCGCTTCGGCGCCGAGGCCGCCGAGTACAACCGCGAGGCGGCCGAACAGGACGTCGTCGTTACGATCACGAGCTCGAAGGACCCTGTCCTTCGCGGTGAGTGGCTCAAGCCCGGCGCGCTCGTCTGTGCCGCCGGGGCGAACAGGCTCCAGTCGCGGGAGCTCGACAACGCCGTGCTCGAGCGTGCCGCGTTCGTCTGCTGCGACTCGCAGGAGCAGGCGAGGATCGAGGCGGGCGATCTGGTCGAGCCGGTCGAGCAGGGCGTGCTCGACTGGCTCGAGGTGCACGAGCTCGCCGAGGTGGTGGGCGGCGACGTTCAGGGCCGAGCGCAGGAGGACGACATCGTCCTCTTCAAGAGCCTCGGAATCGCGGCGGAGGATCTCGCCGTGGGTGCGCTCGTGCTCGAACGAGCACGAGAGCGCGGTCTGGGCGTCGAGGTCTAGTTGGACCTGACCTGCTCGGCCGCCATCGCGGCGGTGTGCTCCCCGACCGACCGGATCACGTCCGCACGCTCGAGGAGGCGGAGCCGCTGCTCGTCGCTCGCTCGGTTCTTCAGGTACGGGTCGTCGAGGATCTCCTCGAGCGCCCGGCCGGAGCGATGCTCGCGGATTACGTAGGCCGCCAGGGAGTCCTCCTTCGACATGGGCGTGTGGCCCGGCTCCTTCGGCCCGCGCTTGCCGAACAGGCGCGCGAAGAACCCTCCTCGTCGCGGCGCGCGGTCGCCCATGTCGGTCACGATGCGATTGTATCCTGGTGTCTGTGCCGTCAGAGCCAGCGGGCACGCGGTTCGCGGAGCGGGTCGTTCACGGGATCGGGGACGACGGCGTGCGCGAGGAGATCGTGATCTGGATCGAGCGCCGCCCGGGCGCCCTCTGGGCCGTGGGCCGAGCGATCGACCCGAAGAACCGCGCCGTCCCCGCCCCGCGCGCCGACGACTACATCTTCGAAGGCTACGAGCTCGGCGACGCGCTCGAGGCGGCCAACAACGCGCTCTCGGACGATATGGAGGTCTCGGCCGAGGACGGGGTCGACGAGCGTGTGGCGCGCTTCAGCGAGGAGGAGCTGCTGAAGCCCCTCGAGCGCTGGTTCTTCGGCCACACCACCTGACGGCGCCGGCTACGAGACGCCGATGCGCTCGGCGAGCTCGCGCGAGATCGCGTGCTCGCTTCCCTCGACGTCGACCGTCAGCGGCCCGCCGAAGGGCTCTGAGCGGCGCATCGTGACGCGCTGGCCCGGGACGAGCGTCAGGTCGGCGAGGTAACGAAGGAGATCTGCGTCGCCGTCCGGCACCCGCCGGACGGTCGCCTCCTCGCCCGGCTCGAGGACGTCGAGGGAGCGCAGCTCCTGGAGCGCGACCTGGAGCCGCGCGTCCGGGATCGGGTCTCCGTGGGGGTCGTGCGTCGGGAACCCGAGCTGCTCGTCGATCCTCGCCTCGAGCTCCTCCGAGATCGCGTGCTCGAGGCGGTCTGCCTCCGCGTGCACGGCGTCGATCGGGAGGCCGAGCGTCTCTGCGAGGTACTGCTCGAGCAGGCGATGGTGGCGGATCACCTCGAGTGCGATCTTCGCTCCGGCCTCGGAGAGCTCGACTCCGCGATAGGGGGCGTGGTCGGCGAGCCCGAGAGCGGCCAGCTTCTTGACCATCGAGGTGGCGGAAGAGGGTGCGACCCCCATCTCCCTTGCGATGGCGGTCGTCGTGGCGCGCTGTCCCGAGGCCTGGAGCTTGTAGATCTCCTTGAGGTAGTCCTGGATGGCCACCGAGAGCTCGGGTTTAGCCATGTCTCAATTTTAGGCGAGTATCCCTTCAGCGGAGAGAGCTACCTCGGCTCTTGGGGTTGATGCCCTTGAGTCGCGGTGAGGCGACTAGAACCTGGCGTCGAACAGGGCGATGGTCTCCGTGACCAGGCCAGCCAGCTGCTCAAGGAATGGGACGAGCGGTTGCGGCTCGACAACCTCCGGCTCGTTGAGCGCTACCTCAATGCCGAAGCCAGGCTCGTGGTCCTGTTCTCCCTTGCTGAAAGAAAGGGTCAACAGGTGGCCGCGGTCTTCCAGAAGCGAGAACGTGTTCCCTTGGTCGGGCAATTCGATGTAGACCACGCGCCCATCGGGAAACTCAAACGGGAGGACAAGGCTTACGACGCTGCCCAAGGCGGTCAAGAGGAACCGGTGCTTATCGATGGCATCCAAACGGTGAAGGTGCCAGAGGGAGTCGTTTCCTCCCTGGTATGGCTTCATGTCTTCGATGAGGCCACAAGCGTCCGACCCAACGCGCCTCTGTATTTCGGGCAGCGAGGCTTCAAGACTCTTGGCGGACTTTCGGATCGGGAAGTAATCGCTGTCTCCGACCTCCTCGTTGTTCGCCTTGACAAGTTGCGAAAAGAGGAGATCAAGGGCAGCGCGAAGATTGTGGATCGCGTCGCCAGCGATCAGAGAGATGGAGAGGTCAGGCTGCGCCCGTATTTCGGCGTAATAAGAGCGCTGCTGAGCCTCCAGATCGTCCTTACGAATAGCGGCATACGGTTCGGTCTTGAAGAAGGCTGTGATGGCGGGCCCGAGATCGCTGATGTGCTTTTCGGCCCGTTCAACTTTCGCTTGCGGTCCCGCCAGCAGGGTCACGCGGTAACCTCATCATGAGTGAGCGACAAGCCACAAGAGCAGGAGCAGACGCAAAAGACGCCCAAGGGCCTGGAGATA
>DASUJY010000004.1:0-36013 GCA_036279015.1 Gaiellaceae bacterium | reverse complement strand
CTACCTCTCGAAGAACGGTCCCGAGCGCGAGCGCTACTCCGACCCGGATGCCTCCTGGGGGCATCGCTCCGCCGTCAGCACGCGAAAGGGTGGAGGCTTCTACGGCTACAAGCTCCATGCCGCTGTCTGCTCCAAGACCGGACTACCGCTCGCGTGGCGCATCGAGACAGCGCGGAGCAACGACGGGCCATTTGCAGAGCCACTTCTGGATGCCGTGATCGCACGCGGGTTCAACCCCATCACCTGCGCCATGGACAAGGGCTATGACGCCGTTCGCTTCCACGAAGCGTTCGACGCCCGCAAGTGTGTGGCGATCATCCCGCTCAAGCAACCTCTCAACGTGAAGACGCGGCCCTCGATCAATGACACGCCGCGCTGTGAGCACGGCTTCTGGACGTTTGCCGGAGCCGACTTCAAGCGGCACGCCGCCAAGTGGAGCTGCCCCGCGGGTGAGTGTCAGCCGAAGTCGAAGTGGGTCAAGGGCAGCCGCCGCAATCCGCTCATCCCCCGCGACTCAAAGCGCTGGCGCGACCTCTACCGTGGCCGCGCCGCCGTTGAGCGGGAGTTTGGACGCTTGAAGCACGAGTACGGTCTTGCCCCACTCCGCGTTCGCGGCATCGAGCGGGTCGCGCTCCACGCTGACCTGACGATGCTCGCCCGCCTCAGCTTGGCGCTTGCCAGAGCGCGGGCGTTACCGCTCGCCGCGTAAGCGGTAGAGCGACCAGATCAGCAAAAGAGCGACACCGGAAAGGATTCCGGCTGTCGCGGCTATGGAATCGGTTGCCGCTTGGACGGCGAATCCGACGAGAACGAGGATCGGGAATACGAGCAAACCTCCCCAGCGAGACGCGAAAGCACTCATGCCCCAACTCTCTACCCGTCATGGGCGTTTAGCCAATCGAAACGCCAAGCCCTCCTAGTGCTCCGTCCAGTGATGCTGCCCCGCTTCTCGGTCGCGAGCACCAAGCGCTGCAAGGACGCAGGG
Source organism: Gaiellaceae bacterium (assembly GCA_036279015.1). Classification (GTDB taxonomy): domain Bacteria; phylum Actinomycetota; class Thermoleophilia; order Gaiellales; family Gaiellaceae; genus DATEOR01. Next base: position 35,028 of record DASUJY010000004.1, on the reverse strand, counting down.
AGTCCCGGTAATGAATCTAATTACCGGGACGACCGAGGACGCCGCAGCGCGCCGCGTGATCGCGGGCGAGAAGCAGGCGTGTATCGCTGGATGGAGCACTATCAGTACGCCATCGCCCGCTCGACGGCTTGCTGCTCCTCAGGCGAGAGCGCGACGGGAGCGCGGCCGCGGTCGAGCTCCTTGACGTAGATCCTGGCGTAGTCGCGGCCCTGGATCGCGCTCACGACGACGCCCGAGCGCGCGGCGTCGAGAAAGGCGAGCGAGGCGGACTGGTGGCCGCCCGCATCCTCGTAGGCGTCGTAGCGAACGATCGACGTGTGCGAGAGGCACGCGTCGACCCGCTTGTCGATTCGCGAGAGGCCCGCGGCGATCTCGTCGACAGCCCGGTGCAGGTCGTCGATCCGCCCCTGGAGCGACACGGCGAAGTCGACCAGGTCGTCGGTGCCCCGGCCGATCATCACCTTCTGCGCGCGCCGGACCTGGCGGAGCTGGATGAAGAAGGCGACGGCGAGGCCGAGCGCCAAGACGGCGAGCGCCGCCGCGCCGATCGCGATCCAGGCGGCGGCGGAGACGTCGGACAAGAGCCCCGGCCCTCCCTAGGCGAGGCTGAAGATGATCGGGTAGGACGCCGTGTTGTTGCCCTTATTCGTCTCTCCGTCGACCGGCGTGACGCCGACCACCGCAGAGACGCGGTTTCCGAAGGCCGGCGCCCCTCCCAGCTCGTCCATCGAGAAGACGACCGTCTTCGTCTCGCCCTGGTTGATGACGTCGATCACCTTCTGCCCGTTGAGTGGGGGGCTCTGCTTGATCGTCAGGGTGACGACGACCTGCGTCTCCTGGTAGTCGCCGGAGTTCTTGACGAGCACCTGGAAGGAGAGCCGGTCCGAGGCCGGCACGGTGTTGTCCTCGGTCGGCGACAGGTGCTGGTTGCCCGGCTGCACGATCACGCTCACGATCTCGTTGCCGTGGAGGCCGCCCGCCTTCGGGTTCTGGGTGAGCCGGTCGACCGTCTGCTTCCAGAAGCTGGTGCTCGCGAAGTCGGTGTTCTGCACGAACTTGGACTCGGGGATCGGCACGCCCGTCACGTTGTCCGCGGCCATGACCGAGTGCGAGCCTGCCTGAAAGAGATCCTCGTAGACGACGTCGGACGTCGTGAGCCGCTTAGCCGCCGTAGCCAGGTTATCGCCCGACTCCGCGGTGCTCGGCGTCCCCTGCACCTTCCCGAACGCGGCCGCGAGAGCGTCCAGCCCGCTGACGCGGAACTGCATCGCCTCGACGAGATTCTCCTGCTCGCCCCGGAGCGGTCCGGGCGCGTCGAGTGCCTGAGTCGCCGTCACGATCTGCGCCTGCTGCTGGCGGAGGCCCTCGAGCTGGGAGCGGAGCTCGGTGAGCTTGATGCCGGGCGAGGTGATGAGCGAGTTCAACTGCTTGCCGACCTGGGCGGACTGGCCCGCCGGGCCCGCGACCGACTCCATGTAGTCCTGATAGGCGGCCTTCTTCTGGTCGCCGCGGCAGCTGTTCACCCAGACGACGAGGACGGCGGCGAGCAGGATCGCGCCGGCGATCAGGAGCCCGAGGCGAAGGACCGAGGGCGTCGGCCCGCCCGGCGGGCGCGTCGGCATCTTGCGCCGGCGGCGGGGCGGCCCGCCCTCGCGCTCGGCCGCCTCGACGGTCGAGGGCTCGTCGAAGAAATCGAACTCGATGTCGGATTGAGGATCGGTGCGCTCGCGCTCGAACATGCCGCGACTTGCTCGATTTCGGGGGGCCGAAGAACGCCGGAGTCTAGCACCGTGCCCGGTGATTGCAGGAGTTTGCAGCCGAAAAGCCAAGGAGCGGGAGCCGTGGAGCACGCCGTCGCCCTTCACCACGACCATCTCGTCCTCGGGCGCTTCCGGCCCCTGCGCCCGCTCGGCAGCGGAGGCTCGGGCTCGGTCTGGCTCGTGCGGGACGAACGGTCCGCACGCGACGTCGCGCTCAAGGTCGTCCCCCGAGAAGGCAAGGCCGGGTCGCGGGCCGAGCGGGAGGTGGAGGCCGCGGCCCGGCTGCGCCACCCACGCTGCCTGCGCGCGCTCGCTCTCGAACGCGACGAGCACCACGTGTACGTCGCCTACGAGTACATCCCCGGCAAGACCCTCCGGCAGTGCCTGCGCAGCGGCGAGCTCGACGATGCGGCATCGGTCGAGGTCGGCGCCCAGGTTCTCGACGCGCTCGCGCACGCCCACGGAAAACGTGTCCTCCACCGCGACGTGAAGCCCGGCAATGTGATGGTGGAGGAGCGGGACCCGCTCTCGGTCCGCCTGCTCGACTTCGGCCTCGCGCAGCTCGAGGAGGCGGAGACGCTCACGGCCGCGGGCGACGTCCCGGGAACCCTCGCCTACATCGCGCCGGAGCGGCTCGCCGGGGCCGAGGCGGGCGGCGCCGCCGACGTCTGGTCGGTCGGCGTCCTCCTCTGGGAAGCGCTCGCCGGCCGGCACCCGTTCTCGTCCTTCTCGCCGCTCGAGACCGCCCGCCGCGTCCAGGAAGGAGCGCCTCCGCTCGCCTCGCAGCGGCCGGACCTCCCCCGCGCCCTGACCGCCACGGTCGATCGCATGCTCGAAGCGGACCCGGCCCGGCGCCCGGGCGCCCGCGAGGCGGCGGCCCGGCTGCGAACGGCCTGGAGCGAGGTCGGAGAGCGCCCGCGGGCCGTGACGTCACGCGCGACGCTGTCGGAACGCGCCCTCCACGCAGGCCTCGCGGCTCTCCTCGCCGGCGGAACGACGTGGCTCCTGCCTTTCTTCCCAGCGGCCTGGCCCTTCCTGCTCGCGGCTCTCTGCGCGCTTGCCGCCCTCTGGAGCCCCGTTGCCGGCCTTGCTCTGGCCCTGTCCGTGCCCGTCCTCCCGCTCGGCAACGCCTCGCTCGGCCTCGCGCTCGCCTACTCGGCTCTGGCCGTCCTCTGGCTCGCCCTCTTCCGCCGTGAACCGCGTTCCGGCCTCCTCTTCCTCGCCGGCGCAGTGCTCGGTGGGCTCCAGGGCCTGGCGCTCTTCCCGGCCCTCGTGCTGGGCGTCCGGGGTCTTGCCCACCGGATCGCGCTGAGCGCAGCCGCCGCGGCAACGGCGGCGGCGGTCGCGGGGATCCGCGACGACGCCTCCCTCGGCCTCCAGGGAACCTCGTCGCCGCTCGGGGCGCTCGACGTGCTCTCCGCCTACGTCCGCGCCCGCCCCGAGCTCTGGGTCGTCGGGGTCGTGCTGGCCGCCGCCACCGCGACGGCGCCGCTCGCGCGAAGCCGCGGCCTCTGGGGAATCGCCCTTTGGGGCGCCGCCTATGTGGCCGCCGCGCTCCTCGCTCCCGCGAGCGCCGCGGGCGCATTTCCGCTTGTTCTCTGGATCTGGCTCGCGGCAGCCCTCCTCGCGCGGCCGGTCCTCCGCGCGCGTTAGAGTCGCGCCTCAGGGCAAAATGCCCGGTGGGCAGCCCCGTGAGCGTTCTACGCAGCATCGAGCAGCGCATCGAATCCCTCGTCGAGGGCGTCTTCGGCCGTGCTTTCAGGTCGCACGTCCAGCCAGTCGAGCTGGCGCGCAAGCTCGCGAAGGAGATGGACGAGCACAAGACCGTCTCGATCTCCCGGGTGTACGTCCCGAACGAGTACGTCCTCTACCTCTCGCCGAACGACCGCAAGGAGTTCTCGAGCTACGAGGCCTCGCTCCTCACCGAGCTCGGCGACTACCTCTCCGAGCACGCCAGGCGGGAGGGCTACTCCCTCCTCGCGACGCCCAAGGTGCTGCTCGAGGAGGACGACGACCTCGAGCTCGGCGAGTTCGGCATCGCCACGCGGCTCGTCCAGCCCGAGCGGGAACGAGCGGAGTCCGGACCGCCGCCCGTGCCCGAAACGGGGCCGAGCGCGACGAAGGTCTTCAAGCCTCCGCCCGCAGCGACCGCAGCCGTGTCGCCGGAGGAGGCCGCGGAGCTCGGCCTCGCCCACGAGCCGAAGGCGCGTCTGACGGTCGCAGGGAAGCCGTACGAGCTCTCCCAGGACGCCGTCGTCCTCGGCCGCTCCCGCGAGTGCGACATCCGCCTCGACGACGCGAACGTGTCGCGCAGGCACGCCGAAATCAAGCGCGAGAACGGCAACTGGTGGGTGATCGACCTCGGCTCCACGAACGGCATCGAGGTGAACGGCAAGCGCACGCAGCGCGCGCGACTCGAGCACGACGACCGCATCCTTCTCGGCCGCACCGAGGTCACGTTCGAGCGCAGATGAATGTGGAACCTGTCCTCCTCGCGCTTCAGGCGGCGTTTCTCGTCCTGCTGTACGTCTTCATCTGGCGCGTCGTGCGCGCGGCCGGCCGCGACATGCGAGTCGCGCCGCAGGAGAGCTTCATCCTCGCACCGTCCCAGCTCGCCGCCGAGCACCCGGCCTCCGACCCGGGCCGCCTCGTCGTCCAGCGCAGCAAGGCGCTCGCCGCCGGCAAGACGTTCGGCGCCGGGCCTGTCCCGGTCACCATCGGCCGAGCGGACGAGAACACGATCGCGCTCGACGGCGACGAGTTCGTCTCGGGCCATCACGCACGGATCGAGTCTCAGCGCGACGGGGTCTGGATTCTCGATCTGGGCTCGACCAACGGCACATTCGTGAACGGGGAGCGCGTAGAGGGCCGCAGGCAGCTCCACCGCGGCGACCTCGTCCAGATCGGCGACACGGAGCTGAGGTTCGAGCGATGAGGGTCGCCGAGAGCGCGGGACTGACGGATCCGGGCCGGAAGCGGCGCCGCAACGAAGACTCCTACGTCATCGACCCGCCGCTCTTCGCCGTCGCCGACGGCATGGGCGGCGCCCAGGCCGGAGAGGTCGCTTCGCGCCTCGCCGCGGCCGCGTTCCGCGAGTTCCACGGGGCCGACGACCTCGATCACGAGAAGCGGCTAGCCGCCATCATCCAGGAGGCCAACCGCAGGATCTACGAGCGGGCCTCGGACGACGCCCAGACATCCGGGATGGGGACGACGATCACCGCTGCGCTCGTCGGCGACGACTCCCTGGCGATCGGCCACGTCGGCGACTCGCGCGCCTACCGGCTCCGGGGCGGGCGCTTCGAGCAGCTGACCGACGACCATTCGCTGGTCGCCGACCTGGTGCGAAGCGGGCGCCTGACGCCCGAGGAGGCGGACGCCCACCCCCAGCGGTCGGTCATCACCCGCGTGCTCGGGACCGATGCCGAGGTGGACATCGACACCTTCTCCGTCGGGGTCGAGACGGGCGACCTCTTCCTCCTCTGCTCCGACGGCCTCACGACGATGGTCGCGGACGAGGAGATCCGTAGGCTCGTCGCCGGCGCGCGGGATCTCGACCAGGCCGGGAAGACGCTCGTGAAGGCCGCCAACCGGGCGGGCGGGGAGGACAACGTCACCGTCGTCCTCTTCCGCCTCACGGACGGACGGAGTGAGCTCGAAGACACGGTTGTCGCGGCCGGAAACGGACGTGCCCACGACGACGACCTCGAGGACACGCTCACGGGCCTCGAGGCGCCCACGATCGCCGCGCCGGCTCCGACGGCGGTGCTCGAGCGCGAAGCGGAGTGGGGGCCTGCCATCGACGAGCCGCCGCCCGAGCGACGTCCCGGCGCGGGTCGGGAGTCGCGCTGGGGCCGGCGCGCGATCCTCACGACGCTCGGCCTCGCATTCGTCGCCGTGATCGTCGCTCTCGCCCTGTGGGGGCTCTCGCGCGCCAACTTCATCGGCGTCGACGACGACGGCAACGTCGCCGTCTACCAGGGTGTCCCGTGGGACCTCGGCGCCGGCATCCACCTCTACCGCGCGCGGTACGTGAGCCGGCTCCAGGCGGTCCAGCTCTCGCAGGCCGAGCGCGAGTCGCTCCTCGGCCACGACCTCACCTCGTACGACACGGCGCGCGACCGGCTCGCGCCCTACGAAGAGGCGGCATCCCCGTAAGGAGTAGAGCCTGACCCTTCGAAATCGCGAGCTCGTCAACCTCGTCCTCGTCGGGCTCCTCACGGCCGCCGGCTTCGCGGCCGTCTACATCGCCCGCCAGGACGTCGTCTCGGCCGAGTCGCTCTCCTACGCGGCCTTCTTCCTCGCCCTCTTCGTCGGAGCGCACGTCGTCGTCCGCTTCGCCCTCCCGCACGCCGACCCGTTCCTGCTTCCGGTCGGCGGCCTCCTCACCGCGGTCGGCCTGACGATGATCTACCGGATCGATCCGGACCTGGCCCTCCGGCAGGGGCTCTGGGTGGTCGTCGGAGTCGCGGCCTTCGCCCTCCTCGTCCTCTTCCTGCGCGACTTCCGGACACTCGACCGCTACAAGTACATCCTCGGCCTGAGCGCGATCGTCCTGCTCGCGCTGCCCGCGGTGCCGGGCCTCGGACGCACGATCAACGGCGCAAACCTCTGGGTCGGATTCGGGAGCGTCGTCTTCCAGCCGGGCGAGTTCGCGAAGGTGCTGCTCGTCGTCTTCCTCGCCGGCTACCTGCGCGACAACCGCGAGATGCTGTCGGTCGGAAGCGCCCGCTACGGGATGCCTTCGCCGAAGTACGCCGGGCCGCTCCTCCTCATCTGGGGCGGCGCGATGCTCGTCCTCTTCCAGACGAACGACCTCGGCGGAGGGCTCCTCTACTTCTCGATCTTCCTCGCCATGCTCTGGGTGGCGACCGCCCGCTGGCCCTACGTGGCCGTCGGCGCCGCTCTCTTCGCCGCCGGCGCGTATGCCCTCTACCACGTGACGCCGCACGTCCGCGAGCGCATCTCGATCTGGCTCGACTGCAGCTGGACGTTCACGAGCGCGTGCCCCGTCTACACGGAGGGCTACCAGCTGGCCCAGTCGATCTACGCCATCTCCGGGGGCGGCTTCTTCGGCCAGGGGCTCGGCCGCGGGGTGCTCCTGACCCCGGAGGGACGCACGTACATCCCCTACCTCGAGACGGACTTCATCTACGCGGGAATCGCCCAGGAGCTCGGGCTCGCCGGCGCCGCCGGCGTCGTGCTCTGCTACATCGTCTTCTGCTACCGCGGCTTCAGGATCGCGATCCAGGCCGACGACGGCTTCTCGAAGCTCCTCGCGCTCGGGCTGACCGCCGCCCTCGGGATCCAGGCCTTCATCATCATGGCCGGAGTCAGCGGGCTCATCCCGCTGACCGGGATCACGCTGCCGTTCGTCTCCTACGGCGGCTCGAGCATCGTCGCGAACTTCGTCGTCCTCGCGCTCCTGCTCATGGTCTCCAACCACGTCAACCGGGAGAGCGCGTGAACCCGCAGGTGCGGAAGCTCTTCTTCGTCCTCGTCGGCCTGTTCGTCGCCCTCGTGGCGATGACGACCTACTGGCTCTGGAAGGCACCCGACCTCGAGGCGCGGCAGGGAAACCCGCAGGTGATCGTCCGCCAGCTCACAATCGACCGCGGCACCATCTACGCCTCCGACGGGAAGACGGTCTTCGCCAGGAACCGCAAGGTGCGAAAGCCGAAGCTCGGACGTACCTGGTACCTCCGCACCTATCCGTCCGAAGAGCTGGCGGCCCGCCCGGTCGGCTACTCGACGATCGAGCGCTCACGCGCGGGGCTCGAGGAATCGCTGAACGACTACCTGACCGGCTCGAACGCGAACCTCGACACAATCGTCAACAACACGCTGGACAAGCTGAAGGGCCTGACCCAGCGGGGGAACGATGTCGTCACGACGATCGACGCCCGGGCGCAGCGGGTCGCGCAGGACGCCCTCGCCGGCAAGTGCGGGGCCGCCGTCGCCCTCGATCCCCAGACCGGGAAGGTGCTCGTGTGGGCCTCGCAGCCGACGTACGACCCGAACCTCGTCGAGGGCCACTTCGGCCAGATCCAGCGCGTGAGCGCGCCGTGCGAGCCTGCGGCGCCGCTCCTCGACCGCGTCTCGCAGGGCCTCTTCATCCCCGGCTCGACCTTCAAGGTCGTGACGGCGGCGGCGGCCCTGGATTCCGGCGAGGTGACGCCGACGACGAGCTTCACCGACCGCGGCTACTGCATCGAGTACGGGAAGAAGGTCTTGAACTTCGCCGACCAGAGCGGGCCCGAGGTCTTCGGGACGGTCACGTTCGCCGAGGCGCTCCAGCACTCCATCAACGCGGTCTTCTGCGAGGTCGGCAAGGAGATCGGGGCGCGCACGATCCTCGACAAGGCGCACGACTTCGGCTTCTACGAGGAACCGCCGATCGAGCTTCCCTCCGACGAGGTCACGCCGAGCGGCCTCTACCGGAACGGCCGCCTCTACGACCCCAAGGACCCGAACGCGGTCGATCCGGGGCGGCTGGCATTCGGCCAGGAGCGGCTCCAGGTGACGCCGCTCCAGATGGCGCTCGTCGCCTCGGCCGTCGGCAACGGAGGCACCATCATGCGTCCGACGCTCGTCGAGCGGATCGTCTCGACCGACGGCAAGGTGATCCAGAGCTCGAAGCCGGAGACCTGGAAGGAGGCAATGAAGCCGCAGACGGCAGCCGAGCTGACCGCCATGATGACCGCGGTGGTGCAGGCCGGCACGGGAACAGCGGCCCAGATCCCCGGCATCCAGGTGGCGGGCAAGACCGGGACCGCCGAGACGGGCCGCGCCGGCCAGAACGACACGTGGTTCATCGCCTTCGCGCCTGCAGAGAACGCCCGCGTCGCCGTGGCGGTCGCGCTCTCGAACCAGAGCGGGACGGGCGGAGTGACGGCCGCTCCGATCGCGAAGCAGATAATCGAAGCGCTCGTGCGCGGGAGTACCTAACCTAACAAGCCCGGGATGCCGGTCTCCGACACCCTCATCAACACGCTCTTCGACGGGCGCTACCGCATCGTTCGCAAGCTCGGCTCCGGCGGGATGGCGAACGTCTACTTGGCCGAGGACGAGGATCTCGGGCGCCGCGTTGCGATCAAGATCCTGAACGAGCGCTACGCGAACGACGACCTGTTCATCGAGCGCTTCCGCCGCGAGGCGAAGTCGGCCGCGGCGCTCTCACACCCGAACATCGTCTCGGTCTACGACCGCGGCGAGGCCGAAGGCACCTACTACATCGCGATGGAGGTGATCGAGGGCCGCAGCCTCAAGGAGCTGATCATGACGCGCGGGCCGCTTCCGATCGTCCAGGCGCTCGCGTACACGCACGAGATGCTCGAGGCGCTCCGCTTCGCGCACCGGCACGGGATCATCCACCGAGACATCAAGCCGCACAACATCCTGATCGGCGAGCGCCTGAAGGTGACGGACTTCGGGATCGCGCGCGCGGGCGCCTCGCAGATGACCGAGGCCGGCTCGATCATGGGCACCGCGCAGTACCTCTCGCCCGAGCAGGCGCGCGGGGCCCCGGTGACCGCCTCCTCCGACCTCTACTCGGTCGGGATCGTCCTCTACGAGATGCTGACCGGGAAGGTCCCGTTCAACGGCGACTCGGCGATCGAGATCGCCATGAAGCACCTGAACGACGCGCCGAAGCCGCCCTCGAAGCTCCGGCCGGAGATTCCGGACGAGCTCGACCAGGTCGTCCTCCGCGCACTCTCCAAGGCGCCGGAGGACCGCTACCAGAGCGCCGAGGAGTTCTCGGAGGACCTCCACCGGGTCGAGGCAGGACTGCCGCTCGCGCCGGGGACCGCCGAGGCTGCGACCGCGCTCCTGACGGGCGTCACGGTTCCCCTCGCGGGCGACGGCGGGTCGACCGAGGTACTTTCGGGCACAGCCGTCTCTCGTCCGCCGGGGACGCCGACTCCGCAGGCACCGCGGCGGCCGCCTCCCTACGAGCCGGGCTACTACCAGGAGCCGCCCCCGCCGAAGCGCAGGCGGTGGCTTCCGTGGCTCGTCGTCGCTCTCCTCCTCGCCGCGGCCGGAGTCGCCGGCTGGTACGTCTTCTCCCAGATCCAGGACCAGCTCGCGGCCAACGAGCCGGTCGCAGTCCCGAGCGTCATCGGCCTGAAGGAGCAGAACGCGGTCAACCTCATCCGCGAAGCCGGCTTCGAGCCAAAGGTACAGCGAGGCGCCGATGCGAAGGTTCCGCGGGGAACCGTCATCAGCCAGAACCCGAACCCGGGCACGCGGATCCAGAAGGGCGACGAGGTCACCCTGTTCGTCTCGACGGGACCGCCGAAGACGGAAGTGCCAAACGTCGTTGGAATGACCTACGAGGAGGCGCTGCAGACGCTCGACGACGCGAACCTCGACGCGCGCAAGCGCGAGGTCTTCTCGAAGCAGCCCGCCGGCCAGGTGCTCGGGCAGGATCCGAAGGCGGGCGAGCAGGTCGTCGAGGGCACCGAGGTCGCGCTCAAGGTCTCGAAGGGCCAGGAGACGGTCTCCGTTCCGAACGTCGTCGGCATGTCGGAGGCGAATGCTCGGGCGACGCTCGAGCAGGCCGGGTTCGAAGTGAGCTCGACGAGCGCGCCGTCCGACTCGACGCCGGAGGGCGTCGTCTCCGCCCAGAACCCTGCGAGCGGCACCGACGCGACGAAGGGCTCGACGGTGACGATCACGGTCTCGACCGGCCCCGAGCAGGCAAGCGTCCCGAACGTCGAGGGCCAGCAGCGCCAGCAGGCCGAGAAGGCTCTCCAGGATGCCGGCTTCCAGGTGAACGTCGTAGAGCAGGACACCGACGATCCGGCACAGCAGAACGTCGTCATCGACCAGGACCCCGCGGGCGGGAGCCAGGCGCCGGCGGGCTCGACCGTGACGATCACCGTCGGCAAGCTCAACGCGTAAGTGCCCCATCGCGGGCGCATCCGCGTCGCCGTCATCCAGGGCGGACGCTCGAGCGAGCACGACATCTCGCTCGCCTCGGCCCGCTCGGTCATCGAGGCGCTCGATCCCGAGCGTTACGACGTGCGTGCCGTCGAGATCGGGCGAGACGGGCGCTGGGAGCTCGGCCCCGCCGACGAGCGGGCCCGGCTCGAGAGCGGCGAGAAGGCGAGGCTGCCCGTGCCTTCGGACCGCTCCGCCGCCCCGCTGACGGGCGTCGACGTCGTCTTCCCCGCCCTGCACGGGCCTTTCGGCGAGGACGGCACGGTGCAGGGCTTCCTCGAGCTCGCGGGAGTCGCCTATGTCGGCGCGGGGGTAACCGCGTCGGCTCTCTGCATGGACAAGGACCTCTTCAAGGCGGTGATGCGGGACAAGGGCGTGCCGGTGGTCGAGAGCATCACCGTCCTCGAGCGGCACCGCGACCGGGTCGAGAACCCGTTCGGGTTTCCGGTCGTCGTCAAGCCCGCAAGACTGGGATCCAGCGTGGGCATCTCCATCGTGAAAGCTCCGGAAGAGCTCTCCCGAGCCGTCGATCTCGCGCTCGAGCACGACGAGAAGATCCTGCTCGAGGAGTTCGTCGACGGGATCGAGGTCGAGTGCAGCGTGCTCGGAAACGAGGAGCCGATCGCGTCGATCCCGGGCGAGATCGTCCCGCTCGTCTCCGACTGGTACGACTTCTCGGCCAAGTACGACGAGGGCGGCATGGAGCTCGTCGTCCCGCCGCGGCTCGACGAGCGGACGATCGCGAGGGTACAGGAGCTCGCCGTCGCGGCGTTCGTCGCGAGCGACTGCGAGGGGATGGCGAGGGTCGACTTCTTCGTGCGGAAGGACGGCGAGGTGGTCGTCAACGAGCTCAACACCATTCCCGGCTTCACCGCGACGAGCGTCTACGCGAAGCTCTTCGAAGCGTCGGGGATCCCCTACGCCGAGCTCCTCGACCGGTTAGTCGAGCTCGCGCTCGAGCGCCGCGACCGCCGCGCCCGCCTCCTGTACTAGCCCAAGCTCTGCGCGGTCACCTCGCTCACGTGGGCGCGCGTGTTCGGGTCCGTGATCCAGACGAGGTAGTAGCGGTTGCTGCCGCCCCCCCTGAGCTCGAAAGCGGTCTCTCCCTCGACCGTCTCGGTCCCGGAGATCTTCTCGAAGCCGCCGTCGGGCTCGTTCGAGGCCTGGATCTCGGCCTGGAAGCCAGGCGTATCGGTCGTGACCACGAGCTCCGAGAGCTCGACCTCGGAGCCGGCGTCGAGCACGATCCCGACACCCGCCTTCGTGAAGCTCTGGTAGGTCTCCGTCGTCCAGGAGGTCGTCGGATCGCCGTCGGTGGCCGCTGGAACGTCATCGGGGTGCTCGGTGGAGTCACCGTCGGGGTCGTAGTCGCTGAGCGCCGTGAGGCCGACACGGCTCTCGCCGCCGGCTCCGCCCTGGCCGTCGTCGCCGGTGAGCGCGTCGGTCCCGCCGCCCGCGATCACGAGCGCGAGGACGAGCGCCGCCACACCGATCACGAGGAGGCCCAGGAGGAGCGGAAGGGGGAAGCGCCCCGCTCGGCGGCGCCGCTCGACGAGCGGAGGCGGCGGCGGGGGCGCCGGACCCTCGATGCTCGCCGTGTCGTCGTCCGCGGATGCCTCGCGGACTCCGGTCTCGGAGCGCGCCGCCTCGAGGGCCGCCATCAGCGCCTCCGTCGAGGGGAACCGGTCCTCCGGCCGCTTCGCCATCGCGCGCGCGACGATCGCATCGAGCCGCGGCGACACGTCGGGGCGGCTCTGGCGCACGCTCGGAACCGGCTCCCGGATGTGCTTCATCGCGACCGCCATGAAGTTCTCGCCGCTGTACGGCGGCTCACCGGTCAGAAGCTCGTAGAGGACAACGGCGAGCGAGTACTGGTCGGAGCGCTCGTCGACGCGGTTCCCGCTCGCCTGCTCGGGGGCGATGTACTCGCTCGTCCCGAGCAGGGTCCCCGTCTCGGTGAGCCCATCGGCCGGCTCGAGCGAGCGGGCGATCCCGAAGTCGGTCACCTTCGCGACGCCGTCGTCATCGATCAAGACGTTGTGCGGCTTCACGTCCCGGTGCACGACGCCGTGCTCGTGCGCGAACGCGAGCCCACGGGCGATCTGGTGGACGAGCGCGAGCGCCCGGTCGACGGCGAGCGGGCCCTCCCGCTCGACCAGCGACTTGAGCGTCTCGCCGTCGAGGTGCTCGAAGACGATGAACTGCCGCCCCTCGAACTCGCCCCTGTCGATGACCGTGACGATGTTCGGGTGATTCAGCTGCGCGAGCGCCCGCGCCTCGCGCCGGAAGCGCTCCACGTACTCCGGGTCGTCGGAGAAGTGCTCGTGGAGGATCTTGATCGCGACGGTGCGCTCGAGAACCGTGTCGCGCGCCCGGTAGACGCTCGACATCCCGCCGGTGCCGGCGAGGTCCTGAAGCTCGTAGCGTCCCGCGAGCACCTGGCCGATCATCGTGGCGGGGTGATGCCCGCTCCCATCGGGCCTTATGCTGAGGCTTCTTCGAGCGCCTCTTCCCAGGCGCCGAGCGCCTCGTCGAGCTCCGATTCGCGGATCACGAGCGGAACGAGGACGCGGATGCAGTTCCCGTGGATGCCTGCCTTGAGGATGAGGAGACCGCGCCTGGCGGCGGCGTCGGCTACCGCGGTCGCGAGGTCGGCGTCGGGCTCGCCGTTTCGGCTGAGCTCGATCGCGAGCATCGCGCCGAGCCCGCGCACGTCCGCGATCGAGCCGAAGCGCTCGCGCCACGACTCCATCCGCGCGCGAATGGTCTCTCCGATCTCGGCCGCGCGCTCGGCGAGCCCCTCCTCGGCAATCGTGTCGAGGACGGCGTGAGCCGCCGCGATCGCGACGGGGTTGCCGACGTAGGTGCCGCCGACCGCGCTGTCGCCGGGCGCGTCCATGATCTCGGCCCGGCCGACGACGCCCGAGAGCGGAATCCCGGCGGCGATCGACTTCGCGATCGTCATCAGGTCGGGCTCGATGCCGAAGTGCTCCATGGCGAAGACCTTGCCGGTGCGGCAGAAGCCGGTCTGCACCTCGTCCGCCACCATGACGATCCCGTTCGAGTCGCAGATCTCGCGCACGCCCTGGACGAAGTCGCGCGAGGGCACGATGAAGCCGCTCTCGCCCTGAACCGGCTCGAAGACGATCGCCGCCACCTCCTCGGCAGCGATTCGGGTCTTGAACGCCTGCTCGAGGTCGTCGAGGTCGTCGAACCTGACCCGGTAGACCTCCGGCGCGAACGGGCCGAGCCCCGCCTTGTAGGGGTGGGTCTTCGACGTGAGGCTGAGCGCTAGGAGCGTGCGTCCGTGGAAACCCCCGTCGAAGGCGATCACGGCGGGCCGGCGCGTGTACGCGCGCGCGAACTTGACGGCGTTCTCGACCGCCTCGGCGCCCGAGTTGAAGAAAGCAGCCCTGAGCGCCCCTCCGATCGGGACGAGCTCGACGAGCCGCTCGGCCAGGGAGACGTAGCTCTCGTAGGGGACGATCGTGAAGTCGGTGTGTGTGAAGCGCTCGAGCTGCTCCTTCGCCGCCTCGACGACCCGAGGGTTCGAGTGCCCAACGTTGAGGCAGCCGACGCCGCCGGTGAAGTCGACGAACGTGTTCCCGTCCACATCCGTGATCGTGGCCCCGTGGGCCTCCTCGATCACGATCGGCAGGTAGATGGAGAGCGGCTCGGCGATGACGCGAGCCTTGCGCTCGAGGATCTCCCGGCTGCGCGGCCCGGGGATCTCGGTCTTGAGGTCGATCGCTCTGGTCGTGGCCATGGATCGTGAGCTTATACATTGGGGCGCACGCTCATGGTTCTCTCCGATCGCACGATCCGGCGGCTGCTCGACGAGGGTCACATCGGCATCGATCCTTACGACGACGACCTTCTCCAGCCGTCCAGCGTCGACGTCCGGGTCGACCGCCTCTTCCGCGTCTTCCGCAACTCGCGCTACCCGTTCATCGACGTCAAGGAGCCGATGGAGGACCTGACCGAGCTCGTCGAGGTCGCGGACGAGGAGCAGCCGTTCATCCTCCATCCCGGCGAGTTCGTGCTCGGCTCGACGCTCGAGCGCATCCGCCTGCCCGACGACCTCGTCGCCCGCCTCGAGGGCAAGAGTTCGCTCGGCCGGCTGGGGCTCCTCATCCACTCGACGGCAGGCTTCATCGATCCGGGCTGGGACGGTCACGTCACCCTGGAGCTCTCGAACGTTGCCAACCTGCCGATCACGATCTACGTCGGCATGAAGATCGGCCAGCTCTCCTTCGTGCAGCTGACCGAGCCGGCCGAGCACCCGTACGGCGCTGCGCTCCTCGGCTCCAAATATCAGGGGCAGGCCGGCCCGACGCCGAGCCGCTACTGGCGGAACTTCTCCGGATGACCGTCCTCGTCGTCGGCGGAACGGGATTCGTCGGCGGCCATGTCGTGCACGCTCTGCGCACCGAAGACCTGCCGGTGCGGGTCCTCGCCCGCAAGCCGGAGAGCCAGGAGCGCCTGCGCGCCTGGGGTTGTGAAGTCGTCGCCGGGGACATGACCGACGCGGCCAGCCTGAGCCGTGCCGTCGCCGGCGCGAAGACCTTCGTGCACCTCGTTGCGCTCCCGCCCTTCGCCGCCTCCGACGCGGTCAGCCGCGTCATGGAGCAGGGCACGCGCGACCTGCTGAGGGCCGCGCAGGAGGCGGATGTCGAGCGAGTCGTCCTCATGAGCGGGCTGGGAATCGACGAGCGGAGTGAGAACCTCGTCGCATACAACCGCGCCAAGCTGGTGGAGGAGCACGAGGTCGAGCGCTCCGGCCTCGAGCACACGATCTTCAAGCCGAGCTTCATCTTCGGGCCCGACGGAGGCATGCTTCCCGCCCTCATCCGGCTGGTGCGCTGGTCGCCCGTGACACCCGTCGTCGGCACGAGACGCTTCCAGCCGATCTGGGTCGAGGACGTCGCCGCCTACTTCGCGAAGGCGGTCGCCGCAGAGCCCGCGGTCGCGGGCACCTACGAGCTTGCCGGCCCGGACGTCGTCACGTTCGGCGAGCTCCACGAGCGGCTCCGGCGCGTGCTCGGGAAGCGCAGGCTCGCCTTCCAGATGCCGACCGGCCTCGTGAGGACGGGTGCCGCCGCCGCCTCGGCGCTTCGGCACTTCCGAAGCGCACGCGGCGCCGTCGACATGCTCGAGTTCGACGACAACGTCGCGGACATCCGTCCGGCCGTCGAGGCCTTCGGCGTCGAGCCGATCACCCTCGACGAGCAGCTCCGCCGGGCGACCGCGGCCCGGGCCTAGCCGCTACTGCACCCGCGTGTCGCGCCCCGGCCCGCCGACCAGCTTGTCGACGCCGCGGCCGCCTGCCAGCTTGTCGGCGCCGGCCTCGCCGCGGAGCTCGTCGTTTCCGCCCTTGCCGCGCAGGGTGTCGTTGCCGTCGCCGCCACAGATCACGTCGGCTCCGCCACGACCGTCGACGACGTCGTCGCCGGCGCGCGCGACGATCACGTCCTTGCCCGGGGTGCCCACGATCTTGTTTGCCCGCTTCGTGCCGACGATTGTCGCCGGGAGCCGGCCGCACCAGGCGTGGCGCACGGTCCGTTTCGGCCAAGCGCGGCCGTCCCTCGTGCTCCCGCCGGTGAACGTCGCGATGTCGACGAGGGAGCCTGCCGGCAGCGGGCGCGTGCATTCGTACGTCCACGTCTCGCCCTTCTGCAGGTCCGGGGGAACCGTGATGGTCGTGTCTCCGCCGGTGAACGTGACCGGGGAGCAGCTGTCATCGGCGACCTCCACCCCGACGGCTCCGGGCGTCGGGTTGCTCATCTCTCCGGCCGGGTCCGAGGGGCTGTCGTTCTCGGCGCTGTACGTGTAGGTGACCGTGAACGGCGAGGAGCCGCTCGCGACGGCCCCGACGCCGAACGTCACGTGCGGCCGCGAGATGACCAGCGGCCTGCCGAGCGCGCCGACGGAGACGGGGTCGGGTCCATGGCCTTCGAAATGCCACACGCCCTTGAGCTCGATCCAGACGAAGCCCCGGAAGACGCCGGAGTCGAACCGCACCGTGTGCGTTGCGGCGGAGAACGTCTTCGTCTTGCCGACCGGGAGGTTGACTCCCGTCGCGACGACGACCTCGGGCCCCTTCGTTCCGTCGGCGTTCGGGAACGCGACCGTCACCGTTCCGTTGGTGATCTCGCACGCGTTGACGGACGTGTTGCCGAACGTCGGCGCGACGGAGATCCTGTCTCCGTTTCGCTTCACCTCGTTCAGCCCGCTCATGTCCATGAAGAGGGAGTGGTCGTTCGCGCAGCCGGAGGGCGAGACGTGACCGGATGCCGTGACCGCGGTCGCGGCGAAAGCGACGATGGCCGCGAAGCCGATTGCTGCCCTGAGCACGGACGGAACATAGTTACGAGGCCGGATTAAGCAACCAGGGCGGCCTCATGGCCGCCCTGGAAGACAGTAGATCGCCTGGATTGGCAGGGGCGCTGGGTGCTTCTCTCGGTCCCCCACGCTGGCTAGGCGATTCCCCGTAGGTCCTGGGGACACGCCCCTACCTGCGACTACCTCCACTGCCCGAAGAATCGTTACTCAAGATCGGACCACCTCCTTTCCGTGGTAGCCCGATCATAGCGATCCGCGCAGGACGGCTCGCGCCCTCCGTCGGGTCTCTAGACGCGCACCTTGACGAGGCCATCTTCGACGAAGACCTCGAAGGCCTCGACGGGCAGATACGCGGGCAGCGAGAGCGCCCGCCCCGTGCGGATGTCGAACTTCGAGCCGTGCCGCGGGCAGATGGCGACGCCCTCTTCGGGATCGAAGTCGCCCTCGGCCAGGGGCCCGTCGTCGTGGGAGCAGCGATCCTCGATCGCGTAGTACTCGCCGTCCAGGTTGTAGACCCCGATCGCGAGCTCGCCAGCACGCACGATCTTCACTTCCCCGGGCGGCAACTCCTCGACCGGGGCGACGGTCAGGTCGGCCACGGCCTCGCTACTTGAGCTCGAGATCCTGGGCGAGCCCCGACCACTCCTCGGGGAGCGGCGTACCCTTGCCCTTGTGCAGCGCGAGCTTCAGCACTCCGAGCCCGAGGAGGGCGCACTTGAGCCGCACGGGCGTCAGGGGGATGCCGACCTCGTCCAGGAGCTCGTCCTTGGACATGCCGGCAACCTCCTCGGCCGTTCGGCCCTTCACCATCTCCATCAACATCGAGGTCGAGGCCTGGCTGATCGCACAGCCGCGGCCGCGGAACTTCACGTCCTCGATCCGATCGCCGTCGAAGCTGACGAAGATCGAGACCTCGTCCCCGCAGAGCGGGTTCTGGCCCTCGGCCTCGACGTCGGCGTCCTCGATCGCCCCGTGGCCGCGCGGGTTCTTGTAGTGATCGAGGATCACCTCGCGGTAGAGGGCGTCCATCTCGCTCATGCAAACACCTTACGCGCTTTCTCGATACCCGCAACGAGGCGATCGATCTCCTCCGGGAGGGTGTAGAGGTAGAAGCTCGCCCGCGTCGTGGCCGGGACGCCGAGCTTGGCCATGAGCGGCTGGTTGCAGTGGTGGCCGGCCCGGACGGCGACGCCTTCGGAGTCGAGGATCTGGGCGACGTCGTGCGGGTGGATGCCCTCGAGCTCGAAGGAGACGATCCCGGCTCGCCGGTCGGCGGACGGCCCGAAGATCCGGACGCCGTCCAACGCCTCGAGCCGCGAGAGCGCGTACTCGACGAGCTCGTGCTCGTGGCGCTCGATCGCGTCGAGGCCGACGCTGTCGAGGTAGTCGATCGCGGCTCCGAGGCCGACCGCCTCGGCGATCGGCGCGGTCCCGGCCTCGAACTTGCCCGGTAGCTCGTTCCAGGTCGTCCGCTCGACCGTCACCTTGCGGATCATGTGGCCGCCGAGCTCGAAGGGCGACATCGCCTGGAGGTGAGCGGCTCGGCCCCAGAGGACGCCGATTCCCGTCGGCCCGCACATCTTGTGTCCCGTGAAGGCGTAGAAGTCCGCCCCGAGCGCCTGCACGTCGACGGCGCGGTGCGGCACCGCCTGCGCCCCGTCGACGACCGCGAGCGCACCCTGTTCGTGCGCCCAGGCGATCAGCCGCTCGACCGGGTTGACGGTACCGAGCGAGTTGGAGACGTGCGCGCAGGCGAGCACCTTGACGTTCCCGCGCGCAGCGATCGCGTCGAGCTCGTCCGCGAGCAGCTCGCCGCTCGCGTCCACCGGAACGACGACGAAGTCAGCCCCCGTCCGCCCGGCGATGTACTGCCAGGGCACGAAGTTCGAGTGGTGCTCCATCTCGGTCGCGACCACGAGATCGCCGGGGCCGAGGTTGTCGAGCCCCCAGCCGTAGGCGACGAGGTTGAGCGCGGCCGTGACGTTGTGCGTGAAGACGATCTCGCGCGCCGACCCGGCGTTCACGAACCCGCGCACCTTCTCGCGCGCGCCTTCGTAGGCCTCCGTCGCGCGCTCCCCGAGGTCGTAGACGCCCCGGTGGATGTTCGCGTACGACGTCTCGTAGAAGTGGGTCATCGCGTCGAGCACAGCGTGCGGCTTCTGAGAGGAGGCGGCAGTGTCCAGGTACGCGAGCGGCTGGTCGTGGATCAGCTGCTCGAAGATCGGGAAGTCCTCGCGGAGCTTGCGCGCGTCGAGCTTCGGCGTGGTGGTCACGGCCACACCGTTCATCGTAGCGGCGGCTATTCGGGGATCCGGGACTCGAGCGCGGCCTGAAGCGCGTCCCTGACCGGCGCGAACTCGATCCGGTCGAAGATCTCCTGGTAGAAGCCGCGGACGATCAGGCGCTCGGCCTCGCCACGCGAGAGCCCGCGGGCCATGCAGTAGAAGAGCTCGTCGCGGTCGACCTGGCTGACGGTCGCGCCGTGGGTGCAGCGAACGTCGTTCGCCTCGATCTCGAGGCCGGGGATCGAGTCGGCATGCGCCTTGTCGGAGAGGAGGAGGTTTCGGTTCTCCTGGTAGGCGTTCGTCTTCTGCGCGTCCTCGGCGACCTTGATCATGCCGCGCCAAACCGCAGTCGCGTGGTCGCGAAGTGCGCCCTTGAAGGCGAAGTCGGAGGTCGTCGACGGCGCGAGATGGGCCTGGAGCGTGTCGTAGTCGAGGTGCTGGTCGCCGTCGGCGAAGTACGCGCCGGTCACGCGCGAGGTCGCACCCTGGCCGGCGAGGTCGTTCTCGATCCGCACCTTGCCCTTCTTCGAGCCGAAGCCGCCCGCGACCCAGTCGAGCTCGGCGTCGCGCTCGACGCGGGCCCGGTGCGAAGCGAAGTGCCAGGTCTCCTGCGAGAGGTTCTGGATCGAGACGTACTCGAGCTTCGCGCCCTGCTCGACGAAGAGCTCCGTGACGGCGTTCGAGTAGCCCGCGAGTTCGGGCGACTCGGAGACGTACTCCTCGATGAAGCTCGCGCGGCTGCCCTCCTCGGCGACGACCAGCAGGCGCCAGAAGAGTGCCCCGTCGTCGCGCGCGTTGACGATACGCACGTAGAGCGGCTTGGCGAGCTCGACCCCGCGCGGGACGCGCACGAGCAGGCCGTGCTTCCACTCGGCCGCGTTGTGCGCCGCGAACTTCTCGTCGGCGCCGACGAGCGTGCCGAGGCGCGGGTCGTCCTCGAGCGGCTCGAAGACGACGCCTTCCGGCGCGCCCTCGATCTCGATCCCGCTCTCGCCGACGACGGCGACCGCTGCGGCATCGACGTCCAGGATCGTCTCCTCCGGACGTGACCCGGTGCCAGGCACCGGGACATGGCCGTTTTGGGCATAGGCGTCGGGGTCGAAGCCGCGCAGGTCGGTGAAGCGCCAGTGCTCGTCCTTCGTCGTCGGAAGCGGCAGGGCGCGGTAGCGCTCGAGCAGGTCTGCTCTAGCCACGGGCGCTGCTCCGGGCCGTTCCGGCCATGGCCGGGGTCTGACCCCGGGCACGGCCGTTAGGGCCAGACGAGCCTGGCTCGACGCAGCTTCGGCCGATGACCATCGACGACTCGCCCGTAGAAAGAGACGCCCGGTCGCGCCGGGGCGCCGCCCACCTAGCCGACACTGCCCTCCATCTGCAGCTGGATCAGCCGGTTCATCTCGACCGCGTACTCGAGCGGGAGCTCCTTCGTGATCGGCTCGACGAAGCCGGAGACGATCATCGCCGCCGCTTCGTGCTCGGGGAGGCCGCGGCTCATCAGGTAGAAAAGCTGCTCCTCGCCGATCTTCGACACCGTCGCCTCGTGGCCGATGTCGACCTTGTTCTCGTCGATCCGGATGTACGGATACGTGTCCGAGCGCGAGTCCTCGTCGAGGATCAGCGCGTCGCAGACCACCTTCGACTTCGAGCCGTGGGCGCCCTTCGCCACCTCGAGGAGACCGCGGTAGCTCGCGCGCCCACCGTCCTTCGAGATCGACTTCGACGTGATGACGGACGTCGTGTTCGGCGCCACGTGGACGCACTTGCCGCCCGCGTCCTGGTGCTGCCCCTCGCCTGCGAAGGCGATCGAGAGCACCTCTCCGTGGGCGCCCTCGCCCATCAGCCAGATCGCGGGGTACTTCATCGTCAGCTTCGAGCCGAGGTTCCCGTCCACCCACTCCATCGTCGCGTTCTCGTAAGCGACGGCGCGTTTGGTGACGAGGTTGTAGACGTTCTGCGACCAGTTCTGGATCGTCGTGTAGCGGCAGCGCCCGCCCGGCTTGACGACGATCTCGACGACCGCCGAGTGGAGCGAGTCGGTCGTGTAGATCGGCGCCGTACAGCCCTCGACGTAGTGCACGTAGGCGTCCTCGTCGACGATGATCAGGGTGCGCTCGAACTGGCCCATGTTCTCCGCGTTGATGCGGAAATAGGCCTGGAGCGGCATCTCGATCTTGACGCCCGGCGGCACGTAGATGAAGGAGCCTCCCGACCAGACCGCGGAGTTCAGGGCTGCGAACTTGTTGTCGTTCGCCGGGATGACCGTGCCGAAGTACTCCTTGACGAGCTCCTCGTGCTCGCGCAGGCCCGAGTCCATGTCGAGGAAGAGGACGCCCTGGCTCTCGAGCTCCTCCTTGAGCTTGTGGTAGACGACCTCGGACTCGTACTGGGCGCCGACGCCGGCGAGGTACTTCTTCTCGGCTTCGGGGATGCCGAGGCGGTCCCACGTGTTCTTGATGTCGGCCGGCAGGTCCTCCCAGGAGCTCGCCTGCTTCTCGGTCGGCCGGATGTAGTAGTACATGTTCTCGAAGTCGATCTCGTCGAGCTTGCCGCCCCAGTGCGGAAGCGGCCTGGCGCGGAAGTATTCGAGCGCCTTGAGCCGGCGCTTGCGCATCCAGTCGGGCTCCGACTTGTGCTCCGAGATCATCGCCACGACCTCGGGGTTGAGCCCGCGGCCGGACTTGAAGAAGTACTCCTCGGGATCGTGGAAGCCGAACGCGTACTCGTTGCCGAGCTCCCTGACGACCTGGGTTTCAGACGTTGCCATTATTCGACACCTCCCGCGGCAGCCGGGGTGAAAGCCTCATAGCCCTCGGCTTCGAGCCTCTGGGCAAGCTCCGGACCGCCTTCCTCCACGATTCGCCCGTCGACGAAAACGTGCACGAAGTCGGGCTTGATGTAGTCCAGGATTCGCTGATAGTGCGTGATCACGAGCGCGCCCATCTCGGGCCCGACGAACTCCTTGACGCCGCCGGCGACGATGCGCAGCGCGTCGATGTCGAGGCCGGAGTCCGTCTCGTCCAGAACCGCGATCCGCGGCCGGAGCATCGCCATCTGCAGGATCTCGACGCGCTTCTTCTCGCCACCCGAGAAGCCGTCGTTCAGATAGCGGCCGGACATTTCCTTCGGCACCTTGAGGATCTCCATGGCGGCCGTCAGGTCCTTGCGGAACTCGGGGATCTTGACCGGGTCGTCCTCACCGCCGGCCTTCGCCTTGCGGATCGCGTTGACCGAGGAGCGCAGGAAGCTCGCGACGGTGACCCCCGGGACGGCGTGCGGATACTGGAAGGCAAGAAAGAGGCCGCGCTGCGCGCGCTCGTCCGCCCCCAGCTCGACGACGCTCTCGCCGTCGATCAGGATGTCGCCGCCCGTGATCTCGTAGGCCGGGTGGCCCGCGAGCGCGTAGGCGAGCGTCGACTTGCCGGAGCCGTTCGGTCCCATGATCGCGTGCACCTGGTTCGTGTCGACGGACAGGTCGACGCCGCGGACGATCTCGGTGCCGTCCTCGGTGGCGACATGCAGGTCTTTGATCTCGAGCAATGCCAAGTTCGTAACAGCCTTTCCCTAGAGTGCTCCGAGCAATCCGCCGATTGCTTGTGACTCACCCAGTGTAGCGACTCCCCTTCTTCGGCCCTCCTCAATCCCCAGGGTGCTATCCTCGTTCGCATGCCTGGAAGCATCGGTTGGCAAGGGGCCCTCGTCATCATCCTCGTGCTCCTGCTCGTGTTCGGCCCGAAGCGGCTTCCCGAGATGGGCCGGTCGCTCGGCCGCGGCATGCGTGAGTTCAAGGACTCGATCTCCGGCAACGACGAGCCCGAGGTCGAACAGGTCGAGCTGACTCCGCCCGCGACGACGACGCCGGCCACTTCGGACGCGGCTCCGCGGGCCGAGAGCGAGCGGGTCTCCAGCTGAGTTAGACATGGCGCGGCTCCCGCGTCGGCTGCGCCACGACGAGAGCGTCACGCTCGTCGAGCACCTCGACGAGCTGCGCACGCGACTGATCGTCTCCCTGCTCGCGGTCGGGGTCGCCTTCGGGTTCACGTACGGCTTTCGCAAGCCGATCATCCACTGGCTCGAAGGGCCCCTGCCGGACGACAAGAAGCTGATCACGCTTAGCCCAGGCGAGCCGTTCAACACGTCCCTCACCGTCGCGCTCTACGGCGCCATCGCGATCGCGATCCCCATTCTCGTCTGGCAGATCTGGGCCTTCTTCGCCCCGGCGATCGAGGACCGGAGCCAGAGGATCGTCGTCCGGCTCGTGATCGTGGCGACCGTGCTGCTCATCGCCGGCATGGCCTTCGCGTACTTCGTCGTCCTCCCCAACGGCCTTCACTTCCTCCTGAACTACGACAGCGACCTGTACGACTCGGACCAGGTGCGGGCGCGCGACTACTTCTCCTTCGCGGCCGCCGTGATCGCAGGGCTGGGGGTGCTGTTCGAGCTGCCCATCTTCGTCCTCGGGCTCGTGCGGCTCGGGATCCTGAGCTCGGCCAGGCTGCGCAAGAACCGGCGCGTCGGCGTCGGAATCGCGCTGATCGCGGTCGTGCTCCTCCCCGGCGTGGACTTCGTGTCCATGGCGCTTCAGGCCCTTCCGATCCTCGTCCTGTTCGAGGGCTCGATCTGGGCGTCCGTCTACTTCGAGCGCCGGTGGAAGGCGCAGGGGACCCTAGGTGCTCCCCTCGCCGGTACCGACAGCGGCTAGCCCGACCCAGTCGTACTCGGCGCCGATCCGGCGCAGGCGGTCCTTGCTCTCCTCCCCGCAGAGGGCGCCCTCGATCGCGGCGTCGTAGAGCGCCTTCGGGTCGAGCCCGAGCGAGAGGGCGGCGTCGTACTCCCGCGTCAGGTCGGTGTCGAACATCTCGGGATCGTCGGTCGAGACAGTGCACGGGATCCCCGCGGCGACGAGCTCCGGAAGCGGATGCTCGGCGAGCGATTTCACGACTCCCGTCCGCAGGTTCGAGATCGGCGTCACGTCGAGGACGACACGCTGCTCCGCCAGCTCGGCGATCAGGTCGGGATCCTCCACGGCGCGGATGCCGTGGCGGATCCGGTCGGCCTCGAGCTCGTCGAGCGCTCCGCGGATCGAGGCCGGGCCCATCACCTCGCCCGCGTGGGGCACCGAGCCGAATCCTTCCGCGCGCGCGAGCTCGAAGACGCCAGCGAAGGCTTCGGGCGGATAGTGAGCCTCCTCCCCGCCGAGGCCGATCCCCACGATTCCGCGCTCGCGGTAGGCCACCGCCCGCCGGACGAGCTCGAAGCCGTACTCGACGGCCGCGCCCCGCGTCACATCGGGCGTGAGCAGGACCTCGACCCCGTGTCGCTCGCGCGCCTCCTGGGCTCCGTCGCAGTAGCCGCTGAAGAGCGCGTCCCACGAGACTCCCCGCCACGTGCGCTCGATGGGCGAGAAGATCCCCTCGACGTAGACGGCACCGTGCCCGGCGGCCTCGGCCGCGTAGTCGACCACGACCTGGCGGAAGTCGTCCTCGGTCTGGAGCGCGTTCGTCGTCAGGATCCAGACCTCGATGAAGTGGTCGAAGTCGCGATAGCGGTAGAGGTCGCGAATCCCCTCGGGCGTCTCCGCCGGGAGGACGAAGTCGTTTCGGCGCGCGATCTCGAGGAGCCTCTCCGGCCGCACCGTTGCCTCGAGATGGACGTGCAGCTCGATCTTTGGGAAGGGGGGACGTGCGGTTTTCTCGGTATCCTGCACAGTCGCGGAGCGTACAGAGTCGCCCGCCCCCCGAGGGACCAAGGAGGAAGTCTTCCGCATGGCACGAGCCCAGGCCCAGCGCCGCCGGTCAGCGTCCTCACGCGCGCGTCGCAGTGCCTCGAGCGCCGAAGACCTGATGTTCTTCCCCAAGCTTCGCCGCAGGGCGAAGTGGGTGTTCCTCCTCCTTGCGATTGCGTTCGCGCTCGGGTTCGTCGCCTTCGGCGTCGGCACCGGGGTGAGCGGCACGAGCATCGGGGACGTGCTGCGCGACTTCTTCACGGACAGCGGGAGCGGCGCAGGAGACCTCGACTCGGCGCGTAAGACCGCCGAGGCGAACCCGAAGGACGCAGACGCGCAGATCGCCTACGCGAACGCCCTCCAGGCCGCGGGCCAGAGCACGCAGGCCGTCGACGTGCTCCAGAAGTACACGACCGAGAACCCGAAGGACGCGAACGCGCTCCGTCAGCTGGCGACGCTCTGGGGAGCGATCGCGGTGAAAGCCCGAAACGAGGCGCAGCGCGCGTCCGTGGACGCCGCACAGGCGTCCCTCGCACGGGCTCCGGCGCCCTCGGACTCTCCGTTCCTCCAGCAGGTGCAGCAGAACAAGATCGCCGACGTGATCTCGACGGACGCGAACAACCGCGCGTCGTCGGCGAACCTGCGCGCCCAGAACGCCTACCGAGAGGCGGCCAAGAGCTACGAGCAGCTGACGCTTCTGACGCCGGACGACCCGAGCGTCTTCCTCCAGCTCGGGGTCGCCTCGCAGAGCGCGGCCGACTACGACTCCGCGATCGCCGCCTACGACCGCTTTCTCGAGCTCGCGCCGGACGACGCGAGCGCGCCGCTCGTCAAGCGAGAGCTGAAGGTCCTGAAGGCCCAGCAGAAGGCGGGTTCGTCGTTGCTGCCGAGCGGTTAAGCTCCCGGCTGGCGCACCGACCAAGGGGACACATGAACTTCGACATCAAGACCGAGGAACTGGCCAACGAGGCCTACGTCATCGCCCTCACGGGCGAGGTCGATCTCTACACGGCGCCCGAGTTCAAGCAGCAGCTGCTCGAGGTGATCGGGCAGGGCGCGAAGGAGGTCGTGGTCGACTTCTCCGACACGACCTTCATCGACTCGACCACGCTCGGCGTGCTCGTCGGCGGCGTCAAGCGCCTGCGGCCGAACGGGGGGAGGCTGTCGCTCGTCTGTAGCGACCGGAACATCACGAAGATCTTCGAGATCACCGGGCTGAACAAGGTCTTTCCCATCTACGAGTCGCGTGCCGAGGCCGTCGAGAGCATCGGCCAGGAGGCTCAGGCCCAGACCTAGCTTTCTTGCGGCGGTTGCTCTTCCTCCCCCTGGCGCTCGCCGGAGCTGCGCTCCTCGCCGCGGGCTGCGCCGGACGGGCCGTCGAGGCCGGGAGCGCCGACACGGCGAATGGGAAGCAGCTTTTCGCAATGAACTGCGGCGGCTGCCACACGCTCGCCGACGCGGCGACGGCCGGAACCGTCGGGCCGAACCTCGACGACGCCTTCAGGGCCGCGCGCTCGGAGAAAGGCGGCAGCTTCGACGAGAGCACGGTCTTCGACGTGACGCTCGACCAGATGCGCCTCGCCGCGCCGCCGATGCCCCGCTTCAACACGGGCCCGCAGAAGCTCTCCGAGGAAGAGCTGAGAGACGTCGCCGCCTACGTCGCCTCGGTGGCCGGCCTGCCGCCGCAGACGGCTGCGGGTGGAACCACGGCCGGGACGACCACGGCGCCGTAGCTTGACGGACGAGGCGCCGCCGCTCCTCCACGGCGAGCGGGTGACACTCCGGCCGCTCCGCCACGAGGACACCGCGCGCCTGCACGAGATCCTGTGCGAACCGGAGGTGGCGCTCTGGTTCGGAATGCAGACGCCGCAGGAGGTGACCGACGAGCTGATCGGCGATCCCGAGGTGACCGGCTACGCGATCGAGGTCGAAGGAGAGCTCGTCGGCGCGATCCAGTCCTACGAGAACAGGGATCCGGCCTACCGCCACGCCGGGATGGACATCTTCCTCGCGACCGCGCACCAGAACCGGGGCCTCGGCACGGAGGCGCTGCGGGTGCTCGCGCGCTACCTCCTCGAGGAGCGCGGCCACCATCGTCTCATCATCGACCCCGCCGCCTCGAACACTCGGGCGATCAGGGCCTACGAGCGCGTCGGCTTCAAGCCCGTCGGGATCATGCGCGCGTACGAGCTGGGGCCGGACGGCACCTTCCACGACGGCCTGCTCATGGACCTCCTGGCGGACGAGCTGACCTAGCGATCCGCCAGCGAGCGCTCGCGCTCGAGGTCGACGACCACGTGCGCGATCGGGCACTCGAAGCGCTCACGGGCCCGCTCGACGACGCCCGCCTCCAGCCAGTTCGAGCGGCCCGGCGGGTGCGTCGAGAGGACGATCTCGTCGGCTCCGAAGGTGCGGAGCGAATCCTCGATCGCCTGGATCGGGTCGTCGTCGCCGACCTGGCCCCGCGCGTCCACGCCGACTGCCGCGAGCGCGCCGAGCGACTCGTCGAGCCGCGCCTGCGCGGCGGCGCGGGCCTCGTCCTCGTCGGACGTCCAGTGGCGGATGCGCGTGTTCAGCGCGGGGGAGACGACGAGCACCCGGCCATCCTCGCCTGCACGGCGCACGACCTCGTCGCGGAGAGCCCGGCCCGCCACTGTCTCGTTCGCGACGACGAGGATGCGATGGAGGCCGCCGCTTCGGTCGCGCTCCCACACTGCCGGTTCCACCGTCTTGGGGTCGCTGCGGAAATAGCGGTAGAAGACCAGCGGGCCGAGGACGAGGAAGGCGACGAGCGCGATCCAGCCGCCGGCGAGGATCCCGGCGACCGCGACCGCGACGAAGAGGGCGAGCACGGCGATCACGAAGCTGAAGGCCTCGGCCTCCGTCCGCACCGGATTACGCATGTGAACCCCCCTGCGTTAGAGCACGTAGACCGTGGTGTACACCACGATCCACATTACGTCCACGAAGTGCCAGTAGATCCCAGGGATCTCGACGCCGAGGTGGTCGTGCGCGGCCGGGCCGTAATGCCCGCGGATCGAGCGGACGAGCGCGAAGGCGAGCAGCGAGAGCCCGATCAAGACGTGGCAGCCGTGCAGGCCGGTAAGCCCGTAGAAGGTCGAGCCGAAGGCGAGGTCGTGCGGCGAGAAGCCGAGGCGCGTGTATTCGCGGGCCTGGATCAGGAGGAAGGTGAGCCCGAGGCCGAAGGTGAGCGCGAGGCCGCCGATCAGGCCCTGGCGGTTGTTGCGCTTGATCGACTGAAGCGCCCAGTGCATCGTGAAGCTCGAGGACACGAGGATGAGCGTGTTCAGGAGCGTCGCGTAGACGGGCAGCTCGTAGGGCTTCGGCGGCCATTCGTCGTGGTGGACCGCCACGCGCGCGAAGAAGTATGCGGAGAAGAACGCCCCGAAGAGCATGACCTCGGAGGCGATGAAGAAGTAGATGCCGAGCAGGCGCGAGTCGACGCGCGAGCTCTGGTTCGCAACCGGCGGATGTGCGCCGTGAGCCTCGGCGTGCGCGTTCAAACCGCCGCTCCTTCGGCCGCCTCGGCCTCCTGGGGCGTCACGACCACGTGCGAGACCGGCAAGCCGAACGACTTGATCCGGCCGACGACGTCGCGTCGCAGCCAGCCCGAGGTGGCCTCGGGGAACGTCGAGACGATGATCTCGTCGAAGCCCTCGTCGTGGATGGCGTTTTCAACGGCGACCACCGGGTCGGGGTCGCCGAGGTGCCCCGTCACCTCGATGCCGGCCTCCGTCAGGAGAGCGCAGATCCCCTTGAGGCGCCGCTCGGCGCCGACGGCATCCGCGGGGATGAGGACTGTGAAGTCGGCCGGACTCGCCGCGCTCCGGTCGCCGATCGCGTCGAGGAGCGGGCGCCCGAGAATCGTCTGATTCGCGATCACGAGCACATGTGCGCGCTCGCGCGGCGAGGTGAGGTCGACGACCACGTGCTCGACCGGCTTGTCGGTGACCTTGCGCGTCCGGTCGATCAGATTGGCGCGCAGCCAGCTCGACCTGAGCTCCCCGGGATGGGTCGAGATGACGATCTCGTCCGGGTCGTACTCATGGATGGCGTCCTTGATCGCCTGGAGCGGATCCGGGTCGACCACTGCGCCCCTGGCGGCGATGCCCGCCTCGTGGAGCAGGTCGAGCGTCCGGCGCAGCCGGCGCTCGGCGCTCGAGCGGCGGCTGTCCGCGTAGACGACGAAGCCGGCCCGCGGCTCGTTCTGCGGGCAGATGACCGTCACGCGGATCGGCCCCTGCTCTGCATGGCGTTGGAGCGCGTCGATCAGCGTCTTGCCGGCGACGGTCTCGTTGGCGACGACGAGGATGTGGCGGGGCTCGGCCATCAGTGCGAGACGACGCGCTCGCGCTCGGGCACCTGGGCGCGATCGCCGTTCAGCACCGCGTGCCGGGCGCCGCGCACGCCGTACTCGTACGGGCTCCCGACGACCTGGGGGATCTCGTCGAAGTTGAAGACGGGCGGCGGCGAGGACACCTGCCACTCGAGGGTGAGCGCGCGCCACGGATTGCCGGGCGCGGGCGCGCCGCGGCGCCAGCTCACGATCATGTTGTAGAGGAAGACGATCGTCGAGGCGCCGAGCGCGAACGACGCCACGCTGATGATGAAGTTGAGGTTGCCGAAGCGATCGGCGTAGTCGGACACACGCCGCGGCATCCCGTGCAGGCCGAGCCAGTGCATGGGGAAGAAGGTGACGTTGAAGCCGACGAACGTGAGCCAGAAATGGAGCTTGCCGAGCCGCTCGTTGTACATCCGGCCCGTCATCTTCGGGAACCAGTAGTAGATCCCGGCGAAGATCGTGAAGAGCGAGCCGCCGAAGAGCACGTAGTGGATGTGGGCCACGATGAAGTAGGTGTCGCTCGCGTGGATGTCGATCGGGATCGAGCCCAGGTAGACGCCGGAAAGCCCGCCGATCACGAACATCGACACGAATCCGAGTGCGAACAGCATGGGCGTCTTGAAGTGGATGCGCCCCTCCCAGAGCGTCGCGAGCCAGCTGAAGACCTTGATGCCGGTCGGGACGGCGATCAGCATCGTCGTCGCCATCATCGGGATGCGGAGCCACGGTGACATCCCGGAGACGAACATGTGGTGCGCCCAGACCGAGAAGCCGAGCACGAGGATCGCCATCAGCGAGAGTGCCATCAGGCGGTACCCGAAGACCGGTTTCCGCGCGAAGACGGCGATCACCTCCGAGGCGATGCCGAAGCCGGGCAGCATCATGATGTAGACGGCCGGGTGCGAGTAGAACCAGAAGATGTGCTGGTAGCCGACCGCATAGCCCTCACCCCCCGGCTCGAAGAAGTTCGTGTGCAGGACGCGCTCGAAGAGGATGAAGAACTGCGAGCCGGCGATGAACGGTGTCGCGAGCACGACGAGCGTCGAGGTGGCGAAGTTCGCCCAGACGAGGAGCGGCAGACGCCAGAAGGACATGCCCGGCGCGCGCATCGTGATGATGGTGACCAGGAAGTTGAGCGCGGTCATGATCGACGAGGCGCCCGCCCACTGGACGGCCATCTGGAAGAACAGGTTCCCCGGCGGCTGCTGCACCGAGAGGGGGACGTAGTTCGTCCAGCCGGCTGCGAAGGCGCCGCCCTCCGGCACGAGGAAGCTCGCGAGCATGATGAAGCCGGCGATCGGCAGGAGCCAGAAGGAGAGGGCGTTCAGCCGCGGGAACGCCATGTCCGGCGCGCCGATCATGAGCGGGATGACGTAGTTCCCGAGACCGGCGAACGCCGGAATGACGAAGAGGAAGATCATGAGCGACGCGTGCACGGAGAAGAGGCCGTTGAACGTGTTGTTGTCCACGAACTGCATGCCGGGCCGCGCGAGCTCCGCGCGCATGAACATCGCCATCAGGCCGGCCGCGACGAAGAAGAAGATCGTCGTCACGAGGTACTGGACGCCGATCACCTTGTGGTCGGTGTTGACCCTGAAGTAGTCCTTCCAGCTCCTCGCGCCGTGCCCGGAGTGGTCCTCCGGCCGGGTCGGCCGCCCGGAGATCCAGTAGAACCAGTAGTCGAAGCCGCCGATCGCGATCAGGAAGCCGAGCGGGACGATCACCATCCAGGCCGTCAGAAGGACCTGGAACTCCCAGAGCGGCGAGTAGTCGAGCAGCGCGCGGGCGCCGAGGACGAATCCGGTCGCGAGGCCGAAGGCGAGCGGCACGACCCAGAGCGCGCGGAGCCAGCCCGCGCCCGTGAAGCGGCGGATCCCGCGCCGCGGCGGCGGGCCTTCGTGGCCGACGACGTGCTCGTGCTCGGGGGCCTGGACCGTCATCAGCTCTTCCCTGCAGTGTCGAGGAGGTAGTCGACGAGGCTCTGGAGCTGCTGGTCGGTGAGCACGTCCGCGAAGTTGCCGGGCATCACGTCTGGCTGGTATCCCGATGCGATCTCGTCGTTCGGATTCACGATCGATTCGTGGACGAAGTCTGCGTTCTTGCCCGCGAGAACCTTATCGAGATCGGGGCCGACCTCCCCCTGGGTACCGGCGTCGGCGAGCGTGTGGCAGGTGCCGCATTGCTGGGTGAAGAGCGTCTTCCCGGCCGCCGAGCCGGCCTGCGCGGCCTTCGCCTTCTCGTCGGCGAGCCATTTGTCGAAGCCGGAGCGCGACATCACGAGCGCCTGCGCGCGCATGGTCGCGTGACCGAGCCCGCAGAGCTCGGTGCAGATGACCGTGTAGGTGCCCTGCTTCGTCGGCGTGATCACGAGATCGGTGTCGATCCCGGGCACCGCGTCCTTCTTCATCCGCCACTCGGGCACCCAGAAGGAATGGATGACGTCCTTGGCCGTCAACCGGAGCTCGACCGGCTCGTCGACCGGGAGCGCGAGCTGCCCGCTCGTCACGTCTCCGTCCGGGTAGTGGAAAGACCACGTGAACTGCTGGCCGGTCACCTCGACGACCCGATGGTCCTTCGGAATGTCCTCGATCTGCGTGAGGACGACGCCGCTGTAGACGGTGATCGCGGTCACGAGGACGGCGGGGATCGCCGTCCAGACGACCTCGAGGCCCGTGTGCCCGTGGATCGGAGCACCGTCCTCGGTGTCGTCCGGAGGGGCCCTGAACTTCCAGACCGCGAAGAGCGAGACACCGGCGACGAGAGCGAAGATCGCGGCGCAGATGACCGTCACGAACCAGTAGACGTGGTCGACCTTGACCGCTTCCTTCGAGTCGGAAGGCGGCAGCCAGGGGATGAGAACGGCGACGAGAGCGAGCGCCACGCCAACGGCGGCGCCCACGAGCACCATCTGGATGATCGAGCGTTTACGCACGAAACGGCGCGGAATCGAGAAGCCGCAAAACCCTAACGCAACCGTATCCCGGCAAGGGAGTCGAACGTTGAAGCCTGGACCCCGGAAAGGAGTTCCTGCATGGGATTCGGAGTGAGCATCTTCCTGATCGCGGTCGGCGCGATCCTCGCCTGGGCCGTCAGCGTGGACACGAACGGGATCGACCTGAACCTCGTCGGCGTCATCCTCCTGATCGTCGGCATCCTCGGTCTTCTCCTCTCGCTCATCTTCTGGTCGAGCTGGGGCGGCGTCGGCGGCTGGCGCCGCGAGACCGTCTACCGCGAAGGCAGCGACCCGTACTACGATCGCCGGCCGCTGCCGTAAGGGCGGCGGCACCCGACCGGGAACCAGAAAGGGCGGCCTCGGCCGCCCTTTTCATTGGGGTGAAGACTGCGGCGCGCCCGCTCCCGCGGGCGCGCCTCGAGTGGTCAGAAGATCCAGATCAGCAGGAGAATGATGATGATCAGTAGGATCACACCGCCGCCGATGTACATGCGTCCTCCTCGTTCGATTGCTGCATTAACGAGGAAGACCCGCTCCGAGTTACGCCTCTTCGAGGACGCGCACGACGAGCTTCGCGCCGGGGCCTTCGGCCTGGCGCTTCCACGCGTCGGCCACGCGCTCGAACGGATATGTCTCGAGCGGGAGACGGAGGTCGCCCACGGCTGCGTGATCGACCAGCTCGGCATAAGCGGCCCGTCGTAGCTCCTTGGGCACGACGAAGTTCGAGTAGCCGAGGATCTCGAGCTGCTTGCCGCGGACGATGTTCGAAGCGAGCGTCGCCGTTGGACCGGCCAACTGTCCGATCTGGACGATCCGGGCACCCGGGGCGCACGCCTCGGCCGCAGTTTCGAGGGGCCGGCCCCAGAGCGGGTCGATGACCACGCTCGGCCCATGGCCGTCGAACGCGTCCCTGAAGGCGGCGACGAGGTCCGGGTCGTCGAGGCGGACGGCGGCGTCCGCGCCAACCTCGAGCGCGGTCTCGAGCCGCTCCGGACGGCGGCCCGCGGCGACGACCCGCTGGGCCCCCTTCAGCTTCGCCGCCTGGATCGCGATGAGACCCACCGTCCCGGTGCAGCCGAGCACGAGCACGCGGTCCCCCGGAACGACCTCGGCCCGCCACGCGACCGGAAGCCAGCCGGCCAGCCCGGCCGTCCCGCAGGCAACGGCGAGCTCGTCGGAGACGCCGTCGGGAAGCGGCAGCGCCTCCTCCTCGGCCACCGTCGCGAGCTCGGCGAGCGTCCCGTCCCGGCCTCGGCCGCCGAGACCGTCGTCGGAGATGTAGACGCGGGTGCCCCTCGCCGAGGAACCCGCCTCGACGACCGTCCCCACCCCCTCCGAGCCCGGCACGTACGGTGTCTTCGGAGGGCCGAGGTAGTGCTTCCCGGCGGCGAGCGCGACGTCGATCGGGTTGAGGGAGACGGCGTGGATCCGGACGAGCGCGCGCCCCGAGTCGCGCTCGGGCGGGTCGGTCTCAGCAGGCTCTGGGAGCCCGCCGATCTCGCGGACGAGGGCCGCCCTCACCGCGCATCACCCAGCTCGCCGACTACGCCCGGCACAGCGGGAGCGTAACGTCCTAGCGGCGACGCTCGCCGGGCCAGCCGCCGCGCGTGTCGCCCGTGCGGGAGTCTGTCCCGTAGAAGTAGGCGAGCGGGCCGATGAGCACCAGGAGTACGAACAGGAAGGCCTCGAACATGCTTTCACCGTGGCAGAGGATTTCCATAAGGGCAAATCGAGTTATCATTGAAGTCGATCATGAAACCTGATGGATGGCTGGGGGTCGAGCTGCGCCACCTCGCCGCGCTCCAGGCGGTCGCGCGCGAGGGGTCGTTCGGCGCCGCCGCCATCGCCCTCGGCTACTCGCAGTCAGCAGTCAGCCAGCAGATCGCAGCTCTCGAGCGAATCGTCGGCGAGCGTCTGGTCGAGCGCCCGGGCGGACCGCGGCGGGTCTCCCTGACCGACGCCGGCAAGCTCCTCCTCGGGCACGCCGACGGAATCGTCGCCCGCCTCGAGGCCGCGCAGGCAGACCTTGCCGCCTACTCGGAGGGCTCGGCCGGGACCCTGCGGGTGGGCACCTACCAGAGTGTCGGCGCCCGCGTCCTTCCCCGCCTCATGCTCGAGTTCTCCCAGGCCTGGCCGCTCGTCTCGATCCAGCTGACCGAGTCGACCGACGACAGCGAGCTCCTCGGCCTCGTCGAGCGGGGCGAGCTCGACGTCACCTTCGTGATGCTTCCGGCCGACGAGGGCCCGTTCGCCGTCCACCGGCTCATGGAAGACCCCTACGTCCTGCTCGTCAGGGCCGACTCGCCGCTCGCCGCCTCGAAGACGCCGCCCAGCCTGAAGGAGATCGCCTCGGTGCCGCTGATCGGGTACCGCCAGTGCCGGAGCATCTTCGCCGTCGAGGAGCGCTTCCGCGGCACGGGGCTCGAGCCCCGGATCGTCTTTCGCTCCGACGACAACACGACCATTCAGGGCATGGTGGCCGCCGGCGTGGGCTGTGCACTCGTGCCGCGCCTGACCGTCGAGACCCGGGACTCGAGCGTGCTCGCGTTGCCCGTCGATTCGCGCATTCCACCCCGGGAGATCGGGATCGTGTGGCACAAGGACCGCTACCACGCGCCCGCGGCGCGCGCGTTCGTCGGCGTGGCGGCCCGGGTCTGCGACGC
>DASUJY010000003.1:0-4523 GCA_036279015.1 Gaiellaceae bacterium | reverse complement strand
GAACTCAATGTCATCCTCGCTGCTGTGGCGGCGTCCGGTGGCTGGCAGAGACTCGGTCGGCGGCGGCTGACTCGATTCCGAATGTCGACTGTTTGGTCTGACCTTCCAGCGTTGTGTCGCCGCCGCCGACCGAGACCGTCGAGCGTGACCTGATAGGAGCGTGGCCTCTGGCCTCGATTGAGGTCTGTCCGCTCGCCGGTCGCCCCCAACGGCTTGGAGGCGAGATCCATGATCGTGATCGGACTGGACGTGCACAAGAAGTCGGTGACCGCGGTCGCCGTCGACGAAGCGGGACGACCACTCTCTGAGAAGGTGATCCCGGTCGGCAGCGAGGAGCTGCTCGAGTGGGCGGCGGCGCTCGATGTGAAGCGGCTGTGGGCGGTGGAGGACTGTCGGCAGCTGACGGTCTGGTTGGAGCGGCAGCTGCTCGGAGTCGGTGAGGAGCTGGTGCGGGTGCCGCCGAAGCTGACCGTGCCGGAGCGGCGGGCGGGTCGCACGCGTGGCAAGTCGGACCCGATCGACGCGCTCGCGATCGCCCGCGCAGCGCTCAGGGAGCCGGATCTGGCGCGGCCGCGCGCCGGTGAGCAGGTCTTGCGCGATCTGAAGCTGTTGGTGGATCACCGTGACGACGTCGTCGACGCGCGCCGCAGGACGCAGCAGCGCCTGCGTTGGCACCTGCATGCGCTCGATCCGACCTTCGAGGTGCCGCTGCGGAAGTTGAGCCGCGCCTCGGAGCTGGAGCGGGTCAGCCGCTGGCTCGCACGTCAGCCGAAGCAGATGCAGGTGCGGCTGGCTCGCGAGCTCGTCAGCAGCTGCCGCTCGCTCAACCGGACGATCGCAGAGCTCGACCAGGAGCTCGAACAATGCGCCTGCGAGATCGCGCCGGCGCTGCTCGAGCTGCCCGGCTGTGCCGGCGTCACCGCCGCCAAACTGCTCGCCGAGATCGGTCCGATCGACCGCTTCCGCTCGGACGCGCAACTCGCCCGCCACAGCGGCGTCGCCCCGCTCGAAGCTAGCTCAGGCCGCACCCAACGCCACCGCCTCGACCGCGGCGGCAACCGTCAACTCAACGCCGCCCTTTACCGGATCGCGATCACCCAAGCCCGCTACCACGCCCCCGCCCGCGACTACCTCGAGCGTAAACGCGCCGAAGGCAAGAGCCGCCGCGAAGCACTCCGCTGCCTCAAACGACTCCTCGTCCGTGCCGTCTTCCAGACACTGAAAGCGAGCCCCGCCTTGACATAGGAGCAACTCTGGCCCAGGCGAGCGACCTCGGCTCAGGTGCCTGGCGTGCGACATCATTCGAGCGCGAGCGGAGCACCTCGATCCGAGGTGCTCCGCTCGTGGTCTCGTGACCGGGTAACCCTTCTCAGGCGTCGCAGCGACCGACGAGCTCGGCCGACTGCGGCTTGCCCTTGTGGCCGGCGGCAGACATGATCGGCGGAACCTCCGGGTCGGACACGAAGCTCTGCCAACCCTGGGCGTCCCAGTCGAAGATCGCCCAGACCCGGTCGCTCTCTGACGGGTCGCGGAAGACAGCCGCTCCCTTCGAGCCGTGCTCCTTGCGCTTCTCCGCCCCGGTCGTGGAGAAGACCTCCATGAAGCGGTCGACGTCTTCGACCTGTGTGGTTGCGAGCAGCATCTCGTTCTCCTCTCTTTCGTTGGGTCAGGCGGTTGGGGTCGGCGACGCGACGAGGCGTTCCTGCGGGTCGATGGCCCCGAGGGTCTCGACGACCTCGAAGCGGCCGCCGCGTGCCTGGCCGATGTACATGTGCATCCGCGCGTGATGCTGGCCGGGCACCATCGCCGCAGGCCCACCGGGGCCTTCGGCGATCCGGGCGTGGTCCAGGGCGGCGATGACGTCGTCCTGATCGAGCGAGTCCGCCTCCGTCACGGCGCCCGCCCAGAGGTAGAAGCCGCGGTAGAGCCCGGAACAGCCGCTGCCGCCGGTGAACTTCTGAGCATTGGGATAGAGCGCGTCGTACTGCGCGAGGAGCCTCTCGCTGAACGGGTCGCTCACGGTCTGGTAGTAGTCGAGGCAGCTGTAGAGGCCCTCGACGTGAGCCGCCGGAAGCGCGCCGAGGAGGTTCTCCTCGAAGTAGGTGCAGACCAGCCGGCCGCCCCGACCCCTGAAGCCGGAGTCGTGCAACTGCTCCAGGAACGGCGCGACGCCGGGCGGCACCGTCGTGTTGAAGACCACGTCCGCACCGGTCGCCGAAATCCGCTCGACGGTCGCGCGGTAGTCCTCGTGGTCGAGGGGGAAGTACTCCTCCCCCACGATCTCCCCGCCGTTCGCCGAGACGACCTCTCGCACGCGCGCGTTCAGCACGTGCGGCCAGATGTAGTCCGCAGACGGAAGGTAGAACGTCTTTGCTCCCGACACCCGCATCAACCACGGGATGAACCGGTCGACCTGCTGAGCCGGCACCGGCCCGGTGCAGAAGATCAGCGGGTCGGACTCCTGCCCCTCGTACTGCTCGGGGTAGATGTAGAGCTTCTTGCCCTCCACCACGACCGGGCCCTTGATGGCCTGGCGAGTGGAGCTGTAGATGCCGCCGAGGACGACGTCGACCTCGTCCTCTTCGACGAGCTTCCTGGCGACCTCGGCCGCGGCGTCGTCGTCGGTAGCGCTGTCTTCCAGGTGGAGCTCGAGCGGGCGGCCGAGCAGCCCTCCCTTGGCGTTGAGGTCGCCGACGACCATCCTGGCGACGTTGGCGTTCGCGAGCCCGATGATCGAGAGCGGGCCCGTCTGATCGGCGATGACTCCGACCTTGATCGGGTCCTCGCCGGATTGCGGCGATGCGGACATGACCTCTCCTTTGCTGTAGCGTTGGCACTGCCCCGGGGCGAGGAACTGCGACGCGTCTGGGTGCATTCTGTTCGGGGGGATGTGCGGAAACATCGGGAGGACTCCCCATCTTCGATCCCCCTCCACTTCGTCTCGGTGAGCTCGTTGCGACGCTCGCACTGGCCCAGGACAACGCCTTCGGCCAGCCCCTGGAGTCACAGCTCCGCTCGTGTCTACTCGCGAGCTGGATGGCAGAGGCCGCCGGGCTCGACGAGGAGACGCGCGCGACCGTCTACTGGGTCGCGCTGCTCCGGTTCATCGGTTGCACGGGCCACGCTCACGAGGTCTCGACGCTGTTCGGCGACGAGATCGCGGTTAGGGGACAGACGCTCATCCACGATTCGGGCAATCCCGCCGAGGTGATGCGCGACATCGTCGCGTTCGCGACCGCCGGGCGGGACGAGGAAGAGCGGGAGGAGATCGTCCGGAAGATCCAGGAGACGATCCGCGAGTGGGCGTTCAACAACTTCTCGTCGGGCTGCGAGGTGGGCGACATGCTTCTCGAGCGGCTGGACTTCGGCCCGGACGTCCGCGCGGCGCTCGCGTGCACGTTCGAGTGCTGGAACGGGAAGGGGCATCCGAATCACATCCAGGGCGAGGCGATCCCGCTCCCGATGCGCATCGTCCATCTGAGCCAACACATGGAGGCGCTCGGCCGCCGCTTTTCGCCCGAGCGCGCGCTCGAGGCCGCGCAGGAGCGCCGCGGTGAGACCTATGACCCGGCGGTGGTCGACGTCTTCCTCGCGAACGGACGAGACTGGTTCGACCGGCTCGCCGAGATGGAACCGTGGGACGCCGTGCTCGCCCTCGAGCCGGAGCCCCACGGGCTCCTGACGGAGGCCGAGCTCGACGACGCGCTGAGCATCGTCGCCGATTTCATCGACCTCAAGTCGCCGTACTGGAACGGCCACAGCCGCCGCTGCGCGAAGCTCGCCGAAGACGCCGCCGGCGTGCTTGGGCTCGACGACGACGAGGTGACGACGATCCGGCGCGCAGCGCTCGTGCACGATTTTGGGACCACGGTGGTTCCGAACTCGATCTGGGACAAGCCGGGCTCGCTCACCCGGTCGGAGTTCGATCGCGTCGAGCTTCACCCCATGCTGACCGAGCAGATGCTGCGCCGCTCACCCGCGCTCGCCGCCCTCAACCCGGTCGCCTGCGCGCACCACGAGAAGTGCGACGGGTCGGGCTACCACAAGCGGGCAAAGGCCGCGGACGAGGATCTCGGCGCATACGTTCTCACCGCCGCCGAGGTGTACGTCGGGCTGACCGCCGAGCGGGCGGATCGCCCGCCGTTCTCCCCGGACGAGGCGGCGGCCGAGCTGCAGCGGCTGGAGTCGGACGGCCTGCTCGAACCTCGCGCGAGCCGCGCGGTGCAGGTCGCTGCCGGGCACGGCGAGCCGAAGAGGAGCACGGGCAAGAGGCAGCAGAACCCGGGCGGCCTCACGCGCCGCGAGGTCGAGGTGCTCCGACTTGCCGCGAGAGGCCTGACGACCCAGGACATAGCCGGCCGCCTCTACATCTCACCCAAGACCGCCGATCACCACATCCAGCACATCTACAGCAAGATCGGCGTCTCCACGCGCGCCGCGGCCGCTCTCTGGGCAATGCAGCACACCGTGGTCACCTAGAGAGGTACAAAAGCCGCCCGGACCCCAGCGATACGCAAAAGCCC
>DASUJY010000002.1:0-29068 GCA_036279015.1 Gaiellaceae bacterium | reverse complement strand
AGCGACTTCCACGAGAACCAGGGCGCCGACGGCTACGGCGCCGCCCCCGAGCGCCAGGGGACGGCCTCGACCTGGGAGTGGGACTTCAAGTTCGGCGAGGGGTTCCCGACGCTCCGGTCGGAGACCCAGTACGTGAACGTGACTGAGTGGCATGCGACCGGCTTCAACGCGCCCGGCCACCCGCTGGTGATCGCGGCGCAGCAGGGTCAGCTCTGGGCGAGCTCGTACGGCTGGGACGGCGAAGAGAACCGGGGACGCTCAGCCTGGCGCTGCATGCTCGCCGCCTCCTACCGGCCGGGAGTGTGGTACAGGATGCGCGTCCACGCCCACTGGGCCGACGCCGACGGGTACCTCAAGGTGCAGCTCGGCCTCGCCGGGGAGGACGGCTGGCTCGGGACCTGCATCCGGGACGACGGCATGGGAGACCTCTTCCACGACCCGAACGGGCGGCCGGACGAGATCTACTTGGCGCAGAACCTCTATCGTGGCCCGAGCTACACGAGGGACATGACGATCTACTACGACAACACGCGCCAGGACTGCTCGCTCGCCGACGACGGGGACTGCTAGTCGCCGCCGGCGGGGAACCGCACCCGGAAGACCGCCACGCGCCCGTCGCGCATCTGGGCGAGCAGCCCCGGATACGTCCCGCCGGAGCCGAAGAGCGACCGGCGCTTCACGAGCCACCAGCCGGCCGGCCAGAAGCCGGGCTCGCGCGGAGGGAACGCGGCCTTCGGATAGAGCTTCCTGACGCGGCGCTTCCGGTCGCCGGTCGCGAGCCCGCGGTTCGTCCGCCAGTGCGGCCCCTCCGCACGGGCGTTCGAGAAGAAGCCGTAGGCCGGCTTGCACGGGTTGTGACCGCCGAGGTTGTAGAAGTCCATCTTGAGGCCGTGGCGCCGCCAGCGCACCGCGCAGGCCTCGCCGGACCGATGACGGTGGCTCGGAGTGGCCGGTTGTGGAGAAGACGAAAGCCCCCGGCTAGCCAGCCGCTGCCGCGCTCGCATCCGAGGATCAGGATTCGAGGATGATCGTCACGGGGCCGTCGTTCGCGATCTCGAGGACCATCCGCGCGCCGAAGACCCCTGTCTCGGTCGGGACGTCGAGCGCGCGGAGCTCCTCGGCGAACCGCTCGTAGAGCGGCTCGGCGAGCTCGGGCGCGGCCGCATGCGAGAAGCTCGGCCGGTGGCCCTTCGCCGTGTCCGCGATGAGCGTGAACTGGCTGACGACGAGCGCCTCGCCACCGGTGTCGAGGAGCGATCGGTCGAACTTTCCATCCTCGTTCTCGAAGACCCGCATGCGGGCAACCTTGGCGGCGAGACGGACGGCGGCCTCCTCCCCATCTCCCTCCGCGACCCCGACGAGGATGGAGAGTCCGGACCCGATCTCGCCGGCGACGTGCCCGTCGACGAGGACGCGCGCCTCGCGAACGCGCTGGACGACGGCCCGCAAGGAGCTCTACGCCGCTTCGAGGGCCTCGAGCGCGCGGCGGTAGTCCTCGCTCTGCGGGCGGAAGAAGCTCGCGATGCGATAGTGGCCGACGGCCTCGCTCGGCTTGCCCTGCTTCTCGAGGCAGCGCCCGAGGGCGAAGTGCGCGTAGTGCTCGACCGGTTGCAGCTGGAGGATCTCCCGGAACTCGGCCTCGGCCTCGGCGAACCGGTGGATGCGAAAGTACGCGATCCCGAGCGCCTCGCGGATCGAGGCCTTTTCCGGCTCACGGCGCTTGGCCTTCTCGAGCGCCACGGTCGCCTGGGCGGCGCGGCCCCCGGCCAGATGCTCCTGACCCTGTCTGAAGAGGTCATATGTCTCGCTCATGCCTACTTCCAAAGATACGGGAAGTTCTCCACCACGACGTCGGCCGGCCGAGTGAGGTCGCGCGTCGGGCCGACCTCGAGCGCCACGATCTCGATGCCCGCGCCGAGCCCGTCCCGAAACGCGGCCGCGAGCTCGTAGGGCGGGCCCGGCACCTCCTCGATGCGCGGCAGGACGCTCTCGCCGAGGAACCAGAGCGGCGCGGCGGTCACGTCGCTCCCCTCGGCGCCGAGCTCGACGATGCGACCGTCCCGGACGCGCACCGGCGTCTTGCCCGGCCCGTCCTGGCGGCGGACGGCGAGCCCGGCCGGCGTCCCGGAGTCGAGCCACTCGACGCAGGCGCGTCCGATCGCGCCGGGCCGGAAGACCGTGTCGGCGGCGCTGACGAGGAGCGGCGCCCGCGCCCCCGCCTCGACGGCGTGCTTGAGGGCGTCGGCCGAGCCGACCCGCTCGGGCTGGTGCGCGAAACGAGCCTCGATGCCGAAGGCCGACCCGTCGCCGACGAGCTCCTCGACCTGCTCGGCGAGGTGGCCCGTGACGATCGTCGCGGCCTCGATACCCGCAGCGGCGAAGTCGCGAAGCAGCGTCCCGATCACCGGTCTCCCGTCGATCGGCAGGATCGACTTCGGCCAACGCTCGGTGAGCGGCCGCAGGCGTCGGCCCTCGCCCGCGGCCAGCACGACCGCGTGCACCGCGAGGCTCACACGGAGAGTGAACGCAGGCTGACCGCGCCGCGGAGGCGGCTCGTGAGGTTGATCCGGTTCCGCATGTCGCGCCGCACCCGGCGGAGCTCGCGGCGGGCGCGCGCAAGCGCGACGGCAGCCTCCTGCGGGCGACCGAAGCGCGCCACCGTCGCGGCGCGGACGAACGGGGCCGCGTCGACCGCGAAGTAGCGCTCGACGAGATAGCCGAGCTCGGCGAGCGTCGCGCTCGGCTGCACCTCCACTCCCTGGTCGGCGAGGAAGGCCATCAGGTCGCGCCGGCAGGCCCCCGCGAGCACGCGCGGGTCACGCCCGGCGAAGCGGAGGCTGCGTCGCACTGTCTTCAGGCCCACGACGACGAGCGCCGCCGCCATGATCACGAAGAAGGCGAGGACGACGATGCTCGGCCCCTTGTCGCGGACGACCGCGGTCGCGCCGCCGCCGCGCGCGTTGCCGATTCCGGAGCTCTCCTGGCCGGGCCGGCCCTTCTCCTGAGCCAGCAGCGCATCGATCGTGTCGCTCGAACCGCGGCCGCCCGGACCGGTGACGTCGCTGAACGCCGCGCCGTCGAACTCGGCGCTGCTCGAGGAGTAGGGGGCATCGAGCGTCCCGCGGCCGGGAGTCGGGTCGAACGGGATCCAGCCCCAGCCGGGGAAGTAGACCTCGACCCAGTCGTGGGCCTCGTGGTCGGTGACGGTCCACTCGTGCTTGTCGGCGTCGTACGTCCCGCTCGTGAAGCCCGCCGCCACGCGGGCTGGGATGCCGAGGTAGCGGAGCATCAGCGTCATGGCTCCGGCGAAGTGCTGACAGTAGCCGCGCTTCGTCTGGGTGACGAACTGGACGAGAGCAGGCGTTCCGTTCGGGGGGACCGGAGGCTGCTCGTCGTAGACGAAGCCGCCAAGCGAGGGCTGCCGAAACCACGCCTCGAGGGCGGCCGCCGCTGCATAGGGCGACTGAACGTCTCCGACGACCTGCCTGGCGGCGTCGTAGAGCGGACGGTTCGCCTGCATGAGCGGATCGTCGGCGTAGCGGACGTCGAAGAGGATGCCCATGGCGGCATCGCGGTTCGGCGTCCCGAACTTGGGGACGCCCACGGTCTGGATCACCTCGAGGTAGCGCTCCATCGAGGCCGGGTAGTTGGTGCCGGCCCGCCCGAGCTGCCTCTCGGTCGGACGCGGCACGTAGCTCGAGACGGAGTACGTCTGGTTGCGCTGCAGCGAGCGCGTCAGGACGACGACGTCGCCGCTCTCGTCCTGGAAAGCGGCGTCCGAAGGCGGGGTCCAGCGCATCGGCTGGGCGGAGCCGATCAGGTGGTTGTCCCGTAGGGCTTCGACGGTGACCTCCTGCTTCACCCACTTCGACGGATTGCGCGCGACGGCGGGCAGGAGCGCGGCCGTGTCGGAGTCGATCTCGCCGGACTCGGTCGCCGGGCCGAGGTCGAGCGACTCCTGCCAGCCATTGCCGGTGTAGTCGTCGAGCGTCGTGGCGCGCCAGTAGAGGTTCCGCTTCGTCCCTTCGGTCTTGATCTTCAGCACCGTCGTCTTCTTCTTCGGGAAGTGGATGCCGAGGTAGTGGGAGTTCCAGACGTAGCGGACGCCGACGGGGTCGTCCGGCTGGTCATACGGGTCCCAGCCCTGCCACGTGAGGAACGCGCCCTTGGCGACGGAGTCCGAGGTCGAGGCGGCCGCCGCGACGGCGACGAGCGCGAGGGCGACGGCGACCCCCTGCGCGAGGCCGCGCGCCGGGCGCGTCCCGCTTCGCAGCAGGAAGAGCACCGCGAGCACGCCTGCGAACGCGAGCGCCCCGACGAGGAGCGGACGCGGGCCCGGCACGAGGGTCGTCGGCCAGCCGACGCCGACGACGAGCGCGACCGCCGCCCCGATCGGCCGGCGTGCGGCGATCAGGATCCCGGCCGCGAGGGCAAAGCCGAAGACTGCGAGCAGCACGTCCGCGTGCATGAGCGGGAAGTCGCCGCGCCGGAAGGGAAGCGTCGTGTCGTAGAAGCTCAGGAACCCGTCCCGGAACGAGCCGAGCACCGGGCCGAAGAAGTCGTGCTCGCCGCCCGGCCGCGCGTCGGTGACGGGCCGGTCGAAGACCTGCGAGCAGGCGGCGAGGGTGACGGCGGCCGTGAGGCCCCCGACGTAGAGCCGCCTGAGCCCGGCCGCGACGGCGACGGCGGGCACAAAGGCGAGGGCGAGCACGGGAAGGACGTCGCCGACTGCCACCGAGCCGCTCTCGAGGCGGAGCCAGGCCGCGGCGATGAGCGCGCCCGAAAGCACGAAGAGAAGCGCCGTCCTAGCCAACCGCCTCTCCCATCGGGGCGGCGGAAAGGACCGAGACGAGGTCGTCTCCGCGCCGGAGAACGGCTACGGGGACGCCGGCCCGCTCGAGACGCAGGATCTGGCCGGCCACGTCGGGCTCGAGCTGCGGCGGGGGGCTTTCGGTGAAGCTGCCGGGCTCGACGTAGACGAGGGTCGCGGCATGCCGCTGGAAGGCGCGCTGGGCGAGGCGCTCGGCGAGGCGCGGCGTGAGGCTCGCCGTCA
Organism: Gaiellaceae bacterium; assembly: GCA_036279015.1. Classification (GTDB taxonomy): domain Bacteria; phylum Actinomycetota; class Thermoleophilia; order Gaiellales; family Gaiellaceae; genus DATEOR01. Next base: position 24,015 of record DASUJY010000002.1, on the reverse strand, counting down.
CGACGGTGAGCTCGACGGCGCGGGCGGCCGGCCCCGCCTCGTCGGCGAGCATCGTCGCGACCGGCGTCGGCCCGTCCGGCTCGACCGCGGCCAGCATCTCGAGCGCCCGCAGCCAGTCGCCGTCGAAGGTGTGCACGCGCTGGTAGGCGCGCGAGGCGGAGTTGACGATCAGCGCCGCCCGTCGGCCGCGTGCCGCGTGCGCCTTGAGCAGCGAGCCTGCCGCCCGCACCTGCAGCTCGAAGGTGCTCTCCGGGGCGGTGCCGACCAGGGTCGCTGCGTCGCCGTCGAGGAGGACTGCCGTCTCGTCGCGCGGAGCGTCCTCGAGCTCCTTGACCATGAGGTGCCCTCGCCGGGCCGTCGTCGGCCAGTGCACGCGCCTGAGCGACTCCCCCTGCTCGTAGTCGCGCACCGAGTGGAGATCGAAGCCCGTCGGCCGGCGGAGCAGAAGCCGGCGCCCTTCGAGAGCGCGCGCGCCGGAGTCGGAGAAGAGCGCCCCGAGCTCGACCAGGCGCGGATAGACGAGTACCGACTCGCCGCCGGGAAGCGGGATCTCGACCCGCTCGAGCCCGAACGGGTCCTCGAGCACCGCCTTCGCCGCCTCGATCGGATAGCGGCCGCGCGGCACGCCCTCGAGGAGGTACGAACCGCGAAGCCGGCCATGTCGGTTGAAGACAACCGTCTGCACCTCGCCGATCTTCGCGATCCGCTCGACGACGGTGAGCGCGCCGGAGGGCATGCGGCCGCCTGCCTCGACCTCGAGCCGGACCGGGATGTCGTCGCCGGCGAGGTGCTCGCCCTTGCCGAGCACGCGGTTGATTCTGAGCGGGCGGTTCAGCAGCCGCACCCAGAGCGCGGCGGCCGCGACGGCGAGCACGAGCCCGAGCCCGACCGGGTAGAGCGCCGTCGTCCCGAACCCCCAGGCCACGAGGTAGACGGCACCGCCGAAGGCGAGGATCCAGCGGCCGCGGTCGGTCAGCACGTCGAGGCTGCCGCTAGACGGGAACCGGCGTCCGCTCGAGGATGGAGCGCACGAGCTCCTCGGCGTCGAGGCCGGAGGAGCGCGCTTCCGGGGCGAGGATCAGGCGGTGCGCGAGCACCGTCGGCGCAACCGCCTTGACGTCGTCGGGCTCGACGTAGTCCCGCCCGGAGACCAGCGCGCGCGCCTTCGCGACCCGCAGGAGCGCGATGCCCGCCCGCGGGCTCGCGCCGAGGTAGAGCCTCGTGTCGGAGCGCGTCTGGCGCAGGAGCGCGACGACGTAGCGGTTCAGGCTCTCCTCGACGAAGACGCGCCGGGCATCCTCGATCGCATCGAGGACCTCTTGCGCGCTCACGACGCACTCGAGCCGGTCGATCGGCGTGTCCGTGGACTGCTCCGAGAGCATCTGCGCCTCCTCGGGCAGCGGCGGGTAGCCGATCGCGATCCGCATGGTGAAGCGGTCGAGCTCGGCCTCGGGGAGCGGATACGTCCCCTCGTACTCGATCGGGTTCTGCGTCGCCATCACCATGAAGGGCGGCGGCAGCTGGTACGAGACGCCGTCGATGGTCACCTGCCGCTCCTGCATGCACTCGAGGAGCGCGGACTGCGTCTTCGGCGACGCGCGGTTGATCTCGTCGACGAGCAGGATGTTCGCGAACACGGGGCCGGGCCGGAACTCGAACTCGTTCGAGCGCTGGTTGAAGACGTTGACGCCCGTGACGTCAGAAGGAAGGAGGTCGGGCGTGAACTGGAGGCGCGAGAACGCACAGTCGATCGAGCGCGCGAGCGCCTTGGCGAGGCTCGTCTTCCCCACCCCGGGGAAGTCCTCGATGATGAGATGGCCCTCTGCGAGAAGGCAGAGGACCGAGAACTGCAGCGTCTCGTCCGGCGCGTGCATGACGCGCTGGAGATTCGCGATCACCCGCTCGGCCAGCTCGGCGGTACGGCTCGCCTCGAGGCCTGGCTCTGCTCCGACTGCCTGCTCGTCCATCACTCTCCTCCCAGATCAAACATCGAGGAGGGCCTCGACCTCATCGAGGATAGCCACTGCGCATTCCTCCTTGCTTCGCCTGCCTAGCTTGCGTTCTCCCCGTGCCGAGAGGAGGACGATCTCGTTGTCCTCGGACTCGAACCCCACTCCGGGTTGAGATACGTCGTTGTAGACGAAAAGGTTCCCGTTCTTGTTGGCGAGCTTCGCCCGCGCCCGCTCCAGGCCGCCCGCGCCGGCCTCGGCCGCGAAGCCCACGAGGACCTGCCCATCGCCCTTGCGGCGGCCTAGCTCGGCGAGCACGTCCTCGGTCGGGTCGAGCGTGATCGTCCACGGCTCCCTGTCTTTCGGACGCTTGCCGTCTTCCGGTTTTCTGGGTGTGTAGTCGGAGACCGCAGCCGCCATGACGACGACGTCCGCGTCCGCGCGCGCGAGCATCTCCCGGCCCAGGTCGGCGGCGCTCGCCGCCGGCACCACCTCGACTCCGGCCGGGACCGAAGCGACGCCGTTCGCGTAGACGAGGGTGACGTCGGCCCCACGGCGCCTCGCCTCGGCGGCGAGCGCGACTCCCATCCGGCCCGACGATCTGTTCCCGATGAAGCGAACGAGGTCGAGAGGCTCCCGCGTCCCGCCCGCCGAGACGACGAACGTCTTTCCCCGCAGGCGCACGTTCGCGCCCGGTTTCGGGAGGAGCGCCTGACAGCGCGCGAAGATCTCCTCCGGCTCGACCATGCGGCCGGGCCCGTGCTCGCCCTCGGCGAGCTCCCCCGTGGCGGGCCCGAGGAGCTCGACGCCCCTTCCGGCGACCGCGGCGGCGTTCTCCTGCGTCGCCGGATGCTCCCACATGCGCACGTTCATCGCGGGCGCGGCGAGCACGGGGCCGCGGAAGGCGAGGGCGAGCTGCGTGAGGACGTTGTCGGCGAGGCCGTGCGCGAGCTTCGCGAGCGTGTTCGCCGAGAGCGGCGCGACCACGAGGAGATCCGCCTCGACGAGGTGCGGATAGAGGTCGCGCGGCGCCTCGCGGCGGGCGAGAGCCTCGAAGGTGTGCGCCGTCACGAAGCGCTCGGCGTCGGGTGTCATGACCGGCGTCACCTCATGCCCGGCCCGGACGAGGAGACGGCAGAGCTCGCACGCCTTGTAGGCGGCGATTCCACCCGTGACTCCGAGAAGGACTCGAGCCATCGCGGCTCCCGACGGTGGATTAGCTCGGCTGCGTGACGGTGATCTTGCCCTCGCCGATCTCCTCGAGGGCCATCGTCAGGTAGTTCTTCGAGCGCGACTCGACGAGCGGCGGCGGGAAGTCGTCGAAGGTGCCCTCGCCGAGCTGGTGGTGGTAGTTGTTGATCTGCCTCGCCCGCTTGGCGGCGGCGATCACGAGGGCGTAGCGCGAGTTGCCCACGTTCTCGAGCAGATCGTCGATTGGCGGATACATCATCTCGCGCTCAGTCTACCTACGCCGGCCGCCTCTCTCGTGACAATGCTGTCAAGCTCTGTGACGGCACGCTCGACGTCGTCGTTCAGGACGACATAGTCGAAGTCGGAGGCTTCCTGCATCTGCTCGCGGGCCAGCTCGAGGCGCTCGTCGATCTCGCCGCTCGACTCGGTCGCGCGCTCCCGCAGCCGGCGGTCGAGCTCGGCGAACGACGGCGCCGAGACGAAGATCGTCACCGCGGAGGGCTCCGAGTCCTTGACGGCCCGAGCTCCCTTCGTCTCGAGCTCGAGCACGCAGCTCTTCCCGGCGTCGTGGATGCGGTCGATCTCGGAGCGAAGCGTGCCGTAGCGCTGGCCCGACACGTAGACGACCTGCTCGAGGAAGTCGCCCCCCTCGATGCGGCGGAGGAACTCCTCGTCGGTGAGGAAGTAGTAGTCGCGCCCGTCCTCCTCGCCGGGGCGCTGCGGCCGGGTGGTCGCGGAGATCGCGACCTCGAGGTCCCGGCGGCGCCCGACGAGCGCCCGGATCAGCGTGCCCTTCCCCGCTCCCGACGGACCGGTGACGACGAAGAGCTTCGCCAAGGTTCTCTCAGCGACGGAGAAGCCCGACCAGCTCGGCACGCTGGCGCTCGGAGAGGCCCCCGACCGTCTTCGACTGGCTGATGCGGCACTGGTTCAGGAAGCGGGCCGCCTTCACGCGCCCGAACTTCGGCACCGCCATCAGCATGTCGAACACCTTGGCGGTCTCGACATAGGCCGGAGGGTTGCGCAGAATCTGCTCGATCTGCGCGCTGCCGCTCTTGAGATCCTTCTTCAGCTGAGCGCGCCTGACGCGTATCTCGTTGGCCCGCCGGAGCGCGTCCATCCTCTGATCGAGAGAGCGCATGGGGGCCTGGACGGGCGTCTTGGCGCTCTGCATGGCGCGGCATTCTAGCAGCGCCCTCTCGCGCTTCAAGTACGAATTTTCCGTGCTATTTCAAGCATTTTTGCTGCGCTGGCAACGGTGCGTTGCCCCCTCAGGCGACCTGCCGCAGGGGCTTCGGTGGGTGCTCTCCGTGAGCCGCACCATAGGCCGCAAGCGGGGTTTCGAAGCCGAGCGCCGCGGCCTCCCCCTCGAGCTCGTCGCGTACCCGAACGGGCGCTTCCGGATCGGCGAAGAGAACGGTTCCGAGGGCGAACGCGGCCGCTCCGGCGGCGATTGCCTCGAGCGCATGGCGTCCCGTTTCGATCCCTCCGACCCCCACGATCGGCAGCTCGGTCGCGCGGTGAGCGGCGAAGACCGCGGCGAGCGCGACCGGCCGGAGAGCGGGTCCCGAGAGGCCGCCTGGGCCTGAAGCGAGCTTCGGCTCGAGCGTCCGCTCGTCGAGGGCGAGGCCGCGGATCGTGTTCACGAGCGTGAGGCCGTCCGCGCCGGCTCGGGCGGCGGCGCCCGCAGCAGCTCCCACCTCAGGGACCGCCGGCGAGAGCTTCGCGTAGAGGGGCTTCGAGGTCGCGGCCCGAGCGGTGCTCACGATCGCCACCACCTCCTCCTCGGGCGAGGCGACGTTCGGACAGGAGACGTTCAGCTCGATGACCGCGACCTCGTCGCGCCCGTCGAGGACGGCGCAGAGACGTGCGTAGTCCTGCGCCGAGAACCCTCCCACCGAGACCCAGATCGGGACCCCGAGCTCGGCGAGCCTCGGGAGCACGTCCGCCGCGAAGCGGTCGATGCCGGCGTTCGCGAGGCCGATCGAGTTCAGCATGCCGGCCCCCGTCTCGGCGATCCGCACCGGCTCGTTCCCCTGGCGCGGGAGCGGCGTCACCGTCTTCGTCACGTAGGCGTCGAGGCTTCGCGCGACCTCAGGCGCGGCGAGGGCGTCGAGGCAGCCGGAGGCGTTCAGGATCAAGCCGCCACCGACCTGTCGGGACCGGTCCCGGTGCCTGGCACCAGGACGTGGCCGGAGAGGACGGGGCCCTCGACGCAGAGCCGCCTGAGCTCCCCGCCGATCCCGACGGCGCAGCCGTAGCAGGCGCCGTAGCCGCAGGCCATCGGCGCCTCCCAGGCGAGTTGGGCGCGCGGCGCGAGGCCGGCAACGGCCCGCAGCATCGGCTCGGGCCCGCAGGCGAGGACGTCGTGCCCGGGCCGCAGGAGCTCGGTGACGAGTCGCGGCTCGACCACGACCTCCGCATTCGCGACGAGTGCGGCCGCCTCGGCGTGCTCCTCCGTCCGAAAGCCGAGCACCGCGGGCGGATGTCCGAGCCGCTCGGAGAGATATGGAAGCGGTGCGATCCCGATTCCTCCGCCGACGAGCAGCGGGCGCTCGACGTCGAGCCGAAAGCCGTTCCCGAGTGGGCCGAGGACGGGAAGCCGATCGCCGCGCCCCGCGCTCACGAGCGCCTGCGTGCCGGGGCCGACCGGGTCGATCAGGAACCCGAGCTCCGACCGCGTAGCGAGGCAGAGACTCATGGGCCGGGGCAGCAACCGCCCCGGGGGCGAGAGCATGAAGAATTGGCCGGGAATCCCGGACTCGACGCGCCGCCGCCGCAGGCGCAGCAGGCGATACGGGCCGATCTCGTCGACCCGGACGACGTCAAGCAGTTCTCTTCGCAACGCGCTCCTGTAGCGAGACGGCGTCTTCGTCGCGAGCGCGGGCGATCGCCTCGACGGCGGCATACGCGCCCGCGAGCGTCGTGATGCACGGCACGCGCGCCGTGAGGGCCGCGTCGCGGATCAGGTAGCCGTCCGAGCGGGCGCCGCTCCCGGCCGGCGTGTTGACGACGAGATCGCAGCGCCGGCGGCGCACCAGGTCGACCACTGTCGGTCCGCTCCCATCCTCCGCCACCTTGCGGACGCTCGCGACCGGCAGCCCGGCGCGCGCGAGCGCATGAGCCGTACCGGCGGTGGCGCACAGATCGAAGCCGAGGTCGACGAGCCTACGCCCGAGCTCGACGGCCGCGTCCTTGTCGGCGTCGCAGACCGAGAGGAACGACGTCCCCCCGGCCGGGAGCGGCCGGCCCGCAGCACGCTCGGCCTTCGCGAAGGCAGAGGGGAAGTCGGCCGCGCTCGCCATCACCTCCCCCGTCGAGCGCATCTCCGGCCCCAGCACCGGGTCGGCGCCCGGGAAGCGCGCGAAGGGGAACACCGCGGCCTTCACAGCCACGTGGCCGGAAGGGGCATGTCCCGGGGACAGACCCCGGGCCAGGTCCAGATCGGCCAGGCGGGCGCCCGTCGCGAGGCGGCAGGCGGCTTCGACGAGGTTGAGCCCGATCGCCTTGCTGGCGAACGGAACCGTGCGCGAGGCGCGTGGGTTCGCCTCGAGGACGTAGAGCTCCTCGCCGACCTGGGCGAGCTGGACGTTGAGGAGGCCCACGACTCCGAGCGCCGGCGCGAGCTTGCGGACGGCAGCCTCGACGCGCGCAAGCGCGCCCGGCGAGAGCGAGGGCGGCGGCAGCACGCAGGACGAGTCGCCTGAATGGACGCCCGCCTCCTCGACGTGCTCCATGACCGCCGCGACGAGCGTCTGCGATCCGTCGCAGAGCGCGTCCACGTCGATCTCGACCGCGCCTTCCAGGAACCGGTCGACGAGCACGCGGTCGGCTCCCTGGGCGGCCGCGGCCACTTCCTCCGGCCCGTAGCACACCCGCATGTTGCGGCCTCCGAGCACGTACGAAGGGCGCACCAGCACGGGGTAGCCGATCTGCTCCGCGACCCCGATCGCGTCCGACGCGCCGGCGGCGGCGCCCCAGGGCGGAACGGCGATGCCGAGCTCGCCGCAGAGGGCGGCGAAGCGCTCGCGGTCCTCGGCCAGGTCGACCGCGGCGAACGGCGTGCCGAGGATCGGATAGCCTGCCCGCTCGAGCGCGCGCGCGAGCTTGAGGGGCGTCTGCCCGCCGAACTGGATCACGACGCCGAGCGGCCGCTCGCGGGCGCAGATCTCGAGCACCTCCTCCTCGCCGAGCGGCTCGAAGTAGAGGCGGTCCGAGGTGTCGTAGTCGGTCGAGACGGTCTCGGGGTTGCAGTTGACCATGACCGCCTCGTGGCCGAGCGAGCGAAACGTCTTCGCCGCATGCACGCAGCAGTAGTCGAACTCGATCCCCTGCCCGATGCGGTTCGGCCCCGAGCCGAGGATCACCACCGACTTCCCGCCGGGCCGGGCCTCGTCCTCCTCGCCCCAGGTCGAGTAGAGGTAGTTCGAGGCAGCCTCCACCTCGGCCGCGCAGGAGTCGACGCGCCGGAAGGTCGGGCGCACGCCCCACGAGACGCGCGCGGCCCGAACCTCGTCCTCGCTTGTGTTCCACTGTACGGCCAGATCCCGGTCCGACCAGCCCGCGCTCTTCAACGTGAGCCAGTCGTTTGCGACCAGGTCGGACTTTGTGCGCGTGGAACACAAGGCCCTCCGGGCGCGCTCGAGCTCGGCGCGGAACCACGGGTGAACGCCTTCCGGGAGGTCGTCGAGCGCCGCCCACGGCGTCGGGGCGCCCGCATCGAGCTCGCGCGAGCGCATCGCCTTCAGGAACGCCTCCGTGAACGTGCGCCCCACCCCCATCGCCTCGCCGACGGACTTCATCTGCGTCCCGAGCGTCTCGTCGGCGCCGGGGAACTTCTCGAAGGCGAAGCGCGGGAACTTGACGACGACGTAGTCGAGCGTCGGCTCGAAGCTCGCGGGCGTCGTCCCGGTCAGGTCGTTCGGGATCTCGTCGAGCGTGTAGCCGACGGCGAGCTTGGCGGCGACCTTGGCGATCGGATAGCCGGTCGCCTTGCTCGCGAGCGCCGAGGAGCGAGAGACGCGCGGGTTCATCTCGATCACGCGGAGCTCGCCGGTCGCGCGCTCGCGGGCGAACTGGATGTTGGAGCCGCCCGTCTCGACCCCGACCGCGCGGATGATGTCGGCGGCCGCGTTGCGGAGCTCCTGATAGGCCTCGTCCGAGAGGGTCATCTGGGGAGCGACGGTGACGGAGTCGCCCGTGTGGACGCCCATCGGGTCGAGGTTCTCGATCGAGCAGACGATGACGACGTTGTCGTTCGCGTCGCGCATCACCTCGAGCTCGAACTCGTCCCAGCCGATCAGCGACTCCTCGATCAGGACCTGCCGCACCGGGCTCTCCCGCAGGGCCCGGTCGAGGAGCGACTCGAGCTCGCCGTCGTCGTGCGCGATCCCGCCGCCGTGGCCGCCGAGCGTGAAGGCCGGCCGCAGGATGGCCGGGTAGTGCAGGTCGGCGGGGAGCTCCCCCTCGTCAGTGACGATCGCCGATTCCGGCACCTTCAGGCCGACCCCGCGTACCGTCTCGCGGAAGAGCTCGCGGTCCTCGGCGCGCCTGATCGTGTCGAAGCTCGCGCCGATCAGCTCGACGCCGAGCTCCGCGAGCGTGCCACTCGCGGAGAGCTCGCTCGCGAGGTTGAGCGCGGTCTGGCCGCCCAGCGTCGGGAGGAGCGCGTCGGGGCGCTCCCTCCGGAGCACGCCCGCGACCGCTTCGAGGTCGAGCGGCTCGATGTAGGTGCGGTCGGCGAAGCCCGGGTCGGTCATGATCGTCGCGGGGTTCGAGTTGACGACGATCGTCCTGAAGCCATCCGCGCGCAGGACCTTGAGCGCCTGGCTGCCGGCGTAGTCGAACTCGCAGGCCTGGCCGATCACGATCGGCCCCGACCCGATCAGGCAGATCGAGCGGAGATCACGCCGCCTCGGCAAGCCGCACCTCCTCGACCCACGCCTCGACGATGTACCGCGCGTCGTGCGGCCCCGGCGCCGCCTCGGGATGGAACTGGACCGAGCGCGCATGCTCGTCCGGGAGCGAGAGCCCCTCGACCGTGCCGTCGTAGAGAGAGACATGCGCGATCTCGGAGCCGTCGCCCGCTACGGCGAAGCCGTGGTTCTGGCTGGTGACGAGGACGCGGTTGGCCCGGAGGTCGAGCACCGGATGATTCGCTCCCCGGTGGCCGAACGGAAGCTTGAACGTCTCGAGCCCGGCGGCGAGCGAGAGCAGCTGGTGGCCAAGGCAGATGCCGAGGAGCGGCACGCGCCCGAGCAGCTCGCGGACGACCGCGACCTCCCCGGTCAGCGCCGCGGGGTCGCCCGGGCCGTTGGGCAGAAGGACGCCGTCGGGATTCGAGGCGAGGACCGTGGCCGCGTCGACGTCGTGCGGCCACACCGTCGCCCGCGCGCCAGAGGCGTTCAGGCGCGCCAGGATCGAGCGCTTGCAGCCGTAGTCGACGACGCCGATCGACACGGGGCCGCGGCCGACGGTGTAGGGCTTCGCGGTCGAGACCGCCGCGACCAGCGCCCGCCCCTCCATCCCCGCCTGGGCCCGGACGTGCGCGAGTACCTCCTCGAGCGAGGCGTTGCCCGCGACGGCGGCCGCCCGCATCGCCCCGCGCTCGCGGAGGCGCAGGACGAGCGCCCGCGTGTCGATCTCCTCGAGCGCCACGATGCCCTGCGCGGCCAGCCAGCGCGCCCACTCCTCCCCGGTCGCCCGGCGCATGAGCACGGCCCGCGCGTGCGCCGCAGCCGATTCGGAGCGCGAGGGCGAGACGCCGTAGTTGCCGACCATCGGGGCGGTGAAGCAGACGACCTGCTCCGCGTAGCTCGGGTCGGTGACGATCTCCTGGTAGCCGGTCATCGCCGTCGTGAAGACCGCCTCGCCGAAGGCGACGTCGTGCGCGCCGACCGAGCGGCCGTGGAAGACGCTTCCGTCTTCGAGGACGAGAAAGCCGCTCATGCCGCGTACGCCAGCTTCCCGTTCGCGACCGTCTCGACGACCGTGCCCTTGAGTGTCTGGCCGAGGAGCCAGGAGTTCGGCGAGCGCGATCTGAAGGCGCTCTCCCCGACCCGCCAGGCCTGCTCGAGGTCGAGGACGACGAGGTTCGCGGGCGCCCCTACCGCGATTCGCGGCCGCTCGAGACCGTAGATCCGGGCCGGGCCCGCGCTCATGCGGTCGACGAGCGCCGCCAGCGAGAGGATCCCCGGCTCGACGAGCCGCGTGTAGAGGACGGAGAAGGCAGTCTCGAGGCCGGTGACCCCGAACGGCGCCTCCTCGAAGGGCGCGTCCTTCTCCTCGCGGGCATGCGGCGCGTGGTCGGTCGCGATCGCCTCGATCGTCCCGTCGCGGAGCGCCTCGACCAGGGCGGCGCGGTCCTCCTCGGCGCGAAGCGGCGGGTTCATCTTCACGTTCGGGTCGAGGGAGCGAACCGCCTCGTCCGTCAGGCAGAGGTGATGCGGCGTCACCTCGCCGCTCGCCTCGACGCCTATCGCGCGCGCGCTTCGAAGCTCGTCGACTGACTCGCGTGCGGAGAGGTGCAACAGATGGATGGGCTGGCGCTCGTAGGCGGCGAGCGCGAGGTCGCGTCCGACCATGACGCTCTCGGCCACCGACGGGTAGCCGCGGAAGCCGAGCTCCGCGGAGACCATGCCCTCGTGCATCTGGCCGCCGCGCGAGAGCGCCGGCTCCTCGCAGTGGACGGCGATGCGGCGATCCGCGACCGCGTGGTACTGGAGCGCACGCCGCAGGAGACCGGGCGAGGCGACGGGGTGCCCATCGTCGGAGAAGCCGACCGCGCCCCGCTCGGCGAGCTCGACCATCTCCGTCAGCTCGGCACCCTCCTGTCCCTTGCTGATCGCCGCGAGGAAGCCGACCGGGATCTCGGCCTCCGTCCTCGCTTGCTCGACCAGAGAGCCGAGCACCGCGGCCGAGTCGACAGCCGGCTCCGTGTTCGGCATCGCGAGGATGGCGCAGTAGCCGCCCGCAGCCGCAGCTTTCGTCCCGGAGGCGAGGTCCTCCTCGTCCTCGCGTCCCGGTGTCCGCAGGTGGACGTGCGGGTCGACGAACGCCGGCGCCAGCACGCGGCCGTTGCCGCCGCTCGACGGCTCGATCCGAGTAATCACTCCGGCCTCGACGGTCACCGTCAGCGTCTCGTCGATCCCCTCCGTCGGGTCGACAACCCGCACCGCCTCGAAGACGAGGTCGTCCTTGCGGCCGTTGCCGCCGAACAGAACCTCTCCCATCACGCAACCTCCTCGATCTCGGCGACCTTCACCTCGACGGGCCCGTGGGTGAGCAGGTCGTACAGGACTGCCATGCGAACGACGAGCCCACTCCTCACCTGGCGCTCGATCAGCGCGTCGGCGGCGTCGGCGACCACCGGGTCGATCTCGACGCCGCGGTTCATCGGGCCCGGGTGCATGACCTTCTGGCCGGGACGGAGGCGTTCCGGCGTGACGCCCCAGCGCGCCGTGTACTCGCGCAGGCTCGGGACGTAGTTCGCCCCTTCGAGCATGCGCTCGCGCTGCATGCGCAGGACGTAGACGACGTCCGCCTGCTTGATCGTCTCGATGTCGTACGAGACCTCGCAGCCCATCGCCTCGATTCCGCGCGGGATGAGCGGCGGCGGCCCGACGACCGTGACGCGCGCGCCCATGAGGACGAGCGCTTGGATGTCCGAGCGCGCCACGCGCGAGTGGAGGACGTCTCCGACGATCGCGACGTGGAGCCCCGCGATGCCGCCGAGCTCCTCGTCGATCGTGTAGAGGTCGAGGAGCGCCTGGGTGGGATGCTGATGCGTTCCGTCCCCCGCGTTGACGACGTGCGCCTTCGTCGCCCGCGCCACCACCTGAGGCGCGCCGATCGCCGGGTGGCGCAGGACGACGACGTCCGGGTCGTAGGCGCCGATGGTCAGCGCCGTGTCCTTGAGCGACTCGCCCTTGTCGACCGAGGACCCGGTCGCCTTGATCGACATCACGTCCGCCGAGAGCCGCTTGGCCGCCAGCTCGAAGCTCGAGGACGTGCGCGTCGAGGACTCGTAGAAGACGTTCACAACGGTGCGGCCCTTGAGTGCAGGCAGCTTCTTCACCTCGCGCTCGAGCGAGGCGGAGAAGGTGCGGGCGAGCGCGAGCAGCCGCTCGACGTCGTCCCGCGTCAGGTCGGCGATCGACATGAGATGCCGACGCTCGGGCGCGCGCGGCGGCAGGAGCTCGTCGCGGATCAGCTTTGTGACTTCGGCCATCGAGGCTAGACCTCCTCGAGTTCGGGGATCAGAAGGACACGGTCGACCTCGTCCACCTCGACGAGCTGCACCTGGATGCGCTCGCGGCGGGCGGTCGGAAGGTTCTTGCCGATGTAGTCGGGCCGGATCGGAAGCTCGCGATGGCCCCGGTCGACGAGGCAGGCGAGCTGGACGCGCGCCGGCCGCCCGTACTCGAAGAGCGTCTCGATCGCGGCGCGGATCGTCCGGCCGGTGTAGAGGACGTCGTCGACGAGCACGCACGTCATCCCCTCGAGCGGGAAGTCGAGCCTCGTCGCCTTGACGACCGGCTGGGCGTGGCGCGGCTGCTCGCCGCCGCGGACGACGACGTCGTCGCGGTGGAAGGTGATGTCGACGCTGCCGAGCGCGACCTCGACGCCCCCGAAGTCGGCGATCAGGCGCCGGAGCCGCTGGGCGAGCGGGACGCCGCGCGTCTGGATGCCGACGAGCGCGACGCTCGTGAGGTCGCTGTTTCCCTCGACGATCTCGTGCGCGATGCGGGCGATCGTCCGGTTCATCGCCTCCGCATCGAGGAGGACGCGCCCGGCATCCACGTGTGCAGCCACAAGCAACTCCTTTCCGGCCTCGCTGAACCGAGTTAAAGGTGTGCGGGCGGTAGGTTAGCCGCGCGGGCGGACGGCGTCGAGCGCCTGCCTCTCGGCGACGACGATCAGCCACTCGAGCCGGTAGTCGACTTGCTCAGCCAGGCGCCGTTCGGCCAGCTCGAGCCCGCGCTCGTACTCGTCGCGGTCGAGCATGTGCAGGGTGGAGACGTAGCGCCCGCGGATGCGCTCGAGCGCCTCTTCACGCGACACGGCTCCGTCCTGCCGGAGCGTTCTGAACCGGACGCCGACGAAGCCCGCCGCGTCGAGCTCTCGCGCGATCGTCGCGCCGTCGGGAAAGCGCTCGCGGTCGATGGTCTCGACCGAGGGGAAGAACGGCGTCAGCCAGTCGGCGCCGAAGTGCTCCGGGCCGAACGTTGCAGCGACGAGCCTGCCCTCGGGCACGAGCACCCTCCCGATCTCAGGCAGAGCACGCGCGCGGTCCATGTGATGGAGGGCCAGGCGCACCACGACGCGTTCAAACCAGGACTCCTTGAAGGGAAGCGCCTCCGCGCGGCCCTCCTTGAACCGCGGCCGCGCATGATTCGCACGCGCCTGGGCAAGCATCTCGGGCGACGGGTCGACGCCCCAGACCTTTCCGCCCCGCTCGGCAAGCGCCCCCGCGAGCCGACCGGTGCCGCAGCCGACGTCCAACGTGCGGCGGCCGAGGAGGTCGCCCTCCTCGACGAGGACATCGAAGAGCTGCCACCACTTCCCGTCCACCGGCCGGAGCCGGTCGTACGACGGGGCCAGCGGGCCGAAGTCGACGCTGGGTGGGCTAGCGCCCGCCAATCAGCTCGTCCGGGTCGGTCATCGCCTCGATGGCGTGCTGGGCCGCCTCGAGCGACTCCTCCGCGACGAGCACCTTCTGCGGCGCGTCAGCGAGCGCCGTCGGGTGCTGCTCGACGGCCGACTCGAGCTCCGACTGGATCCCGGCCGAGCGCAGAATCGTCTGGATCTCCTCCGCCTCCGCGAGGTCGCTCGCCACGATCACCTGAACCATCCCTGTCATGCGGCTCCCCCTCTCCCTGCCGGCCCAGGGCCCCACCCTTCACGAGCCGGGGCCCACCCCGCTCCGGGAAGCGGACGTCGATGATATCGAAGTCTCTCGGCACGACCGTCTCGGGAAAGACCGCGCGAGCCTCGCGGACGATCTCCGGCCCGAAGTAGCGATTCGAGAGGTGGGTGAGGGCGAGCAGGCGCACGCCCGCCTCGAGCGCGAGCCGGGCGGCGCTCGTCGCCGTCGCGTGCAGCGTCTCGTCGGCGCGCTCGCGCTCCTCGTCCGAGAAGGTCGCCTCGTGCACGAGCACGTCCGCGTCGCGGGCGCTGTCGAGCACCGCTCCGGCGGCGCGCGTGTCGCCGGCGAGCACGACCTTCCGGCCCGGCCTCGCAGGCCCGAGGACGCTCTCGGGCGCCACGGTCGTCCCGTCCTGGAGCTCGATCGTCTCGCCGGCCTGCAGGCGGCCGAAGAGGGGCCCCTTCGGGACCCCGAGCCTGTGCGCCGCGGCGACGTCGAAGCGCCCCGGGCGCGCCTCTTCGACGAGGGCGTAGCCGTTGGCGGTGACGCCGTGCTCGACCTCGAAGGCCTCGATCCGGTAGTCCGGCCGCTCGACGGCGTCGCCGTGGCGGAGCTCGACGAGCGAGAGCTCGTAGCTCAGCCGCCCGAAGACGCGCCGGAGCACGCCGAAGAGGTCGACGAGCCCGGGCGGCCCGTAGACCGTCAGCGGCAGCTCACGGCTGCGGAGCGAAAACGTCTTCAGCATCCCCGGCAGGCCGAGGTAGTGGTCGGCGTGGTAGTGCGTGAGGAAGATCTCCGGCAGCTCGACGAGGCCGACCGACGAGCGCAGCAGCTGGCGCTGCGTTCCTTCCCCGCAGTCGACGAGGATCCGCTCGCCGCCGCGGCGCAGGAGGGTGCCCGCGAGACCCCGGCGGGCGGTCGGCACCGAGCCCGAGGTTCCGAGGAAGACGAGATCCAGATCCACGCGCCAAGTCTAGGCGCCGCACGACGACCGGGGCCCTTCGCGGCGGCGCTAGGGTCCGCTCCCCTGCTCAAGTCGCGCCGGGCGGAGGCCGATTTTGAAGCGATATGGCGCGCGCCTCGGCGACCCAGCGGGTCACGCAGTCGGTCAACCTGCTCTGGACCTTCGTGTTCACGAGCGCGGTCGTCCTCCTCGTGGGCTGCCTCATCGTCACGTCCCTCCTCACGAGCGCGGTCAGGGGCCAAGCCCTCGACGACGCGAAGCTGAGCCTGACCCAGTACGCGAACGGAGTGCTCGCCCCGCGGATCGTCTACGGCACCTCGCTCGTCGTCGGAGACAGCGCCGCCGCCATCGTCGAGCGTGACCTCGCCGAGCGCCCCGACATCCTGAGCGTCAAGGTGTGGAGGACGGACGGGACGCTCGTCTGGGCGAGCCTCGCACCGGGGCGGATCGGCACGCGATTCGCGGTCGGCGAAGACCTCCGCGAGGTCCTCGCGGCGAAGGAGGGGACGGCCGAGCTCGGTGGTCTGGACGAGGCCGAGGACGCGGTCGAGGCGAGCCGCCTGCCGGACCACGTCATCGAGGTGTACGCGCCGATCTTCGCCGGAGAGCACGAGGTGATCGGGGCGTACGAGATCTATGCCGACGCGACCTCCCTCGAGGAGTCGATCGCGGCTCGCAAGCACGCGATCTGGATCGTGACGGGATCGCTCTTCGCCGTCCTCTGGGTCCTGCTCCTCCTGCTCGCCCGCAACGCCTCGAGCACGCTCCGCCGCCAGACCGCGGCTCTCCGGGAGCGCTCGCACGCCCTCAGCGAGTCGTACCGGCGCCTCGAGGAGAGCTCCTTCGAGGCGATCGAGAGCCTGAACGCGACGGTCGAGGCGAAGGATCCCTACACCGCGGGCCATTCGCTCCGGGTCCGGCGGATCGCCCTCTCGGTCGCGCAGGAGCTCCGGGTTTCCCCGCAGGACCTCGAGGCCGTCCGCTTCGGGGGCCTCTTCCACGACGTCGGCAAGATCGCGATCCCGGACGTCCTCCTGACCAAGCCGGCTGCGCTGAACGAGGACGAATACGACCTCATGAAGCGCCACTCGGCAGAAGGCGCGCGCATCGTCTCCAAGTTCGGAGGCCTACGCGAGTGCGTCCCGATCGTCCGCCACCACCACGAGCGCTGGGACGGCACGGGCTATCCCGAGCGGCTCGCCGCCGACGAGATCCCCCTGCTCGCGACGATCGTCGGCCTCGCCGAGGCCTGGGACGCCATGACGATCGAACGGCCCTACCGACGCGCGCTCAAGGTCGAGGAGGCGCTCGCCGAGGTGCGGGCTTGCCGTGGCAGTCAGTTCTCGCCGGCCGTCGTCGATGCCTTCTTCGCGGCGATCGCCAAGCGGCCGGGGGACTTCGGCGTCCGGGATCCGGAGGCGCTACTGGCCCGCTAGATCTAGGGCGGCAGATAGAGCACCATGCCCGCCCTGATGTCGGCGCCGTCGAGCCCGTTCCGCTTCTCGATCCTCCAGATCGCGGCGCGCGGGTCGCCGGAATAGCTCGCCTCGGCGATCGTCCACAGCGTCTCGCCGGCCCGCACCCGGTGGCGCAGCTCGTGGCCTGCGCCCTTGGACGTGCGGGCGCTCGAGAGTGCCGCGGACGCGAGGACGACCACGACGGCAAGGATGATCCAGATGCGTGTGCCGAACATGTGTTCGCATAGTATGGCAGCCGTCGGACGTCATGCGCCGAGCACGACGAGATGCGGCTCGCCGCCTTCGATCACGATCATCATGTGCTCCGGGGCGCGCCGCCGTTCGGTCGGGCTGCCGGGGTTGACGATCCAGCCGCGCTCGTCGCGGGCGACCTCGGGCATGTGGCTGTGGCCGTAGGCGATCACGTCGCAGTCAGGGAAGCGTCCCCGCAGGCGGTCATGCCGCCCTGCCGCCGAGCCGCCGTCGTGGACGAGGCCCACCCGAAGCCCGGCGACGAGCGTCTCGGCCTGCGCGGGCAGCGTGGCCCGGAGCACCGCGTCGTCCATGTTCCCGTGGACCGCCGTCACCGGCGCGAACCGGCGCAGGTCGGACAGCACAAAGGCGGCGGTGAAGTCGCCTGTGTGGACGATCGCCTCGGCGCGCTCGAGGAGGCGAACGCACTCGACCGGGAGAGACCGCGCCCCTCGCGGAAGATGCGTGTCTCCGAGCAGCGCGATCAGAACAGGCCGGGCAGGAACGCGCCGTTTCGGTAGACGAGCTCGCCGTCGGCGTGGACCTCGCTCTCGCGGCGCAGGTCGCAGACGAGATCCCAGTGGAGGGCCGACTCGTTCTTGCCGCCGCTCTCCGGATAGGCCTTGCCGAGGGCCATGTGCACCGTGCCGCCGAGCTTCTCGTCGAAGAGCGTGTGGCCGGTGAACTCCTGCACTGCCTCGTTCATGCCGAACGCGAACTCCCCGAGCCGGCGGGAGCCCTCGTCCATCGCGAGCATCTCGCGCAGGAACGCCTCGCCCTCGGCAGCCGTTGCCTCGACGACCTCGCCGCCCTCGAACCGAAGCTCGATGTCGCGGACGAGCCGCCCGGCGTGCGGGGCCGGGAAGCTGAAGCGGACGTGGCCCTCGACGCTCGTCTCGACGGGGCCGGTGAAGACCTCCCCATCCGGAAAGTTCTCCTTGCCGTCGCAAGGGATCCAGGTCCGTCCCTCGACGCCCACGGTCAGATCGGTGCCCTCCGTGACGACGCGGAGCTCCCGTTTCGTCCCCAGCCAGTCGGCGAGCCGCGTCAAGGTCTCACCGAGCGCGCCCCACGCGGAGACCGGGTCGTCCTCGTTCAGGAAACCGGCGCGATAGACGAAATCCTCGTACTCCGCGAGCGACATCTCTGCGTCCTGCGCCGAGGCGTGGGTTGGAAATGCGGTCACCACACGCCGAAGCTCGCCGCGCGCTGCCCGCTCCATCGTCCTGTCGCGGAGCGAGGTCCGGGCGCGGGCGAAACGGGCCTGACGGGCCGGGTCGATGCCGGTCAGGCCACGTGTGTTCGTGTCCGCCTCGATCGCGATCCGGACGTCGGCCTGCTCGGAGTCGCCGCGCAGGCGCGGGCTCGTCCATTCGAGTTGTGCGTCGTTTCCGGCCGAGAGGAGCGCCTCGGCGACCCCGTCGAGGCCGAGCCTGACCTCGGGATGACCGCCGGCCTGGACGACGCGGCGGTAGACGGCCCGGATGAGCGGGGCGGCGAGCGGGGTCGACTCGATGAGGACGAGGTCGCCCTTCCCCACGCTCGTCGAGTAGTCGACGAGCACCTCGGCGAAGCGCTCGTGGATCGGGTCAGCCACGCTTGCCGGCTTCGATCGGCTCCGACTCCGGCACGGCCTCGTGCAGAAAGTGTCCGGCGCGCCACACGAGATCCCCGTCCGCGTAGACCTCACCGTCGGCGCGCAGGTCGCAGATCATGTCCCAGTGGAGCCCCGAGGTGTTGCTGCCGCCTGCCTGGGCGAACGCGGACCCGAGGGCCAGGTGCATCGTGCCGCCGATCTTCTCGTCGAAGAGGATGTTGCGCGTGAAGCGGTCGATCTCGTAGTTGAGCCCGAACGCGACCTCGCCGAGAATGCGCGCCCCGTCGTCCATGTCGAGAAGCGTCCGCAGATAGTCGCCGCCGCGGGCGGCCTCGGCCGCGACCACGCGGCCCTGCTCGAAGCGGAGGCGGATGTCCTCGACCTCGCGCCCGTGGTAGATGGCCGGGAACGTGTACCGGATCTCCCCCTCGGTCGCGTCCTCGACCGGGCTCGTGAAGACCTCCCCGTCCGGCATGTTGTAACTGCCGTCGGCCGCGATCCACTTGCGCCCCTCGACCGAGACCGTGAGGTCGGTGTCCGGCCCGACGATGCGGAGCTCCTTCACCGAGCCGAGCGTCGCGGCGCGGGCCTGAAGCGACGACGCGACGAGCCGCCAGTGCTCAACCGGCTTCACGGTGTCGGCGTGGCACGCCGAGAAGACGAAGTCCTCGTAGGCCGAAAGCGACATGCCCGCGTCCTGTGCGTGCGCGCTCGTCGGGAAGAGCGTTCCGCACCAGCGCATCTCCTCGGCGCTGATCCGTTCCCAGCGGCGATTGTGGAGACGCCGCTGCGCTGCGAGATAAGCCGTGTGGCGAGTCGGGTCGACCCGCGTCAGGGCGCGCGTGTTCGACTCGGACCAGATCGTCGCGATTGCGTCGATCTCCTCGATCTCGTCCCACTGCTGCGGGGCGATGTGCTCGATCTGCTCGTCGGAGCCGTGCTCGAGGAGCAGCTCGAGCGTGCCCTCGAGGCCGACGCTCGTGTACGGGTAGGCGCCCGCCCGGATCGCGGCGCGGTAGAGAGCCAGAACGAGCGGTGCTCCGACCTCGTGAGCGTCGATCCGGAAGACCTGGCCGGGGCTCAGCTCGAGCGAATAGTCGACGATCAGGTCGGCCAGCCGGGTGACGCGCGCGTCGGTCACGCTTGTCTTATAGCGGACGTAACTCGTGGCAGGAGTGCCTCGAGCAGGCGGCCATGTCCAAAACGGACAGGGTCGTCGGCAGGCAAACCGGTCTCCTTCTCCGCCCGCTCGATGGCGGCGCGCGCCTCGTCCTCGCCGAGCCGGCGCGTGTTGAGCGCCACCGCGGCGACTGTTGCCGGGCGCGCCGGGAGCGCGGCGCGCTCGTGCAGCTCGACCAGCTCGGCGAGCGGCGGGATCGGATGATCGGGCTGATCCTCGATGTGGACGTCACCTGCCTGGTGGCAAAGGACGAGGAAGTGCGGCGCGCTCCCGTGGTAGAGACCAAGGGTCACGCCCGAGTAGTGCGGATGGAGGAGCGCGCCCTGCCCCTCCACCCAGAGGAGGTCGCCGCGCGCCGCGCCTTCGACGACGAGCCGCTCGGCGGCGCCGGCGACGAAGTCTGCGACGACCGCGTCGACGGCGATGCCCCAGCCCGCGATCGCAATCCCCGTCTGGCCGGTCGGCACGAACACCGAGCGCACGCCGCGCTCGCGGGCGCCGCGGTCGAGCTCGAGCGCCACGCTCATCTTCCCGATCGCGCAGTCGGAGCCGACCGTGAGGACGACTGTCGCCGCGTGCCTCAGGTTCTCGCCCGTCGGGACGCTCAGGCCGGCCGGCGGCCGGCGGAGGTCGCGGATCTCCGCGCCGTGCTCCACGGCGAGCGCGGCCAGCTCGGGATCGTCGCCGAGCGGCTGGTGCATGCCCGACTCGAGGTCCAGACCGGCGGCGAGCACGCCGGTCAGGAGCGAGCGCCACGCGGCGGGAAGGCGTCCGCCGGCCGGAGCGACGCCGACGAGCGCCGTCGTGGGCCGAAAGGCGAGCGCCTCCTCCACCCCGGCGACGACAGGCACGCCCTCGACGCTCTCCCCGGCCCGTTCCGAGTCGACGACCACCACGACGGGGTCGGCCGCGTAGCGCATCACGCCGCGCGCCGTCTTCCCGTAGTGCGGGTCGGCCGAGTACCCCTCAGCCAGTATGAGATAGCGCTTCATGGACTCCTAGCCCCGGCTCGAGCGAGGGAAGCTGGACGCCGTCGACGAAGTCGACGCCTGACCAGGGGTCGTCGGCCAGCAGGAGGTTTCCGTCCAGGTCGACGTGGTCGCAGAGGCTGGCCACCTGCGCGGCCGCGGCGATCCCGATGCTCGACTCGACCATGCAGCCGAGCATGACGCCGAGCCCGAGCGCGCGGGCGGCGTGGGCCATCCGCACGGCCTCGCGGATGCCGCCGCTCTTGGCGAGCTTCAGGTTGACTCCGTGCGCGCGCCCGGCCGCCTCCGCGACGTCCCCAAGCGTGTGCACGTCCTCGTCCAGGTAGATGGGGACGGGCGAGGCCTCCTTCAACCGTGCGCCGCCGGGATCGCGCGCCGGCAAGGGCTGCTCGACGTACTGGACGCCGAGGCCGCCGAGGGCCTCGATGTTCTCGAGCGCCTCGTCGATCTCCCACGCCTCGTTGACGTCCACCTGGAGCGGAAGGCCGGTGACGCCGCGGACGGCGCGCACCCGCTCGACGTCGAGGCCGTCGCCGCCCCCGAGCTTCAGCTTCAGGCGCCGGAAGCGGTCGCCGACCGCCTCCGCCCGCCGCGCCATGTCGTCGGGATCGCCGAGCCAGATCGTCCACGAGGTCGGGGGGCCGGCGCGCTCGAGGCCGAGCAGACGCCATACGGCGACGCCGGCGAGCTTCCCACAGAGGTCGTGAACGGCGGAGTCGATCGCCGCCCGCGCCGCCTGCTCGCCGGGCAGGGTTGCGAGGCGCTTCTCGATCTCCTCGAGCGCGAAGGGATCGTCCCCGAGCAGCTCGCCGGCCTCGTCGAGGAAAACGGACGCAGACGCGGCGCTCTCTCCGTAGTGCTCCTGGGGCGAGGCCTCGCCGCGCCCGACTAGATCCCCGTGCGCGATCTCGACGAAGACCTCATCGACGGCGACGTCCGTCGAGCGCGAGATCGAGAACGGCTCGCGGAGCGCGAGGGTCTCCGTCCGGTGGCTCAGCTTCACGGCGGGTACACTAAGGCCCCGCGCGCCTGTAGCTCAGGGGATAGAGCGTGCGCCTCCGGAGCGCAAGGTCGCAGGTTCGATTCCTGCCAGGCGCACTTCGCATTCGGCCTCGTCGGCTCGTTCCCCGGTTGATACGTGACCGCTCACGTGCGACCATGCTTTCGTCCCGGGGCCCACGAGGAACGAAGGAGCGGCATGTCGAGACTGGCGAGGTTTACCGTGCTTGCGATTCTTGGAGGCGCCCTGCTCGCAGCCGCAGGTGGGTCCGTCGCGAGCGGGTCGGAGACGTGCGCGACGAATCCGCGCGTCTGCGTGTCAGTGACGGGAACGCCGACCACCGTCGCTCCCTCGCAGGCCGACTCTCCTCACTACGTCTCGTACGTCGCCGAAGTGGCGAACCGGGGGTCCGCGACCGTCACGCACCTGACTGCGAGCTGGGAGCTGACCGGCGGGCTCGCCCTCGTCTCCGTCGACACGAGCGCGGGCTCGTGCACGACGAGCGGCGGCCTTGCCGGCTGCGCGCTCGGGAACCTGGCGGGCGGAGGCACGGCGACCGTCAGCCTAGTCGCGCGCGCGCCGCAGACCGAGGGGACGGCGACGGCGACGATCAGCGCCTCCTTCGACGAGAACTCCAACGATGGCTCCAACCCGGACCCGAAGCAGGACACGTTGACCGCGTCCGCGGAGACCTCCGTGGCCGCGGTGGAGGGGACCGACTCCTCGTTCGTCCCGGAGGGCAGCTCGGTCGACCTCTCGACCGACCCCACGGGGACCGGGGTCGCGAGCCGCACCGACTCGCTGATCGGCGGCGCGCACATCACGTCTGCCCCTGCTTCGGTCACGGCGCTGATCGAAGAGGTCGCGGCGCCAGTGGCCTGTCCGAAGCGCGTCATCTGCCGCGGCGGGGGCTGGCTGCACGCGAGCATTCCGGGCACGTACGACCCGCCGCTCGCGTTCCCACTGCGCTGGGACAAGTCGCTCATCCCGAAGGCGCTCAACCAGAAGAAGTTCGCCGTCATCTACACCGAGTGCCTGGACGGCTGCCCGCTCCAGGTCATCACGGCCAAGTGCTCGTCGGCCTCGCCGGGCGCCTCGGAGCTACCGTGCCTCACCGGAGTCGCGAAGCTGCCCGACGGCGACTGGGTGGCCACGCTCGTCAACAATCACAACGGCCACATGCGCTAGCGGGCGCCGGCCGGAGCCCGTAGCGCTTCCGTCGCGGCAAGGTTTCCCTTCGCCTCGAAGAGCGCGACGGCGTCCTCCAGCACCTCGTTTGCGTCCTTCCGCTGGCCTGCGAGCCGAAGCACCTCGGCCAGGTCCACCAATGTCTCGGCCTGGGCAACGACGGAGTCGGTGCGCTTGAGGAGATCGACCGCCTCTCCGATGAGGATGAGCGCGGCGTCACGGTTGCCCTTGTGGGCGAGGACCTTGGCCTGAACCGTCCGCCAGAGCGTCGCCGACGCGACATCGTCCGCGTCCGCCAGATCCTGCGCGTGCCGGCTGCAGCCCTCGGCCTCGTCGAGACGGCCCTGGGCGTAAAGGACACGGGCCAGCTCGCCGGCCACCGTTGAGAGGATGTACCTCTCGCCGAGCGCCGTGAGGGCCTCGTAGTCGCGGCGGAGCGCTCGCTCGGCGGCAGCAAGATCGCCCGCGAGGGATTCCACCCGGGCAGCCTCAAGGGACGTGGACGCCCCGGCGACGGTCGGTCCGAGCTCTGCCAGCAACGCTCGGGCTTCAGCGGAAAGCTGGCGCGCGCGGTCGAAGTCTCCACGCATTCCGAGAAGCGCCGCCAGGATGCTGGTCACGAGGCCCTGCGTACGCCGGTCGCCCTGTGCCTCCGACGCGATCCTCTCGCAGCGCTCGATTGCCTCCGGGACCGGCGTCGGACCGTGGAGGGCCGCTAGTGCATAGAGAACCGCCGCGAGGCGGATTTGTCGTGCATCGTTCGCGCTCCGCGCGTGCTCCATCGCCCGCTCCGCAGCTTGGGTGGCAAGCCCGTAGCGCCCAGAGGTGCCGTGTGCCCAGGCGAGCAGGCGCCAGATCGTGGCGAGCGTTGCGTCGCCATGCTCCGCGCCGGACTGCTCCAGCATCCCGGATGCCTCCTCGACCAGACGCTCGCTCCAACGCTCCGCCGAGCCGGCCTGCGCCTTGAGGCGAAGAAGGAGCAACTCTGCAAGCGGAGGCACCAGGCTGTCGCCGTCCGCCTGCGACTCGATCGCTTCTTCGAGGAAGAGCTCGGCCCAGGGGAACTCCCCCACCTCCAGGAGCGCTTCGCCGAGATCGGGGATGAGCTCCAGTCGCGAAGGATCGCGCTCCGGGAGGATCGTGGCGGCACGGCGGAGGAGGTTCGCCGCAGCCGGCATGTCGCTCCGCGCGAAGGCTCGCCTGCCCGCCGACGAGAGCCGCTGGGCGGCGTTGCGGCCAAGCTCGAGCCCGTGCTCGTCGAGCGGGCCGAGCTCGGACAGGTTCTTGTGCGCCTGCTCGAGGTGGTAGCCCAGGATCTCCTCGAACTCGACGGCGCGATCGCGATCGCTGTTCACGCGATCCGCCCAGCCCACGAAGCGTT
>DASUJY010000001.1:0-18785 GCA_036279015.1 Gaiellaceae bacterium | reverse complement strand
GACCGCCCAAGTGCAGGGACAGATCGCCGCCGAAGGTATAGCGGCTACTGCAAACGCCGTCAGGAACCATCTGACTCGCCTCGAGAGGGACGGGCGCATCATGCGCTTCGACGACGGGCGCTTTGGCTTCGCTTTCGTTGGCGTCGAGCCGGGCGCAGAGGAGTCGGACTTCGTCCGCGCAGCCAGAACCCCGGCCGACGACGACATTCCTTTCTAGGCCGGGCACCGGTCTCGGGGGCCGGGAAATGCCTAGAGGCCAGGCGGGGGTCCCCAAGCCCAGGGGACCCCTCCACCTAGGTCGCATTCTACTTATGTCGTCCGACACGTCTTCTACACTGATGGGTAAGAAATGGCTGCCGCGAACCGAAAGAACCCTCAGCGCGTCAAGTCCTCGGAGTCGCTCTACTCCCTCCGAGAGTTCCTCGCTGAGTTCCCCGACGACGAGACCTGCTTGGAATACCTGTGGCGCGAGCGCCACTCCCCCGACGGCACGCACGCCCACTGCCCGAAGTGCGATCAGGAGCGGGAGTTCAAGCGATACGCCACGAAGCAGCAGCGTCAGTCGTGGACGTGCGTCGGCTGCGGCCACCACATCCACCCGACTGCCGGCACGATCTTCGCCAAGTCCTCGCGTCCGCTGACCGAGTGGTTCTACGCGATGTTCCTGGTCTCCAGCTCGCGCTGCGGCATCGCCGCGAAGCAACTGGAGCGCGAACTTGGCTGCAACTACAAGACCGCCTGGCGGATGCTCAACCGCGTTCGCAACGTCCTCATGGAGCAAGAGGACAGCCCTCTGTTCGGACACGTCGAAGCCGACGAGACCTACGTCGGCGGCAAGCCTCGCGCCTGGCCAAAGACCTCTCGAGCCGACAAGCTCGCCAAGAAGGTCACCGTGGCTGCTGCCGTCCAGCGCAAGGGCGGTGTTCGGGCGAGCGTCGTCCCCACGAGTCAGGCCGCTTCGGTTCGGACGATGGTGGAGTCGTTCATCCTCCCCGGCTCCATCGTCTACACAGACGAGTCGCACATCTACAACGACCACGGCTTCCGTACTCGCTACGGCCACCGGACGATCAAGCACCACGCCAAGATCTACGTCAGCGGCGAGACCCACACGCAGACCATCGAGGGATTCTTCGCGTTGGTGAAGAACGGCATCCGAGGGACACACCATTCGGTCTCGCGTGGCTGGCTCCAGGGCTACCTGAACGAATACGTGTGGAAGTGGAACCGTCGTCGCGACGACGAGGCGATGTTCAGGCAGTTGCTGGCGAGCGCGGCTGGCGTCTAAACCCAGTGGACTTGGGACCGGGGCAGGTAGCTCCGTCCGTTGCAAGGTCCTTAATGGAGCGACAAAGGCCCGCTGGCGGCAACCAACGGGCCCAAGTGAATAACCGCGAGAGCGGCGCGTGACGTGGCAGACGGATGGTCGCACGACGCTCGGACGACATAGCAAGTCAGGAGGAGTGTCGTGCATCCGAAACGTCTGGAAAACCCGAACGCGCAGCGCCCGAAGGTCAGAGACAGGCAGTTGGACAACATGGTTGCGAAAGCGTGGAACGCGGGATGGTGGTGCGTTCCTGCTGGCAGCGGCCATGTAAAGTGCTATCCACCCGGAGGAGAGAGGATGGTCACCGTGGCGAACACTCCGAGCGATCACCGCACCGTGCCGAACACGCGGAGCTTTTTCCGCCGTTCGGGACTGAACCTTTAGAGCGCATCGGCCGATATGCCGGATGTGAGTCACCGCGCCAGGCTGAACTTCCCGTTCCGTCGTTCGCGTGCGCCTGAGCAGTCGCCGCCGCAGGACCAGTTCCAGGTCGTTCTCTCGATCACCCCCGAACCTTGTTCCGACGAGGACTTGGAGGACGCAGCACTCGAAGCGATCAGCGCTCTCACGTCGGATGCAAGAGATCTGGCGATGGGGCCTGTAGGCGGTGTCAACTTCGAAACGCGCACAGTCGAAATCGAGTTCACCGCCGAAGCTGTCTCGCCCGCAGTCCTCCATGCCCTCATGGGGGAGATCCTCAGGATTCTTGAGCGACATGGCTTCGAGTACACGGGCAGCACGGATCAGCGCCTGACCGCCCAGCGCGATCTCGAGCTCGCGGCGACCTAGCTGCTCTTTCCGCGAGCGACCTTGCGAAAGGCCGCCATGACCTCGTCCTTGCGAAGCAGGCCGATCTTCGTTCCCTTCGGCGCGACCTGAGTCTCGTCCTCGGGCTTGAGGTTCTTCGTCGCGTCGTCGCCTTGCTTCGGACGGGCCATTGTTCCTCCAGGGTAGCGCTCTCACCGGAAACCGCCCGGAATCCGGGGGTTTATACAGAGAACGGTCAGTCGCCCAATTTTAGGCGAGTATCCCTTCAGCGGAGAGAGACGACGGTTCATCGTCGTCTCTTGGGCGCCGTGCCCTTGAGCCGCGCTGCTAAGAGGGAACGAGTGGCTTGAGTGGATCGACCACTTCTTTGGTCACGTACCGCTGGAGTCGGCGCAGTACCTGACGTATGGGAAGTCCCGCGTAGGGTTCGTCGGAGTCGGAGAACGGCCCGCCTCGCTCGCCGAGCGTTACGTCAAAGGTGACGTTCTCGTATGCGTCCATTCGCTCTTGCAGCGGGTGACCACTGGCGAGTGCGGAGGCCTGGACTTGCCCGGCTTCGAGCTGTGTGCGGTTGCGGGCATCGAAGCGCTCGCCGAACAGCCCGGAACGCCAGGAAGTGAACCCATACTCGGCCTCTTCGGACAGGTCCCGCTCGAAGATGTACGCGAAGCCAGCGACATGGAGAGCGCGGTGCTTGTCCATGTTCCAGAGAGCCTGGAGCAGCCAGAGCGGGTGGTGCCTGTCGCCAGTTTTGTACGGCTGCGCCCCGTCAACGATTGCATGAGACTCTGGCCGGAGAGCTTGGATCTTCTTCGTGAACGCCCCGCGTATCTCGGGGTCGCTCGTGGGATCATCCAGGAAAATCGGGAACTCAATTCTCCTGGGGGTGGTGGCCTGGGCTTCAGGCAACGCGAGCGCCCACGCGAGGTGGTCAAGTGCCGAGCGGAGGTTATGAACGGCGTCTCCGATGATCGGCCCCCACAACCCGTCGGGCGGGAAGCGGTCAACTTCGAGGTAAACGGCGAAGTGCCAGAAGCCGCCTTTCGTCTCTTCCTCGCCGACGATGCGCTGGGGGTTCGTTGCGAAGTAGGTCCCGATCACATGATCAAGGACCTTGAGGTGTGTCTCCGCCCTGTCCAGCTTCGCCCGAATCCCATCCAGCGGTCTCACCGGCTAACCTCATCATGAGTGACCGACAAGCCACAAGACCGGGAGCACAGGGACCGCGACCGCGAGCGCTCGACGGAGGCTCATTGGCGGGCAGCGGAGCGAGCTACCGACGAACCCGGCGGGCCTACGCAGAAAACGCCAAAGGGCTTGGAGATCCCTGTCCCCAAGCGCAAGGACGTTATGGGCGCTCTGCGGAAGCTGATTCAGCCCGAGAAGCGCTAGCCGCTTCTCAGCGCGACAAGTTCATCGCGGGAGCGTTGGATGATTCGCTCCAGGTCCTTCAGGAAGTCGGCGTCCACAGGGTTGTCGCTGGCCTGAAAAGCTTCAATGGCCTTCTCGCCACACGCGATGAGGATGCCGAGCAAGGCGATCTCCCGCCCTGTGGCGGCGTTGTCCATCAGCTTCTGTTTCCGGGTGCAGGAGCTTCAAAACTAGACCGTCCTGCTCGCGGCGGTCTCGATCAATTCTCGGAACATGGGCGTCTCGGACTTGCGGCGGTTATAGCGCCACGTCCACTCGTTGACGTAGCCCTGAAGCCACTTGTGCGAGACGGAGTGATGAGCGCCCGTCAGCCCCGATTTGAAGTTGCCGAAGAAGCCCTCGATGGTCTGCGTGTGGGTGGTGCCGTCTACCCAGATGCGGGCGTGGTGAGGGATGCGACGGTGGACGTAGCGCTCCCGCACGTCAAGGGAGTCATAGGCGGAGTATTCGTCCGTGTAGACGATGGACGCGGGCAGGACGAACTCATGCAGCTTGCCGCGTACATGCACCCCTCGACTATTCGGAATGACCTGGGCGCGGATGCGGCCCTGGCGCTCGACGGCGGCAAAGACGGTGGCCTTGAGCGCGAGCTTTTCGGCGCGGGTGCGCTTCGGGTAGTCGGGGGGAGTTCCGCCGATGAACGTCTCGTCGGCCTCGACTTCACCGGACAGGGGCTCATCGTCTTGCGTCATGAGCTGGTTCCGAATCTTGTTGAAAATCCTCCATGCGGTCTTGTACGTCACCCCCAGCTCCCGTTCCAGATGCTTGGCGGAGATCCCGCATCGAGTGCTGGTGATGAGGTACATGGCGTAGAACCACAGGAACAGGGACGTAGAGGACTTCTCGAAGATCGTCCCCTTCAGCGGGTGGATGCGGTGCCCGCACGTCTGGCAGTACCAGGCTGGCCGCTTGTCCTTCGTGGGATAGCGCTTGAACGTTCTCTCCGTCTCACAGCGAGGGCAGAGGGCGTGTTCGCCGTCAGGGGCGAAGCGCTCGCGCCAGATGTGCTGGAGGCAGGCTTCGTCGTCGGGGAACTCGCGCATGAACTCCAGCAGGTAGCACGACGATTCCGAGGACGGGGCGCGAGTAGGATTGAGGCGGTTCACAGGGGGCACAGCGCTGCTCCTTGTGGGCTAGAGGGCGCTGGCGGGTGCAACCGTCGGCGCCCTCGCTTTTCGTTTATCTATGCGGATTTTCGCAGACCGGTCGGACGACATCCGGCCCTCTCTGCACGCTCTAAGGACGGTGGACACCGACCTTCCGGCCTTGGGCCGAGTGGATTTCCCTGGACCCTTTTCGCAGCACGACGTGGTGGTGGACGGCTGGCGAGTGCCTTTCCTCCACGCTCAGATAGCCGGGGAGGACAAGGTGCTTCTCGTACTGGACCGCCGCCTCGGTGTCGAGATCACGGCGGCAGAGGCGGAGCGTGTCGTGCCTTTCATCGCCGACGCGATAGCGGTAGCGCTCGGCTACGGCGCTCATCCAGGAGAAGACACGCCCCGGCCGTTGGAACGTGCGCCCTATCCACGGCCGGAGCGGGTCGTGAGTGTGAACCTAGGCAGTGCTTAGCAGCGCGGCAGGCTCAGCAGGTTGTTCGTGGTCGTCCAGTCCGGCTCGGTCGTGATGTAGTCGCGGAACGTGCAGTGCGGGCACGTCACAACGATGACGTTTGCCCGGACTCCCCCAGCGTTGGTGATGTACCGATCCCCGTAGGGGCGTTTCAGATCGGCGATCACGGTGCTGCGCGAGATGATGACTGCCGGATTGTTGTTGAGTTCCACGTGCGTGATGTGCTCGTGGGCCGCACCGTAGGGCCGCTCGGTGCGAACGCGGGTGATGGTGTAGGTAGCCAACGCTTTCTCCTAACCTCGCCGCCGAGTCGCCTGCGGACACAGACTCCGAAACTCAGCGGACCTAGATATCGAAGTGGTTGCGCCGGACGGAGTGACATCCGGACCGCTTGGGAGGATGGGCGTTGCGTCCTGCAGACGCCTCCTAACCGAACTGACGGCCTGGGCGGACACCCGGGCCGTCCGCGTTATAGAAGTGCGTCTCTCTCCGCTGAAGGGATACTCGCCCAATTTTAGCTGCGCTTGCACATCCCGGCACATGGGCGGGGTGACGTTGTTACCCTCGGGCGCTTGCTGATCCGACTGGGGCATAGTCCGGACCCGGACGACGCATTCATGTTCTGGGGACTGAGCTCGGGCGTCGTCGACCCGGGCGACTTCTCGTTCGAGCACGTCCTCGAAGACATCCAGACGCTGAACGAGTGGGCGCTCGAGGGCCGCCTCGAGGTGACGGCGATCTCGCTCCACACGTACCCGTTCGTCCAGGAGCGGTACGCGATTCTCCCGCACGGGGCGAGCATGGGCTCCGGGTACGGGCCGATCGTCGTCGCGTCCGAGCCGCTCTCGCACGCCGACCTCAAGGAGATCGAGATCGCGGTGCCGGGGCGGATGACAACCGCCTTCCTCGTCCTCCGGATGTTCCTCGGCGGCGAGTACCGGTTTCGGGAGGTTCCGTTCGACGAGATCATCGACGAGGTCAAGTCGGGTCGGGCGCGGGCGGGCCTGCTCATCCACGAGGGGCAACTCACGTACGAGACTCACGGCCTGCACGCGGTCGTCGACCTCGGCGAGTGGTGGCTGCTCGAGACGGGATTGCCGCTTCCGCTCGGCATCAACGTCGCCCGGCGGGATATCGGCGACGGCGCGCTCCACGACCTCTCCGAGGTGCTGCGCGCCTCGATCGCCGCCGGTCTCGAGTCCCGCGACGAGGCGCTCTCGTATGCGCTCCAGTACGGCCGCGGGCTCGACCGGCGCCTCGCCGACCGGTTCGTCGGCATGTACGTCAACCGGCTGACCGAGGACTACGGCGACGAGGGCCGCGAGGCGGTCGGCGAGCTCCTGCGCCGCGGCGAGCAGATCGGGGCCTTCGAGTGCCCCGTCCGCGTCGACTTCGTCTCCTGAGGCCATGTCCGGGGTCAGACCCCGGCCATGTCCGAAAGGGTCACGAACGTAGACTGAGGGCGTGGCCGAGGCGGTCATCCTCTCCGCGGTGCGGACGCCGATCGGGCGCTTGCATGGCGCGCTCTCCGGGCACCGGCCGGACGATCTCGCGGCGCTCGTGATCAAGGAAGCGGTCGCGCGCGCCAAGGTGTCACCCGAGGAGATCGAGGACGTCTACTTCGGCGCCGCGAACCAGGCCGGCGAGGACAACCGCAACGTAGCCCGCATGGGCGCGCTGCTCGCAGGACTTCCGGAGTCGGTCGCCGGCGTGACGGTCAATCGCCTCTGCGCCTCGGGTCTCTCGGCGGTCGTCTCGGCCGCCCACGCGATTCGGGCGGGCGACGGGGAGCTCTACGTCGCCGGCGGCGTCGAGTCGATGTCCCGCGCCCCGCTCGTCACTGCGAAGCCCGAGTACGGCGACGGCACGACGTGGGACACGACACTCGGCTGGCGGTTCCCGAATCCGCGCATGAAGGAGTTGATCCCGCTCGAGTCGATGGGCGAGACCGGCGAGAATGTGGCCGAGCGCTACGAGGTCACGCGGGAGGATCAGGACGCTTTCGCGCTCCGAAGCCACCGGCGCTGGGCCGCTGCGCAGGAGTCCGGCCGCTTTGCCGACGAGCTCGTGCCGGTCGGAGAGGTCGACCGCGACGAGCACCCGCGGCCCGACACGAGCGCCGAGAAGCTGGCCGGGCTCAAGCCCGCCTTCCGCGAGGGCGGGACGCTGACCGCCGGGAACTCGAGCGGCCTCAACGACGGGGCGGCCGCGGTCGTCGTGGCGAGCGAGGCGAAGGCCCGCGAGCTCGGAGCACGCCCCCTCGGCCGCTTCGTCGCGAGCGCCGTCGCGGGAGTCGACCCGCGCTACATGGGGATCGGCCCCGTGCCGGCGGTGCGAAAGCTTCTCGCCCGCGCGGGCATCGACGTGGGCGAGCTCGACCTGGTCGAGCTGAACGAGGCGTTCGCCTCCCAGAGCCTCGAGGTGATCAGGGAGCTCGGGCTCGACCCCGAGCGCGTGAACGTGAACGGAGGCGCGATCGCGCTCGGGCATCCACTCGGCATGAGCGGCGCACGGCTCGTCGTCAGCCTCCTGCACGAGCTCGGACGCCGCGGCGGGCGCTACGGGCTGGCTACCCTCTGCGTCGGTGTCGGCCAGGGCCAGGCGGCCATCTTCGAACGAGACGGAGGGCAGTGATGGCGATCGCGGCGAAGGAGTTCGGTCTCTTCATCGACGGGGAGACGGTGGAGCCCGCCGACGGAGAGGTGCGGGAGCTCGCCGAGCCGGCCACCGGCGCGGCGCTCGGACGCGCGGCGATGGCCGGGCCTGCCGATGTCGACCGCGCCGTCCAGGCGGCCCGATCCGCCGTCGAGGGCGCCTGGGCGAAGACGCCGCCCAACGAGCGCTCCCGGCTGATCCACGCTCTCGCCGACGCGATCGTGGCGAACCGCAAGGAGCTCGTCGACCTCGAGACGCGGAACGTCGGCAAGGCCGTCACCTCCGTCAAGGGCGAGGTCGCCGTCTCGGCCGAGTACTTCCGCTGGTACGCCTCGGCGATCGGGACGATCGCCGGCCGCGCGGTGCCGATGGGCGGCTCCGTCCTGACCTACACGCTCAAGGAGCCGGTCGGCGTCGTCGCCCAGATCGTCCCTTGGAACTACCCGTTCATGATGACGTCGTGGAAGCTTGCGCCGGCGCTCGCCGCCGGGTGCGCCGTCGTCTTGAAGCCCGACCCGGCGACGCCGCTCACCGCCCTTCGGCTCGCCGAGCTCGCGGTCGAGGTCGGCATCCCGGCCGGGGTCGTCAACGTCGTTCCGGGCGACGGGCCCACGACGGGCTCCCATCTCGTCGCGCATCCGGACGTGGACAAGGTCGCGTTCACAGGCTCGACGAGGACCGGCTCGGAGATCATGCGGCTCTGCGCGGACCCTGTGAAGCGCGTCTCGCTCGAGCTCGGCGGCAAGAGTCCCAACATCTTCTTCGCGGACGCCGACCTCGACGCGGCCGTGCCGAGCTCCGTCTACGCCATCTATTACGCGGCCGGGCAGAGCTGCGATGCGCGCTCGCGCGTCTTCGTGGAGAAGCCGCTCTACGACGAGGTGGTCAGCCGCTTCGCCGAGACCGCAGCCCGCATGAAGACGGGCGACCCGCTCGACGATGAGACCCAGATGGGCTCGCTCATCTCCGAGGCCCACCGTGACAAGGTGCACGGGCTCGTCGAGGCAGGCGTGGGCGAGGGGGCCGAGCTCGTCACCGGTGGCCATCCGCTCGACGGGGACGGCGCCTTCTATTCGGCGACGGTGCTCGCCAAGGTGGAGAACACGATGTCCGTCGCGCAGGAGGAGATCTTCGGGCCCGTCGCCACCGTCATCCCCTTCGAGGACGAGGCCGAGGCGGCGCGGCTCGCGAACGAGGTCCGCTACGGCCTCGTCGCGACCGTCTGGACGCGCGACCCCGGCCGCGGACACCGGCTCGCGCGCAAGATCAAGGCGGGCACGATCGGGATCAACTGCCCGAACACGGCGTTCCCCGGCCTGCCCTTCGGGGGCTACAAGCAGTCGGGCTTCGGGCGCGAGAACGCGCTCGAGACGCTGGAGATGTACCTGGAGACGAAGAGCGTCCTCGCCTGGACCGGCGCGAAACCAGCCAATCCGTGGGGCCTCTAGCCAGAGTCGCGCTCCCGCTCGTGGTTCTCCTGGCCGCCGGCTGCGGCTCGGGCGGCGGCGCGGGCAACAATCCGACAGAGCCGCGCTTCGACCTCACGATCACCTTCTGGCCCGCGGGCCGCGACGGGCCGAGCCGGACGGCGACGCTCACGTGCGTCCCCGACGGCGGGACGCATCCCGACCCCGACAAAGCCTGCGCAGCGCTCCGCGCCCACCCGCAGGCGCTCGACCCGGTCCCGCAAGACACGGCCTGCACGGAGATCTACGGGGGCGATCAGGTCGCCATGGTGACCGGGGAGGCGGGCCTCGACGACCCCCACCAGGCGAGGTTGAGGATCGACGCGCTTCTGAACCGGGCGAACGGCTGCGAGATCGCGCGCTGGGACGAGCTCGCCCCGCTCCTCGAGCTTCCCGGCTAGCGCTTCAAGACGAGGAGCGCGCCGCCGGCGAGAAGGAGGAGACCGGCGATGCGGGCTGCCGAGAGCGGGATGCGCTCGAGTCCGAAGAGCCCGAGGTAGTCGATCACGACGCCCATGGCGAGCTGGCCCGCGATCAGGAGCCCGATCGTCGCAAAGGTGCCGATGCGGGGCGCCGTGAAGGTGATCGTCAGGACGACGATCGCCCCCATGACGCCGTTCAGCCAGAGCCAGGGCGGCTCGCGGAAGCCCGCGACGACTCCGCCGAATCCCTGGCGCGCGACGAGCACGAGCGAGCAGACGATGATCGCCGCCCCGACTGCTCCGAACGCGGTCGCCTCGAGGACCCCGATCCGCTTGCCGAATGAGCCGCTGACGGCGACCTGCACCGACCCGGCGACCCCGGCAACGAGGGAGAGGAAGATCGCGACGCCGCTCGCCGACACGGCGGCGAGCATAACCCGGTCGATTCGGCCAGGCGGGACGAGGAGCGGCGCTTGCCCCGGTTGTAGACTCGGCGAATGTCGCTACGAGAACGGAGCGGGACCGACGAGATCCTGGACGCGCGCGAGCGCTACGTCGCCGCAGGAGTCGCGACGCCCCCGCTCGTCGTCGCGCGTGCCGAGGGCGCCCGGATCGAGGACGTCGACGGGCGGAGCTACATCGACTTCGCGGGCGGGCTGGGCTGCCAGAACACGGGCCACGGGCTCCCCGCTGCGGTCGCCGCCGTCCACGACCAGGTCGAGCGCTACCTGCACCAGTGCTTCATGGTCGGGATGTACGAGCCCTACGTGGAGGTCTGCCGCCGGCTCGCAGAGCTCTCGCCCTGCGGGGGTGAGACGCAGAAGAGCCTGCTCCTGAACTCCGGCGCCGAGGCGGTGGAGAACGCCGTCAAGATCGCCCGTGCCGCCAGCGGCCGTCCCGCGGTCGTCGTCTTCGACCGCGCCTTCCACGGGCGCACCCTCCTCACGATGACGATGACCAGCAAGGTCGTCCCGTACAAGCGCGGCTTCGGCCCGTTCGCGCCCGAGGTCTACAGGGCTCCCGCACCGTATCCGTATCGCGGTGTCTCGACCGACGATGCGATGCACGAGCTCGAGGCGCTCTTCAAGGCGGACGTCGACCCGCAGTCGGTCGCCTGCGTCGTGCTCGAGCCGGTGCAGGGCGAGGGCGGCTTCATCCCGATGCCGCACGACTTCCCGCCGCGCCTGAAGGAGCTCTGCGAGCGCCACGGGATCCTCTACGTCGACGACGAGGTCCAGGCCGGGGTCGGTCGTACCGGGCCCGTGTGGGCAATCGAGCACTACGGCGTCGAGCCGGACCTCCTCGTCTCGGGGAAGTCGCTCGGCGGCGGGCTGCCGCTTGCCGCCGTCACCGGGCCGAGCGGGATCGTCGACGCGGTTCCGGCCGGCGGGCTCGGCGGGACCTTCGGCGGGAACCCGCTCGCCTGCGCCGCCGCGCTCGCCGTCCTCGACGAGGTGGCGGGCGAGGACTTCCGCCGGCGCGCCGAGGAGCTCGGCGAGCGGATCCGGGCCGGGCTCGACGGGATCGCGGCGCGCGTCGAGGCGGTCGGCGAGGTGCGCGGCCTCGGGCCGATGCTCGCGCTCGAGCTCGTCGAGGACCGCGAGACGAAGGCGCCCGCCGCGACCCTCGCGAGCGCGACCACGGCGGCCGCCCGCGGGCTCGGCCTCGTGCTCCTCTCCTGCGGACTCTACGGCAACGTCATCCGAATTCTCGTTCCGCTCGTCGTATCCGACGAGGATCTCGACCGAGGCCTCGAGCTCCTGGAGGAAGCGCTTGTCGACGCAGGCACGCGCGCGGCCTAGCGGAACCACCGAGGAGCCGCCTCCCGCGGCTGCCGACGTTCGTCTCGAGGGAGTGCGCAAGACCTTCGGCGACGTCGCCGCCGTCGCGGGCGTCGACCTCGAGATCGAGCGCGGGGAGTTCTTCTCCCTGCTCGGGCCCTCCGGCTCGGGCAAGACGACCCTGCTTCGCATCATCGCGGGCTTCGAGCATCCGGACGCCGGCCGCGTGCACCTGCGCGGCGCCGACGTCACCTCGCGCCCGCCCTACGCGCGTCAGGTGAACACCGTCTTCCAGGACTACGCGCTCTTCCCCCACATGTCGGTCGGCGAGAACGTCGAGTACGGGCTGCGCGTGCAGGGTGTCGGCCGCAAGGAACGTGCCGCCCGCGCGGGCTCGGCGCTCGAGATGGTGCGCCTGCCGGATTTCGCGAAGCGCAAGCCGAGCCAGCTCTCGGGCGGACAGCGCCAGCGTGTCGCGCTTGCGCGCGCGATCGTCAACCGGCCGGAGGTGCTCCTCCTCGACGAGCCGCTCGGCGCGCTCGACCTGCAGCTGCGGGAAGAGATGCAGGTCGAGCTCAAGCGCATCCAGCAGGAGGTCGGGATCACGTTCGTCTACGTCACGCACGACCAGGAGGAAGCGCTGACGATGAGCGACCGCCTCGCGGTCTTCAACCAGGGCCGCGTCGAGCAGGTCGCCTCGCCGGCGGACGTCTACGAGCGACCCGCCACGGCCTTCGTCGCCGGGTTCGTGGGCGTTTCCAACCTGCTCGCGCGGGACGGCCGGCGCTTCACCGTGCGGCCCGAGAAGATCAGGATGCTCACCGACGGCGCGACGCCCGCTCAGGGTGCCCACGTCGAGAGCGGCCGGATCGCCGACGTGGTCTACGCAGGCATGGTCACCCGTTACGTGGTCGACCTCGACGCCGGCGGCAAGCTCGTCGTCGTCCGCCAGAACCTGGAGACGACCTCGGCCGAGGCACTCGAGGAACGGGGCAAGGACGTTCGGCTCGAATGGCGCCCAGAGCACGCGTTCGAGATCGAGGGGGGAGAGACGGAGGAGAGAAACGCATGAAGAAGGCGCGATTCGCGATCTGGGCGGTGCTCGCCGTCCTGGTCGGCGCACTGGCGGTCACCGCCGCGGGCTGCGGCGGCGGGGATGAAGGCGGGAGCGCGAGCCCGAGCGGCGACACCTCGGCGCTTCCGACCAAGGTCGGCCCCGGTGAGGGCGCCCTCAACCTGATCGCCTGGGAGGGCTACACGGAGGATCAGTGGGTGAAGCCCTTCGAGCAGGAGACGGGCTGCCAGGTCAACGTCAAGTACGGCGGCTCCTCCGACGAGATGGTGACGCTCATGCGCCAGGGAGGAGGGGGCCAGTACGACATGGTCTCGGCCTCCGGCGACGCGAGCCTGCGGCTCATCCTCGGCGGAGACGTCCAGCCGGTGAACGTCGACCTCATCCCCGGCTATGCGGACTTCAGCGAGGCGCTCAAGTCGCCGCCGCACAACACGATCGACGGCAAGCACTACGGCGTCTCGTACGAGTGGGGGCCGAACACGCTCCTCTACAACACGGACGATGTCACGCCTGAGCCGACGAGCTGGTCGGCGCTCTACGACTCGAAGTACCAGGGACGGGTGACCGTTCCGGACAACCCGATCCAGATCGCCGACGCCGCGCTCTACCTCTCGAAGGCGCAGCCGGACCTCGGCATCACCGACCCCTACGAGCTGAACCAGGAGCAGTTCGACGCTGCGATCGAGCTCCTGAAGCAACAGAAGCCGCTGATCAAGAAGTACTGGGCGCTCGCGTCCGACGAGATCGACCTCTTCAAGAACGGCGACGCGGTCATCGGGGCGTCCTGGCCCTACCAGACCAACACGCTCGCCGCGGACGACGTGCCCGTGAAGGACACGATCCCTGAGGAAGGGGCGACCGGCTGGGCCGACACCTGGATGCTGTCCGCGAAGGCCCAGCATCCGAACTGCGCCTACCTCTGGATGCAGCACGCGACGACGCCGCTCGTCCAGGCTCAGCAGGCGATCTTCTTCGGCGAGACGCCCGCCAACACGAAGGCCTGTGCCGAGATGGACAAGATCGACCCGGGCTCGTGCGCGAAGTACCACGGCGATGCCTCGGAGGATTACTTCAACTCGATCAAGTTCTGGAAGACGCCGCAGGCCGACTGCGGCAACGGCGAGATGGACTGCATGGACTACACGGCCTGGCAGCAGGCCTGGACGGAGCTCCGAGGCTAGTCGGCCTTGGCCGCGGGAGCTGAATCTGCGGGCCGCCCTCCGTGGGCGGCCCGTCGCCGTTTCTCGGCTGCGTTCTGGCGGCGGGGCTGGCTGCGCGGCCTGCTCCTCCTCCTGCCGCCGCTCGCCTGGTTCGCGCTCCTCTACCTGGCGGCGCTCGCCGTCCTCCTCGTCTCCGCCTTCTGGAGGGTCGACCCGTTCACGACCGAGCTCGTGCGGGTCTGGAACTTCGACAACTTCGAGACGCTCTTTACGGAGCCGACCTACCGCACGATCGCCCTCCGGACGATCGGGATCGCCGCGGCGGTCACGATCACCGACGCGATCGTGGCGCTCCCGTTCGCGTACTTCATGGCCCGCCTGGCCTCGCCGCGAACGCGCGCGGCCCTCTTCGTCCTCGTCCTCCTGCCCCTCTGGGCAAGCTACCTCGCGCGCGTGTACGCGTGGCGGCTGATCCTCTCCCGCGAGGGAGCGCTCAACTGGACGCTCGAGCATCTCGGGCTCCCCACGGTCGGCGTCGCG
Source organism: Gaiellaceae bacterium (assembly GCA_036279015.1). Lineage (GTDB taxonomy): Bacteria > Actinomycetota > Thermoleophilia > Gaiellales > Gaiellaceae > DATEOR01. The sequence continues at coordinate 4,591 of DASUJY010000001.1, read as the reverse complement.
TACTCGAACTGGGCGATGTGGATCGTCTTCTCCTACATTTGGCTGCCGTTCATGATCCTGCCGGTCTACGCGGCCATGGAGCGGATCCCGGACTCCTATCTCGAGGCCTCGACCGACCTCGGCGCCCGGGGCTGGCGCACGACCCGGAGCGTCGTCTTGCCGCTCGTCTTCCCGGGCGTCGTCGCAGGCTCGATCTTCACCTTCGCGCTCACGCTCGGCGACTACATCACGCCCACGCTCGTCGGGGGCGCCAGCTCACAGTTCATCGGCAACGTCGTCTACGCGAGCGTCGGGATCTCCAACAACGTCCCCTTCGCGGCCGCCTATGCCACGGTGCCCCTCGTCGTGATGGCGGTCTATCTTGCCGTCGCCCGCCGGCTCGGCGCCTTCGAGGCCTTGTGATGGAGACGCGCGCCGCACGCTTCGGCCTCTGGACCTGGACGGCGCTCGTCGTCCTCTTCCTCTACGCGCCGATCGCGATCATCGTCGTCTACGCCTTCAACTCGTCGAACATCCAGAGCTGGCCGATCGCCGGCTTCTCTACGAAGTGGTTCACGTCCGCCTGGCACAACAGCGAGGTGCGGGACGCGCTCGTCCTCTCGCTGAAGGCGGCCCTTGCCGCGACGGCGATCGCGCTCGTGCTCGGCTCGGCCGCCGCGTTCGCGGTCAGCCGCTTCCGCTTCTTCGGGCGGGAGGCCGTCTCCTTCGTCGTCGTCCTGCCGCTCGCGCTCCCCGGGATCATCACCGGCATGGCGCTCAACTCCTACTTCGGCTTCTGGAGCTGGAACCTCAGCCTGTGGACGATCGTGATCGGCCACGCGACCTTCTGCATCGTGATCGTCTACAACAACGTCGCCGCGCGGCTGCGGCGGACGTCGGCCTCGCTCGTCGAGGCCTCCATGGACCTCGGCGCAGACGGCTGGCAGACGTTCCGCTTCGTCACGCTGCCGGTCATCTCGACGGCGCTCGTCTCGGGCGCGCTCCTCGCCTTCGCGCTCTCGTTCGACGAGGTGATCGTGACGACCTTCACGGCCGGCGCCCAGAACACGCTTCCGCTCTGGATCTTCGGCAAGATCCGGCTCGGCCAGCAGCTCCCGCAGGTCAATGTCGTCGTCGTGGTGATCATCGCCCTGACGATCGTCCCGGTCTACCTCGCGCAGCGGCTTTCGCGCGAATCCGGAATCCTTCGCAGGCGGTAGTTCGCCGGCAACCCAGGGAGGGCCATGGTCAGGGTGTTGATCACGTACGAGCGCGAGCCGGACGCCGAGCGCTACGCGCGCCACGTCGCTGACTACGCGAGCAAGGTGCCGCGCGCGACGTTTCGCCACGGCAAGGTCTTCGGCAGTCCGTTCGCGGAGCCCGCGTACGCGTATTTCGCCGAGTTCGAGTTCGAGGACATGGAGGCGTTCAAGGAGGGATCGCGGTCGGACGAGTTCAACGCCTCCGGCCAGGACGCCATGGCGATGGGCGTCCCGTTCCAGGTTCATTTCGCGGACGTGTCGGCATGACGGAGCCGGACCGTCCCACGCCGCGCGACCCGGCCGAGCTCGGTTTCGAGACGATCGTCTACGAGAAGGCGCCGCCCCGGGCGACGATCACGCTGAACCGACCCGAGGTCCTGAACGCCTTCGACTTCCGCATGCTGCGGGAGATCGCGCGCGCCTGTGAGGACGCCTCCTGGGACGACGACGTCCGCGCGGTCGTCGTCACGGGCGCCGGGCGCGCCTTCTGCGTGGGCGCCGACCTCAAGTCGTGGAGCGACGACTACCTCGGCAAGCCAGGCGAGTACTGGAAGTGGTTCGGCGCCTTCAAGGACATGCACGACCGCCTGCGGGAGATCGGCAAGCCGACGCTCGCGCGCATCAACGGCATCTGCGTCGGCGGCGGCAACGAGCTCCAGATGGCCTGCGACCTCGCCGTCATGGCCGACGACGCCTTCATCCGCCACGTCGGGCCCGAGCACGGGTCGGTTCCCGCGGGCGGCGCGACTCAGTGGCTCCCGGTCATGGTCGGCGACCGGCGGGCGCGCGAGATCATCCTCATGTGCGAGGAGATCCCCGCTGTGAAGGCGGCGGAGTGGGGGCTCGTCAACTTCGCCGTCCCGCGCGGGGAGCTCGACGCCGAGGTCGACCGCATCGTCGCGAGCCTCGTGGCGAAGCTCCCGCAGACCGTGCGCTACACGAAGCAGCAGCTCAACTTCTGGCGCGACCTCTCCTGGCACGAGACTGTCAACCACGCGCGCGACTGGCTCGCGCTCTCGATGGCGACCGACGAGCCGCGCGAGGCCGTCGAGAGCTTCCTGCGGAGGAAGAAGTGACCGTCCTCCTGGAACGCGAGGAGCCGATCGCCGTCGTTCGGCTGAACAGGCCGGAAGCGCTGAACGCGCTCTCGAACCAGCTCATGACGGAGCTCGTCGGCGCGCTCGAGAACCTGGACGCGGACGAGGGCGTCCGCTGCATCGTCCTCGCCGGGGACGAGAAGGCGTTCGCCTCGGGCGCCGACATCGGTGAGCTCCAGAGCTCGACGCATCTCGAGCTCTACTTCGGCGGCCGCATCGACAAGTGGGACGCGATTCGCTCGGTGCGGACGCCGATCGTCGCCGCCGTGTCCGGCTACTGCCTCGGCGGCGGCTGCGAGCTCGCGATGGCCTGCGACCTGATCGTCGCCGCGGAGGGCGCGCAGTTCGGCCAGCCGGAGACGAACCTCGGCGTCCTCCCCGGCGCCGGCGGCACGCAGCGGCTGACCCGCGCGATCGGGAAGGCGAAGGCGATGGACGTCATCCTGACCGGCCGCTTTCTCTCCGCGCGCGAGGCGGAGGCGGCGGGCCTCGTCGCGCGCGTCGTGGCGAACGAAGCGTGGCTCAGCGAGGCGAAGCGCATCGCGCAGGAGATCGCGGCGAAGAGCCCGGTCGGCGTGCGGCTCGCCAAGCAGGCTGTCGACCAGGCGTTCGAGACGACGCTCGCCGCGGGCCTCGACGCCGAGCGCAAAGCCTTCCACCTCGCGCTCTCCTCGGAAGAGGCCCAGGAGGGGATGCGGGCGTTCCTCGAGAAGCGTAAGCCGGGGTCGAAGGACTAGTGCCGGGCGAGCCGTCGCACTTCGAGCTCGGCGTTCCGGACGGCAAGCGCGCCAAGTCCTTCTACGGCCGGCTGCTCGGCTGGGAGTTCGAGACCACGGCCGGCGAGAACGCGTGGATCGAGACCGGAGGCGTCCGCGGAGGCCTGCACGAGGGCGACGAGGCGCGCAACATCGTCGTCTACTTCGGGGTGGACGACATCGAGGCGGCCGCCGAGCGCGTCCGCGAGCTGGGAGGCGAGGCCGGAGACCCGGACGCCGAAGGGCCGGGCGGGCGCTACGTCTCCTGCCGAGACGACCAGGGCGTCGAGTTCGGCCTGCACCAGCCGAGCGCGCGGACCTAGCCGTTACGGTCACGTCGGGGTCAGACCCCGTCATGTTCACAAGGGACACGTCGCAGCGCGCAAAAGGCGCTCAGAGACTGGGGATCCGGACCCCGGGCCTGTAACGAATCGGTGACGGCCGCACCGCCCGATTGGACACGTCGGGGTCAGACCCCGACGTGGCTCGGACGGACACGTCAGCCTTCTGCCGGCTGGCGGTGGGCAGGGGGCGTGAGCGCGGCGGCGACGATCGGCGCGGCTACACCGAGCAGCAGGATCAGCAGCTCCTCGGGCGTGCGCCGATCGAGATGCGAGAGCCACTCGGGGCTCAAGAGCGTCGCCATGATGAGAACGGCCGTCAGACCGAGCGCGACGGCCAACACTGCGAGTACGCGACGACCCGTCCACACGGAGTAGACGAGCACGGAGCCGGCCAAGAACGCGCTGACACCGAGCGCCGTGACGCCGTGCCACTGCCAGGCGTCGGAGTTGTGTCGCCAACCCTCCCCGGAACAGGATTCGTCGCAGCGCAGAAGAGCACCCCATAGGACGCCCGCGAGAAAGACGAGACCCGAGCATGCCCAAGCGATGACGGCCGGGACGAGAGCGGCGGCGCGCTCCAGCTGGAGGATGTATCGCATAGCTGCGATATAGCAGCCATGCGATAGAAGGTCAACCGCGGGTCAGACCTCGAGCTCGACGGGGACAAGCTCGAGCTTCGTCCGCCTGCCGTCGCGGACCGTCTCGAGGACGACCGTCTCGCCGATCAGCTCGCCGGCCATCAGGCGCTGGAGATCGTCGACGCCGGCGACGGCGATGCCGTTCACCTCCACGATCAGATCCTCCGCGCGGAGGCCGGCCTTCGCAGCCGGGCTTCCCTCCACGACCTCGACGACCTCGACGCCGCTCTCCCGCCCGAGCTCGCGGGCGAGCCTGGGCGGCAGCGGGCGGGGCCCGCCGGCGATCCCGATGTAGGCGCGCCGGAACCGGCCCTCGCTCATGAGCGCGCCGATGATCTTCCGCGTCGTTTCGTTGATCGGGACGGCGAGGCCGAGGCCGACGCCCGCGACGGCAGTGTTGATCCCGACCACGTGGCCGTGGCCGTCGGCGAGCGCGCCTCCCGAGTTGCCGGGATTGAGGGCGGCATCGGTCTGGATGACGTTCTCGACGATCCGGCCGGCGGCGCGCGAGCGTAC